>DATBYA010000172.1:0-6014 GCA_036514015.1 Candidatus Sulfotelmatobacter sp.
CAAGCGCAGCTCGACCATGTCTCGCTGCGCTTGAATCAACGACCCAGAAAGACATTGGGATTCGAAACGCCAGCGAGTAAACTGCGCGCAAGTGTTGCATCGACCACCTGAGCTGGCAGCATTTACCGGTAAAGTGGATTTCCCTAGTTTCCGGTTACGCGACTATACGTCCAAGTGAATCGCTTTCACGTCTATACTGGTGTTCTCTAAGTAGTAACCGTGAGCGAGGTTATCTTCGATGAGACTATTCATTGCTGCGGTTTCGACTCTTTTCGCGCTGGGTATCTTGCTTCCGTCTGGTACCGCAATCGACTTTAGTAAGCGATACGGCCCACCTGTTTGCGAGACCTACCGAGTGAGGCCAGGAATTGTAGCGACCGTCAGTTTTGGGAAAAGCGGACACGCCTGCGAAATTGTAGTCGGGCCGGACCAATCGGGAGCCATGATAAAGAGTCGCGGTGTCACAATCGACTCAAAGCAGTTGACGGAGGTGCTCGACGAAATCGTGCCTGCCCAAGACAGAGGAAGAATGCGAATGGGGGAGTTTGTCAACGCCACATGTCTGCCGACCAATGATTGCGATGGAACTGAGACTAACTGGGACGCGGTCGCAATTTATCGCAATGGAAGTACTGACCACGAACACTACGCTACGATTCAATGGCATCGAGATGAGTGCCGCCCAGAAATTGGCGACCCACACGTTCCGAAGCCGTGACCCCAATGATTAACGCATTAATCGGAAACTCGCTCTCATTGTCCGGTTACGCGACTTACCAGGCACTAGGACGGATTCGTCCGAACCGTTAGTCAATTACCAATTCGTCGGCGCCAGATTATTGCAGCTTGGCGTATTCGGATTTGGCGGCGCGAAGGGTTGAAAGTGCCACAGAAACAAAGGCCGCGAGGGAGGCTGTCGTTGAGCGACGGATCATCATTATTTTGCTCCAGTTTATGGAATGGCCGAGGTGGTCTTGCAACGACGACACTACAAGAGGGCCCAGTACCTATGGATGTTCTTCCGCGGGGTTCGCGCCGAATTCAAGATGGCAAACGGCGCCGTGTTCGGCTATAAGAATTTGTGCGCCGGCCATGTACGATCGTGCGCCTTCGCTTCTCTTCCTGTTATTCATTTTCCGACAGTCGGACGTGCCATTCTTGTCCCGTGATTTGCACTCTTCCATTTGCGGATCCAGCCATGTTCACGCAATCCTTCTTCCTCCACATGGCGCGTCCATGCGTCGAGAACGCTCACGCGATTGAAATAGCCCACCATCTTTTGAGGATCTTCTCGGGTGACGACTGGAAGACGTCCGATATTGTTCTCAAGCATCCGGAGCATCGCGTCGTGCACAAATTCGTCAGCATACGCCACAATGGGCTTGCTCGAGCCTGCGTCAAGAACTGTAATCGCGCCCCTCGAGTCATCTTCAAGCGCCCGCAGCAAATCGCCTTGCGTGACCACGCCCAAGAGATGTTCTCCGTCACCTACGATTGGCAATCCCTGCGTGAGATTGTATTTTGGCTCCCCACGACCCATCCTCGCGGCTAGCTCGGCGACGGTCATTTCCGGCGGTATTGAATTCACGTCTGTGCGCATGACTTCACCAACGCGTACCAATTGCATAACGCCGACTTCGAATTCGCCGGGAACTCTCAAGCCACGCCGCGCCAGTTTTTCGGTCATAATTGAACTCGGTAAGTAACGAAGTGCGATCATGTCTGCGATCACAGAGGCAAGCATTAAGGGAAGAATTGCGTTGTAATCATGAGTTATCTCAAAAGCAAAGACGATGAAGGCAAACGTTGCTCGCGAGGCCGACCCGAAGACGGCGGCCATGGCCACCAGTGCATAAGCTCCCGGGGACAGGTGTGCGCTCGGGAAAACCAGATTTACGGTCATTGCGAACACGCCGCCCACTGCCGCGCTTGACATAAACATTGGGGCAAGCAAACCACCAGAGGTCCCCGAACCGAGTGAGATCACAAGAGCTAAGGTCTTGAATACAGCAATCAGAATTAAGAGTTTCAGGGCCAGGTTATTGTTGAGGATGTCGGAAATGGTGTCATAACCGACGCCGAGGACGCGAGGCACGAAGTATCCTATAATGCCGAGCCCTAGCGCACCGATTGCCGGATGCCACAAATCGTCAATCGGAAGATCATCGAACCGATCTTCTACCCAATAAAGTAGCTTGGTAAAGCCGACGGCTACAAAGCCGCTCAAAACTCCAAGGATTAGGTAAAACGGCAGCCCATGCAGGACATCGAAATTCACGTTGGCAACAGAAAACATCGATCGCTGGCCTAGCAGGACAGCCCGCACACTCGTTGCCAGCGTGCAGGCGATTACCAGAGGGATGAAGGATCGTGCGCGAAACTCAAAAAGCAGTAGTTCGATTGCAAGGATAACTCCAGCGACTGGCGTGTTGAACGTAGCGGCCATACCGGCGCCTGCTCCGCAGGCAAGAAGGACCTTACGTTCCGAAGCGGTCGTCGATATCAATTGACCGACCAGCGACCCGAAGGCGCCTCCCGTTTGAATGATGGGACCTTCCGCTCCGAACGGCCCTCCGGTACCGATAGCAATGGCGGCAGATAACGGCTTCAAGATAGCGACCTTCGCTTCAATGCGGCTGCGCGATGTCAGGACCGCTTCCATAGCCTCAGGGATTCCATGACCTTTGATCTTTTCAGAGCCATACTTAGCCATGAAACCGATAATGATGCCGCCGATCACCGGGGTTACGATAATCCAAAGACCCAGTTGTGTGTGCTCGGGACTGCGGAAATGAAACGACCACTCGTGGTAGTAAGCCAGATTGGTAATAAGGCCGATTAAGTCATAAAGGACGTACGCGATCAGTCCCGCCAAAATACCTACAAGAGCCGCGAGCAAGGAAATAATCTCAAGCCTATAAACAGCTCCTTTCTGTGATTGCTGGAATGGACCCTCGGGTGCTGGCGTTGACGTAGCGGAGGACATGAGTTCTCTTACCTTTTCACTTTAGCGGAGGTTTTACGTTTGTGGCGATTCGATTTGTGCTTTGCTGAACAAGTCCGCGAGGGAATCCGTTTCGATGAGTCGGCACTCGCAATAACACCTGCGAGTGTTTCCAGAAGCCTCACACCAGCCGACCGTAATTCCGACCGGTGGGGCAGCGTCACACGTCGTAACAGATTCTCCCCCTGAGTCGTAAGTAGCAGCCGAACCTGGCGGCGGTCGGATTCACTGCGTGACCGACGGACTAAGCCCTTGGATTGAAGGCGGTCTGCCAGCTCGACAGCGCTGTGGTGCCGAACCTGAAGCCTTTCAGCAAGGACTCCAATGGTGGCGACACGGTGAGGCCCAAGACCTTTGATGGCTAACAGCGCCTGATGTTGGTGCGGCTCCAGTCCCGCTTCTCGGGCGGCGCGCTCGCTGAAATTCAGGAAACGTCGAATCTCATACCGAAAATCGGCTAGAGCTCTGTAATCGGGAGCGGAATTCAATCGCGTCCTAATGCTACCTTGTGTACATTTGTATCGTAGCGCGATATTATAGAGTCGTCAAGACGAAACCATACAATCGATGTGTAGGCAGGGCACCTACGAGGAGCTCGTTTGCATCCCAAGATTAAGGAAGTTGTATCGTTCATCCAGCTTGAGGTGTTGACGTGATTGAGAATCATCTGTCGGGAATGAAGGCTCGGAACGGGACCCTAATTTTCATCTGCTCAACCTGTAAGGAGCCACCGAATTTCACTTTCGGTGCGGAACAGAAGGGTGAATTGGTGTACCTGATGCTGTGTCCCAAGTGTGGCCTCGTGCTGGGAGAATGGGGTTCTCTTGAGGCCAGAGACCGTCAGCTGAGTGAGTTCGCAAAGACTCTCAGATCGCACGGACCATACCCAGTGTACTAGCGACGCGGCATTCAGAAGAGACGATCAAGTTTTACAAACTCCTCCAATGACTCATCCCTTCGAGCTCCACGTGTTCCGCGCCACGCATGCGCCTGGTAAACGCGCTAACCGGAGATGTGGGTACTAGGCCGGACGGGTGCGGTCTGGCGACTCTCCAGGACTTAGTTCAACGTAACGGCGGAGCTCGAACTGGAAACCGAACTAGGGGACATGGACTGGCGGGCGCTCTTTCTTATAGCATCGAATCCATGAAGAAAACAAAAGCAGTGGGCCGCAGTTCAGTGAAGAAGGCAAAAGACGTTCCGAAAGGCTTCTCTGAATACCTTGCTACGGTCCCGATTCCGGCCCGTAAAAACCTAATCAAAATGCACAATGTGATTCGCTCCACGATGCCGCGAGACGCAATCGAGACGATTAGCTATCGCATTCCTGCATTCAAGATTAAATCAGGAGTTCTCGTTTGGTTTGCGGGGTTCTCGGACCACTGTAGTTTGTTTCCCACAGCCTCCGTCATCGAGATGTTTAAAGACGAACTTCGTGACTTTTCCACTTCTAAAGGAACCATTCAGTTTCCCCTCGACAAACAGCTGCCCACAGCGTTGATCAAGGAAATAGTGAAGGCACGGATCGCTCAGAGCAAAGTTAAGGGACGGCACTAACCGCCCTACGTTGCAAGGCTCCGCTGACCTGACCGGACCGACTTTTTGTACCACGGCGAGTGAGAGAGTTTACATCACAATCTCGTCGGGTAAGGATGCACTTGGCGGCTCGCAGGGAGCCGTAGGCGACCGGAGAGCCGCCAAGTGCGGCGCGAACGCCGCTGGTGCCGGTGGCCTGTAGCCGAGCGACGAGTGCGGCCGCGTTGTGTTGTATTCCACTCGCCATTTCTCGATCACGATCTGCGCCTCTCTCAGCGAGTAAAAAATCTCTTCGTTCAAGCATTCATCTCGCAATTTCCCATTGAAACTCTCGCAGTAACCGTTCTCCCATGGACTCCCTGGCTCAATGTACAAAGTTCCCGTTCCCAGATTCCCCAACCACTTCCGAAGTTCCCCAGCCACGAACTCCGGTCCGTTGTCAGATCGAATGTTCTCTGGAACTCCTCGCCACAGCATCACATCAGCCAGCGCCTCGATGACCTCGTAGCTCCCAAGTCTTCGAGCTACACGGATCACCAGACACTCTCGCGTGTATTCATCGTTCATCGTCAGCATGCGGATCATTCTGCCATCGTGGGTCATGGCACTCACGAAATCGTAGCTCCACACGTGATTCGCCCGCTCCGGCCTTAGCCGCACGCAAGAGCCGTCATTCAACCAGAGCCTTCTCCTTGGCTTTTGTTTCTTGGGTATCTTCAGCCCTTCGCGACGCCAGATGCGCTGCACTCGATCTTTCCCCACCTGCCAGCCTGCCGTCCGCAACAGCGCCGTGATTCGTCGGTAGCCGTAACGGCCATACTCACTGGCCAGGGTAATAATCGCTCGCGTCAGCGCATCTTCATCCACTCGCTGGATCGGCAGGTAGCGCTGCGTTCCACGCCACTGATTCACCAGCCGGCAAGCATGCCGCTCGGAGAGTTCATGCTTCTCCCGTGCATGCTCCACCGCACTGCGACGCCGCTCAGGGCTTAGAAGTTTCCCTCCGCAATATCCTTGAGAACTTGCTTCTCCAGCGACAGCTCCGCCACCACTCGCTTGAGCTTGGCGTTCTCCTTCTCCAGTTCCTTCAGTCGTTTTGCTTGATCCAACTTCAGGCCGCCGTATTCCTTCCGCCATCGGTAGAACGTCTGCACCGTGATTTCAGCTTCCTTGCACGCTTGTGGGGTGAGCTTTCCGTTCGCAATTCCTACTTCGATCTGACGCAGTATCGTCACGATCTGTTCTGCTTTGTACCTCTTGATGGGCATATCCAGCCATCCTCCTCGTGAATTCTCTCTCACGTCGGCTGGTACAAAAAGCCCCGGTCAGGTCAAAATATTACGGCTATGCCCGAAGGGTGGAATTTCTATCTTTGCACGGTTAACGACGTGCTCGCCTCCATTGCTCTCGACCTTGGTCTTCGCGGGCAAATTCCTAACCTGAGCAAGCCAGAACTGCTTTGGGTGTGGGTTTA
>DATBYA010000173.1:0-2821 GCA_036514015.1 Candidatus Sulfotelmatobacter sp.
AATGGTGAAGAGAATTGCGCCGGCGATGACGTAGTGAAAATGCGCAACCACAAAATAGGAGTTGCCCAGCTGCCAGTCGAACGGAGAAGTGGCCAGCATGATTCCGGTGAGACCCGCGATCAGAAACTGAAACAAGAATCCAATGCAGAACAGCATCGGAGCTTTGAAATGAATCTTCCCGCCCCACATCGTGCCGAGCCAGTTGAAGATCTTGATCCCTGTAGGAACAGCAATGATCATCGAGGTGACGGTAAAGAAGGTGTTGCCATAGGAGCTCATGCCGATGGTAAACATATGGTGAGCCCAGACGCTGAAGCTGATGAACCCGATGCAGATCGTCGCCGCGACCATCACCGGATAACCGAAGATCGGCTTGCGCGAGAACACCGGAATAATTTCGGAAGCGAACGCGAACGCCGGGACGACCAGAATGTAAACTTCCGGGTGGCCGAAAATCCAAAAGAAATGCATCCAGAGCGCGGCGGAGCCTCCGGCCTGCGTGTCAAAGAAGTGCCCCCCGAGATAGCGGTCAATCGAAAGCATGATCTGCGCCGCGGTAAGAGGCGAGATCGCCAGGATCAGCATCCCGCCCATAATTAAATTGAGCCACACGAGCAGGGGCATTTTGCCGAGGGTCATGCCCGGGCAGCGCATGCACAAAATGGTAGCTATGAAATTTACCGCCGTGCCGATACTGCCGACGCCGGAGACAAGCAGCGCCAGCGTCCAGAAATCGGTGCTGTGCCCGGGCGAGAATGCGCGCGCCGTAAGCGGCGCATAGGCAAACCATCCGACGTCAGGCGCATTGCCCGCACCGTATAGTCCGTTGCCACCGATGAAGCTGAAATAAAGCAGGACGCCTCCGAACGCGGTCATCCAAAAACTGAAGGCGTTCAATCGTGGAAAAGCCATATCCCGGGCGCCAATCATCAGCGGAATCAGATAAGTGCCGAAGCCAAAGAGGATGGGCATGACCACGAAAAAAATCATTGTGGTGCCGTGCATCGTGAACATGCGGTTGAAAACTTCGGGCGAAACAAAATGATTGTGAGGAACGATGAGCTGAATCCGCATGATAGTCGCTTCAATGCCGCCAATGATGAGGAAGATGAGCCCGTAGACGATGTAAAGAATTCCCAGCTTCTTGTGGTCTACAGTGATAACCCAATCGTGCAGCCGCTCGCCGATGGGCCGGGCGTCGCCGACTGTGCTGAGGGCGATGGATTCTGACGACATCGCGATTTCCTCGTGCTTAGCGCAGCGTCAACAGATACGCCGTAAGCGCGTCCATATCTTTCTTGTTTAACTGCATGGGCGGCATCAACGAGCCTGGCTTGATTGCGTCGGGTTCCTGTATCCAGGCCCGCAGGTTTTCCGCAGTGTTGGATGCAGCGCCCGATGCAATGGTGTCACGACTCATCAAATGCGTGAGGTCAGGACCAAAATGTCCATCTGCGATGGTTCCGGAAACAGCGTGGCAGTTCACGCAGGCAGTAGACTCAAAGATGCGGCGGCCTTCCACAACCGCGTCACTCGCGACGGCCGGCTTTTTTTGCTCCTCGACCCAGTGGTTGAATTGTTCCGGCGAATCCACATAAACCCGCAGCAGCATTTTGGCGTGCTGGACGCCGCAATACTGCGCGCATTGACCGAGATAAATTCCGGTCTGCTCGGGATCGATCCAGGTGTGATTCACTCGGTTAGGAATCAAGTCCGTCTTTCCAGCAAGACGCGGCACCCAAAAGCTGTGGTCCGTGTCAGCGGAAAGAAGAGTGAGAAAAGTGGGAGTCGAACTCGACGAGTTGCTAACCGGAACATGCAGCTCGTTGGCGGTGACAACTCCCAGAGCCGGATAGCGAAATTCCCACCAGAATTGGTGGCCGATGGCGATGACCTCGATCGCGCGTGGAGGTTGAGGTGCGTCCTGGATGGAATGGATCACGCGTGCCGTGGCGAGGAAAAGCACCAGTACGATGAGTATTGGAATCACCGTCCAGGCTAATTCCACCTGGTTGCTGCCATAAACTTGCGGAGGCTCGCGGCCATCGTCGTCAACGCGCTTGCGGAACTTCGTGACGGAGTACGCCAGCAAGCTGAACACAACCGCAAAAATGGCGCCGGTGATCGCCAGAACCAGCAATGACAAACGAAAGATGGAGTGCGCAGGCGTTGACTGCGGTGCGAAAATGTTGGGAATCTGCGAGGGGTCCGTCGGGGCCGCGCAACACAGTGGGGCAGCTAGCAAAGCGCCTATGAGCCACACAGCGATCCCCGCTTTGTTTCTCCCCAGGATGCGAGTCTGCCCGTGGCCTTTCATTTTGCTTCGAGCCGGTGCCCCCTCGCCGCGGCGGCCTTTTCGCCTCCTGTACGCCCAGCAAGTAGCTCTATTAGCATGCTGGCGCGCCGCAGTTCAAGCTTTTCTATTAAGCGATCGTTGGTCTCCCCAAAACGTCATCGCGACGCGATGTCGAATGCGCAGCAAAAGCTCGAGTCCAAGGTCGTCCAGAATTCCGTTGCGATTTTCCTGTCCCTGTCCTTAAAACCGCGCGCCCGCTCATTCAGCACGTCACAGTTGAACCCCTTGGCTTTTTGGAGTTGGGCAACAGTCGCGGGACTACCTTCGTTTTTGTTGACTTTTTAGGGTCTTGGTAGCGCTAACGGGAATCGAACCCGTATTTCAGCCTTGAAAGGGCCGCGTGCTAACCGTTGCACCATAGCGCCACAGAGGAGGTATTGCCAGACGTTCCTAGATTATCAGAGATACGGTCGGAATTCACAAGCACGCAGAATCGGGGAACGAGTGAGATTCCGGCTGCGCTCG
>DATBYA010000174.1:0-71501 GCA_036514015.1 Candidatus Sulfotelmatobacter sp.
AAGCGATGTAGCTCCCACTCCCCGCACGCTGGATTCTGTTTACAGTTTTGCTTCTTTTTCTCGCCCGTGTTCTTGCAGTGGCCGCAATTCAATTTGGCGCGGTGGGCAAGGTTTTTCAGGATGCGGAGAAAATGGCCTTCCATCCCGCCCTGGCCGTTTGGGAATACATATTGTGTGTCTCCATTGCTGCTTTGATATTTCTTGAGTGCCGTTACCAAATGATCCGGCAACGGGACTGGGCGCGATTTGCGGTTTTTCGTGCTGGCCCCCTGCTGGGAAACGAACAGGACTTTTCTGTCTTTGAAATCAATGTCGGGCCACTTTAGCCGGGCGACCTCGCCCTCCCGACCGCCGGAGCCGAGAAAAAATTGAAACAGCAGCCACTCCCGCTCATCTGCCGCCTTGAATAGTTTGGCGAGTTCCTCCGGCTGGTACTCTTTGACGGGTTTCTCGTCAAAACTCGGCCACTCGTGCTTCGGCACGATATCCTTGATGCCGTTTGCGCGCAGAAACGAGTTGGCTGCTTCAAAGTGATTGAATACCGTTCGGTCTGCCAGGCCCTTGCGCTTTAAGAAACCCCTGAAATCCAGCATGTCACGGGTCTCAATCTGGTCCAGGAAGATTTTGCTGCAGGACTGCTGGAATAGCTCCAGCGTGCGCTTGCGACTAGTGTAGGTTTTGGGAGCCTTGCCGTCCTTCGTGTCGCTCAGGTACACCGCAATCGCGGCGCTGACCGTTACCCGGCCTTTATCCTTGCCCTCTCCTTTGACCTCCAGCCCGGCAGCAATGGCTTCCAGCGCCTTTTCTCGACGGTTAAGGGCTGCGACCGCCACGTCGGCGTCCTGGCCCACGTCTTCGAAACGCTTCCTGCCAGATTCGTACCAGCTCACCTTGTACCGCGCTTCGAGGTGGTGCTTCTCATCGCCCTCATCGAGCACGTAAAGGGGCTTTATTCGGCCGTTCGCCTTAACGACAGGCTTGGCATAAGCCCATTTTCCGTCGGCTCTTTTGTAATGGATATACAGCGTTGCGGTTCTGTTCGCCACGTTCGGCCTCCCCGATTAATCCCTTGGCCGAACGATACCGCACGGGAGAGAAAAGTAAAGCGAATAGTAAAAAACAGAGGGAAATTAGGAAATGACAGGGAAATTTAATGACTGGCGGAGAGGGAGGGATTCGAACCCCCGGTACCCTTTCGGGTACGCCGGTTTTCAAGACCGGAGCCATCAACCACTCGGCCACCTCTCCGGGTGCTATAGATGACGCAATCTTACGCGGTATTCCAGAACATTACACCGTCAGGCTCAGCAAGACATGCCACGCCATTCCGACACTGCTGGTCAGTCTACAACAGGGCGAAGCATTTCATGCTGCGGCAGCAGGCCGAATGCTCTGGAATGAAATTCCATGACTTCGGCGAAGTGCGACAGGAAATATGTCAGGCTGTGGTCGCCGGGGTAGGCTCGATATTCGTGCTTCACGCTTTCTTTTTGTAGTTCGTTGTGCAAGGCGGCTGCTCCTTTTTCGAAACCGTAGTTGTCATCCTGGCCGCAGTTGAAATAAATCGCCAACTTCATGAGAGCTGCGGCGTTTCTTTTTGCCAGGACAAATGGACTGTTGTCATTCCAGTGGGGCACGTTGATCGGCTTGCCGAACACGGCGGCGAGCACTCCGGCCAAAGGTGCTCCGGTGCGCGACGCGGAGTCCAGTGCTTGCGGCGATTCGGTGATGAGCGCGGCGCTCTGCGCGCTCACAGCGGAGAAAAGTTCAGGATGCACGAACGCGAAGCGCAATGCTCCGTATCCGCCCATAGAAATTCCGCTAATGGCGCGTCCCGCGCGGCCAGGGCGGATCCGGTATTTGCTCTCGATGTGAGGCAGAAATTCCTGTAGAAAAAAGTCGCTGTAGCGTACGGAGCCGTCGGCGGAGTTGATGTAGAAGCTGCGCCTGCCTTCGGGTGCGACGATTAGAAAGTCGCCCATCTTGTGCTGGTTGCGCAGATCATCGAGCAAAGTCCAGCCGCCACTATTGAAGAGTGTCTGCTCGTTGTCGCCCAGACCGTGCAGAAAATAGAGCACAGGATAGCGCTTTGACACGGTCGGCGCTTTAGCGGCATCGTAGCCTGCGGGCAAGTAGACGCAATAATGGATTACCTGTTTGAGGACGTGGCTGTTCAGGGCGCTGCAGTCGATGCGGCTCTGCGCGGCCGCCGAGGCGCCAGCAATCAAAAGGAATAAGACCATCCTGAAGGCGCGAATCATTCGAGTCCGTTCATTCGTAGCGCAGCGCCTGTACGGGATCAAGCTTCGCGGCGCGTCCGGCGGGATACAAGCCGGACACCAGGCTGACGAGGAGCGAGAATCCGATCGCTAACCCGACCAGCCACCACGGCACCGACCAGAAGTTGTCCGGAGTAAGGGACTCGCGTCTGAGGTAGATGTTGGTTGCGAAGTTGATGATGCGGCCGATTGCCCATCCGAGCGCGACTCCCGCGATTCCCCCAAGGATTCCCATGGCGCCGGCCTCGGCGAAGAATAGCTTCTTGACATCCCCATCACTGGCGCCGATGGCTTTCATGATGCCGATCTCGCGGCGGCGTTCCAGGATCGCCATGACCAGCGTGTTGACGATTCCGATCGATGCGACTGCCAGCGCTAGACTGCCGAAAATCAACAGAAACAAATCGAGAACTTTGAAAAAGGTGCGCAGACTCTGGCTCGCATCGAGCAGAGAGAAAGTGGTGAAGCCCATTTTCTTGATGGCGTCTTCTACGACTTGGACCTGAGTTGGATTCTTCACGCGCACGCTGATCGAGGAGTAAACCGGTTGATCGCTCGCAGCTCGTGAGATCTCACGCAGGTCGGTGGGCTGCATCACGTGAAGGCTTTCGGCCAGCTTCAGCGGCAGAAATACCTTGGCGCGGGTCGGACCGCGCATGCTCTCCGGGTCGAGGTCGGCAACGCCAACGATCTTGAGCTTCTGTTCGCGTGAGATGACGGAATATGCGGCCCCGGCGAGATCGCGATCTCGGGCGCTGGCGGAGTCGGCGCCGGAGGCCGACGGCGGTGCCGGGCCGGGCGCGCGTTGCGCGTAGCGCATTGTCAACTCCTTGCCCAGGAGTGGTTTCGCCAGATCGGCGACATTGAGTTCATCGCCTCCGCGTGGCGGAGTTTTGCCGAGCAACTCTTCGGCAAATGTCTTTTGCAGAATCGCCTCGGACGCTGTGTCAGAGGAGAAGAAGCTGCCTTGCATGGCTTCAAAGGCATCGTTGGATCTCGCGGACGAAGGCAGCGCCGAAATCATGGTCAGATGCGGCTTGTCGTCATAGCGCAGCTCCGTGATAAAGCGTATGTCGGGATAAGCCTCGAGCACGTTGGGAAGATGTTCAATCTCCAGCCGCGCGGATTCGTCGAGGACACGGCTTTCGCCAGGGGTGGGTCCGTTGCCCTCTTCGTTGCGCTCGCGACCCGTGCCGCGTAGATCGCGGCGTGAAGTCACTACCACGGTGTCAAACAGTCCAGACTTTACCAATCGACGGGACGCCAACTGCTGCAGGCCAATTCCCAGAGAAAGCATCGCTACCAGGGACGCGACGCCCACCGAGATCCCCACCGTGGTCAGTGAGTTACGTAGCAACGACTCGCGCAGATTCCGCAGCGCAAGTTCGGTGAGATCTTGAATTTTCACGACTGTCCTCCACGCACGCGATCATCAACGGCTGTGGGCGTGTTGGTGCGGTTGTCGATTAACTTTCCGTCGGCCAGGAAGATCATGCGTTGCGCATAGCGCTCGGCCAGGGCACGTTCGTGTGTCACCATCACGACCGTCATTCCCAACTCGCGATTGAATTCGCGGACCATGTTCATAATTTCCGTTCCGGTGTGGCTGTCGAGATTTCCGGTGGGTTCGTCGGCCAGCAGAAGCTGCGGACGGTTGATGAGGGCACGCGCCAGGGCGGCTCTCTGTTGTTCGCCGCCGGACAGTTCGCTGGGACGATGGTTCATGCGCGCGCGCAATCCCACCCGCTCCAAAGCCTCGCTGGCGAGAGTCTGTCGCCGGCTGCGATCGACTTCGGCAAAACGCAGCGGGAGTTCGACGTTCTCCACGAGCGTCATGCTGGCAATCAGATTGAACGACTGAAAGACCATCCCAACAACGTGCAGCCGGTACTTGGCCAGTTCTTCACGCGAAAGCTTTGCCAAATCGCGCTCTTGCACGACGACGCTTCCCGAGGTAGGACGATCGAGTCCTGCGATCAGGTTCAGCACGGAAGATTTTCCCGAGCCTGAGCTGCCCAGAAGCGCGACAAACTCTCCGGCGCGAACCTCAAGCGAAACCCCATCGACTGCACGAATGACGGTTTCACCCATGCGGTAGTGGCGGCAGAGATTTTCGCTGTGGATGGCGACGGTATGGGTCGCGGCAGATGCTGCGGGAGCTGTCGTCATAGGGGCTAGCGCATCTCTCCGCGCAGCACGCGCAGGGCGTCCGCAGCCTTTACATCCCCGGTTTTCGAGCTGGCACCGTTGCCGCTTACGGCGACCGCGTCCCCTTCACCGGGGGCGAGGAAGAGATTTTCTTCGACCCCGTGCTGGCGCGTGTACAGGTCATAGTAGCGTCCGCGCGCCGCATAGAGCTGCGTGTGCGTACCCCGCTCGACGATTTGTCCTTGTTCCATCACCATGATTTGATCGGCTCGGCGAATCGTGGAGAGCCGGTGCGCGATCACAAATGTAGTACGTCCCTGCATCAGATAAGAGAGACCCTGCTGGATCATCTGCTCCGATTCAGAATCGAGGCTGGAAGTGGCTTCGTCGAGAATCAAGATACGCGGTTCAGCCAGAATCGCACGAGCAATGGAAATGCGTTGCCGCTGGCCACCCGACAATTTCACGCCACGCTCCCCCACCACAGTGTCGTACTTGTCGACGAAAGACTCGGCAAACTCTTCGACCCGCGCGATCCGGCATGCGCGCATAATGTCTTCCTCGCTGGCCTCGGGCCGGGAGAAGGCGACGTTTTCACGGATGGTCCCATCGAAGAGGAACGATTCCTGCAATACGACTCCCAAGCGAGTGCGGAAAGAGTCGAGCCGCACCGTACTCAAGTCCACGCCGTCGACCCGAACCGCGCCCTGCGAAGGCACATAGAAGGCCGAGATCAAGCCGATTGTTGTTGACTTTCCTGAGCCCGAAGAACCGACCAGCGCCGTCACCGTTCCCGGCTCCGAGCGAAAAGAAATATTGCGCAGAACCTCGTGAGCCCCGTCGTAGCTGAAGGTTACATTCTCGAATTCGACGGTGCCCACAATGTCGTGAAGCTGCAAGGATCGCTTCGGATCCTGATCCTCCGGTCGCTCCGCCATGATCTCCTGGGTTCGCTCCAGGCCAGCAAGGGCTTCGGTGAGTTGCGTGCCAATTGATACTACTTGCATGACGGGGGCGATCAAGAAAACCAGCAGGAAGTTATAGGAAAAATAACTGCCTGGGCTCAGAGTGTGGGCCACCATCTGACGGCCGCCGACGTACATGGTCGCAGCCCCAACCACGCCCAGCAGTAGGCTGGCGGAAAGTCCCATCAGCGACGTGGCGGTCAAAGTGCGCATGACGTTGTCGAGTAGCCGGCGCACTCCCCCGGCAAAAATCTTCTCTTCGCGTTTCTCCGCGTGATACCCCTTGATGACTCGGACGCCGCCGAGCGATTCCGTCAGGCGGCCTGTGACTTCGGCGTTGATCTTGCCGCGTTCGCGAAAGATGGGACGGATCGTCGCGAAAGCTCGATTCAGGGCAAAGGCAAAGCAACCGAGGGAGCCGACGGCGATCAAAGTTAGCGGAGCACTGATGCGAAGCAGCAGTGCGAGGGCGATGCCTGCGGCTACAAGCCCGCCGGCAAAATCCACCAAACCGGTTCCCAGCAGATTGCGAACGCCCTCCACATCGCTCATGATGCGCGACACCAGCGCGCCGGTCTTGTTGGCATCGTAAAAAGCTACCGGCAGGCGGGAGATGTGCGCCTGGACCTGCTCGCGGAGGTCGGCGATGAGACGCTGGGCGGCTTTCGACAGCAATTGGGTCAGGGAAAAAGAAGTGACGCCCTGAATGAGGGTTGCCAATAAAACGGACAACACCAGCGGCCGCAGCACCCCGGCTTGATGCTTGCCTACCACATTATCGATTAGAAATTTCGAGGAATACGGCAGCACGAATCCGGCGACCTTATTGATCACCATCAGCACGAAGCCCAGCGCGAGCAGTCGGCGGCGCGGACGCATTAACTTCCAGACTTCGGGCCAGACGGCCTTCAGTCGCTGGATCTTCGGAGTTTTCGCAACTTCTTTGGCTGGAGAACTCAATCTACTGTTTGACTCCGTTACGCCCCGATTCGCTTCATTATTGTCACATATCCCGCTGCCCGGCGCCGCTCTGTGACAGGTCTTGCCCAGACGTTGTATGCTCGGGGCGTGTCCCGCCCGTCCGCGCCGGAGCGTTCGCCAACCCTAGGCCTGCTGCTTGGCCTGCTGGTTACGCTGTCCGCGGTAGTGGCTTATTCGGCCTATATCACCTGGCAAGTGACCGGACTGCGTAAATTGCAGACTGGACTGGTGGATCGCAACCGCAAGGATTCTCTGCAGTTGCTGAGAATCCAGAACGATCTCAATCTGCTCGCCGTTGCCATGCGCGACATGGTAAGCAGCGATGAGCCATATCCGCTGACGGCGTGGTCCGCGCAGTTCCAGCGGATTCGCATCGATTTGGACGATGCCATGCGTTGGGAAGCGGGATTCGCCGCAGCCAGCCGAACTCCGGAGCAGAGCGCGTTTCTCGCGGGAAACTTTAACCAGTTCTGGGATGCCGTGGATCGGATTTTCGCACTCGCGCATGCGGGCAAGGAAAAAGAGGCGCGCCAGCAGATTCAGTTGTCCTTGCAGGAGCGGCAAGCGGCGCTAAGCACGGCCGTGGCCCGGTTGCTCGTTCAAAATAGTGAGAATGAGGAGCAAGCCGGCCAGCGCATCGTTCAGATTTACGACCGGGTGCAGGGCCAGGTCTATGTTTTTCTGGCTGCGACCCTGTTGGCGATTCTGCTGAACGGGCTTTCGCTAATCCGCTGGAACCGGAAGCTGTTCGCACGTCTGGCCGAAATTTCCGAACGCCGCAGCGAACTGGCGCAGAAGCTGATTGCCACTCAGGAATCCACTCTGCGCTACATTTCGCGCGAACTGCACGATGAATTCGGCCAGATCCTCACGGCGGTTGGGTCGATGCTGCGGCGCGCGGGAACGCACGCCCCGGAGGGTTCTTCGTTGCGGACGGATTTGCAGGAAGTTCTGCAGATCGTGCAGACTACTCTGGAGAGTGTTCGAAGTCTCTCGCAGGCACTGCATCCCGTGATGCTGGACGAGGCCGGACTCGAGAGCACGCTCGACTGGTACATTCCTACCGTAGAAAGACAAACCGGAATTGCCATATCCTACGAAAAAGAGGGGGTGGCGTTTCCCGTGGATAGCGGCGCCGGCGTGCATGTGTACCGGGTCCTGCAGGAAGCGCTAAACAACGTGGCACGGCACTCCGGAGCCAAACGGGCGTGGGTACGGCTGCGCTTCTTGCCGGACGCTCTGGAGCTGGACGTGGAAGATCACGGAGTCGGGTTTGCCGAGCGTCCGAACAAGCGTGGGATTGGATTGGTCGCGATGCGGGAGCGCTCTGAGTTAATGGGCGGGCAGATTGTTTTTTCGCGTCCCGCGGACGGTGGAACGCTGGTGCAGCTGGAGGTTCCGAGGGAGAAAGTTGAATCTTATGGCAAACAAGATCACAGTGTTGCTGGTCGATGATCACAGCCTGGTGCGCCGCGGTTTCCGCCGCATGCTGGAAGACGAAGCTGACATGGAAGTTGTAGGCGAAGCGGGCGACGGCGAGGAATCCATCAAGCTGGCAAAAAGACTTCATCCGCAAGTGGTGGTGATGGATTGCGCTCTGCCGGGCATGAACGGCCTCGACGCCACTCGTCAGATCATCGAAGACTCGCCCCAGACAGCGGTTCTTATGCTCAGCATGCATGCGGAGAATACGTGGGTGCGGCAGGCGACTGAAGCGGGGGCCAAGGGATACGTTCTCAAGAACGCCATGGACCTGGAACTTAGTTCGGCGATCCGCAAGGTTGCTGCGGGAGAAACGGTATTCGATCCACAGGTCGAGCAGCGCTCGGCTTTGAAGGGGGAGCGCAGCGCGGCACTGACGCAGCGGGAGCTGGAAGTGTTGCAGATGATCGTCGACGGCAAGTCGAACAAGGAGATTGCAACCGCGCTCGACCTCAGCGCCAACACGATCGCGGTTCACCGCGCGAACATCATGAACTCGCTGGGAATTCATAAGACTGCGGAGTTGGTGGTGTACGCCATTCGCGCCGGGCTGGTGAACGTACCGTGAATCGCCGGTCCTTCCTTTGGCGAATGGCGGGAGTCGCCGGGTGGCCGCAGTTGCCGCTATTGCGGGCTTTGAGGGCGCAGACGGCAGGCTCCCCTGCACTGGGTTTCCGTTTTAGCGATGTGACCAGCCCAGCGGGACTCCAGTTCCAACACAACAGCGGAGCCTTCGGGGGGAAATTTCTGCCGGAAACGCTCGGTTCCGGGTGCGCCTTCCTCGACTACGACCGCGATGGCTGGCAGGACATTCTGCTGATTAATGGCCGGGACTGGCCGGGCCATAAGAAGCGGCGCACGACTCTGCGGCTCTATCACAACAACGGCAACGGCACTTTCACCGACGTAACTGCACGCGCAGGGCTTGACGTTGAAATGTACGGCATGGGTGTTGCGGTTGGCGATTACAACAACGACGGCTTTCCCGACATTCTCATCACTTGCGTGGGACAGAACCGCTTGTTCCGCAACACCGGGAAAGGCACGTTTGTCGATGTGACCAGCATCAGTGGTTTCGGAAAGCGCGAAGGCTTCAGCACTTCTGCCTTGTGGTTTGACTACGATCGCGATGGATTGCTCGACCTTTTTGTCTGCAACTACGTGAAGTGGTCTCCGGAGCACGACGTATTCTGCAGCCTGGACGGAAAGCATAAATCGTATTGCACGCCGGAAGCGTATCGCGGGGCGACCTGCTGGCTTTTTCATAATCGAGGCGACGGCACGTTCGAAGATGTCACGGCGGCCAGCGGAATCTTCGACAGCAGTTCCAAATCGCTGGGCGTCGCGCTGTTCGATGACCACCACGATGGCTGGCCGGATCTGCTCGTGGCCAACGACACCCAGCCCAACAAGCTGTATCGCAACCAGCACAATGGCACGTTCAAGGATTCCGCGGTTGACGCCGGCCTCGCCTTCAGCAGCGAAGGCAAGGCCCGCGCAGGCATGGGAATCGATGTCGCGGATTTCGATAACTCCGGCAGGCCCGGAGTCATCATTACGAACTTCGACAACGAAATGATTGGACTCTACCGTCTGAGCGGCAAGAGTTTTGAAGACATCGCGCCGCAATCCGGGGTGGGAATCGCCTCCAGGAACAGCCTTGGGTTTGGCTGTGCTTTTCTGGATGTCAACCTGGATGGCTGGCTGGATTTTGCCGTAGCCAACGGACATATTGACGAAACGGTGCGCAACATTCGCGGCAACGTGGGATATGCGCAGCCGCCCCAACTTTTTCTCAATCGCGGCCAGGGAATGTTTCGCGAGGTCGCAGCAGAACTGGGCGGAAGCTTTGACCAGCCGAAAGTCGGCCGTGGGCTGGCTTACGCCGATTTTGATCGGGACGGCGATCTCGATCTGTTGCTTACCACCAACAACGGGCCAGCCTATCTATATCGCAACGATCAGGTCAGCGGGAACCACAGCATTCGTTTTCGTTTAGTGGGAACCAAGTCAAACCGTGACGGAATTGGGGCGCGGGTGCGCGTCTTTGCGGCCGGCTTAACCCAGGAGCGAATGGTCAAGGGAGGGTCCAGTTATTTGTCGCAGTCCGAACTTCCCGTGACCTTTGGTCTGGAAAAGCGGGACCGCATCGAGCGCGTGGTGGTCGATTGGCCGAGTGGACGGACAGAAGAATATAAGAATCTTGCGGCAGGCCGCTGCTACGAGTGTACGGAAGGGAAAGGAATCGTCCCGCAGGATGGTTATTAAGCGATGGCTACTAAGCCATGGCTACTGAGCCGAATTGGCGATCGGTGCTCTTACCACGTTTCCGGCGGCCAGCAGGTCAATTTCGACCGAGTCGTTGACGTGCAGAAACAGCGTGCTCGGATTTTTCATTCCCCACTTCGCGTACGGAACCGTGAAGTGAACCGTCGCGGTCCAGCGGCTCAGAGACATCTCCACTTTGGCTGGCACGGTGATCTCGCGGTCGACGCCGTGGATATTGAACATGCCGTGCACTCGTATCGAAGACTCTCCCTGAGGCGCAACCGCGCCCTCAATGCTGTCCGGGCGAAAAGAAATTTCAGGATAGCGCTCGCTCTCCAGGATTTCGCTGTGCATCTTGCGGTCGCGGATAGCGCTGCCACTGGCGCCGCTTTTGGCGTCGACCACAATCTCACCGCTGACTTTTCCGGAGGCCGGATCGAGCTCCACGGCTCCGTGCTTCAATTGAAAGGTTCCATGCACGGTGTGAAGTATGTCGCCCAGCGTGAACTTGACGGAGGTTTGCGACGGATCAAGCTGCAATGCCGCACCCTGAGCCGCGGCTGAGAGGACCAGGGAGGCTAGCAATAATGTCAAAATCGCCAATCCCAGCCGGCGCCAGCTAAGACAGTTCTGTGCTTCGCGCGTCAGGTTCATGGCGTTACGCGGTCAACAGTCCCCAGCCTAGACTTAGTCCATCCAAGGCAAGGTGCGAAGGGGACAGCACGCCCACGTACAATTCCAGCAGTCGCCGGAAAATGTCGGGGCGTTTCTGGAAGGCCTGCAAGGTGCGCCGCTGCAGCCAGGGACGTCCGTCGAGCGTGAGCATCAATCGGGCCATCAGGAACGGCCGCAGAGCGAGCCGACGATGTTCGTGACTGTAACGAGCCAGATCTCCACTCCGCATGCAATCCGCCAGCACCATCGCCTGGCTGAAAGCGAGACAGAGTCCCTCGCCGGTGATGGCATCGACTGTGCCGGATGCATCCCCGATTAGAGCAAGATTTCCGCGACTCACGCGCTTCAGCTTGCAGGTAGCGGTCAACGCGCCTTTCTCGGTGGAAGACACAGTGGTTCCCTGCAGCCGGGACTGCAATTCGGGGAATCGTTCCAGCGCCTCGGTCAGGCGTAACTTGGCATCGCGAGAAATCAGCGCCACGCAGACTTCATCTTTTGCAACCGGGGTGACGTAGATTTCTCCCTGCCGACCCCAGTGGAGTTCCATGCGATCGGTCCACGGCGCCACGCGATAATGTTGCCGAAACGCGTAGCGGCAATCTCTTGTTCGAAAAGCATCGAGTCCAGACCAGCGCCGCACTCGCGAGTTACCGCCGTCGGCTCCAATAATCCATCGAGCCCTCACTTTTCGGTTTCCCAGGTGAACTCCATCCGCCGAAATACCGGTCACGGGAGTCTGCCACAAAAAATCGATGCCCACCCTGGCGGCACGTTCCGCCATGAGCCGATGCAATACGATTCGGCGTAGACCCGTCCCCCAGGCTCCGCCGGGGAAAGCGGCATCCACTGCAAGTCCGGCGCTGAGAAAACGAATGCCGCGGAAAGAATAGGAATTCTCTCTCGCGATCGAGATGCCAAGCTTTTCGAGCGCCGCCAAACCATCGGGCATCAGGCCTTCGCCGCAAGGTTTGTCGATGGGTACTTGCGCGCCGTCGGCCACCATGACGCGGAAGCCCTGCAGGCGCGTCGCAATCGCCGCCGCCAGTCCCGCCGGACCACCGCCAATTACGAAAACATCAGTCGAGTTCAGCAACTGCCAGACCTCACCACTGCAGAAGCAAGAGTTCGGAACAAAATCCGGGACCCATGGCCGCCAGAATGCCCAGCGTGCCCGGCTCCGGACGCCGGTTTTTCATGACATCTTCGAGCACTACCAAAACGGATGCTGAGGAAAGGTTCCCGACTCTCTTCAGGCAATCCCATGAGGCGTCGAGTTGGCCATTGTGCAAGTCGAGCGCGGCCGCTGTCGCCTCCAGCACTTTCGGGCCTCCGGTGTGCAACACCCAGCTTCCGATGTCGGCTCGTTTGTGTCCCTGATCGGCGAGGAAAGCGTCGACGTCGTGGCCCAGGTGCTCGCGAATCAGCACGGGCACTTCCGGCGAGAGCGTGATGCGGAAGCCCTTCTCGGTCACCTTCCATCCCATCATCTCTTCAGTGTTGGGATAAAAAATCGATCGCGTTGCCAGAATTTCTGGTCCGGCCGCATTCAGATCGTCGCCGACGACGATGACCGCGGCCGAGCCATCCGCAAAAAGTCCGGAGGAAATTAGATTCGCTACCGAGAGATCGTCGCGCTGAATCGTCAGAGAGCAAAGTTCGACCGAAACCAGCGCGGCGGCTTGCGACGGATAGGCGCGCACGTAATCCGCGGCGCGCGCAATTCCGGCGGCCCCTGCTACGCAGCCCAATCCGAAAATTGGCACCCGCCGGATGTTTGCCGGCAGTCCCATGCGGTTGATCAGCAAAGCGTCGATGGAAGGGCTGGAGATGCCGGTGACGGAAGTAAAAAATAACGCGCCCAGTTCGGTGGATTCGAGCGCTGCATGGTGCAGCGCGCGGCACAGTGCCTGTTCTCCCAGTTCTTGAGCGGCTTGAATCCAGACGTCGTTCGCCTGCCCCCAAGTCGTTATTTCGTAGTACTTCTCGGGGGGCATCACGAGATGACGCCCTTCCACGGCGACGTTCCGATGTAAACGTGTGAGCAGCTGCGGATTCTTCAGGCTGTCGCCCCAGTATTCCTGAAGTTTTTCCAGGAGGAATTTCTGGGAATAGTAATGCTTCGGAAATGCACTCGCGGCACTGGCAATTTTCATTGATCAGGATCCTGGTCTCGGCACGGACTCAGCGCCACCTCCTGCCGGATATCGAAACTGGGTAAACTGGATGACCCAGGCGCTGCTTGCGATTGTACCCGCTGGTTCGGTCCCGATTAGCCTTATTGTCCTAAAATACGATGGGACAAATTGTCACCCAGTTGTTAAATCAAAATGGTTAAATCAAAGGTGTTAAATCGAGCGGACCGAAGCGCTGGTGTATCTGGAGAGGAAGTCGAGAATGCGCTTCGGTCGTCGGTGAAAGGTCCAGGGCAAGCAATTTCCGTGGCGGACATTGATCCGCAACCAGTCGACGAGTCACCCTATTCAAGGTTCATTTTATTTTCAAGGTTCATTGCTTGGGCATGTCGCGCCGACGCGGGATTGATCTGTCCGATTTGAAGGGCCGCTTTTACTATCCCCTCCAGCAGAGACTAGTGTGTGGCCGCAAGCGACGTGGGGGATCCGGGAACGGAATAGCTCAAAACGGAAGTGAGCGTCCCGCTGCTGGCGTCCAGGCTGAACGACTGAACCTTGGGGGTCGTCTGGTTGCCCACAAATAAGTATTTTCCGTCAGCATCGATCGCAAGCACACTCGGCTCCGCACCAGTCACAAATGGCGAATTCGTCAGCAGAGTGAGTGCACCGTCAGAGCCGATCGAATATCCCGCCAGATTGGACGCGCCCTGATCGGCCACATACATATATTTGCCCGACGTATCGATCAAAAGCGCAACCGGTCCCAGGTACTGCTGGCCAATCGGGGAATTGGAGAATTGCGTGAGCGACCCGTCGGAGTTGATGGTGAACTCCGAGATCGAGTTGTCCAGCTTATTGGCGGTGTAGAGGAAACTTCCGCTGGAAGCGATTTCCAGCCCGTAAGGACCCGTTCCGGTAAAGAACGGGGAGCCGGAAACAACCGTGGGAACTCCCTGATTCAGACTAAAGGCTTCGATGTATCCGGGAGACCCGGTGCCGGTCACATAGAGAAATCCCCCCGATGGCGACACCTGTATGTTGATCGGACTCAAGCCAACCGAGAAGGGCGAGCCCGCAACCGGAGTCAGGGTTGGGGGAGAAGCTTTCGCGTTGATGGCAAATACCGAAATGTTCAAAGAGCCGGAATTGCCGACGTAGAGAAAGCTCCCGGCGGAATCCATGGCAAGAATGGTGGGAGCTGTGCCCACGACGGTGCGGGGGGTCTGTTCGCTGAGGGCCCCGCTGGCCGCTATGGTGAACAGCGAAACGTCGCTTTCGCCCGCGTTTGCGGCGAATAAGAATTTGTTCGAGGGATGGATCACAATCGACTGTACGGCTGCGCCTGCGGTGATAGGACTTCCCGCCAGTTGGGTAAGTATGCCGGAGTTGGGGTCTTCGCGGTACACCACAATCTCATTGTTCGCGGGAATGGTCGCGTACAAAAAACGACTGCTGGTAGCACTACAGCCCACCCATATGGCCATGCTCGCGCAAACAAGGAACAGAGCCGCTGCTTTGTTTAGCATCCATGACTCCTGGAGGAAATTGAAAACGAAAACTGGAAAATCGTTGGCTCCCGGGCAATACCCGGAACGAATGTCTTGCTCTCAAGCAGTATTACCGTTGACCTCTATCATACGGGACAAGCTGTGCCCTTTGCATCAGTCGCTGGTTTTGCTGGTGCGATGCGGGATTTCTCAAGCGGGGTTGCACGAGCCTTCCCAGTGTAGTCGATTTGCGGCTTCTCGATGAAGGCCGGGTCGACAAAAACCGCTCAGTGAGCGGGGCTGGGACGTGGAGCGCCGGGGGATGAGGATTCCGGCCGGGTCGTCTCCTCGCGCCCCCGCATGGCCAATCTCAATCGGTCCATGTAAACATACACTACCGGGGTTGTGAACAGCGTCAGCAACTGGCTCACGGCCAGCCCGCCGACGATCGTGATTCCTAACGGCCGATGCAGCTCGGAACCAGTTCCCGTGCCCAGAGCCAGCGGAAGCCCACCCAGCAGTGCTGCCATGGTCGTCATCATGATCGGCCGGAAACGCAGGATGCAGGCGTCAAAAATCGCCTCTACCGGTGGCTTGCCCTGAGTGCGCTCGACGTCTAGAGCCACGTCGATCATCATGATGGCGTTCTTTTTCACCAGACCAATCAACAGGATGATGCCGATGGTCCCAATCACGTTCAATTCATTATGCGTCAACAGCAGCGCCAGAAGCGCTCCTACGCCCGCTGATGGCAGAGTCGACAGAATAGTGATGGGATGAATGTAGCTCTCGTAGAGCATGCCAAGCACGATGTAGACGGTGATCAAGGCGGTCAGAATCAGCATGGGCTCGCTCGAAAGCGAATCCTGAAAAGCCGCAGCGGTCCCTTGAAAGCTGGCTTCGATGGTCGGCGGGAAACCGATCGTGCGCTCGGCATCCTCAATTGCTTGCGTTGCTTGCCCCAGGGAAATTCCCGGGGCCAGGTTGAACGAGATGGTGACCGATGGCACCTGTCCCTGGTGATTGACTGCCAGCGGAGTGTTTGACGGCTCGTAGTGAGTGAACGCCGCCAGGGGCACGGGCGTTCCGGTGGTCGACCGCAGGTAAATGTTTTGCAAAGCCTCGGGAGTCTGCTGAAACTGCGGCGCCACTTCCATGACCACGTGATATTGGTTGAGCGGCCGGTACATGGTCGAGACCTGGCGCTGTCCAAACGCGTCGTAGAGAGCATTGTCCAGAGTCGTGGGATTGATTCCCATGCGGCTGGCGGTATCGCGATCGATGACCAGCTTGGCTTGCAGTCCTTTATCCTGCTGGTCCGAGTTCTGGTCGCGCAATTCAGGCAGGCTTCTCAGTTTGTCCAGCAAACGTGGCGCCCAGTGATTCAGGTCGTCGAGATTTGCGCTCTGCAGAGTGTACTGGTATTGCGCATTGCCGAAGCGCCCGCCAATGGTGAGATCCTGGGCGGACTGCAGGATCAGCGTCGCGCCCGGCACGACGGCCAGCTTGCCGCGAAGACGATTGATCACATCGTCGGCGGTGACCAGCGGGCAGCTTTGCCAGAAATGCTGCGTCCGGCAGGTGCCGCGCTGTTCCAGCGGCTTCAACATCATAAAGAACCGCCCTTGGTTCAAGGCTGTGTTCCCGCCGGCAAATCCGACCACGGTATCAACCGCCGGATCCTTCATCACGATGTCGACGTAGCGCTGCATCTTGTCGCTCATGGATTGGAACGAAATATCCTGCGCCGCCATCACCGCGCCCATGATGCGTCCGGTATCCTGCTGGGGGAAAAAACCTTTGGGAACTTTGACGTAAAGGAACACGCTGAGGCACGCCACCAGGACGGTCACCACCAGGGTTACCGGCTGGTGGTCCAACACCACGGTCAGCGAATGGCGATAGGCCGCCAGGAGCTTGTCGAAAACCCATTCGCTCCCACGATAGAAGAAGTTGCGTCTTTCGTCCTGGGGCGGTCGCAGGAACTTGGCGCACATGGTGGGGGTGGTGGTCAGGGAAACCACCAGCGAAACCCCGATCGCGATGCTCAAGGTCACCGCGAACTCGCGGAACAGCCGTCCCACGATGCCGCCCATCATTAGCAGGGGAATAAACACGGCCACCAGAGATACACTCATCGAGACGACCGTAAACCCAATCTCGGCGGCTCCCTTGAACGCCGCCTGAACCGCGTTCATGCCGTGCTCGACATAGCGTGTAATATTCTCCAGCACCACGATCGCGTCATCGACCACGAAGCCGGTGGAAATAGCCAACGCCATCAACGAAAGATTGTCGAGGCTGTAGCCCAGCAGGTACATCCCGCCGAAGGTTCCCACCAGTGAAAGCGGCACGGCGATGCTCGGAATAATGGTGGCTCGGAGCGTTCGCAAAAACGCGAACACTACCAGGATCACGAGAATGACCGAGATGATCAGCGTGGTTTCGATATCCTTGACCGAGGCGCGTACCGTCACCGTGCGGTCCATCGCAATCGTCAGTTGAATGGCCGGAGAAATCGAGGACTGCAGATAGGGCATTAACGTCCGCACCCGGTCGACCGTCTCGATGATGTTGGCTCCCGGCTGCCGGAACACGATAATGAGGACGCTCGGTTTGCCGTTGGCCAGGCCGATATTGCGGACGTCAGACACCGCATCCTTTACCTCGGCCACGTCTCCCAGTCGCACGGGCGCGCCGTTATTGTAGGAAACGATCAAGGGACGGTATTGGTCCGCAGTAAAAAGTTGATCCGTGTCGGTAAAGGAGTACGACGTTGTGCGGTCGGAGACTTGACCCTTAGGGGCGTTCGCGTTGGCCGCGAATAGAGCGTTGCGAACGGAATCGAGTCCAACCCCCAGTTTGTTCAGCAGGGTTGGGTTTACTTCCGCGCGCACCGCGGGTTGCGCCGCTCCGCCCACAAAAACCTGCCCCACGCCGTCGACCTGCGCCAGTTTCTGCGCCAGAATCGAATCCGCGGCGTCGTACATCTGCGGCACCGTCATGGTGTCCGAGGTTAATGCAAGAATCAGGATGGGCGCGTCCGCCGGATTGGCTTTGCGATAAGTCGGATTGCTGGGCAAGTTGGCTGGAAGCTGGCTTCGTGCCGCGTTGATGGACGCCTGCACATCGCGCGCCGCCGCATTGATGTCCCGGTTCAAATCAAATTGCAGCGTAATGCCGGTCGTGCCCAGCTGGCTTGACGAAGTCATCTGGTTGACCGCGGAGATTCGCCCGAACTGGCGTTCCAGCGGGGTTGCCACCGCCGATGCCATAGTCTGCGGATCCGCTCCCGGCAAGGACGCCGCGACGCCGATCACCGGGAAGTCCACCCTCGGCAGCGATGCGACCGGCAGGAAATTGAAGGCCAGGATCCCGGAAAGCAGCAGCGCCGCCGCCAGCAGCGACGTGCCGATGGGACGCCGAATAAATGGAGCCGAAATACTCATGGTTTCGCCAGCCCGATCTAGTCCGCCGACATGGGCTCCTCTGCAATGGGATTGCCGATTCGGTAGTGCGAGAATCTCTTGGCCAGCCGGTCAAACCACAGATAAACCACCGGCGTTGTGTACAGCGTCAATAACTGACTCAGCAGCAATCCGCCGACGATGGTTATCCCCAGGGGCCGACGCAGTTCCGCGCCTGTTCCCGACCCCAGCGCCAGCGGCAGTCCGCCGAGCAGCGCCGCCATGGTCGTCATCATGATGGGCCGGAACCGCAGCAGACATGCCTGATAGATCGCTTCCTCGGGGGGCTTATGCTCTTCGCGTTCCGCCTCCAGCGCGAAATCGATCATCATGATGGCATTCTTCTTCACAATGCCGATGAGCAGAATGATACCGATCAGCGCCACCACTGTTAAATCATTTCCCGTAATCATCAGCGCCAGAATCGCACCCACGCCCGCCGAAGGCAGAGTAGAAAGAATCGTCAAGGGATGAATGTAGCTCTCATACAAAACGCCGAGCACAATATAGACCGTGATCACAGCCGCCAGAATCAAATAAGGTTCCGAGGCCAGTGAGTTCTGAAACGCCGCGGCCGTTCCCTGAAATGCCGCGTGAATGCTGGGCGGCAGCAGAATATCTCTCTCGGCTTGCTGAATTTGCTTGGTCGCGTCCCCGAGCGATGCGCCCGGTGCCAGGTTGAAGGAGAGCGTCACTACTGGGAACTGCCCTTGATGGTTGACCGCAAGCGAGGCGTTGCTCGACTGCATATGGGTGAAGGTCGAGATCGGAACCGGGGCGCCGCTGGTGGTCACCGCCGCTCCGTTGGCCGTGGGTGCGCCCGAGTTCGGCGTCACCGTACTGGGACGAATGTAAATATCTTTCAGGGCATCTGGAGTCTGCGCGAAACTGGGCAGAACCTCGAGGACCACGTGATATTGATTCAACTGCGTAAATATGGTCGAAACCTGCCGCTGCCCGAAAGCGTCGTAAAGCGTGTTATCGATGGCCTGCGGAAAAATTCCCAGCCGCGACGCGGTGTCCCGGTCAATCGTAACGTTGGTTTTCAGGCCATTGTTGAGTTGGTCGGTAGCCACGTCACGCAGCGCGGGCAGGGTTTGCAGCCGGGCCACCAGCTTCGGAGTCCACTGCGCCAGTTCCTGCGCGTCGGCATCCTCGATCGAATACTGGAACTGGGTGCGGCTCACGCGATCTTCCACCGTAAGGTCCTGTACCGGCTGCATGTAGAGAGTGATGCCGTTCACCTTCTCCAACTCTGGCTGGAGTCGACGGATGATCGCGGAAGCATCGTCCGATCGCTCGTCACGCGGTTTTAGATTGATCTGGATGCGGCCTTCGTTTGGCGTTGTATTCGTGCCATCGACTCCGATGAATGACGACAAACTGTCCACCGCCTTATCCTGCAGAATGATTTTCGCCAGCTCCTGCTGGCGTTGCGCCAGAGCATCGAAGGAAACAAAATCGGGCGCCTCGGAAACCCCTAGAATCACTCCGGTATCCTGGACGGGAAAAAATCCCTTGGGCACGATGACATAGAGCAAGAGCGTAAGCACGAGGGTCCCGAAGGTTACCAGGAGCGTCGCCGTCTGGTGCCGGAGCACCACTTTCACCGTGCGTCCGTAAAACGCAATGATACGGTTGTAATAGTTCTCGGTGACGTCGTAGAAGCGCCCCTTCTCGCCTTCCTTGCGATGCTTCAGCAGCTTGGCGCTCATCATAGGCGTCAAAGACAGCGACACTGCCGCCGAAACCAGAATGGTGACCGCCAGCGTGACCGCAAACTCGCGGAATAGCCGTCCGACGATGTCGCCCATGAAAAGCAGCGGGATCAGCACCGCAATCAGCGAAACGGTCAGCGACACAATAGTGAACCCGATCTGTCCTGCGCCTTTCAAGGCGGCGTCCAGCGGGGAGTCTCCCGCTTCCAGGTAGCGATCGATGTTCTCGATCATGACAATGGCGTCATCCACCACGAAGCCGGTGGAGATGGTCAGCGCCATGAGCGTCAGATTGTTGAGGCTGTAGCCCAACAGGTACATCACGCCGAAGGTGCCGATCAGCGAGAGGGGTACCGCTACGCTGGGAATTACGGTCGCGGCTAGATTCCGGAGAAACAGGAAGACAACCAGCACCACCAGGGCGATCGACAGCATCAACTCGAATTCCACGTCCTTCACCGAAGCGCGGATCGTGGTCGTCCGATCGGTGAGAATCTGTACTTTCACGGCGCTTGGCAGCGACGCCTGCAACTGCGGCAGAAGCTTCTTGATGCGGTCCACCACGCTGATGATGTTGGCGCCGGGCTGGCGCTGGATGTTGACGATCACAGCCGGCGTCAGATTCATCCAGGCGGCCAGTCGCTCATTCTCGGTTCCGTCGATGACGTTCGCGACATCGCCGATCCGGACCGGCGCGCCGTTGTGATAGGCAATGACGATCGGTTTGTATTGGTCGCTGGAAAAAAGCTGATCGTTGGCCCCGATCGTGTAGGACTGCCGCACGCCATCGATCACGCCCTTGGCCTGATCCACATTTGCCTGCACCAGGGCCGCGCGCAGGTCCTCAAGACTCAGTCCGTAGGAAGCCAGGGCGGTGGGGTTGGCCTGAATGCGCACTGCCGGTTTCTGTCCGCCGCTAATGGAAACCAGTCCTACGCCGGGCAGTTGCGAAATCTTCTGCGCCAGCGAAGTATCGGCCATATCCTCCACCTTCGATAGGGGCAAGGAATCCGCGCTCAGGGCCAGCGTGAGAATCGGCGCGTCGGCGGGGTTGACCTTGTTGTAGATCGGGGGGTTGGGCAAATCCGTCGGCAGGTAGGTCGAGCCTGAGTTAATCGCAGCCTGCACCTGCTGCTCTTCCACGTCAATGTTCTGATCGAGACCGAACTGCAGCGTGATCACCGAACTGCCAAAGGAACTGGTCGATGTCATCTGGCTCAGGCCGGGCACCTGACCGAACTGCCGCTCCAAGGGAGACGTTACCGACGAAGCCATGACCTCGGGATCGGCCCCCGGATAGAACGTCACGACTTGAATGGTTGGATAGTCGACTTCGGGCAGTGCCGAGACCGGCAGTTGCATGAACGCGACCCAACCCACCAGGAGCACGCCCACCATGAGCAGCATGGTGGCGACGGGCCGAAGAATAAATAATCGTGAAGGACTCATGAACCCGGGTTCCCTGAATCTGCTGTAGCTGAACCGGCGCTGTCCGCGTCATTGCCCGGCGATGAACGCTGGCCGTGACTCTGGCCCGTGCTGCGTGGTTCAATTCGGCTGCCTCTTTGCAGTTTGTCCTGGCCATCGGTTACAACGGTGTCACCGGGGTTCAGTCCGGCCGTGACGACCGTGGTATCTCCCTGGGTCAAAGCCACCGTAACCACGCGATCTTGCACGGTCTTGTCCGAGTTCACGGCATAAACGAAGGTGCCCTGCGGTCCCCGCAGAATCGCCGCCGTGGGCACGACCGTGCTGTTCTTGCGCGTCTCCAATAGAAGGTTCGCATTGACGAACTGGTTCGGCCAGAGCTGGTTATCGGTGTTGCTGAAGACGGCCTTGAGCTTGGCGGTCCCGGTGGTCGGGTCAATCTGATTGTCAATGGTGAGCAACTTCCCAGTTGCAAGCTTGGTTTGATCGTCGCGGCTGAAAGCATCCACCTCGAGCGTTTTTCCCTTCATGTGTTGCGACACCGTCGGTAATACATCCTCAGTCAGCGTGAAGATTACGGCAATCGGCTGCAGTTGCGTCAGAATCAGCATGGGATTGGTATCCGCGGCGTGAACGATGTTGCCGGGATCGACTTGCCGCAGTCCGACGCGGCCGGTAAATGGCGCCGTGATGTGGCAGTAATCGATCTGCAACTTGGCGTTATCGATCTGCGCTTGATCGGTACGCACCGTGCCTTCGAGTTGGTCCGCGAGCGCTTGTTGGGTATCGACCTGCTGCTGCGCAATACTCCCGGAGGGAATCAGCGTGGTGTAGCGCTGCAAATTGAGCCGAGCGTCGCGCAGTTGTGCCTGGTCGCGAAATATCTGCGCCTGCATTTGCTCGAGTTGAACCTGGTAAGGGCGAGCGTCGATCTCGATCAGCAGGTCTCCCTCTTTGACGTTTTGCCCCTCCGTGAAGTTCACTTTCATGATTTGACCATCGACGCGGCTCTTAATGTTGGCGGTATTGAATGCCGTGACCGCCCCCAGGCCTGTCAGGTAGACCGGCACGTCTTGCCGCTGCACTTGCGCCGTCGCCACGGAAACGGAACGCAAACCGGCAGCCAGTGCCCTTTGCTTGGAGTCGCCGGCGCCGCCGCAGCCCAGGAAAAATGCGCAGATCGCCGCAACCACGAAAAGCCGGGTGACGCGCGAAAAGCGAACTCCGGTCGCGCCGAATTTTATTTCAGTAAGTTCAATCATATTCACAGGTTAGTCCGTCGTCGCTCTTTTTGGCACAGGTACGGCAGGAAATACAAATGTTAGACGTAAGCATGGCAGACTCGTTAGACGTAAGTATGGCAGACTCGGTTGCGGAAACTCTACCCGGGAGGGGCGGGAAATTCCCACCGACAAGGACCTCCCCACTCGACTGGTACAGGTAGGAACCAAGCTGCAGTTGCTAGAGTAGAACCGTGCATAACCAGCATCAACCGCAGCCCAGCGGCAGGTCAAGACCAAGGCGAAAGTTTTACAAATCTTTACTCCCTTTGACCTTCCCTTGACTGTCAGGACGCTCGGAGCGTGCTCGGCGCCGGGTGCAGCGCCTCGTAGGCTGTTATTTCCGCCTCGTGTTGTAACGTGAGCCCAATGTCGTCCAGGCCGTTCAACAGACAATGGCGTATGAATTCATCCAGGGGAAAGGTGGCGCGGAACCCCTGGTCGTCGCGCACTTGGCAACGCTCCAAGTCAATGGTGACCTGATAGTCGTCGTTGGCCTGCGCTCGCTGCATCAGTTCGGCAACCTGAGTGTCGCTCAACTGCACCGTGAGAAATCCGTTCTTGGTGCTGTTATTGGCGAAAATGTCCGCGAAGGAAGATGAGATTACCGCGCGGAAGCCGAAGTCGGCCAGGGCCCACACCGCATGCTCGCGCGACGAGCCACAACCAAAATTCTTACCCGCGACCAGAATGCTGGCGCCCTGGTACCGCGGCTGGTGCAAAACGAAGTCGGGATGCTTGGTTCCGTCGGCGGCAAAACGCCAATCATAAAACACGAACTCGCCAAAACCGGTGCGCTCGATCCTCTTCAGAAACTGCTTGGGAATAATCTGGTCGGTATCCACATTGATCCGATCCAGCGGTGCTAAGCGGCCGCGATGTACGGTAAATGGCTTCATGTCGTATCCCCATAGGCCCATTTCAGTTCTAAGTATTCGTCGTCGACGACCTCGCATACCGCAATCGTCTTATCGTTCTCGTCGAAGAACTCCCCCATGTAAGTTTGCGCGTCGGCATGGTTTGCGGGCACGATCGTTCCCTCGGAGGATACGTACCACCGCTGTCCCCGGCAATGCTTTCGTCCGCCGGACAACCTCATACAGGTGCAGCCATGCTCCTACTGAAACTTCCAATTTCGGATGTCGGTGAAGTGCCCCGCAATCGCCGCCGCCGCCGCCATCATGGGGCTGACCAGATGCGTGCGCCCGCCGCGCCCCTGCCGCCCCTCAAAATTGCGGTTGCTGGTCGAAGCGCAGCGTTCTCCCGGCTGCAAAATATCAGGATTCATTCCCAGGCACATCGAGCACCCGGACTCGCGCCACTCAAACCCCGCATTCTGGAAAATCCGGTGCAACCCTTCCTGCTCCGCGGCCCGCTTCACCGTCTGCGATCCGGGCACCACCATCGCCCGCACCTTCGCATTGACGTGATGGCCTCTTGCCACCCGCGCCGCCGCCCGCAAATCTTCGATCCGCGAATTTGTGCAGGATCCGATGAAGACGCGGTCGATCCCGATATCCTCGATTCGGCGCCCAGGCTCCAGCCCCATGTATTCGAGAGCGAGTTCGGTCGAACGCCGCTCCGATTCCCGCAAACCTTTGATTTCCGGCACTCGCCCCGTGACCGGCGCCACCATCCCCGGATTCGTTCCCCAGGTCACGAAGGGACAGAGCTGCCCGGCATCAATCTCTACGACTTTGTCAAAAGCCGCGCCGTCGTCGGAAGGCAAACTCCTCCAATCGGAGACAGCCTTCTCCCATGCCGCATCGCACGGAGCGAATCGCTTTCCCTTCACATACGCGATCGTCGTTTCATCCGGCGCCACCATCCCTGCCCGCGCGCCCGCCTCAATGCTCATGTTGCACAAGGTCATGCGTGCTTCCATGGAAAGAGCGCGCACCGCCGGTCCCGCGTATTCGATCACGTGTCCGGTCGCGCCGTCGGTCCCCATCTGTCCGATGATGCCCAGCGCCAAGTCCTTGGCGGTCACGCCATCGGCCAACTGCCCGCGCACGTCAATCTTCATCGTCTTCGGTGTCTGTTGCGCCAGACACTGCGTCGCCAAAACGTGCTCCACCTCCGATGTGCCAATCCCAAACGCCAGCGCTCCAAACGCTCCATGCGTGCTGGTGTGGCTGTCACCGCAAACGATCGTCATCCCCGGCTGCGTCAGCCCCAGTTCCGGACCAATCACGTGCACAATCCCCTGATCGGGCGAGTCCATATCAAACAGCCGGATGCCAAACTCTTTGCAGTTGCTCTGCAACGCCGCAATCTGCTTGGCCGCGATCAAATCGGTAATCGGAGTTCCGCGCGGCTCCGTGGGGATGTTGTGATCCACTGTGGCCACCGTCCGAGCCGGCTGCCGCACTTTTCTCCTGGCAACTCGCAACCCATCGAACGCCTGAGGCGAGGTTACTTCATGCACAAGATGCAAATCGATATACAAAATCGGCGAACGCCCTGCGGGTTGCGCCACCAGGTGTGAGTCCCAAATCTTCTCGAATAGTGTTTTTTTCTCTAACATCTCGTTCGGCTTGGTGCTTAACCCGAAAATCCCTGGCGCGGCGTCGTGATCGCTCCCTGCGACGCCGACGAGACCAACGCCCCATATTTTGCGAACACGCCCGTCGGATATCGCGGGTGTGGCGCCTTCCACTGTGCCATCCGCTGGCGCAAGACGTCGTCGCTGATTTCGACTTGGAGAACACGCGCGCGGACATCAAAGCGAATCATGTCTCCATCGCGCACGCCGGCGATGGGACCGCCCAGCGCCGCTTCCGGAGAAACGTGTCCGGCCATCAGCCCGCGGGTCGCGCCGCTGAAGCGGCCGTCGGTCAACAGAGCCACGGAGTCGCCGAGTCCCTCACCCACAATCGCGGCCGTCACGCCCAGCATCTCGCGCATGCCCGGGCCGCCTTTCGGCCCTTCATTGCGAATCACCACCACGTCCCCAGCCTGAATCTTTTTCGCCGTTACCGCTGCCATGGCGTCTTCCTCCGATTCGAACACGCGCGCCGGTCCGCGTTGTTCCAACCGTTCATGCCCGCTGATCTTGGCCACGCAGCCCTCCGGCGCAAGATTCCCCTTGAGAATGACCAGACCCCCAGTCGCCTTCAGCGGCCGTTCCAGCGGAACGATCACTTCCTGGCCGGGAGTTTCGACCGCGCTTTCGGTCTCGGCGCCGATGGTCAGACCGGTGACCGTCAGGGCCGAGGGATGTATATGTTTGCCCTTCAGCAATCGTTTTGCCAGCAGCCGTACGCCGCCCGCGCGATGCATGTCCACAGCGACGAAGCGCCCCGAAGGTTTAAGGTCGGCGAGCAATGGAGTGCGAGCACTTACGGTTTGAAAATCATCAATCTCAAGCGCGACGCTGGCTTCGCGGGCGATTGCCAGCAGGTGCAGAACCGCGTTGGTCGACCCGCCAGTCGCCGCCACGGACGCGATCGCGTTCTCGAAAGCTTCGCGAGTGAGAATGTCGCGGGGCCTGATTTCCTTTTGCAGCAGGTTCAGCACGACCTTGCCGCAGGCGAATGAAATCTGGTCTTTCAACGGATCCATTGCCGGCACACTGTTGAAGGCCATGGGCGAAAGTCCAATCATCTCCATCACCGTCGACATCGTGTTCGCCGTATACTGTCCGCCGCATGCGCCCGCGCCAGGACAGGCCACGTTTTCCAGTTCGTGCAGTTCCGCGTCACTCATTTTTCCCGCCACGTTCGCGCCAATCGCTTCGTAGACGTCCTGAATGGTCACGTCTTTCCCGCGATAATTTCCCGGCGCAATCGTCCCGCCATAGAGCACCATGCCGGGAAGATTCATGCGCGCCAGCGCCATAGCTGCTGCCGGAATCGTCTTGTCGCAGCCCACTACACACACCACCGCGTCGAACATTTGCCCGCGGCACACCAGTTCGATCGAGTCGGCGATTAGTTCGCGGCTTACCAGCGACGCCCGCATGCCCTCCGTGCCCATGGTTTCGCCGTCGGAGATTGCGATCGTGTTGAACTCCATCGGCGTGCCGCCCGCTTCGCGAATCCCTTCTTTCACCTGGGCGGACAACCGTCGCAGATGAAAGTTGCACGGCATGGTTTCGATCCAGGTATTGGCCACCCCGATCAGCGGACGGCTGAGATCGGCATCGGTAAATCCAATGGCCTTGAACATGGAGCGCGCCCCGGCCCGGTCGCGTCCCTCGGTGATTCCGCGGCTGATGTGCTTGAGATCCATAGTGAAAGATTACAGGACACCCAACATGGTTGTGAAACAGCCTCGGGGGAGGCGAGCAAAATTGGAAAAAAGCTCCATGTGAAAACGAGAAGTCCCGCGCAAAAACGGGGAAACCGCCGTTGCCCCAGGCTCCCCAGTTGCATGACGCGGGCCAGAAGCCGTCAGGCTTGCCAGCTACAACTGGAACCTATGCCCGGGCCGCTGCGCGAGACTCTTCGATCCCCACTCCGGAGGGAGGATGTGGCGCCGTCCACGCGGCGGTGCGGATCGCGCCGGAACTGGCCGTAATGACATCTGCGATCGAGAGCCACTCGCGGTAAAGCTGGCCAACCTGCTTCTGATTGACGTCGAGAACCAGCGTGACCTCGTGATCGTGCGCTGCCGGTTCGGCCCGCACCGCAGACAGATCGAGAGCACGGCGCGAAGCTGCATTCAAAATGCGCATCAATGTTCCTTGCGTATTGCGATAGCAAATCGTAAAAGCTTGCATGTGCAGCTCCTGTAGGGGGCGGTATTTTCGCCAACTGTCCGGCGGGCTACTGGACCGTCGCCGGTGTCGTATTACGGTGACGGTTCCTCTTCCAGCAACATTTCCGACAGCGCCGCGCCCGCCGGGACCATGGGAAAAACGTTGGCCTCTGGAGCACAGTCAAACACCAGCAACTCCGGTTCCGGCGACTGCAGAAATCGGTCGATCTCGTCCCCGGTCTCGCGCGACACCGGAAATTCGCGCATGGCGTCTTCGTTCAGTCGAAAGCTGTGAATCTTGTAGGCCTTGGCGATTTCCACGAAATCCGGATTGTCGCTTAGGTCGGTCTCGGCGTAGTTGCGCTGGTAAAAGAGCTGCTGCCACTGCCGCACCATGCCCAGATACTTGTTATCGATGATCACCATCTTGATGGGCAGTCCCAGACGGCGAACCGTTGCCAGTTCCTGGATATTCATCTGGAATCCGCCGTCTCCGGAAACGCAGAGCACGCAAGTGTCAGGCTTTGCGAGCTGTACGCCAACCGCAGCCGGCAGAGCGAAGCCCATGGCGCCGAGGCCGCCCGAGGTGATAAAACCCCGCGGAGAAGACGATCGGTAGCGCTGTGCCGCCCACATCTGGTGCTGGCCTACATCGGCTATCACAACGTTGTCCTCTGGCAGGTGGCTAAACAGTTCGTCGAGAAAGCGAATCGTGGGCTGGGCCAGGCCGCGCGGATCAAGTTCAGCCCGCTCATCGCCGCAGGCGACTGCACGCCACGCGCTGAAGTCGGGAAGAGAATGCCGCCGCAATTCCGCCTGAAACGCGGGAATCGTAGCTGCCAGATTTCCCATCACCGGCAGATCGCAAGGACGCACGCGATCCAGTTGCGCCGGATCAATTTCGAAGTGAACGATTTTCGCGTACGGAGCAAACCGCGTGGGATCGCCAGTTACGCGGTCATCGAGTCGCGCGCCAAATACCAGCAGCAGATCGGTCTCGTGCAGCGCCATGTTGGCGGCGCGAGTTCCGTGCATACCCACCATGCCCAGGTAATACGGCGACTGCGGCGGAACCGCGCCCAACCCGTGAACGGTGGCGAAGGTCGGCACATTCAAATCATCCAGCAGACGACGCAACTCCGGAATCGCTCCCGACAATTTCGCGCCCGCGCCCACCAGTGCGACGGGCTTAGATGACTGCTGCAGCATGGTCACGATCGTGTTGGTGAAGCTGAAGCCGCCCTCGGCTTTCGCCTCGGCCGGCCGCGCCTGTGGGGTAAACTTCACCGGGCCGGAAAACTCTTTTTTCGCTTTCAGCATGTCGGTGGGAATATCGATCACCACCGGCCCCGGCCGCCCGCTGCGCGCCCAGTAAAATCCTTCGGCCATCACCTCGGGGATCTCGTCCATCGTGCGAACCAGGCGGCTCCACTTGGTGAGCGACAGGGTCACACCAAAAACGTCGGTCTCCTGAAAGGCATCGGTTCCGATCAGCGCGCTGCGCACCTGGCCGGTGATGCACACCAGCGGGACTGAATCCATCTTTGCGTCGGCAATTCCAGTAACGAGATTGGTGGCGCCGGGACCGCTGGTCGCCATGGCGACGCCTACTTGGCCGGTGACCCGCGCATAACCCTCCGCGGCGAACACCGCACCCTGCTCGTGCCGGGTGAGAATGTGCCGCACGCCGCTTCCCTCGAGCGCGTCGTACAGCGGCATGATGGCGCCGCCCGGGTAGCCAAAAACCAGTTCAACTCCCTCGGCGCGCAGGCACTTTAGAACAACGTCTGCTCCCTTAAGCATTCACCACCCGTTTGGCGGGATCCTTGGGAGCTTCCGCAGGCTTTTTGCTTTCCTTCGGCAGCCAGCTCATCATGCCGCGCAGCTGCGCGCCCACGATCTCGATGGGATGCTGCTTTTCTTTCTCGCGCAGGGCGTTGAACTTGTGGCCGCCGCTCTTGTTCTCCGCAATCCACTCGCGGGCGAACTCGCCACTCTGAATGTCGGCCAGCGTCTTCTTCATGGCGGCGCGGGTAGCATCGCCCACAACCTGTTCGCCGCGCGTCAGGTCGCCATATTCCGCCGTGTTCGAAATGGAGTAGCGCATGCGGCTCAGTCCGCCTTCGTAGATCAGATCCACGATCAGCTTCACTTCGTGCAGGCATTCGAAGTAGGCAATCTCGGGCGCGTAGCCGGCCTCAACCAGGGTTTCGAATCCCTTCTTGATCAGCGAGGTCAGCCCGCCACACAGCACGGCCTGCTCGCCGAACAGGTCGCTCTCGGTTTCTTCCTTGAAAGTCGTCTGCAAAACTCCCGCGCGGGTCGACCCGATGCCGTGGGCATAAGCCAGCGCCAGTTCGTGCGCGCGGCCGCTGGCATCCTGCTGAATCGCGATCAGGGAAGGCACGCCTCGGCCTTCCGTATACACGCGGCGCACCAGATGTCCGGGACTTTTGGGAGCAATCATCACTACGTCCACGTCGCTGGGTGGAACGATCGTCTTGAAATGAATGCTGAAGCCGTGGGAGACCCCGAGAACTTTTCCCGGATGCAGATAGGGCTTGATGAACTGATCGTAGACCTGAGCCTGGGTTTCGTCGGGCGTGAGCACATGGATCCAGTCGGCGCGCTTGGCGGCCTCGTCCGGGGCAACCACGACCATGCCATCGGCCCGCGCCTGTTGCGCGCTAGGGCGGTTCGAGTCAAGACCGACGATAACTTTGTGTCCGCTGTCGCGAAGATTCTGTGCCTGCGCGTGTCCCTGGCTGCCATAGCCGAGGATGGCGATTGTCTTGCCTTTCAGCGCCTCAGGCGTGACGTCCCGTTCATAAAAAATTTTAACCACTAGCGTGCTCCTCTCATTGTCATGGCAAAGGGGGAAAAGGTCCTTCGCATTTCCGCGTACTCGGTGCATACCGACCGGTCGGTCGGTCTGCAATATGGTAACCAGCCTTCCGGAATCATGTCAAGGGCGGAATTCGTTCCCACTGCCCTTGGCACGGAGATAAACTTTGTTGGTGCGGCAAAGGAAAGCACCCTGGTGGAATATGGCCTTCCCTGGGGGGCGACGCTGGCGAGGCTCGGCGTCGGGAGTTTAGTTCTTGTTGCCTTACGGGTCTCCCGGTGATGGGCCGCGTCCCTTGTGGGACTGGTGTTTGTTTTCGCCATTACCTTTCCTTTCGCACCGGCACGATGGAGAGCCTGAACCTCGTCATTTTGTCGCTCCGCCAAGGTCGAGTCCTCCCGTATTGGCTTTCCCTCCACAACTGTTTACCATGACACGCGATGGCACGCGAGACTGTGGTTGATTCCCGGCAGGAAATTCTGCGCACCGCGGCTCGGCTTTTTCAGCAGCGCGGGTATGACGCGACTTCGATGAACGACGTTGCCGCCGCGCTCAAACTCAGCAAGGGCGGCCTCTATCACCACTTTCAGAGCAAAGATGAAATCCTTTTCGAGATCATGAACCATGCCATGGAGATCACCCAGGAGCTGGTGATGGCCCCGGTGCGCCGCATTGTTGGCCCCGAGGAACGCTTGCGCGCGCTGATCCGCCTGCATATAGAAGTTGTGCTGAGTCCGCGGGACCGCGAAATCACGGTGATGCTGCACGAAAATCATCCCCTGCCGCCGGCGCTGGCTAAGCGCATCAATACGCGAAAGAAGGAATACATTCATTTCGTCGAAAGCCTGATTGCTGACGTTCAAGTGAATGCTCAACGAGGGCGATCCGCGAAGTGCGCCGTCAGCCCGCGCGCCGCCGCCTTCGCCCTGTTGGGCATGATTAACTGGATTTACCAGTGGTATAAGCCGGAAGGCGAGCTGCAAGCGAACAACCTGGTCCCGCAATTCACCGATCTGGTTTTCGGAGGGATTCTGGCGTGAAGGCCTGGTTCGCGTACTTGCCCAGTGTTGATCAGCAGCGGAAGCAGAGCGGCAAGTTGTACCAGGAATTTCTGCGCGTGCCGGCCATGAGCGCGGGACTGTACGTGCTAGCCGCCGGAGCCAGTGACCCGCAGAAGCCGCATCATGAAGATGAGATGTATTACGTAGTTCGCGGGCGGGCGCGGTTTCGAGCTGGAGCGCAAGACCGAGAGATCTCCGCCGGAAGCCTGCTCTTCGTCGCCGCCGAAGTTGAGCACCGCTTCTACGACATCACGGAAGAACTGGCGGTGCTGGTTTTCTTTGCGCCCGCGGAAAGCTAATTCAGTCTTAGCGTTGATGAGTTCGAGAGACGTTTGCTATGCTGCTCCGAGTATTCAGCGACAGGGTCGCTTTAGGACGCGCCGCTGCCGGGCAAGCGGCGACTGCAATCCGGCGCGCGATCGCAGAGCGGGGATATGCGCGCATTGTCGCCGCGACCGCAGCCTCGCAACTCGAGTTCCTGAATGCGCTGACCAAGGCGCCAGATATCGATTGGCCAAGGTGGAGGCTTTTCCCCTCGACGAGTATATTGGCTTGCCCGCGACTCATCCCGGTAGTTTCCGCAGGATGCCGATGGATCGGTTAGTGAGCAAGACCGGAATTGTGCAGGGCGACGCCGCCGATCCACTTGCGGTGAGTCGCGAGGTGGGCGAGCGGCTGGCGTCGGCGCCTCTCGACCTGGCGTTCCTGGGGATTGGGGAAAATGGGCACATCGCGTTCAACGATCCGCCCGCGGATTTCACTACGGAAGACCCATATCTCATTGTGAATCTTGATGAGGCCAGCCGGCGGCAGCCGGTGGGCGAGGCGTGGTTCAGCGACATCTCACAGGCACCGCGGCGCGCGATATCGATGTCGCCGCGCCAGATTCTCAAGGCCACAGAAATCCTTGTGATTGTTCCCGATCAGCGCAAGGCGAAGGCAGTGAAGGCTTGCCTGGAGGGCGACATCAGCCCGAGGGCACGGCGTCGATTCTGCGCAGGCATTCGAAGGTAACCGTTTATTTGGACGCGGACTCGGCCTCACTGCTGAGTCCGGCCTTGCGGCGCGCGTTGACCGAGGAGTCCCAAGTGGTGGCCGGTTCGTAGCCGACGGCAACGATCCACCCAATGGCGATCGCCCGGAAGTCGATTCCGTCGTTGCGTTGGTGGATTGGCGGTTTGCTGTTCGCTTCCACGGTCATCAATTACATCGACCGCCAGAGCTTGTCGCTTCTCGCTCCTTATCTCAAACTGCAATATCATTGGACCAATTCCGACTATGCGAATATCGCCATCGCGTTTCGGGTCGCTTATTCGATTGGGCAGACCGGCTTCGGCAAGCTTATGGATCGCATCGGCACGCGGCGCGGCCTGACGCTCACCGTGATCTGGTATTCGGTGATCTCGATGCTCACGTCGCTAGCCACTGGATTCTATAGCTTTGCAACGTTTCGATTCTTGTTGGGCGCTGGCGAGTCGGCGAACTGGCCCGCCGCCACCAAGGCGGTCTCGGAATGGTTTCCGAAACGCGAGCGAGCGCTGGCGACGGCGCTGTTTGACAGCGGCTCGTCCATGGGCGGGGCAGTGGCGCCGTTTATTGTCGTATGGATTTATTTCCGCTGGGGCTGGCGGCCGGCATTCCTGGTCCCGGGCGGGCTGGGATTTCTGTGGCTGATGGCCTGGCGATGGTTGTACTATCCGCCGGAGCAGCACCCGCGGATTGGCCAAGCTGAACTTGCCATGATCGTTGCGGACAAGCGCGAATCTGATGCTCCACAGCAAGGCATGACACGTCCTGGTTGGCGCCATCTTTTGAAACTTCCGCAGACGTGGGGAACCATCATCGCCAAGACATTTACCGACCCTGTTTTTTTCTTTATCACAGAGTGGTTTCCGATCTACCTGGTGGCAAAAGGAATTGAGCTCAAAAGCGGCTTGATCGCGGTGTGGATACCATTTATCGCCGCTGATCTGGGTAGTTTCTTCGCGGGAGGCGTGTCTGGCTATCTGATCAAGCGGGGCTGGCGGCTAGGGGCGGCGCGCAAAGCGCCGATTATTTACGGCGGAATCGGAATGACCTTGCTGATTCCCACGATCTTTACGACCAATCTGTACCTGATCGCATTTCTGTTTGCCGTCGTGACGTTTACTTACGCTGGTTTCACAACCATGGCGAACGTGTTGCCGTCGGACCTGTTCGGAAGCGAATCGGTGGCATCGGTCAGCGGACTCAGCGGGACAGGTGCGGGAATCGGCACGATTGTTGCATTCAAGCTCATTGGTTATTTTTCCGACTCTCGCCAGGCTACGGGTACGCATTCATTCGACCCAATCGTAATTCTGGCGGGGCTGGTTCCACTGGTGGGCATGATTCTGGTGTTGCTGCTGGTGCGGAACACAGAGGCGACGGATCAGGGATTGGTGCGCCGAATCTGAAGCTTTGGTTACACTCAATTCCGAAGGACATTTGCGGCAACGTTTCACGGCCAGCACCGCAAAACGTTGCCAGCAACGTCTCTACGAAAGCGGGGGAGGAGATCTCGGTGAAGATCATCGATGCAAAGGTATTCGTCACTTGCCCGGGACGGAACTTCGTCACCTTGAAGATTTTGACCGACGAAGGCGTGTACGGTCTGGGAGACGCAACCCTGAATGGCCGGGAGTTGGCCGTGGCATCCTATTTGAGCGACCACTTGATTCCTTGCCTGGTTGGACGCGACCCGTTCCAGACTGAGGACGGGTGGCAATATCTCTATCGCGGCGCGTACTGGCGGCGTGGCCCGGTGACCATGACGGCGATTGCTGCGGTGGACATGGCGCTGTGGGACATAAAGGGCAAAGCTCTGAAGACCCCCGTCTATAACCTGCTCGGGGGACAAAGCCGAACCGGGGTATTGGTCTACGGACACGCGAATGGGCGCGACATTGAGGAGACCGCCGAGGAAGTCGCCAAGTATAGAGACCTGGGTTACCTGGCGGTGCGCGCGCAGTCCGGTATCCCCGGCCTGCCATCCACGTACGGAGTAGCGAGCGACAAGCTTTACTACGAGCCGGCGGAAAAAGGTTTGCCTCCCGAAAATCTTTGGTCCACGGAAAAATATCTCCTGCATGTTCCTAAGCTGTTCGAGGCTCTGCGCTTGAAGTTTGGGGATGACCTTCACCTGCTACACGATGTTCACCATCGGCTGACTCCCATTGAAGCGTCACGGCTGGGAAAAAGTTTGGAGCCCTATCACTTATTCTGGCTGGAAGATGCCGTGGCCGCGGAATTGCAGGAGGGCTTCCGCATTATTCGTCGGCATACGACGACGCCACTCGCGGTCGGCGAAGTCTTCAACGCGATTTGGGATGCGCACCTTCTGATCCAGGAACAGCTGATCGACTACCTCCGCATGACCGTAGTACACGGTGGAGGGCTGACGCATCTCAAGAAGATCGCCGCCCTGGCTGAGATTTATCATGTGCGCACGGGGTGCCACGGTGCCACGGATTTGTCTCCGGTCGCCATGGCGGCGGCGCTGCACTTCGATATCTCGGTGAATAATTTTGGCATCCAGGAATATATGCGTCATACGCGCGAGACCGATGAGGTCTTCCCGCATTCGTATTCATTCAATAGCGGCTTTCTGCATCCCGGCGACGCAGCGGGACTAGGCGTCGATTACGACGAGACCCTGGCGGCGAAATTTCCCTACGAACGGGCCTACTTGCCCGTGAATCGGAAACTCGACGGAACCATGTTCAACTGGTAGGGAGGCGAGAACCGTCGCGTCTCGCTTTGCGAAGAGAAAAGACTCGAGGAAATATGGGTTACAAACAGTTGGATCTCAACGGTAAGGTAGCCGTCGTGGTTGGGGGCAGTTCGGGAATCGGCAAGACGATCGCGGTCGGTCTGGCCCAGGCCGGTGCCGACGTGGTGCCGAGTGCGCGGCGCATCGAACTGGTGAAAGCGCTGGCGGACGAGATCGAATCGCTCGGCCGACGGTCCTTGCGGGTGACTTGTGATGTGGCTGACCGTGAATCTCTGGATCAGCTGCTGAAAGCTTCTGTAGACGCGTTTGGAAAAGTCGACATCATGGTCAATGCGGCGGGCATTACCAAACGCGGTCCGACACTGGATTTTTCTGCAGCGGACTGGGACCGCATCCTGGATACGAATTTGACGGGCACGCTGCGGGCTTGCCAGGTATTCGGGCGCCACATGATCGAGCGCCGCTACGGACGGATCATCAACATCGCATCCATGGGGTCATTCCTGGCGTTGTTTGAAGTGGCCGCGTACTGCGCCAGTAAATCCGGCCTGGTGTCGCTGACCAAATCCCTGGCGATTGAGTGGGCTGGATCTGGGGTATGCGTCAACGCCATTGCACCGGGATATTTCCGGACTCCGCTCAGCGAAAGACTCCTGGTGGGGACGGGGCGTGGGAACGAAGTGCTCATGCGCACTCCGATGAAGCGTTTTGGCGAACTGGAAGAACTGGTGGGCGCGGCGGTTTTTCTTGCTTCAGACGCGGCTAGCTTCGTTACGGGCACGGTGCTCCCGGTCGATGGTGGCGTTCTCGCAAGCGGTGTGAATCAGTAGCGTATCTCGGATTCGCTGGAGATTAGAGTCTTGTTCCCCCCGGAACCAGGTCCGGAGGGATGCTCAATCTCGCCGTGATCCCCGGCTAAACCATCAGATCCGAATGGGATACAGGTTGTAGCCTGCGCGGCGGGGAAAACTCCATTCTTCCCCTCAAAAATAAAAATCCGTGAAATTGTAATAATTCAACCCGCACTCCGTCTTTAGTTGTGAAAGACAGCAACTGGAGGCGTACCCTGCAAAGCGCACTGGCAGAGGAACGGGCAATCGCAATTCCGGGCGAATTCGAGCGAGTTTTTCGGGCGTACCATGGCCTGGTTTTCCGCACAGCGTTTCGCGTCACGGGCAACGCTGCGGATGCCGAGGACGTGTCGCAGACCGTATTTCTGCGTCTATTCCGCCGGGGATCGCACGGCGAGGTGCTGGAGAATGAGGAGAGTTACCTGCGACGGGCGGCGATCAATGCGGCTCTGGATGTGCTGCGATCGCGCCACAGTGATCGCACGGTGGAACTCCCGGATTTGCCCGCGGAACCGGCCCAGGAAGACCCTCGCGAACTGCGGCAGGCGCTGGCCCGGGCGCTGGCTCAACTGAAACCGCGGCCGGCAGAAATTTTCGCCCTGCGATTTCTTGAAGGTTTCAGCAATCCGCGGATAGCGCGGATGCTCGGCATTTCACAAGTTCTGGTGGCGGTCATTGTCCACCGAACTCGGCAACAGCTCCGCAAGGAGCTTGACGCGTATTGATTGGCACGCACCGACTGAATGGTGTCCAGGAGACAGGCCATGAAAAATGAGAAGTTCGACCATTTGCTGGCGGAAATTCGAAATCAACAGCTGGATGAAAAAATTGTCGCCCAGGCTGGCGAGCGAGTCTGGAAATCGATTTCCGCTGCACCTTCGAACGCCGATCTCAGCACGCATATTCTGCGAAGCTGTGAAGATTTTCAAACGCTGATTTCCGGCTATCTGGCAAGCGAACTGGCGCCGGCGCGCGCCTTGTTGTTTGACGATCATGTGCATGCGTGTGTCGCGTGCCGTCATGCTTTGGAGCGCGCCCGCAGGGGCGAATCGCAAACCGTTTGGCGCGTTCAGGCCAGTCGGTCCAGTTCGCCGGCATGGCGCTGGGCGATGGGTGCGGCTGCGGTTTTCGCCGTGGCGCTTGCGGGTCTAGCGTTTGGCAATGGACTTCTTCCCGGCCAGCATCCGGTTCGTGCTGAGGTTCAGACGGTGGAGGGATCTCTCTACACCGGCTCGGGCGGCGAATTGCGGTTGATTGGCGCCGGCTATGAGGTCCGGAACGGAGACGCGATTCGTACCGCCAAGGGTTCAAGGGCAGTGGTTCGGTTGCTTGACGGTTCCGTCCTCGAGATGGGAGAACGCGCGGATCTTTCGCTGTCGCATGCCTGGCGGGGCACGACCATTCATCTCGATGGCGGCCAGGTTATCGTTCAGGCCGCCAAACAGCGCTCCGGCCGCCGTCTATTTGTCGCGACAGACGATGGTCTGGTCTCGGTGAAAGGCACGATCTTTTCCGTGAATCATGGGACCAAGGGTTCGCGCGTGGCCGTAATCGAAGGCGTGGTCCGGGTCGATTTCGCAGGAAACACCGCCGACCTTCGTGCCGGGGACGAAGCCACATCCAGTGCCAGCGTGTCGAAAGTTCCGATCCCAAGCGAGATTGCATGGAGCCAGAACTCCGCGAAGTACTTAGCCTTGCTGGGCGACTTCGCGGTTCTGCAGAAACAGTTTGCTGCGATTCCGGGGCCAGGGCTGCGCTACAGCTCTGATCTTCTGCCTTATGTTCCCGATCACACCGTGATCTATGCGGCAATTCCCAATCTCGGGAACACTTTGGGAGAAGCCAGCCAGATCTTCCAGGAGCGGCTGCAGCAAAGTCCGGAACTGCGCAACTGGTGGCGGCAGCAGCAAAAGGGAAGCGGACCGAAGCTGGAAGACGTTTTGAATCAGGTAAAGACTTTCAGCAACTATCTGGGAGACGAGATCGTGTTTGCGGTAGGGAAGGACGGACAGACTTATACCGCTCCGCTCGTATTGGCGAAAGTGCAACAGGGTGGACTGCAAGACTTTTTGCAAACCGCCGCCCGCAAGCTTAGTTCTGACCCGTCGCAGGTTGCGCTGCAGATGGTTCAGGACCCCTGGGCGGTCACACCGGCGTCGGGTCGTCCACTGCTGGTGTATGTCAGCAACGGTCTTTTGATTGCGAGCCCGGACCTGGCCCAACTGCAGCAGGCGGCGACACGCGCGCAGCCGGGCAGCGCCAGCAGCGTCAGTACTTTTGCCGCAACGCCGTTTTCCCAGCAGATCGTTCGCTCCTACCAGCAGGGGGCGGAATGGCTTTTTTGCGCTGACATGGAACAAATTGTCGCCCCGAACGTACAAGTGGGTAGTGCCAGCCATGGTCTGCCATCGGGCATAGAAGACGTGCGATACCTGACCATGGAACACCGCGAAGTTGGGGGTAAGACGGAAAGTCATGCCGACCTGATGTTCGCTGCGGAGCGGCAAGGGGTAGCATCGTGGCTGGCTGCTCCGGCGTCGATGGGGTCGTTGGAATTCGTCTCGCCCGATGCCAGTATGGTGACCTCGGCCGTGATCAAGAATCCGAGAAGCATCATGGAAGAGATCTTCAAGATGATCGGGAGCGGCGACCCGAACTTCACGCAGCACCTGGCCGAGTTCGAGGCGAAGACCGGGGTGAATGTGCTGAACGATATGGCGGCGCCACTGGGCGGCGAAGTGACGATGGCGTTCGACGGGCCGATGATCCCGACCCCGCGGTGGAAGCTTATCTTCGAAGTCTACGACGCGACGACGCTACAATCGACCATCTCGAAACTGCTCGACAGTTTCAATCGGGAAGCCAGTACACAGGGGCACTCGCTGCAGTTGACGCAGCGGAATGTCGGTTCGCGGACCTACTACTCGATTCAGAGTTCGAACAAACTCAATTCTGAAATTGACTATACCTATGTCGACAACTATCTCATTGCCGCACCGGATATGGGCACGCTTTCGCGAGCCATTCAATCTCGAGAGGCGGGATACACGCTGGCGCATTCAGCCGGCTTCCAGGCGCTGCTGCCGAACGATGGGTATACAAACTTTTCGGCAATTTTCTATCACAACATCGGCCCGGTGGTCGGTCCGCTCGCCGCACAGGTGAAAGCCAGCGGAGCTCTGACTCCACAGCAGCAACAGTCAATCGACGCGCTCACGGCGAACTCCGCTCCAGGCTTGATTTATGCCTATGGCGAGCCCGACCGGATTGTGGTGGCGACCAACACTGGTTTTATGGGTTTTGATCTGGGCACTTTATTGACCATGGGCCATAATGGGCCATTCCTGCCGCAGATGCTGTTGGGCGGAAGCCTCAACCATTCGACATCGCCAACCCCGTGAGTACGACCACACAACTCGGAGCAGCAGGCGGTGTCGGGGAGAAGACGCGGTCTGTGGTTTCGTTGCCGCCGCTGATCGAACTGCAGGGTCTTTCGGTTCGGTTTGGCAAGCGGGAGATCCTGAGCAGTCTTACGGCATCTTTGCGCGGGCGCTCCATCGGATTGCTGGGTCCAAACGGCGCCGGCAAATCCACACTGATCAATACGCTCCTGGGTTTTTACAAGTCTTCAGCCGGGTCGGCGCAAATTTTTGGGTACGACATCAGAACGGAAGTGGGAAAGATTCGCGGCCTGGTGGGCTACATGCCTGAGAATGACGCGTTCATCTCCACCATGAGCGCAGTGTCGTTTGTTCAGATGATGGGCGAATTGTCCGGCTTGCCTGCGGACATGGCGCTGGAGCGAGCCCACGAGGCGCTGTTCTATGTTGGGTTGGCGGAAGCGCGTTACCGCCCATTGGGAACTTATTCGCTGGGCATGAAACAGCTTGCGAAGCTGGCCCAGGCCATCGTTCATGGGCCAAAACTGTTGATCCTGGACGAGCCGACGAATGGTCTGGACCCGTCGGCCCGGCAGCGCATGATCCGCATGATCCGCGAGATTCGAGACGGCAACGAAATGCGGATTGTGTTGTGCTCGCATCTGTTGCGCGATGTTGAGGATACCTGCGACGAGGTTCTGATCCTGAAACAGGGCCGGATCGCCCATTACTCGAATTTGGACGAAGAGCGCCGGGCGAATAAGCGATTCCTGGAATTAGAGACCTATGGCGCGAATGGCGATTTCACCGAGGCGATCGAGAAACTCGGCTGCGAGTGCGCGGTAACGACGAACCGGATGAAGATGATCCTGGCGGAAGGGGTTGAGACTCGCGACATTTTTCGCCTGGCCGCGGAACGCCAGGTGCGCATCCGGCGGATGAACTTCAGACGCGACTCGCTCGAGGATATTTTCCTGAAGGCCATGGAGAGTTGACATGAAAGCTGACACGCAAAGCTTGATGCCGGAGCGGGGGAGTGCAGATGGCCATCTACCGACGTAACTACAAGCCGTATGCGGGGGCCTTGACTCCGGCATGGTCGCGCTGTTTCATTCTTTTTCGTTACTCCAGACGGAACCTGTTCCGCTCAAAGTTTCTGACTGCCTTGTTTGTGGTCTGCTTCTTTTATCCGGTGTTATGCCTGCTGCTCATCTACCTCGCCCATAGCGCCAGCTTTCTTGCGGAGCTCGGTGTTTCCAGCCGAGTCCTATCGATCGACAACGAGTTCTTCTTCCGTTTCATGAGTGTGCAGGGCGTGCTGGCGTTTCTCTTGACGGCGTTCACGGGCCCCGGCCTGATCTCACCGGACCTTGCCAATGGCGCGCTGCCGTTGTATTTGTACCGGCCGTTTTCGCGAGCGGAATACGTGCTCGGCAAGTCTTCCGTGCTCGCAATCCTGCTTTCGCAAATCACGTGGATTCCTGGATTGATTCTGTTTGGAATGCAAGCCAGTCTTGCCGGGGCCAATTGGACCTGGACCAACCTATGGATTGCGGCCAGTCTGGTGCTTTCCTCCCTGATCTGGATCGCGGTTCTCGCTCTGCTGGCGATGGCGCTCTCGGCGTGGGTGAAGTGGAGAATTGTCGCCGGCGCCCTGTTGCTGGCGGTAATGTTTTTCGGAGCCGGTTTCGCACAGGCCATCAATGCGGTGTTGCAAACCGATTCAGGCCACTTTTTCAACGTTGCCTATCTGATGACGACCGTGTGGAATGCGCTGTTCCGGGTGGATGTGCATCACGCGATTCCGGTCGGTCAGGCTTGGGTCGCTCTCCTTGTGTACTGTGCCATCTGCCTGGGGCTGCTGATGCGCAAAGTGCGCGCCTATGAGGTGGTCCGGTGAACGATCGCCCGATGAATGATCGCATCGTCTTCGAGGATGTGTCGAAATTCTACGGAGAAATTCTCGGCGTGAATCGAATCAATCTTTCGATTCCGCCCGGCATCACGAGTCTGGTGGGCCCGAACGGTTCCGGCAAGACGACGCTGATGAACCTGATGACCGGCTTGGTGAGGCCCACGCGCGGCCGGATTCAGGTACTGGATTACAGGACAGACGATCCCGAAAACCTCTTCAGGATTCTAGGCTATTCCACGCAGTTCGATGCCTTTCCCAAAGGTCTTACCGGATTTCAATTCCTGTATTCCTATCTGCGGCTGGCGGGAAGGGATTCCGGAAGCGCCGAGCAGCTGGCCTGGCGCGCGATTGAGCGCGTGAATCTGACGGAAGCCGCCAAGCGAAATATTGCCGGCTATAGCAAAGGGATGCGCCAACGAATCCGGCTGGCGCAGGCGCTGTCTCACGATCCCAAAGTGCTGGTGCTCGACGAACCGCTCAACGGTCTGGACCCGCTCGCCCGCTCGGAGATGATCGCTCTGTTTCGCTCGACCGCGGAGCAAGGTTGTTATGTGATCATTTCCAGCCACGTCCTGCACGAGGTCGATGTAATTTCCGATCAGGTCATCTTGTTGAGCAATGGATACGTGGTGGCCGAGGGGCAGATTCAAAACGTACGCAGCGAGATTCAAGAGCATCCCACGCAGATCTTGGTGCGTTGCAGCCGGCCGCGCGAGGTTGCCGCGAAAATGCTGGAGTACGGACACACGATCGAAGTCTCCATCCACAAGGACGAAGGTGGCTTGCTCGTGAAAACGCGGGACGCAGACCGTTTTTACCTGGCGCTGAACGATCTGGCCGTAGGCGGGATCGAGATCGAATCGATCGCCCCGGCAGACGACGATGTGCTTTCCGTTTACGAGTATTTGATCGGGAATGAAGAGGCGGTCCGATGAAGAGAATCTGGTGGGAGCAGATCAAGGCCGTGATCCGGCTGGAAATGAAGAAGACTTTTTTCGCCAAGCGAGGTCTTTGGATTTACCTGGTGGCCGCCCTGCCGGTTCTGCTTTTCGTTGCCTACGCCATTGCGACTTCCCACCAGCAGGGCAGACGCGAGAACCTGGCACGCCAGGGCGCCAGGCCGTTGTCTTCCCAAGATTTGATGGCAGTCAAGCCCGGCATGACAAGTCAACAGGTAATCGAAATTCTTGGAAAGCCACCGGTCCGTTTTCATTGGACTGAAAATCGGCCGCCCGAGACGGAAAAGGGCGCGACCATCGACGTTCTGCACGAGGACTATCACTATTCCGACGGACAGGATGATTTGTTTGTAGGCGTGGCGGACGACAAAGTCGAAAGTGTCAATCTTCAGCGCGGTAACAACCTGGGCCAGGACTCGATCATGTTCGCAGGCGTCTTCCAATTCTTTTTTCTGCGCCTGGCGATTTTTTTTGGGTGCCTGGGAATCTTCATGAATCTGTTCCGAGGCGAAATTCTTGACCGCAGCCTGCACTTCTATTTTCTTGCGCCGATACGTCGCGAAGTTCTGATGGCCGGAAAGTTTCTTGCCGGTTTGCTGGCTACCTGCACCATATTTGTCACCAGCGAACTGCTGCAAACCGTTGCCTTTCTATGGCATTTTTCTCCTAGCGTGCGGGACTTTTACCTGTATCACAACCATGGTCTTGAACATGCCGCAATCTACCTCGGAGTTACCATGCTCGCCTGTGTTGGTTATGGGGCTTTCTTTCTCGTGGCGGGCATGTTGTTCCGCAATCCCATACTGCCGGCGGCGGCAATATTGATCTGGGAAGGGATCAATCCGTTTTTGCCCGCAGTGCTCAAGCAGATTAGCGTCATCTATTACCTGAAATCGCTATGCCCAGTGGATATTCCCAGTCAACCGGGCACTCCTGCCGTGTTTGCTTTATTGATTTCCAACTCCGATCCGGTCTCCGCCCCCATCGCCGTGCTCGGCATCATAATCGTCGCCCTTTTGGCGATCTACGTATCGAGCATTCAAGTCCGGCGGATGGAAATTAACTACACGACGGAATGATCCGAACCTCACCAGAGGAGTCCGGCGCGACGAGTTCCGCCCCGCAAAAGTGATGCAACGGAATCTCTCGAACGCGGTCAGAGATAACAGGACTCTCAATGGTGCTTGAAATATTGCACCGCTTTCTCGTGCGCCTCGGCTGCGCGTCTTGTAGGGAACGTCCCAAGATTTCGTCGTTTCCCCGTCTTGGCGTTCTTTTTCCGCGAGTACAGACGATATTGGCCGGTTTTCAGTTTTCGAATCATCGGAAAAACATCCTGTGAATCTGTGGCTAACGATTTTTATGCCGGGTACGGCTTGCTTTCACGGCTGAGTTGTGACGCGCCGCCGAAGTGCGCTGCTTCGCGGAGGCGCGCGCTTGTTTTGACAGGGACCTGTGCGAGGCCGCGCTGTGACCTTCCTTTTTCAGGGCCTCAGTGGTCGCACGGGAGCGCGCGGCAGAGGGCTTGGGGGAGCGGCTTAGCCCCTTCGCGTAGTCGCGATTGGCTTGCTGGGTGGTTTGCGCCGATGCCCTCCCGGCGCGCGGCGCTGGCAATTGAACCCCTGCCCGCCGGGCTTTGGAGAGGCCGATTGCGATGGCCTGTTTGGTGGACGCCGCACCGTGCTTGCCTTCTCGCACATGATGTATCTCCTCCCGCACGAACTCTCCGGCCTGCGTGCTGGGCGATTTTCCTTGGCGGGCCTCCTCACGAGCGCGTTCGATGGTTTCTTTTTCGGGCATACTCAATCTCCTGTTTCTACGTTATTGCGCCCGCGGGGTTCGAAGGCATCGAAGAATTTCTGTAATCATGGAGGCCATTTCCTGTAGGGGAAACGGTCGCCAGATCGCAACCTTGAGCGGCGTGAAAGGCAGCTATTCTCCCGGCAGCCCGAGTGGTTCGATGGGCATGAGCAGGTCGGGCGGCATCAGCATCGACACGAAATGGGCCAGCGCGTTCCAGTACCTCCTGCCCGTACCCTCCCGACAAAATCCTACGCCTAAGGCTCCTCCGAACGGCAGCGAACAGGTTCCATACGCTGTCGCCGACCACGATGCAGTTGTGAATTGCGACTCTGGGACGATCTGCCGCCGCCCTCCGCGAAGAGATCGGGGCGAAGGCTTGGCCTTCTCCACGTCGTCTCCGGTCACAATCGGAGTGCCTGCAGGAAGGGCCAGCCGTTTCCATCGCAGCGAAGTCTGTTCTCGACTACCCGTGCTTGCAATTGCGAAGCGAATGCCGTGCCGGGAAAGATGCCTCAGTAGTTGATTCGCTCCCGGCAGCGGCTCTAGATGCGGAATCCGAGGGCGAAAGCGGCTGTCGTGTTTGCGCTCGAGTCGTCAAGATCAGTTTTGCCTTTCCTGCCCGCTATTTCCGAAGCGGTCCCGCATCATCGATTTTCCTCTCATTCCCGCCCGGCGGTGAATGTTCCATCTCGGAATCGCAATGCCGGCGGCGCGCAGAGCTTCGGCCGGGCGTTTACGTGTTGCAAATGCCTAGGGAAAGGTTGCGGGCTCAACCGCGAACGATTGCGAACAACAGTAATCGCCGGATCACCATCTTAATAAAGACCTTATCAATGTCGCTGTACTTTCATGCGAGTTTTATCGCGTGCGGGTAGAGCTTCGCCAAAAGGAGCCTAGCGAATGAGGATCGCCCAAGTCGCGCCACTTTATGAGAGCGTTCCTCCTCGGCTTTATGGGGGAACCGAACGAGTCGTCTCCTGGCTTACGGAAAAGCTTGTCTCGCTTGGACACGACGTAACTCTATTTGCCAGCGGTGACTCGGTCACCAACGCACGATTGGTCCCTGCCTGCAAGAAAGCGCTCAGACTCGATCCCCAATGCATCGATCCGCTGGCGCATCACGTTTTGATGGCAGAACAAGTGTTCAGGCAGGCGGACCAGTTCGACCTTATTCACTTTCACATCGATTATCTTCACTTTTCGCTGAGTAGGCGGGCGCAAGTTCCCTGTATCACCACCCTTCACGGCAGGCAGGATTTGCCTGATCTGGTCCCCCTCTACAGGGAATTTGCCGAAGTACCGTTGGTCTCGATCTCCGACGCTCAGCGCGACCCGATCCCTTGGGTCAACTGGGTGCGAACCGTTCACCATGGTCTCCCCGCCAATGCTCTCTCGTTGAACGAAGGCGGCGGAGATTACCTGGCATTTCTTGGACGGATCTCACCAGAAAAGGGGGTTGATCGCGCTATCGAGATTGCCATTCGTTCTGGGATAAAGCTGAAAATCGCGGCAAAAATCGATCGTGGCGATCGTGATTACTTTAAAAAACGGATCGAGCCTTTGTTGGATCACCCTCTGGTGGAGTACATCGGCGAGATTGGAGCCTCAGAAAAACAGGAATTCTTGGGCCATGCGGCAGCCCTCTTGTTTCCTATCGAATGGCCGGAACCCTTCGGTTTGGTGACGATTGAGGCCATGGCTTGTGGAACGCCGGTGATCGCTCATCCTTTCGGGTCGGTTCCCGAGATTATCCCGGATGGCGTTGCCGGCTTCCTGGTTCGCGACGTGGACGAGGGAGTGGAGGCGGTAAAACGGCTGGGCGAAATCGACCGCCGCGCGTGCCGCCGTCACTTTGAGCTTAACTTCACCGATGAGCGCATGGCACGCGACTATGTGAAGATCTACAGTCAAATGATTTGTCGTACAAAATCGGCCTCAATTACGGTCGAAGAGGGAGCCTTGAATTGGATGGAACTGGAATCGTCCACCCCCAGTACTACATAGCGACCACCTCGTCGCCGGCCGATGATCGAGCTCGCGTCCTCAAGTATGGCAGGATGTTTTTTGTATTCGACCGCTTGGGCGACGTCCAGACCTCCGGCTTGGGCGAGGAGGGCCTGTTCCATGACGGTATGCGGCATCTGTCGGAATTGTCCCTGAAACTGTGGAATGCGCGGCCGTTACTGTTGAGTTCGACCGTGGCGACCAATAATTTTCTTTTTACCGCCGACCTTACCAACCTCGATGTCTTTCACAAGGGGGCGATGGCGATTCATCGCGGAACGCTGCATCTGGTCCGCTCCAGGTTTCTATGGCGCGATTCGTGCTTTGAGAAACTGCTGTTCGTCAATCACGGCCTAGAAGATCTGGAGGTTCCGGTTCGCGTCGGATTCGATGCAGACTTCACCGACGTCTTCGAAGTTCGCGGTACGGTCAGAGAACGGAAAGGGTGGCGGCTCGAAGAACAGGTAAAAAGCAATACCGTCATTCTTTCTTATGAAGGACTGGATCACGTTGTCCGGCAGACTTGCATTCGAAGTGATGCTCCGTCTTCGCAAACGACCCCAGCAGGGCTGGAATTCGAACTGGCCCTTCGCCCCCAACAGAGGGCGACCATCGAGCTGGAAATCTGCTGCAGTTCTGCCGCGGATCGAGAGTCCATCGGTTACACGGAGGCACTGTCGTCTGCCCGTTTTGAACTGGCAGAGATGTCTCGGGCATTTCCGCAGATCACAAGTTCGAACTCACGCTTTAGTGACTGGATGGCTCGTTCCATTTCTGATCTTGAAATGATGATCGCGGGAAACCCTGAGCGTAACTATCCTTACGCTGGAGTTCCCTGGTTCAGCACCGTCTTTGGCCGGGATGGGATCGTCACCGCTCTTCAAACCCTTTGGCTCAACCCCAGCATTGCGAAGGGAGTACTGGAATTTCTTGCCGCCTCCCAGGCAGATGAGATTGATTCCGTGGCGGACTCCGAACCCGGCAAAATCTTGCACGAAATGCGGCGAAGCGAAATGGCCAATCTCGGAGAAGTCCCATTCGGGCGCTACTACGGGAGCGTGGACGCCACGCCGCTTTTCATCATGCTCGCCGGCGCTTATTTCGACCGTACGGCAGATCGTCCCTTCCTGGAGAAATTGTGGCCGCACATACAACGGGCGCTCACCTGGATTGACGAGTTTGGAGACATGGACGGAGATGGCTTTGTCGAGTACGCCCGCCACTCGAATAACGGCTTGGTGCAACAAGGCTGGAAAGATTCCAACGATTCCGTATTTCACTCCGACGGTAAAATCGCCGAGCCACCCATCGCACTTTGTGAGGTTCAAGGCTACGTCTATGCGGCAAAGCTTGCGGCCGCTCGCTTGAGCCGGATGCTCGGAGACGTAAGCGGTTCCTGTCAGCTAGAAGTAGATGCGGAAGCCTTGCGCACACAATTTGAGGATAACTTTTGGTGCGAGGATCTCGGCACTTACGCGTTAGCCCTCGACGGCCGCAAGCGCGCTTGTCGGGTTCGCGCGTCGAATGCGGGGCATTGCTTGTACACCGGCATTGCTTCGCCGGAACGAGGTCGTCGTGTAGCAGAGACACTGATGAGCCCCGACTCCTTCACGGGATGGGGAATTCGCACGGTCGCCACCACGGAGGCTCGGTACAACCCGCTTTCCTATCACAACGGTTCCATTTGGCCTCATGACAATTCCATCATCGCCAATGGCATGGCGAGGTACGGATCGAAGAAAACGGCGGGCCAGGTGCTGCTGGCGTTGCTGGACTTGAGTAGCGAGGTCGAACTGCGCCGGCTACCTGAACTATTTTGCGGCTTAACCAGGCGCCCCACAGAGGGACCTACTCTTTATCCGGTTGCCTGTTCACCCCAGGCATGGGCCGCGGCCGCGCCTTTTTTGATTCTGGAAGGCTGTCTCGGAATCTCGGTACAAGCAGATCGCGGGCGCATCGTCTTCGACCGGCCCTTTCTTCCTGAAGGCATCCCTCAGTTGTCAATTCGGGGACTTCGTTGCGGCAAAGTGGCGGCAGATTTGCTTCTGGAGCGAAGAAGCGACTCCGTGCTGGTTCACCTCGAAAACAAGCAGGAAGGCATCGAGATCGTGACCATTGTCTCTTAACGAGCGGTATACCGTCTTTCGGGTATGTTCCCGACTGCAGACAAGACTTATTTTGAGCACAGTGAACATGGGCGGCATGAAGCAGGCCTTCGCATGTACGTACCGCGATTTGGTACGGCATCACGCGTTTCAAGCCTCGGCCGCGCTGTCCTATTATTTTGTGCTTTCGGTTTTCCCCGCTCTGATTTTTCTCTCCGCCATCGTAGGGTTCATTTCTCTTCCCGATCTGTTCAGCCACGTTTTATTGCTGATGGGCCGCCTTTTGCCTCCGGACACAATGAAGACGGTGTACGCGGTTCTGGGCGATGTGCTTGCTTCCCACCGGATAACGTGGCTTTCCTTCGGCATGCTGGGGATGATTTGGACGATGTCAGCGGCCTTCGACGCGATGATCGAGGCTCTGGACGTCGCTTATGACGCAAAGGATGACCGTCCTTTCTGGAAGACACGGCTGCTCGCGATTGCGCTCGGTGCGACGATCGGAGCACTGCTATTGGCCGCGCTGGCCGTGATGGTGGTCGGTCCCCGCTTTGGGGATTGGCTGGCCAGTCGACTTGCACTGTCGGCAGTATTCCCTACCCTGTGGCCCTTGCTTCGCTGGACCATTGCCATCTGCTTTACCATCCTCGCCGTCGAGGTGCTGTATTTTCTGGCTCCGAACGTGAAGCAGCGCTTCGGAGCGACGCTTCCCGGCGCCGTTCTATCGGTGGTGGTCTGGAACGCTCTTTCTCTTTTGCTGGGATATTATTTTCGTCATTGGGCCAATTTGAACCGGACTTATGGAACGCTGGGCGGATTTATCGCCTTCATGACCTGGCTGTATTGGACTTCGTTCATCTTGCTTATGGGCGCCGAACTGAATGCTGAATTAGCGAAACAGAGTAAGAAGGGCTGCCTGGAGCCCAAAGGGGAACGATCAGAAGAAAGGCGGCAGACGAACCGTCGAACTCCTTCTGACCGTGCGGCTTAGTGCCTTACTTCAGGCTTTCAGACATCTAGAACCGAGTGTGATACCGACCATCCACGGAAACTCCCCCCAGCTGATCGCGGGTCATGCTTACCGACCAGCGCTTATTGACCTGATATTCGCCCTCCACCATTTCGGCTCCAGGCTGGGAAACATCCGTCGAGAACGTAAACAGCAGATTCTTCGTGAGGCGCTGTTGGATTGCGACGCGCGCCGAAGGGTTCTGATTGTTGCCGCCGACCGTTGGATCAATCTCCAAACTGGAAATTCCTGCGAGCTTCTGCACGCTGCTGCTTACCTCACTTGCAGCCTGCGAGGCAATCATGGAGTCGGTGCTCTGGCTCGCGGCCGCGGACTCCTGGGTGGTCTTGCCACGAGCAACCAGATTAATAATGTCGGCCGTGGCCAGCGGCGGATCGGAAACATAAGACATGGTGAGCTTGTCGAGCGGCCCTCGCATGGTGAGTGTGAGATTGTATTGTTCGACAGTCGTTCCCACGGAGACGTTCAGCACCGGATGAGTCTCGTTCGGATCATCGAACGTGATCACTCCTTTTTGAAGTTGGTAACGGACGTTCCGGTAGAAGAGTTCCCCCGCGGTCAGGGTGGTGCGACCGGTCATCACTGGGTCGGCCGCGGTTCCTCCAACGTGCAGAGCGGCTTGCCCCGCGATACTGATCTGTGAACTCGTCGCATTTAAATCCTCTTGCGACTGCACGCTAATGGCGAGTTTGATGGTGTCGGCGAATCCAGGTTGTGACGGTGTGCTGCCCGTGCTGAACTGATCGCCAAAGCTCGATAGATCGAAGTCGGGAGTGAACGACAAGCTGTCAATCAGAACACGTCCGTTCAACGTCGAGGCATCAGTTGTGCCGCTGAACGCCAGATTGGCATCGAGCACCGACCGCAAACCCGTGGGGTAGCGGAGGCGCATTGATTTGCCTTGCAGCGCGAGGTTGAATTCGATCGTCGGTCGATAGGTAATGGAGCCGCCTAGCGACACTTGGCCGCCTCCGACTTGCGCCGTCATCTCGGACACTTGCAGGCGGTTGTTGGCGATATCCAGTGTTCCATTCAGCTTTTCGACGCCCACCGGAGCATCGGGCGTGGTCAATCGAATGTCCTTGAGCTGCAAGTGCCCTTCGACCGTCGGAGTCGCCGCCGATCCGGAGGCGCGAACATCCAAGGCCAAGATGCCGGAACTCTCTAGATCGGGTGCGACGATCTTAAGAATGCGGACATCGACCGACCCGGTGGCGGATAGGGTCGGAGAATCTGTCCCGCCAATCGGGAATCGTCCTTGCAGACGAAGCGAGGTGCCGGTACCGCGAATCTCGGCAGGTTGCAGGGTTACCACCGAATGGGAATAGTCCGCTTGAATCGGGCTCGCAATGCCGATCTGCAACGATTGGTAACTGGCGTTTAGAACGGGAATCGAGAGATGCGCTTCCATCTGGGACGGGTCCTTCAGTGGACCCTTCAACGTCGCGTGCAGCTCGGTCTGACCCTTGAATCCTTGCGGCACGCTCGGCGCGTAAGTTGCCATCAGAATGTCCAGCGGAATGGTGTTGGTGTCGATAACCGCCTCGGTGGAATAGTCGCCACTGAGCGCGACGCGTCCTTTCGCGTGAATCGAGGCCTGCGACACCTTCAAGTCCAGACTGAGATCGGCGTAATGATGGGCCACATCAAGTTGTGCCTGCACCCCCGAAATTGAGTTCTGCTTGACTTGCAACTGAGGCAACTGAATAACCGCAGTGAGTTGGGGATCGTCCCCTGTTCCTTCTCCATTCACCGACGCCGTCACCGTTCCGGTGAGGGAAGGATCCTTGGCTTTCACCGTCTGTAGCTTTTGTAGCACCAGGGATGGCGCATTGAGGCTCGCTTTGTATGCCTTGGTTTGAGGGGTGTAGGAGAGATTTGCGTCCACAACTCCCGCCGCGAGTACTAGTTTCGCTGTCGAAACGATAGAGCCGTTCGCAGCATTGAATTTTGCGGTGAGGTTCTGAATGGGCTCGTTGTAAGCGCTCGCATTTGTGATTTGCGCGGAGCCCGAACCGATGGGGTTGAGTTGCGAACCTCCGAGTGACAGGTTTGCCGAGAGGTCGCCCGAAATCGGGTAGTGCTGATTGGCCAGGCGCTCGAGATCGGCGATCCGAATTTGCTGCAGGTCAAGATGCGCTTCGATTCGATTCGAGTCCTGGTAAGACCAATTCCGCAATGCTACGCTCGCGTTGAAGGTCGCCCGTCCGCGCTGGGCGTTCATGAGAGATCCATTCTGCACCGCGAACTCCGAGGGGTTCGCACGCATCTCCAGCTTTGCGGTCGCCCACTGGCTGCCTTCGATTTGCAAATTCTGAGCGCTCAGCTGCGCGACAACAGTGGGCTTTTTCATCGAGCCACTCACGACAGCATGCAGCGTTGCCGAGCCCGAGACTGCCAGGAACTGGGTTTTCGCCGAACCGAAGGAAGAAGCGAATGTGGCAAGCTGATGAAGGTCGTTCGCCGCCACTTGAACCTGCAGGCTGGAATCACGGCTGATGGTTCCTTGCGCGGTCAGGGTCGCCGAGGGAATCCGCAAGGTCGTGTCGTGCAGCGAGATGGTTTGATCAGCACCGTCATAGCGAACATGAATCGCGCCATCGACAGGAACGCGGCTTTCCAGTGGATTCGATTTGCTGCTGGCGAGAGCGTGCACGGTCAAGTCCGATTGGGCGCGAAGGTTCGCGATGCTCCCCTTCCATGCAAGCGTTGCTTTTCCGTCCAGCGTTCCGGAAACAGTGGCGCCGCTCACCCCTTGCGTTCGTAGCGCGCGCTGCAACTCTCCGAGGGAAATGTTATGCAGTGCGGCCTGAATCTGCGATTCTGGCGTGGTGTCCAGATGCTGAATCTCTGCCTGGCCGGTGAGGCGCCCACCCAGAGACTGCATGGCCAGTTCGGTCACGTTCAAATTACCTTCCGCTAATTGATATCTGGCTTGCAGTCTTCGCAATTCGACGCGGGTTCCTGAAGCTGCAGCCGAAATCGCTTGGCTCGCAACCCGGCCGTCGATGGTGATGTTTCGCAGGAGCGGCTGGCCCTCGATCGCCTGGTAGTGCAGCTTGCCGGTTAACGATACGTCCCCGGCGGGCGCGGTCTCGGGCGACATCTGCGCGAAATCTTGCATATGGATCTGAATCTGATAGTCGCCGTCAGCCTTCGGATTCGAATAATCCGTAACCTCGCCCTGGAGGGATACCGCGGAAGACCCGAGATTCAGAAGCGCGGATTCCAGGGTGAAGCGTTGGGGCGACGCGCTGAATTTCAAGTTCAGATTGTGGGGACGAGGAGTGTATTGGGCGTACTTCACCTGCCCATGGTTGTACGAAACCACGCCCACGTAGCGTTTCGATAGAAACTCGAAACGAGTGTCGGCTTCGAGATCATAGAGATCAGCTTCCAGCGGAGTCTTGCGGTCGTTGTAGTTGACCTCGCCATTCGTGATCTGGGCATGTTCTACCGCCAGGTCGAATACGCTGGTAGGACTGCTGCTCTGCGGGGGCGGGGCGGTAGGAAGATTATTGTTGCCCCCGCGACTGACTTGTAAATGAATCACCGGATGAGCGATGAGAAGTTCACGCAAGGCGATCTGGCGATGGAATGCGGACAGAATTTTGATGCGAACGGTAAGTTCGTCGGCGTGCAGGAGTGGGGGCTGTTCGGGGCTTTCTGTACCGCGCACAGTAATGTTGTAGAGGTGCGCGGTCAGCGTCGACAGACTAAAATCCAGTCCGCCGATTGCGGTCCTGCTGCCGGTGGCAAGGTCGGCTTGCTCCACGATTTTGCGCAGCGCGTATTGCTGAAAGCTGTGGCTGCGCAGATAGAAGTATCCCGCAACCGCGGCGATGAGGAACAGCGCCCCAAGTCCGGCCAGTGCCCAACCGATCGTCCGTTTCCAGTTCATAATTCTCCCTAAAAAGCCTGCCCGATCGTGATGTAGTATTGCAGCGGATTGATCCCCGACACCGGATTCAGATTGCGGCCAACGTCAATGCGCACTGGGCCAATCGGAGTCGCATAACGCAATCCAATTCCCACCGTATTGCTGTAATTGTTCACAAAATTATTGAAGTTGATTGCGCTGTATACATTGCCTCCGTCGTAGAAGACCACGCCGCCCAAGGCTTTTGTGATGCCCAGGGGAAAGCGCGCCTCTGAATTCAAAATGAAAAGCTGCCGCCCTCCCACCGGAACGGTGACATTCACGCATCCCGACTGGCCTTCGAGAACATTGCAGAAGGGAACCAGCCGTTGCGGACCAGCTTCGTCAATGGGAAATCCGCGCAGCGAGGTGCCGCCTCCGGAAAAGAACAATTGGCTGGTGGGCACGAAGCTGCCTGCAAACGGCGTGGCAAATCCCAGACGAATGCTGTCGGCAAACACCAGGGAGTGCACCGGCTTATAGTACGCGTATTGTCCAAAGAGTTTAGCGAAGTTTGCGCTTGAGCCGAACGCGGTAGGCGTGATTCCCAAGTTGATTGTCGAGAAATATCCGCGGTGCGCGTCGAGTGGTTTGTCGCGCGTATCGCGAATCAGCGTTGCCGACCAGGTGGAGAGAAGCACGTGCTGGTCCTGCGGCAGCACCAGTTCCGGGACGAGTAGATGAGACAGGACGGTTTTATTGAAGTCATAGCGGAACTGCAACCGGGTGTTCGATTTACGGCTTATCAGCCTCTCCAGTTGAAAGGAGAGATCGCCCAAGCTGGCGGTGAAAAGTGGATTCTCACTGTTGCGCTCCACCGAAAAGCTGGTCAAGGAATGCCATTGGGAGCCGATAAAGTGAGGCTGAGAATACGTGGTCAAAGCTCGTTGATCCAACCGCGACAGGAGAATGGACGCGCTCGCGGTCTCTGCCAAGCCTCGCATGTTGCGGCGGTCGAATTCGATCAAACCGCGTGGACTGGCGAAGGTCGATTGACTCGGCGCAATTTGATTGCCGCCCAATCCAATGGTGCCGCCGCCTCCGGGAAGCGCGACCGTCCCGGTCGGTACGTTGCCGCCGCGATGCGACACCTCGAATCCGAATCCATAAGTGATTTCGTTGCGTTTCGCTTCGTGCACCTTCACCAGCGCCATTTCCTCGGTCTGGTCGGTGATGGGCTTTCGCGGTCCGGCGCTGGACCAGTCAAAGATGCCCAAATCGTAAAGGCGACTTTCCGCTTCCAATAGCTGATCCCGCCGCATCGGCGTCGGGGGAGGAATTTTCGCGGTCTTTTTGATGAGCGAGAGCCGCGTGTGTCTCTGTCCGAGATAGGTGACTTCACTGATTCGCACCAACTGATTCTCCGTGATCGCATAAGCGACAGTGACGCGGTAGGGATCGGCCGGGTTCTGCCTCACGATCGTTTTGACTTCGGCGTTGAGATAGCCCCGATTCAGGTATGTCGCCGAAATACGATTTCGATCTTCCGCCAGCCGGCGCGGAGAAAAAGCTACTCCCGCCCGAAGTTCGAACCCCTTTGGCGCCGTGAGTTGCCCGGAGGAGAGGTTTTGGTTTCCGGAGACTTGAACGTCCTCGACCATCGTCTGTCTGCCTTCCTCAATGTCGAAAGCCACCTCAATCTTCGGTTCGCGGTCCAGGATTTGGGGCTTCACCTTCACTTCTTCGTAGCCTCGGTCGCGGTACAGGGCCTGAAGGTTGTCGGCACTTTGTTTCAGCAATTTCTGGCCAACGCTGCCGTGCGTCCAGATATGCGATTTCTTAACCGTCACCTGGTCCATCAGTTCTTTCGCGGAGAGCGCGTGGTTTCCATGAAAGAAAATGCCACCCACCTTGTGCTTCTTGCCGCGATCGATTTTGTAGACGATGAGAATTTGGTCCGGCTGTTTCTCGAAGTCCGTGGTCACCACGGCGTCGTAGAATCCTTTCTTCTGGAAGTAGTCGGTCAGGTTCCGCCGTCCTTCCTCAATCAAATCCTGATCGATGGTTCCTTCGGAGTAAATCGGGATGAGCTTCTTCATCTGGCGTGCGGCCAGAAATGGAATGACTGTCAGCCGAGCGCCGACCGTGCGGACCACGACCACCGGTCCCAGTTCCACCTGGAAAGAGACATTTACCCGGTTCGTCTCGACATTATATTGCGGTGGATTTTCGTGAACGCCGCTAGCCAACCGGTGCCGGTTGGTAAGAGTTCTCTTCATCAGCTTCGTCGCCTCGCTGATTCGTTCCGCTGCATAGGGTTTCCCTGGTTTCAGCAGGCCCCCGGAGAGGCGCGCCCGCATCGACTTGACCGCGCGCAGCAACGGTGCGCTCTCGGAATTGTCAACTCCCTCGATCTTGACGGAAGAGATCCGAGCCTGTTTCCCCATCTCGACCACAAAGCTCACGTTGACCAGTTGGCGGGCATCGTCGATCTTGGATTCGGCGTGGACCTTTGCCTGGAAGTATCCATTCTTGTGCAAGAACTCCGTGAGAGCAGTTTCAGCGACTGGGATGCGTGACCCATCATAAGGATCTTCATCCGGCAGGTTTACGACCAGCTCAAGCCGGGTGTAGGCGAAGTCCTTGCCGACCCCGGGAAACTCAACGACTCCGAGGTAGTAGGCTGGTTCCAGCAGAAAGTTGACTCGCAGCCCTGCAACTTCGGGCTCGACGCTGATTTGGACTTGGGGGAAACCGCCCGCCTGCTTCAGCGCCTGCGCAGTAGCTTGAATGGTCGCTTCGGAATACGGCGTACCTGCCTTCTGGGCCACAAGCGGGAGGAGCGGCTTCAAGTCGCGGTGCGGATTCGCGATCAAGGAAACGGAACTTACGTTCTGACCGTTGTATGCAGTTTGGGGTCCTGGTTGTGCGAGTTGCGCCAATGCAGCCGCGCTCCACAACAACACCCCGACACTTAACAAGCGCATACGTGACCGCCGAAACCGATGTCAGCAAATGCCAGTTTGCTGATTTCCGAAAGCAATGGTTGAGGATCAAGGCAAACTGCCCGCAGCTTGAGATGTGATGCGATTGATTCCAAGGGAGTTGTCGTGAAGTGAGGGACTGAGGGAACGCGCTGCAGTGCTCAAGCAGATTCGCAGGGTCTGATTTCTGCAGCAGTGTCATTTCCTGGCCTGGATTGGTGGGAACCGTCAATTTGGGCAAAGCGACGCAAACCCATGTCCGGAAATGGGGGACCATTTGCGGGATTCCGCAATCGCTTTTCACTCCGCCGGCGCATAATACCCCGTCTTGGCATGCGCCCGAAGGAAGGCCAATTTCTTGGGCAATCTCAGCTTCACTTCAATCTTGTGCCATTTCCCGTCGCGCGGCATCTGTTCCGGACGGTACCCGAGCACATACTGGGTTCGCAGTTCTCTTCCTATGTGAAGAGCTACCGCCGGTAATTCCATCTCATTCTCTAAACTGAAAGCTCGTCCGCCCGTAGGCTCGGCAATCTCAGACAACAAGGCGGGGCCGCGCATTTCCTCGGGGGTAGGAAGGTAGCGATCGAAGGTTCCGATGGCATAAATCATCACGTCGGATTCCTGGGCCGCGGCTTTGACGTCCTTCTCCATATAAAGACTGTGGTTGTCTCCTCCGTCCGAGATAATCAGCAGCGCCTTCTTGGCGTACCTGGCGTCTTTCATTTTGTGCAGACCCATGTAGATAGCGTCGAGCAAGGCCGTCCGCCCTTTGGGCTGGGTGTAAAGGAGTTCCTTTTCGAGTTCTTCGGGGACTGAGGTGAAATCGGTCGCCAGCCGGGGAACATCGGAGAACTCGATCATGAAAAACTCGTCCTGAGGATTGGCGGCTTCGCAGAATTGGTTTACCGCCTCGCGTACGCGACTCATCTTTGTGCGCATGCTTCCACTCGAATCCAGAACGATTCCAATCGAAACCGGAACGTCTTCACTCGAAAAATGGCGGATCTCTTGCGCTTTCTTGCCTTCAAAGAGCTGGAAGTTTTCGGCGCGAAGGCCAGTCACCAGTCGTTGCCGGGGATCGGTCACCGTCACCGGGACCAGGACCAGTTTCACGTCGGTCTTGACTACGTGCAGGAGCGATCCGTCGACCAGCTTGCTGGAAGCTACGGCGTTCGCCATCGACGGCGACACTTGCCGGGGTACGACATGAATGTCGTTCACGTTGGTTTGAGTCTGGCCAGCCGGATCGAGCAGTTCGAGGAGGAACACAAGAGCAACAACAACCTTCAGGCCAGCGACTTCCCGTGGGGTCGGCATCGTTCACCGCCTGGCAAGCCAGCTTTTCACCACCGCTCGACTTGCACGCGCGCCACCCTATTTCTTAGGACAACTGATCCGATGAAGCCATCATTTCGAATCTGTAGAGCCTGCCCAGACTTTCCTGCACAGAACCACACAGTTTCCTTTACGGGCTCCTGCAGAAACCCTAGGCCGGGTTGACGGCGCGCAGGGCAAAGGAGCGCTTCGGGGGAATTGACTAACCACCCCTCCTTTGGAAACTGCATCAAAATCAACAAGTCGGTTGTAAGAAGGTTGCAAAAGGGTGATCGGCTTTGCGATCGTAACCGTGAATGTGCGATCGTAACCATGAATAAGTCGGAGGATTCAATGACACGGCGCGGCATTTCGAGACGCAAAGTTCGTTACGCTGTGGTTGGGCTGGGACACATTGCGCAGGTTGCCGTCCTGCCCGCCTTCAGGAACACAGCCAATGCGGAACTCTTCGCCCTGGTCTCCGGGAACCCCGATAAACTCGAGAAGGTTGGCAAGAAGTACGAACTGGAGCACCTCTACTCGTATGACGATTACAGTCGAGCTCTCTCCAACGTCGATGCCGTCTATCTGACACTCCCCAATCATTTGCATCGGGAGTATGCGGTTCGCGCCGCTGCGGCCGGAGTTCATGTGCTCTGCGAAAAGCCTATGGCGGTCACATCCGAAGACTGCCAGGCCATGATTGAAGCCGCCAATCAAAACCACGCGAAACTCATGATCGCCTATCGCCTTCACTTTGAAGCCGCGAACCTGGAAGCAATTCGCCTGGCGAGAGCCGGCAAACTGGGAGCTCTGCGGATTTTTACCTCGGAGTTTGCGCAGCAAGTGGCGGACGATAATGTTCGCGTCCGTGAATCGGTGGCGCGCGGGGGCGGCCCGGTCTACGACATGGGGGTCTATTGCATTAACGCGGCCCGCTACTTGTTTGGTTCGGAACCAACCGAGGTTTTCGCGATCACTGGCAACAATGGGGATAAGCGCTTCCAGCGCGTAGAGGAAATGACCTCGGTAATGATGCGCTTTCCGGAAGACCGTCTCGCTACCTTTACCTGCAGTTTTGGTGCTGCCGATGTGAGCCGTTACGCCCTCATTGGAACCAAGGGCGTGCTTCGGGCCGATCCTGCCTATGAGTATGCAAGAGCGCTCAAACATCAGTGGACCGGGGGAGAAAAAAGCAAGTCCCGGACATTTCCCAAGCGGGATCAGTTTGCCGCCCAGTTAGTTTACTTCTCGGATTGCGTACTCAAAGATAAAGCGCCTGAACCTTCCGGGCTCGAAGGTTTGGCCGACGTCCGCATTGTGGAAGCGATCTACGAATCGGCGCGCACGAAAAAAACCGTCCCCCTTCCCGAACTGCCTGGCAAGAAGAGGCCGACCATAAATCAGGAGATTCATCGGCCAGCGCACGGGAAACCTCGAGTCGTCCATGCCAAGTCACCGTCTCGCAAAGCAGCCTGAGTGGGGCTTTGCGGGATCTGGCAATCCCAGAGTTTTTCCTAACTTTCAGACCAAAAGAAGTCCAGCCAAACAAAAAAGCCCAGCCGTTGGGCTGGGCTCGATGACGAAGATGGCGTGAGATTACTTTGACATACCGCTGTTTTTGCAGGTCTTGGAAATATGTTTCACAGAACTGACTTCAAGGGTTGGGGAATTCGCGTTGGTTGTGCCGGCAGCCGTTCCGTCGCCGCCCGGTGATGCCGAACTCGAGGTTCCGGTAATCTTTACTTGGTGGCCCACATGCTCGCTCAGCTTCGCCGTGTCTCCGGTAAGTTGATAGGCGACGCCGTTCTTATCAGTGAGAGTGTAATTCCCGCTGGCGCCGCTCAGGCAACCTTCTACGGCGGTTGCGCCACTCGCAGTGGTGGCACCGGTTTGGCTCGAACTTGCCGAAGTCGGGCTGTTTTGGCTGGGATCGGGGCTTGTTGGATTGGTTGTGTCCTGCGCTACAGCCCAGCACGCGCCGAGTAGTAGCACAGAGAGGAGCAGCAATAGATGTCGCATTTGCAACCTCCAAAGTGAGCTTCTAGTCAAATTCACCTGGCTCGAGATTGGAATGCACGCCAATCTTTGAGCTCGATCAATTCGACTGTCCAAATTCTCTCCCTTGGAGGTGGTAGCACCAATACAGCGGTTCCCCGAGAAGGCTAGCTGTTTTCCTCACATTTTGCCGGGAATGTTAGGGTTTTGCGGGGTTTTCCCCCCGCATGGGCAGTTAAAGTGGCAGGTCCTCAGTCTGGGGGAAATGATGCTGTTCTCGCCCGACCTTGCCGTCATATTTGACGGACATCTTGAACAGTTCATAGCGGCCATCGGCCGCGAACTCGCGGCACTGGTCCCGTAGATCCTTTAGTTCCGCAGCCGTGTAAGGTTGAAAATTCACCGCGACGGCAAGATTCTGATTCAACACTTCCATCGAGTCCATGCCGCTGATCGTGGTTGCGACCGGCAAACTCATGGCATACCGCAACCCTTGTTCGGCTGTGATGCCTCCGTGCCGCACCATTTCTCCACTCCCTCCCAGGCTTTTCATTCCGAGCACTGCGATTCCGCGACGCGTGGCTTCCGGCATGACCTGGGTTTCAAAACTGCGGAAAGTGGCGTCGAAGCAGTTCAGCGGCATTTGCACGGTGTCGAAGGGGAAATTGTGCGCCAGCATTTTCAGGTGAATCTCCGGATCTTTGTGCCCGGTAAATCCGATGAAGCGAACTTTGCCTTGCTGCTTCGCATCGAGCAATGCCTGGGCAGCGCCATCGGGAGTAAAAATCAGATCGGGATCATTCTCGTAAATGACTTCGTGGACCTGCCAAAGATCTAAGTGGTCCGTTTGCAAGCGGCGCAGCGATTCCTCCAGCATGCGCATGGCAAGTTTCTTGTCACGTCCGTGGGTGCAAACCTTGGTCATTAAGAACGCCTGCTGTCGCTTGCCCTTGAGCGCTCGTCCCAGCCTTTCTTCGCTCAATCCGTCGTGATACTCCCACGCATTGTCAAAGAAATCGATTCCGTGATCGAGGGCCCTGGCGACGATTTCGTTGGCGATTTGATCGGTATTTGCCGAACCGAGGTGATAGCCACCCAAACCCAGCGCCGATATCTGAACCCCCGTACGCCCTAATGGTTTTTTCGGCACCGATCCCTCCCTGCCTTGCCGCGATGTTCCGTTCTCTTGCGACAGAACATGGTTGGACACCAGTGGCGCTGCGCTGATCAGGGCAGCTCTCTGCATAAATTTCCGCCGGCTAAGATGGGACTGAGGCCTCGAATCCGCCATTTCTCTCCTAAAATTCTTTCTCCGGGAAAGGATGACCCGTATTCTCGGGGGAACCCAGCATGTCCTGAACTTCCATCTGCTTGGTATCGAGCGGGAAGCCGTGGGCCAGCCGGGATTCAGGATTGTCGAACTTCAGCGACAGCTTATAAAGTTCGTAGCGGCCGTCCGCGGCATACGATTTGCAGCGATTGCGAAGTTCATCCATCTCCGAAGCCGTCATAGGGGTAAAGTTACGCGCGATCTGCAGATTCTGCTGCAGGACGTCGAGGCTATCGATGCCGGTGATCGTTGTCGTTACTGGCAGACTCATTGCGTAACGCAATGCTTCTTCGGCGCTGAGCGCGCCTGCTTTGATGGGCTCTCCGTGGCCGTTCAGCGGCTTCATTCCGAGCGCTGCAATGCCACGCCGGTTCAACTCCGGCAAAACCTGTCGTTCGAAGCTTCGCGGGAAGCTGTAATCAAAAGCGTTTAAGGGCATCTGGACAGCGTCAAAGGGAAATCCGGTGTTCAACATCCCCAGATGAACCATAGGATGCTGGTGGCCGGTGAAGCCCACAAAACGGACCTTGCCATCCTTCTTCGCCTTGGTCAGAGCCTCAGCAGCGCCGTTTGGCCGAATGAATAAATCCGGATCATTCTCAAATGCCATTCCGTGAATCTGCCAAAGATCGAGATGATCGGTCTGCAGACGCCGCAGCGACTCTTCCAGCATCTGCAGGGCGAGACCTGCATCGCGACCGTGAGGACAGGTCTTGGTCATCAAGAAAACCCTGTCGCGGCGGCCTTTGAGGCCGGCGCCCATCCAAAGCTCAGTCTTGCCCCGCCGGTATTCCCAGCAGTTATCGTAAAAAGTAATTCCCCCATCCACGGCTTGCTGAATGATGCGAACCCCTGTCTTTTCGTCGGGCGCTTCGCCCAGATGATGGCCGCCAAAGCCCAGAATCGAGATTTTCGCGTCCGAGCGTCCGAATTGTCTTACGGGAATACCCGGGCTTGAAGTGTCGAACATGCTTGGCCTAGCTCTGGTTCAGATGTTTTTCAGGCTGCGTCGCGCTTTCGTCTCCGCGGAGGCAGCACCTCGTCGGGACGGCCATATTCTTCATGGGTGGGAACGGGGCGCTCCGGGGAATCGGCGGCATGCTCTACTCCGTCAACCGCGGCCGCTTCCAGTGCCTGTTCACTCTCGGCCAGTTCTGCGACGGACTCATCACTGGCGTCTTCCGCCGACGAAAGGGCCTGCGAATCTCCGCTCTGGCCCGCACTACCCGCGCCCACTTGTCCCGGGTCGGTACCCAGTTCGTCGAAGGGTGCTTCGAGATCGCTTTTCCGCTCCTCCTCAGACCTTCGAAGGTCATCATTCATCGATTTCTCCGATTACCTTGAGCGTTATAACGTGCGAGCTTGCCGGCCCGTCATAAGGTTTTCACTGTATTTCGTCGCTTGCACGGGGATGGAACCGCTTCGCCGCCGTAGCGCCTCGTGATTCTGCAGGCAGGAGCAGGCAGTCGAGTGCTAACCGATTGTGAACAACTAATTCTGCTTCGCGCGTCTCCAAGTGGAAGGTCAGAAACTCGTGGCAAAAACAAAGCAGAAAAAAACGTCAGATCCAACCCGGCTCAATCCTTTCGATCGCAAGAAGCCGGGCGTGGTGTTGGGTGTCATTGAGACCCCTGGCGGAAGCCGCAATAAATTCAAGTACGACGAGAAACTCGGCTTCTACTCGCTTTCCGGCGTGCTTCCCGAAGGCATGGTGTTTCCCCATGCGTTCGGGTTCGTGCCCGGCACGCGGGCCGCGGACGGTGATCCCGAGGACGTTCTTATTCTCATGGACGAACCCACATTCACGGGATGCGTAGTCCCAACCCGTCTCATCGGTGTGATGGAGGCGGAGCAGACTGAAGATGGGAAAACCGAGCGCAATGATCGTGTGATTGCGGTGGCCGCTCAAAGCCGAGATTACTCAGAAGTCAAGGGCCTGGGTGATCTGAACCGCAACATGCTCAAAGAAATCGAACAGTTCTTCATCACTTACAACCAGGAGAAAGGCAAGAAGTTTAAGGTCCTTCGCATGAGAGGACCGCGGCAGGCTCTGAAAATGGTGAAGAAGAGTCTTCTATAGCAAATCGTCTAGCGGAACTCGGGCTTCCGAATTTATGAAGCGACAAATCGTGCTCTGACGATGGCGTCCTATGAAAGTCATTCTCATTCGCTTCCTGATCGGAGCCGTCGCGGTTTCTATTTTTGCTGTCCTGGGAGACCTGTTCAAACCCAAAAGTTTCGCCGGACTGTTTGGCGCAGCCCCCTCCGTCGCGCTCGCTACCCTGGGACTTACGGTCGCCAGCGAGGGCAGTCACTTCGCAGTCACTGAAGCAGGGTCCATGATTGCGGGCGCCATCGCATTTTTCGTTTACGCCTCTTGCGTGAGTTGGATCCTGATGCGCGGCCGATTCTCGGCGCTTTGGGTCACGATTTCTTCGCTTCCCGTCTGGGCAGGGGTGGCCCTCGGGCTTTGGTACGGCTGGCTGAAGTAGCAAGGCGATGCGAATTGAGATTGATCCCTCCGCCCTGAAAAAAACTCGCTGGTACGAGTTCGCAGTTCGCTTCCTTTTTGGCGGATTGATTACCGCCGCCACGGGACTGATTGCCAAGAAATTCGGTCCGGGTGTGGGTGGGCTTTTCTTAGCCTTTCCCGCCATCTTCCCCGCCAGCGCAACTCTGATTGAAAAGCACGAAAAGCAAAAGAAAGAACGCGCAGGCCTCCACGGTTCGGTGCGCGGGCGAAAAGCGGCGGCCGTGGATGCCGCCGGCGCCGCCATCGGAAGTCTCGGGCTCCTCGCCTTCGCTTGGCTGGTCGAGCGTCTGCTACCCAGCCATAGTGCCTGGCAGGTGCTGTTGGGCTCGACCGGGATTTGGCTGGCCGTTTCTTTGCTGCTTTGGCAGATTCGAAAGCGAATGTAGGGAGAGTCGAGGGCAATAATGCTGGTCGTGTCGCAGTGGAACCAAGCGCTCACTCGTAGGTGAAGGTTAAGTCGTCAAGGTAGACCGAGTAGGGCGATTGTTCGTGGTTTCCGTCCATCTGGTAGTTGACCGTTACTCCATACCAACCTGGCGTGGAACCAGGATTATTGTAAAGATTGAGTGTGCTGGTCACGCCATTCAGAGTGATGGACTGGTACAACAGCTGATTGTCGGCGGTGCGTTGCACCTGAATGGTCAGATGGTTCCATGAATTGTTGTTCGGGTAGCAAGAAACTCCCGTGGGAACCCAATGCTGATTGACGTTGTCCCAGGTGTCCCATTCATTGCCGCCTGCAATACGGCACTCGTGGCCCCAGGTGAAGGCCAGATTGTCGAAGAACTGGTTAATGTCAAACTCAAGCGCCTGCGAAAGTTCGAGGTTGGTCGTATAGAAATACACATCGTAGGTGAAGTTGTGGTACGTGGGAACTAAGGTGTGGCTGGTGTCGGGCATCCCTTGCGAGGAGAAGTCACCGATCAGGTGATTGTTAAACAGGGCGTCGGCATAAACCGTAGTTCCGGCAAGACTAAATTGCGTAGAATCTCCGCTCATCGAGGGAGACTTCATGCTCTGAGACATCGAATAAACGATGGCGTCGCAGGGTGAGGGCGAACAGGTCGCATAGCTTGGTGGGGTCAGTCCATAAGCCCCCCATCCGCCGCTTTGCTGAAGGTTTGAGAATGAATTCCCCGGGTTCGCGACGGGAGCGCTGGCGACGGTTATTTGTAAGGATTGCTGCTTGGATAGTTGCTTGGCATCCGACACCGAGATGGCAAAGCTGAAACTTCCAGCTGCGGTGGGTGTCCCGGAGATGGTTCCGTTGGCGGCACCGAGAGTAAGTCCTGCGGGTAGTGGACCGGTGGCCAGGGAAAAAACGTAGGGTGGGGTGCCTCCACTTACGTTGAGGGTGCCCATGTATGTCGAGCCCAGAGTGGCGGACGGAAGGGTTGAGGAAAGCGTGAGGCTAGGAGTGGGATTGGTTGCCGTGGTAGTGGTGGTATTGCCGGGCACGGAAATACCAGAACACGCGGCGAATAAGAGAAGCCAAAAGAGGATGGCGATCAGAGCGGCACCGTGAAGGAAAATAGCGTGATTCGAGTGCTTTTTTCCCGCCGATCTGGGTAGACGCCAAGACATCGATTAACCTCCCGAAAGGGGTGCCTGGATGACCGCTCAAAAGGAGCCTCTTCAGCAAATCTATCGAGAGGGTTACGAGCAACACAGATAACCAAAGGGCCGGGACAGTATTAAGACCTGCGAGTGTACTTACGCTTGGCCGTTCTTCCGGGTCGTGAATAGGCTCTAACGGCGAGGTTGGAAGGGGCGTGAGAGCGAGTGACATAGTGAAGGTTGGAGCCGACCAGATCGCGATCCGGGCGGGGGAGGGTTTAGGGTGCACTGGCCGTCCGTGACTTGAGCCGGCGGCGTTGGTGGCGTAGCCCAGGGCGGGTTTAGACAATCAAGAACTCACTCCTATCGATTTGAACAGCATCACGCTGGGTCAGCGGGGAGGTTGAAGCGAGTTACGAGCAGCTTCAGCGCTGCCGTGTAGTCGCGTGCCTGATGAGAGACAAGATTCTTCTGGGAAAACGGCGAGATCACAATGAGTGACAGACGAAATCCGGTGTATGTGGAATCGCAGGTGCCGGTTCCGATCTGTCCGGGGTCGTCACAAATATCGGTGGGCACAAGGCATCCCTACGGATGGGGCCGGTGGCGTTACTCCATCAACTCCACCCGCGCGGAAATAAAGATGGATGCCAACGGGGTGCTGAACCATACATCAACAACTGACAATCGAATGCCGGGACAGCTGACTCCCAACCTCCAATGCTTCTAGGTAGGCGCTGTGCATGAAAACGCTTTGAACCCCCAAGCTAATCAGCATTCATTTCGATCTGCCTGGGGGGCAAGGCGGGCATATCAGGATGCTGCTGGTCACGCCATATCACAACAAAACATTCGCCCTCGCTTTGAGAGCGCCAACTCGATCCGTCCTGATATTTCACTAAAGTTGGGAAAAAGACCCAGCCCAGAACGGACCGGGCGCTATCGGCACGGATGCCGGGCTTTTCAAGAGTTTGCTCCTGGCCCGGCAAAATGGCATTCGCCGATGACCACTCGGAGTTGAACGGCCGCCGTAAATCCTGGGGCGCCAGAAACATCTCGGGAGTGAGCCGCAAACCTGTAATCGTTTTGCCGCCGGTGTTCTTCACTGTCAGCCTGAACTTCTCCGGATCCTTCCAGAAATCTCCTCCGATAAACGCCAGCGGGCAGTCGCGTGTGGGCGGTGCGTAGATGGTATAGACCGCCATCATCCCAGACTCCATATGATCTTCCACGTGGCAGTGAAACATCCAGGTTCCGGGATTGTCTGCGATCATGTCAACCGTCTTCATACTTCCAGGAAGCAGTTCTATCACATCGGTGTTCCTGCCGCCTTCGGTGACAGTCTCGCCGTGCCAGTGCGGAGTGTGAAGGTCGATCTCGTTTCCCATTCCCAGCAAATACCAGCGCACTTTCTCGCCCTGCTTCATCGTCAAGCCGGGAAGATTGCCGAAGATGAAACCGTTGATGGCATAAAACAGGCCGGCAGGTTTGCCGCCCATTTCGTCGAAGATCATGAAGGAAGTGACAAATTCCCGGTCGACATCTTTGGGAGATCCGTCGGGCTTCGCTTTACCTTTGGCGGTAACGATGATCGGCCCAAGCAGACCGGCGTTGATCTCGATGGCCGCCTCCACGTGTGCGTGATACCACCACACAATCGAGCTCGGCTGCCCCGGCCCCGGACCGCTAGCCGCATTGGCAAACCAGTGATACGTATATCGGGCGCCGGGGGCGACAAAGCCTCCTTTAGCCACCGGTAGATATAAAGACCCTTCGTTGATCTTGTCGTAACGCAAGCCGTGAGGATGCATATCGTGACCGTGGTGGCTGCGATTCAGAAAATCCACTACCACTTCATCCCCGACTTCGGCACGAATCACGGGACCGAGAATACCCAGCCATTCGGGTTGCGTCTTCGGAGTGGTGAAGGTGCCGTCCGTGTATTCGACGAAGCGGGTCTTCGCCCATTGCAGCTTCAGCCAGGGTTGCCGGATGGGCGCGGCAGTAAGCAGATCGTGGCCGCTGGGGGCGTAATTCCAGGTAACGTCTTCGGCGGCGATGTAGTAGCGCCGAGTCGCCGCCAGGCAGCAGGAGGCCGCAAAGAACACAAACCACAGCACCAACACCCGCTGCATTCTCACGAGTCCATTATCGCATTGAGCGGACGCGGCCTGTTACTGCGTGAACGTCGCAGTCACCGACGTGTTCGAGGTGACCGTGATTGAACAAGTGGCAGTACCGCTGCAACCCGCGCCACTCCATCCCGTAAAAGTGTACCCGCTGTTCGGTGTTGCGGTAAGGGTCACGTCGGTGCCATAGGCAAATGAGCCAAAACATCCGTCCCCGCCGGGCTTGCACTCGGTGATATTACCAGGATTGCCGGCGACCGTCCCGGAGCCTGTAACACCCGCAATTGTGACTACCAAAGCGGGGGGATCGTTCCAACTCGGCGGTGGAACGAGACTGCACTCACCGTTGGTTACTTGAGGGGGCGGTGTTGGAGGAACGGCCCAAGGCTTGTTCACAAAATCAAAAAACTCGCTCATATCCATTTGAGAGGCGTCGCGTGCGGTGAGCGAGGTTAGGCCGAAGCGGGTTTCAACCATTTTGAGCACCGCTGTGGTGTCGCGCACAGTGTGAGAGACGAAGTTCTTCACCGAATAAGGCGAAATCACGATCAGCGGTATCCGATAGCCGGTCCATGAGAAATCACAAGTTCCTAGCCCAAGGTCCTGGCCGGGTTTGTCGCAAATGTCGCCGGGCAGCAGATCGGTGGGCGAGAGAATGTCGCCGGGGGGCGTCGCTGGTTGTGGCGGCACGTGGTCGTAAAGACCACCCCATTCGTCATAGGTGAAAATCAGGGCCGAATCCGTCCAACTAGGGCTAGTCATGAGGGTGTTGATCAGACTGGCCGCGTAATTGGCTCCAGCCTGGACATCGGCTGGGGTAGAGGTATCGATATCGTTGGGGTGCTCATCGAGCGACGCGGCAGAGGCGGGTTCAATCAGCGCGAATTGGGGCAATGTTCCATTCGCTGCGTCGACCGCAAATTGCGTCACCGGGACTATGTTTTGCAGCAAATCCGGATTCTGGCCAGCGCTGTGGATTATGGTATTTTCGTACTGGAACATGTTGATGTAGGAACTTTGGATCAGGCATTCGGCGTTCTCATCGGTAAGATCGTTGTTACAGGCAGTGCCGTTCTTATCGACGATAGCCTCAGAGTTGACGTAAATCTTCCACGTGACGCCCGCATTCTGCAGCGCCTCAAAAATCGTGGTGGCGGTGAGCTGCTGCCCGTTGTTGTTCCCTTGGCCGATGGGATAGGCGAGGCCTTGGGACGTTGCAGCCAGCATGTACATGCGGTTGAGCTGGGTTCGATCCATCAGCGGAGCAAACCAGTAGTCCGACGTCGCAAAATTGGAGGCCATGAAGTAGTAGTAATTCAAGTCCGTCCAGTCAAAATAACCCATAGCTCGCACGCCGTTCACATCCATCAACGGAGGCGATTGCGAGTAAGCGTCATACGCGGCGGTGTAAACGAATCCGTTCAGCGGGGGCGGATTTTCTGCTGGTTGATCACCTTGGTTGGTGTAGTCCCAATCGTTATGGGCTTCGTTCCAGAATGGGCTCGGCTCTTCCGTACACTCGGATTCGAAATGAAAGGACGTAACGGGAGAGCTGGCGCTCGGAGTGCAGCCAGGAGTGTCATTCGGATCGCAGCCTGGGTTTGTAGGGGCTGCTGGTGTTACGCCATTCACCGGCGGATTAAACTGCGGCAGCCCGTTGAAGGTTTGACCGTTCGTGCCATATAAAGTGGGATTGGCCGCCCAGTATCCGAGCATTGCGCCAAAGTAAGAATCTAAAGACCGGTTCTCCTGGGCGAAGAGAATAATGTGATTCAAGGCACCGTACATGTTACCGGGGCCGAAGGTCGCGGTCACGGAGGACGCTGCGGTCACGGTAATGCTGCAAGTTCCCACTCCTGTACACGCGCCGGACCAACCGGTAAAGGTATTATTGGCTGTGGGGACTTCGCTCAGCGTGACTTGGGTATTCTGCGTAAAACTCGCAGAGCATGTTGTGGGGCAGTTGATTCCGGCCGGGGTGCTGGTGACGGTTCCCGTGCCTGCCCCATGCTCCGTCACGGTGACTGCGTAACTGGGGCCCGTAACTGGGGCGCTGAAGGTCGCCATTACGGACTCGGCTGCGGTTACGGTGAGGCTGCATGTTGCCGCTCCCGTACACGCGCCGGACCAACCGGCAAAGGTATCGCCGGCTCCGGGAGTTTCGTTCAGCGTGACCGGGGTATTCGGGGCAAAACTCGCAGAGCAGGTAGTCGGACAGTTGATTCCGGTCGGGGTGCTGGTGACCGTTCCCGTGCCTGTCCCCTGCTCCGTCACGGTCACTGCATAACCGGCAGTAGCATTAAACAGAGCAGTCACGCTTGCTGCGGCGGTTATCGTCAGGCTGCAGCTACCGGTGCCGGAACAGCTTCCGCTCCAGCCTCCGAAAGAATAGTTCGTGCCCGGCGTGGCAGTGAGAGTGACTGGGGTATTCGCCGCGAAGCTGGCGGTGCAAGCGGTCGGACAGTTAATTCCTGAAGGGGTGCTGGTTACGGTCCCAGCCCCAGCGGCTGGGGCGGTCACGGTCAGCGGAAACGACGAAGGCGGTGGCTGCGTCCCGCTCCCTCCTCCGCAACTAACAAAAACCAAAGCGGATAGGGCACACAACGACCCCGACCAGAACCTACGCGGAGACTCCATGGCAGACTGCTCCCCCTAAAAACTGCGCACCTTTGGATGAACCTACGTTCACAGGAGTTGGTTGTGAACTTGTCATGGAAGGAGGGGAGGCGCGTGCCGCGAATGGCGGCCAAGCACTCGCAGAGCGCCATGTAAGGCGCAAATCAGGGTTGCGGGTAAGGCTCGACCACACCTCCGACCTTGATCGAAGGCAGGCCCGTGCTCGCCGAGATGTACGGTACCCCGTTTGCCATCACGGCATCGGGAAACTCCCAGCCTGTTGCTAACGTGCCCTGCCCAGAAACGGACCCGACGCTCAAGAATCCGCCCGCTGACACGGGAGCTTGGATGTGGCTGCTGTCCAAGGAGTCGAGAACCATTTGTCCGACGGATCCCACCCCGATTTCGACCAGGATTGGCATCGGGGAGCTTGATGCGGCCTCCTGCAACTTAAATCCGTTGAAGGTCAGGTTTTCAATCGTCGAATCGCTTTCGAGGACCACGGCGGCACCCTGCATGTCTGGATTAAGGTAGATTTGACAATTCTCGAAGGAGAGACTCGATCCAACGTACGTTACATTGCCATAGAGTGGGGACGGTCGCAGAAAGCCGCAGATGTGGTTTGTTTGGGGCGAGACCCAGACAACGCTTGATACAGACGGGACGAAGGTAACATTTTTCAGCACGATGGTCCCGAAGTTTTCCGCGACTCCGAGTACAGTGGGCGCTATCAGGCTGCAATCTGAGATCGTCAGAGAGGCAACAGAATTCGGACTGCTGCCACTGCTCAGGCCAATCAGAAATGCAGCCTCCGCAAGCGTGCCGATGCAATTGCTGACACTCACCGTGTCGATGCTGAATTTGTTAGGCCCCAAGACCGTGTAAAGGCGCATCAGTGACCAGCTATTAAATGTGCAGCCGGTGACTGCGACTCGCGAAATGTTACCCGAGTAACCTTCCGGGGCGTTCAGCGCGATCGAGTCGTCGCCAGTGGTGAAATCGCAGTTTGAAATAGTAATGTCGTTCGCCGGTCCGTCGAAATGGAGCCCGTCCGTATTGTACCCTTGGCTTTTCATCACGCATCCGGATATGGCGACATTGCCGACGTTAGAAAACCGTATGTGGTACGTCGACGTCCTTACGACAACCACTTTGTCGATAACAATGTTGTCTAAGTTCTTGAGATCGATGCCGAAGTACCAAGTAACCGGGCCGCCCTGCCGCACTCCGCTCGTCGAATTTCCATCAAAACCATTCCCTTGGTTGCCGTTAAGCGTGAAGTTGCTGAGTGAAACGTTCATTCCTCGCGCCGGAGCGGGTCCGGCATCGTCAGCAACAACCGTAGCGGGGCCATTTTTGATACCGTCGTTGTTGGTACCCGTCTTTAGGAAAAACCCCGTACCGCAACCCAGTCCGGCGATACCCCAATACCCGCCGGCCGGCAAAAACAGGCCCGAAATTAAAGCGCTTCCATCGATGATTAGGGTGATCGGATTCGTCGCGGAGGCGCCAGCCATTGCCGCATTAATGCGCGGGCCATCGTCCGTGGCTGCTCTGCCCGTGTACTTGTTGTTCCCGTATCTTAGATCGCAATCGAGAGCGCATCCGATCTCCGATGCCCGTATGTAGGTCATTCCAGGAACGGGGACGGGCGGCGGAGCGGGGCCCAGACAAGGGATATCGAAACTGGAATTGCAGCCCAGAAGGGAGCATTCAAAGGCCGAACCTGCGGCGAACATAGCCGCTTTCAAGAAGGTGCGTCTGTCCACCCGACTTGTGCTTCTCTTGCGATCTCTTCCCAAATCTTCCCAAAGGCCTTTCAGGTTCGCTTCGAACCTCTCCATATGTTCTTTACAGGCAGGGTCGTGTGGCGATCACGGATTCTTAGCGGTCAGAATAGCCCATTATTGGATAAGTCCGCAAGCGAAGGCCCAGACCGCCCAGAGCGCGGCACATCAGCTACCTCCATACGCCCATGCGCTATGTACGGGACCGCTTCGACGACGATTCGGGCGCGACCGAAAACCCGAAGACTGACATCTCGTGGTCTCAACGCTCGTCCTTTGCGGCGCACGCAGCAATAGCGTGATCTACCCGCTCGTAGCGATGGCGGCTGGATGCCCAGTCATTGCCCTGGGAAAGGGTGGCATTCTCGACTCAACGGGGCAGCACGAGACTCCTGTACTCACAGGAGAAGCGTAGAAGCCTTGAAAACTGCTATTTGCGATCTTGAGAGCCTGAGGTTCGATTCCGTCGAGGTCCGAGAACGATCGAATACTCTTAGCGAGGGCGTGTTCAGAAGTGCGTTCAATATAGTCCTTACTAGAGCCATAGCCTCGACGTGATTCTCGATTTACTCTGGGCTCCGGCGGCTTTCGCAATTCTCTAATTTTCAAGTAGTTGCTTAAATCGCTATATTTTGAAATAGTTCCTAATGATGAGACTTTGATTCTAGCTGATGAA
>DATBYA010000175.1:0-24714 GCA_036514015.1 Candidatus Sulfotelmatobacter sp.
TGGACTTGCAGCCCTACACCGTCGTTGGCATTTTGCCGAACGGCTTCCAGATTCTTCAGCCTGCGGATGTGTACTTGCCGTTTATGCCTTGGGCGAAAACGCTCCCTGACGATCGCAACTGGCATCCCGGCATCATTCCGCTCGCCAGGCTCAAGCAGGGCGTGTCCCGAGAGCAAGCCCGTGTTGAAATGCTGGGAATCACCAAGCGGCTCGAGCAGCAGTATCCGGATTACAACACGGGAACCAGTGCGGATGTTGTAGGCCTGCAGGACCAGATTGTGCAGAACTCGCGTCCCGCGCTCCTGCTTCTGCTCGGCGCAGTGAGTTTTGTACTGTTGATCGCCTGCGCAAACGTCGCCAACCTCTCGCTGGCCCGCGCAACTTCTCGCGGCCGGGAAGTCGCCATCCGCACGGCGATGGGCGCAAGCCGCGGCCGGGTCATCCGGCAACTTCTCACCGAGAGTGTTCTCCTTTCCGTGGCGGGCGGCCTGCTGGGTGTGATCGTGGCTTGGGCTGCCGTTGGGCTCTTGCCTAAGATCGCGGCCGACAGCATCCCGCCGGGCACGCCGATTGGATTGGATCCGTGGGTACTGGCTTTTACTGGGGTGGTTTCGCTGTTCACCGGATTGCTCTTCGGCATTGTGCCGGCACTACGCACGGCGAAGTTGGATTTGCGCGAGACCCTGAAGGAGGGCTCGCGCGGCTCGACGGCTGGGCCCGGCCAGCATGTGCTGCGCGGTGCGCTGGTCACTTTGGAAATTGCGCTGGCGATGCTGCTGCTCGTTGGGTCTGGGCTGCTGTTGAGAAGCTTTTCGCGATTGCAAGAGGTGCCGCCGGGTTTTCAGCCCGATCATCTTCTGGTCGCTGACGTTCCTCTGTCGCCGACGGCCTATGCCAAGCCGGAAGATCGCTACCAGTTTTTCGACCGTCTGGTCGAGCGCGCCAAGACGCTCCCTGGTGTTCGATCGGCCGCTGCGGCTTCTTTTCTTCCCGTCAGCGGGGGCGGTTCGATCATCCACTTCAATATCACCGGGCGTCCTCCGAAATCGCCGCATGAGTTTGTCGCGGCAGGGTACCGCACCATAACTCCGAATTATCTCGAGACATTGGGTGTGCCGTTGCTGCAAGGCAGATTTCTTACGCGCGCGGACAATGACAAGTCGCCGGCGGTCGTGCTGATCAACGCCACGATGGCTCGCACTTTTTTCCACGATGAGAATCCGCTCGGAAAGCGGCTGCAGCTCGGCGCGCTGCCCGACAAGGAAGTGCCGACCATGGAAATCGTCGGCGTTGTCGGCGATGTTCATTTCGGCCTCGGCACTGACCCGCAGGCGGAAATGTACTTGCCCTATCGGCAGGCGGATTTGATTTTGCCGGTGTTCCAGCTTTCGTTGGTAATGCGCACGGCAGGCGATCCCTCGCTGCAAACGTCGGCACTGCGCAGCGCACTCGCGGAGATTGATCCCAATCAGCCGCTGGTGAAAGTTCGCACCATGGAAGAGAACATGGTCACCACGGTGGCGCAGCCCCGTTTTCGTACGTGGCTCATCGGAATCCTGGCGATACTCGCTCTGGTGCTCGCGGCGGTCGGCGTTTACGGGGTGATGTCTTATACCGTAACCCAGCGCACCAGTGAAATTGGCGTTCGTGTGGCGCTGGGCGCGCAGCCGCAGGATGTATTCCGCGTCGTCGTTGGCCAAGGGTTGCGGCTCGCGCTATTTGGTGTTGGCCTTGGATTGGTGGCAGCTTTGGTTCTGACGCGCCTGCTGCAAAGCTTTCTCTTCGGAATCAGCGCATACGACCCCCTTACATTTATTGCCGTTTCGCTTCTCCTGACTCTTGTAGCAGTCGCAGCGTCCTATTTCCCTGCGCGTCGCGCCACCCGCGTCGATCCCATGATCGCCCTGCGCTACGAATAGGATTTAGCTCCTAACCTTTGACTTTTTAAGTTTCAGTAGTCCGTAACGCGCTTACCGGAAACCGACCTTTCATCAGCTCGCCCCGTACCTTTCTGCTTGATTTCCACAGGAACCAGGGCGTAGCTTCCGGTCGCGGGACGCTCACTGCGATGCACGCCGGAGCGCTCCCTCGGGCCAATCCACCCAGAGTTAAGAGGCGGAAATGGTCAAGAGCATATCCTCATCGTACTGGCGTCCCGCAATCCTAAACCTGAGGGACGCGTTTGAAAGCCAACGGACAACTCTAATGGGCCTAATTTTCCAGCGGTGACGTTGACCGCTACGGCGGGCACTCGCATGAACCGAAGCGAATTGAAGCAAGGAGCGGGCGAGTGGTTTCTGCTTGGAATCCTGCTCTTTCTCGGCGTTCTGGTAGTCGTCCAGTTCATCCTGCGTGGCTAGGCCAGTTGCGTTGCGAACGACGCTCGGGTGACGAACCACAGCGTGGACCTGCAAGTTAGGCGGCAGCCTGCCAATTGTTCGTTTCGGTGAGAGGAACTGCTTTTTCTAGATTACCTGCGTGCGATTTCGGTCCGGCCGATTCACTGACCAGCCGGCAGACCGTCGCTCGGGAGATGGGAACGTGAGGCAACGTGCAGCGGAAAAACATCCCCTTGGTCCTAGCAGTGGTCATCGCAGCAGTGCTGTTCATGTGGCCGATCCGGCAAGCGCTGCTGCCCGCCTGGCCGGGATATGGCGTTAGGTCGTATGTTCGCGTGAACTCCCCACTGGTTGCGCTCACGCATGTCCGCGTAATCGACGGCACGGGCGCTCCTCCTCTCGAAAATTCTACGGTTGTCCTTTCCAACGGCAGGATTCAGGCCATTGGTAGCGCACTGGCGACTCCCCTGCCCCGTTCCGCTCAAGTACTTGACCTCACAGGTTACAGCGTCATTCCTGGACTGGTGGGTATGCACGACCACATGTTTTACGGGGGCGTGAAGAATCTGTTTAGCTTTTCAGGCTTTGCGGTGAGCGAAATGGGGTTCAGCTTTCCTCGCCTCTATCTCGCCGCTGGCGTAACCACGATTCGGACTGCGGGCGCCATCGATCCGTCTGCTGATCTCCGGTTGAAGGATCAAATTGACGATGGTTGGGTCGTCGGGCCGAAGATGCATATCACCGGGCCGTACATGAACGGAAATTCTACTCCCGAGAAAACAAGAAAGAGTGTTGAGCAGTGGGCGGACAAAGGCGCGACCTCCTTCAAAGCCTATATGTACATAACCCGCGCCGAGCTGGCTGCCGCAATCCGGGCGGCTCACGAGCGCGGTCTTACGGTCGCCGGACATCTTTGCGCGGTTGGTTTTCGCGAAGCCGTGGCCCTGGGGATTGACAGCCTTGAGCATGGGCTGGTTGAGGATGCAGAATTCGTACCCGACAAAACACCCGACGTCTGTCCGTCGCGAGAGTCGATCGACGCAAGTCTGGTTCAGCTTGATCTCGACAGCGATCCCGTGCAACAGCTGATCCGCGATCTTGTCCGCCATCACGTCGCGATCACCTCCACGCTGCCCGTCTTCGAAACCTACGTCCCGTTTCGGTCGCCCATTCAAACCCGCGTCCTCGAGGTACTGCAACCTGCTTCGCGCACAGACTACCTGGCTGCTCGCGCGCGTGTCAATGAAGAAGGGCGGCAGTCCTCGTGGACCGAGCTGCTCCGTAAAGAAATGCAATTCGAGCGCGATTTCGTGAAAGCGGGCGGCCTGCTGCTGGCGGGCGAAGATCCCACGGGCAACGGCGGCAACGTAGCCGGATTCGGCGACCAACGCGAATTGGAGTTACTCGTCGAGGGAGGCTTCACACCTCTGGAAGCCATTCACATCGCCACCGCGAACGGCGCCGCGTTCCTTGGAGAGTCCGAGCGCATTGGCTCGCTCGCTCCCGGTAAGCAGGCGGACCTGGTGGTCATCAGAGGTGATCCATCGTCGAACATCGCCGACATTGAGAAAGTAGAGGTCGTCTTCAAAGATGGAGTCGGTTACGATTCGGCCAAGTTGATCGAATCCGTGCGAGGCTCCGTGGGATTGCACTGAATCGGCGACGACACTCAAACAGCGGAGGCTCGCGCCTCCTCATCCATGGCGACCCCGCCAAAGTCCGAGATGCCGATCAGGATTTTGTCACGCCCTGGAAGAACCCTCACTCGATTGACATTGCAACGTTTCAGGAATTTGCGGCCGTACTGAGGAGGAAGCTTTCGAGGAAAACCGTCCTAAACGTACTGAGCGCGGTTCTCTCCGTCCTCGATTACGCAGCTGGCCGCCGCGCCACACGTATATCCAAGGTGCGCTTCGTAGATATTTGATGACGCCGGAGCGTGAGCAGTTTTTGCGCGAAGCCAAGAAGCCCGACTGCAATCTGCCGCAATGCGGCGCAAGCGCACGCGTTACCGGATAATTGAAAAATCTCGCGGATCCTAAACAAATCGCCGAGCTGGAATCCAGGGCCAGTACGAAACTAAGCGCGAGCCGCCTTTGTGGTCCGATACGTCGGTACGAATACCTCGCTTACGAACGTCTCGAGACTCGTCGGAGTAGTGTTTTTTGGTGAGCGCGGTTCGAGCGTACGCATGTATCCGGAATTCAGGGACTCTGCCATTTCTAACAAAAGATCCACCATGCTGGAGGACATTCCCATTTGCAACAGAGCAGGCTTCAACTGTTCTGCAGGCATATGCTTATACGCCAGGTCGGGCTTGCCAATTGCATCGCCAACGATTCTGGCAACTTCGTTATATGTAACATCGCCGGCTCCTTGTAGTTCGCGCGGGTGTTTCCCCTCGAAATCGAGCTTCAGTAAGGCATGAGCAGCCACTGCCCCGATATCACGCGTTGCGATCATCGGCAATCGCAGATCGCCCTTGACTGGTCCAGCCATGTCTCCGAAAGACTTAATCATACCAACCTGGGGCAGCATGTTTTCCATGAAATACCCGGCTCGCAGGTAAAGTGCATTTAATTCGGGGATTCCGTTGAGTTTTTCTTCAAGACTGTGCAGGCCGACCACGGGGCCCGTTTTCTCCGATTTGTCCGCACCGAAGCTACTCAAAACGACGGCATGTTTTAGGCCGTTCTTCACGATCGCGGACACCAAGGCGTCGCTCACTTGTTCTTGGTAAGCGCGAACATTCGGTGCGCCACTATTCGGTGGGATCATCGCGTAGGCTGCCTTCGCGCCCGAGAAGGCCTTCGTCAGCGAGCCCGCGTCGGTAGCATCAGCGACGAATGCTTCTGCTCCCTTCTGCGTAAATCGTTCCAGCCGCTTCGCGTCACGGCCTATGACGCGCACCTTTGCTCCTCTTGCAAGCAGCCTCTCCGCCACGATGCTTCCCGTGTTTCCCGTCGCACCCGCAATGACGTACATTTGCGCCCCCTCGCCGGTTGTTTCTCGGCCTCTCTGTTTAAGTAGATGCCTGGGCGGGATGTGAAGACTCAAATTGGGTGGGACGGGTCGAACTTTCCATTCGGTTTTGCGGCTTCCGATGCGTGGTACGTGTGCCGGCGCAAGGCAGGGATTCTCAAATCCTTCTATGAGAAGGCCGGTCGGAGTCAATGAGTTTTTGTTTTCCTGTCGGTGGATCCAAACCTTGTCACCGGGCCGCCTCGGTCGCCATCCTTCCATCCGCGGTCTTAGCTGAGCCATGGTCGCTCGCTGCCAGGTGGGCGTCCTTGATTCCGTAGGTGCTGCGACCTGGTAATCGACCTTGGCTCGCGTCTCGCGACGGGAGTTGGGCCAGGACTTGGGCGCAGTCACCTGCTCTCGGCGGTTGAGCTCGGTTGTTAACATTCACACGTTGCTACTCGAAACCGGCCGAAAGACGATCCGGAACCGTTTCAACGGGCTTTTTGTTATACCGGCAATCGCAAGCCCTCGGGCTTGATTGATACATCGAAGCTCAAATTGAATAGGAGCGAGGAGACTAATCATGAAGAAACAATATGCGGTTGTAACGCTCGCTGCTGTGCTGATGGGCACGACTCTGCTGCTGGAGAGGACTGGTAGAGTTGCTGCGGCGGGGCCAAGCGGCATCAAGAATGTGGTTCTGGTCCACGGTGCATTCACCGATGGCTCCGGCTGGGAAGCTGTCTTCAACATTCTCACGAACGACGGGTACACGGTGGCTGTCGTGCAGCAGCCGGAGACCTCGTTTGCCGAAGACGTCAAGTTCGCAACTGCGATGATCGATCGGCAGTCCGGGCCCGTGGTTATCGTCGGCCACAGCTACGGCGGAGCCGTTATCACCGAGGCCGGCAACGATCCAAAAGTCGCCGCCCTTGTCTATATTAACGCCTTCGCGCTGGACAGCGGGGAAAGTTCTGCCACCATCGAGAAAGCCGTGCCCCCAGCCGGCACGGGGATCAAAGCTACCGCCGATGGCTACCTCTACATTGACCCAGCAGCCTTCCATTCCGATTTCGCAGCGGACGTTCCGGAAACGAAGACCGCGTTCATGGCTCAGTCGCAGGTTTTGTTCTCCACCGACTCGTTCACCTCCGCGGTTACGACTCCGGCCTGGAAGTCGAAACCCACTTGGTACATGCGCTGTTGATAGGCGTTGCCATTATCCTGATCGCGGTCTTGACGTTAGTGGTGATGGTTACGGTGCCCGAGCTTCGAATCGTATTTTGGGCTGGACCCAGAGCCAAAGCCCGACCCAAAGATCAGCATTCCGGCGCCGCGCGCGCCCAGCATCAGCCGGTACCTGCAACACCGCCGAAACAGGTATCGGCAGTGGTCGGCCAAGCGCGCGCGACGAAGACCCCCCGCCGATGATCCAAGCCATTGCTCCAAACGGAATAGCAAACGCCGCACCCAATTTCGGAGATCAAAGGGTCTACAATTTTGGGCCACTCTCCAGACGGATTACTCAGCAACAACACGATGAGATTATTCCGATGCTAACGAACGACCATGCGCGTGTCATCGTGTGGGCTTATTCAACTGATACAGACACGTGGGGATTAGCGAAAGCCCTTTACGGCGCACTAAAAGATTCTGGATGGACGATGGAGGACCCAGACGTTCAAGCCGCAATAGCAGTCAACCCGAACGGATGCGATGTGGCAGTATTTATTCCTGGTGTGCCGGGTCAGCTTGTCACTCAGCTTCCCAGTGCGCCTCGAGAAGTATTGAACGTGCTGAAGACACTCGGTCTGACATACGGACTGGGGTATTCGGATAAGCTCGGAGACGCCACCGTCAAGCTCGTTGTCGGCCCACGTTGACGCTACCGACTCGCCTCTGCGTCTGCCGCAGTGGTCTCAACAAGGCTATAGTCGCAACCTTCCACATCGGGGTGATTCTCGTCGCAAGGGATCAGCAGGATCGCACGGCCGTGACCGCTAGGTGCTTGTCCGTGTCCGGCAATCTCTCCGCGATCGTTGATGCTAACCGCCCCCAGTGGAGAGAGGTCGGTTTTGGAAGACAAGAGCGTGCCAAGGTCAACCATAGGGCCCCCGTCCTCCCACAGGAATGCACCTTGACCACAGCCGTTATTCCCCCAATTGCCGACAACTTGCCTGTTGGAGTTAATCGCAAACGCAGAGGCACAGCCGTTGATGGCCCCGAGGTCGTGCATCTTTCCATCCCAGAGGAACGCATCGAGCTGGTTGTCACCTGCCAAGTAAGATTGCCCGACAACTTCCCCAAAATCATCGATCAGCGAGGCCGCTGAGTCACTCCCGCCCAACGTACCCAAATCCTGCATGCCCTTGGCCTTCGTCCACAAAAAGGCGTGTTGCAACTGGTCTCCAGCCAAGTCGGATGCGCCGACCACCCGACCGTGGTTGTCTAGCCAGTATGGGAAGCCACAGGTACCTCCCAGACCTCCGAGGTCGATCATTTTGCCGTTCTCCCAAAGGAACGGATCTTGAGTTGGGATTAGCGCTCCCCCGAAAGCACACGGAGTCGCGACCTGGTTCGGTGTCTGGTTCGTGTACGAGATGCCGACGACCTGCCCTCGCTCATTGATCGCCATGCCCCAGGCATCAGTTCCGGTGCCGAGAGTACCCAAATCGGTCATCACTCCGTCTTGCCAAAGAAAGGCTCTTTCCTGATATGGATACGGATATGGATCGAAATGGTTAAATTGCGACGACAATTGAAAGAATGAATAAGCATCGGGGACTGTATTGGTTGTCACTCCGACAACCTGGCCACGGCTGTTGACGGACTCGGCTTCACTTTCGTATCCCCCTTCGGGCAAAGTTCCGAGATCGATGATCTTGCCGTCGCGCCACAGCACGGCACGATTCTCCGGGAAATTCTGGGGCGAGCCCGGATCCAGCGGATCCAGTTCGCCATTCTGTGAAGTCCCGGCAATCAGACCGTTTGCGCTGATCCACGCAGCAGCACTGCTCAGGCCTTTGTGCAGCTCTGGGAGTTCGGACCTGACACCAGCCTGCCACTGAAATGCGCGAGAGGCGTAGCACGGTGTTCCGTCATAGTTAAAACAGAAGTTTTGGTCGCCGCTGTTGCCCGAAAGTCCAAAGGGATCCAGCGTGGACGTATCCGCCCAGGACGAGAACGCTCCGGCGTTGTTCAAGGCTTGAAACGGACCGCCGTATTGGTAGGGGCTCATGTAGCTCTCGGGCCCCCCGAACGTCCCCATGTCAATGAGCTTGTAGTGGTGGTGCCGGTGTTTGTGATCTGGGTTGTCCTGCGCAACAAGCCCGGCCGCGGTCGCCAGCGCGGCGAGTAAGGTCAGTGCGATGTATATGGTCAGATTCTTTTTCACGATTTCCTCCTTGTAGGCCGCCACCTTCAGGTAGCTCCGAGAGCAGCTCGCGAGCTGCTCGCGAGCTGCTCCACACCCAACCCAAGCCGCTTTGAGCCCCACATCTCATACCTCTGGTGGGGGATTCGCGATCGAGGTCTATTCCATTGCGGTGCAGATGGGAGCAAGCCCAGCGGTCGCGCCCGTGTTGAGGTAATCATCAAGCGGATGCGGTCCTAGCTCCTCAATGACCGACGCGAAATCGGGGGTGTAGGTAATGATGCCCCACTGCGGCGTGAAGACAGGTGTATTACCCGCTTGGGCTGAGAAGTCATTTCCGTAGTAACCCCACTGCAGATTACTGTCGGTCCCATCGGGGCCGGGCTCTTCCTGATACGTGCTGACGTAGTCCATCCAGGCGGGGATCGACTTGCCGGTCGTGTAGTTGTAAATCCTGCCGGCATAGGCTTCGAGGCGATAGCCCTCGATCAGCTGTTCGCTTGCATTGTAAAAGCGAACGGCGTTCCAGTAGGCGGTGAGCTGGTCGACCCATAGAAACTGCTGCGTGCCTGTCAAGGGACACGGCAAGCCGCCAAACGTCTCGTCGGGGTTGCCATTGGGGTTGCTGGCGAGGCTCCCGTCGCCCAGCTCGAACGTCGCAGGACTGCTGTAGCACTTGATGGCCGTACCCGGCGGGTCCAGTGGCCCAGGGTGGGCTACCTTCCAGCAGGCCTTGTAGGTGTGGTAGTTGCCCCTAGGATCAGCGGCGGGGTTGTCGTTATTTAGAATCGCCGGGGGTTGGAGGCTTAGGGGATCAACAGAAGGGGCCCCATTCTGGTCGTCCACCACCTGGGAGAGAAGGCTCCAGTAGTTGAGGTTGAACGAACCCCTGCCGCCAAGGGCAGACGATTGGGATTGAGTGGCAAGCGCGTCATTTCCTGTACCCAGAGTACGGTGAAGGTGATCTTGTTTGTCCTGCGCAGCCAGCGGATTCGACGACACCAGCGCGGCAGACAGAGTGACAACCGCAATCAATAACAACATTCTTGATTTCATTAAGGTGAACGTGATCGCGCCCATGTACGTCAGTTTTCGGAATTTCATATACGCCTCTCCTTTTTTCTGGCCGTCGGTTCCGCTGTTATGGCCTGGGTGGGAAGTGCCCGACTGCCGCTTTGAGGGGTTACCCTGGGCCGGTTTGCCCCCAGCGTCAATGGCGCGGCGCTTCCTTCCGGCTGACATCTGGCTGACATGAAGTAAGCGGCTTATCTTCATCTACTTGGACTAAGCTTCTTTCCAGTGCCCAGCGCCTGCGCCAGTGGTAAGCTGACCGAAGCCCGGTGGAATGCTCATGACGCCACACACCGCGTCCGAATCGTTTCGCTTCGGAGAGTTCGAGCTGGACCTCCAAACCGCGGAACTGCGGCACAACGGACAGACAACGATTCTTCAAGAGCAGGCCTTTCATATTCTGGCTGCGTTGCTGGAACGGCCCGGCCGCGTCGTTACCCGCGATGAGCTAAGAAAAAGGGTGTGGTCTTCCCACACGTTCGTAGATTTCGATCAAGGCCTGAACAAAGCAGTCAACCGGCTGCGCGACGTACTGGGGGATTCCGCCGAGCATCCGCGCTTTATTGAAACCTTGCCCCGGCGCGGCTACCGCTTCATTGCTCCGGTGCAGCGGATGGAGAATTCAACTCCCTCCGCTTCGGCGAATCTGCTTGGCAAGAAAGTCTCTCACTACCGCGTACTGGAGATCTTGGGCGGCGGGGGCATGGGATTGGTGTACAAAGCCGAGGACCTGAAGCTGGGTCGGCGGGTCGCGTTGAAATTTCTTCCCGAGGAACTAAGCAAAGACCCGAAAGCGCTGGAGCGCTTCGAGCGCGAAGCCCGGGCAGCTTCCGCACTGGACCACCCTAACATCTGCAGCGTTTACGAGTTCGGCGAGCACGAAGGCCAGCCCTTCCTGGTGATGCCGTTGCTCGAAGGCCAAACGCTGCGGGACCGGATTGCCTTGCTGCCTAGCGCTCCGTTTACAACTGACGACCTGCTGACTCTGGGTATTCAAATTGCCGACGGTTTGCAAGCCGCCCACGAAAAAGGAATCATTCATCGCGACATAAAACCGGCAAATATTTTCGTCACTAATCGAGGCGAGGCTAAGATTCTCGACTTTGGCTTGGCTAAGCTCGCACTTGCGGAGGACAATCAATCTCTGCCGCATCAGGAAACTAGAACTGGACAGGCCGATCTCACACTGACGCATACCGGCGTGGCTCTCGGCACAGCAGCATACATGTCGCCCGAGCAGGTGCGCGGCGAGAAGTTGGATGCGAGGACTGATCTATTCTCCTTCGGTCTTGTGCTTTATGAAATGGCAGCCGGACAACGGGCATTCACCGGAGAGACTGCTCCAATGCTTCACGCTGCGGTCCTGAACCAGATCCCGACTCCAGTTCGGCAGCTGAACCCTGAGATCACTCCTGAGCTGGAAACGATCATCAACAAATCGCTCGAAAAAGATCGTCAAGAACGCTATCAGACTGCATCGGAAATGCGCGCCTGCTTCAGAGCAGCGGCGGCCACGCGGGGCGGGAAAACCAGCCTAGCCAACCACCCAGAACCGGCACCGCACACTCGTTGGCTGGTCGTGGTCACTGGAGTCTTGGCTCTTCTCCTGGTCATCAGTACGGTGTGGTTTGCGAAACGCCAGTCGTCTGGTTTACCTCAGCTTAAGCAAACTCAACTCACTAACAATTCCTTCGAGCTCTCCGGAGGAGTGGGCAGCATTTCACCCGATGGCAAGTATCTAGCTTATATAGATGCGAAAGGAATGCAGCTGAAACTGATCGACGGTGGGGAGACGCGTACGTTACCTCCACCGGATGCACTCAAGGGGAGGCAAGGAGACTGCGGATTTGGAGGCTGGTTTCCTGATAGCACCCGATTTCTTGTGAATCGCTGTCCATCTGGGGTGCGCGCCGAGGAGTTGAGTTCGCATGGCACAAGCATCTGGATCTTTTCGGTGTTGGGCACTGTGCCGCGTCGCCTTCGGGACGATGCCTTGGGTAATGGCATCTCCCCGGACGGCTCCGCCATCGCGTTTACGACGAACCCAGGTAGATTTGGCGATCGTGAGATCTGGCTAATGGGCCCGGATGGAGCGAATGCGCGGAGGCTATACGACACGAACCAAAACAGTGCAATTGGCGGTGTCGCGTGGTCACCAGATGGGAAACTGATTGCTTACTCCCGCATTGATTCCGAAGGTGCCAGCCTCCTGAGTCGCGATCTCAAAGGCGGTCCGCCCACCACGATATTTGCACCGTCCGTCGGGAATCAGGTCTTCGAGTATCTTTGGTTACGCGGGCGGTTAATCTACTCGATGGCAGAGCCGCAAGCGTTGGGGGGCTCGGGTTGCAACTTCTGGGAGATGCGGCTCGACGGAGACACGGGTAAACCCATCGAAGAGCCCCGCCGCCTCACGAGTTGGTCTGGTTTCTGCATGAGCGGTGAGAGCGCCACAGCCGACGGCAAGAAGCTTGCTTTCCTGAGGTGGGCGAGCCATTTTACGATCTACATGGCCGACCTCGACGCCAGTGGTACTCGCGTTATCAGCTCCAAGCATTTTACTTTGAATGAAAGTAGAGATTTCCCGGGGGCCTGGACGCCGGATGGCAAAGCACTCATCTTCGTCTCGGATCGTGGCGGTCGCTTCGGCGTGTATAAGCAGTTCCAGGGGGAAGATGCCGCGCAGCCACTCGCAACTCCCGAAGAAGGTGCAAGGGATCCGGTAGTCACTCCTGATGGAAGATGGGTCCTGTATTTCGTGCATCGAGATAATCCCGTGGGTACCGGAAACGAGTCAAAGCCAGAGCCGCTCATGCGGGTCCGCATCGGGGGTGGACCATCGCAACTAGTATTGACTGCGGTCCCAGAAAGCCAGGTCTCCTGCGCAAGGCCAACATCCGACTTGTGTGTTATTGCCGAGTTGTCCGAGGATCGGAAGCAAGTGATCGTGAACGCCGTCGATCCTGTCACAGGACGCGGATCTGAACTCACTCGGTTTGCGGTCCATCCGGATGATGATCGCTGGAATGTTGAGTTGTCTCCCGACGCGACACGCTTTGCGGCAATTCGAAGCCCAGACGACCCCATCTACGTCTGGTCCTTGCACGGCAAGAAAATGCGCGAAGTGCGTGTAATCGGCTGGAGCAACCTGCGGAATTTGAGTTGGGCCGGGGATGGGAAGGGTCTTCTTGTTGTAACGCGGCAGAAAGGCTACGGCACCGTTCTGCATGTTGATTTCCAAGGCCACGCGAATGTGTTATGGGAGCGCGCCACAGAGGGAGTGGCGGAATCCCCAGACGGCCATCATCTCTGCATTTCGAGCAACACGGTGGATCAAAACGTGTGGATGCTGGAGAATTTCTGAAGTTTATTATCGCCGGGTCATGTGCGATTGCTCGTTGCCCGCTCCTGAATCTATCAGAATTGCAGTTGAGCTTTCAACTGAATCATCCGCGGAGCCGCATCACCTCCAATACCCGCACCCACAATGCTGGTGGGTGCTTGCTCCAGATTGAAGATCTGCCCAAACGTCGAGTCAGAACTGGCAGTATCGGGAAAGCCGAAATTGGGGTGGTTGAACAGATTAAAAAATTGCACTCCGATCCCCAACTCAGCATTTTCCCAACCATGGATTTTTGTGTTCTTCATGACGGCGAAGTCGGTATTGAAGTAGCTTGGCCCACGAAAGCGGTTTCTTCCTTGCTCAAACTTCACCGAGGGACCATCGCACACACCTGATGGACCCAGATTCCCGGCATTGAAACCAGTCTCACAGCCGGATTGTACGAAAAGCGCATTCGGATTGGGGGTTACGCCGTCGGCCAAGACCTGAGGCGGTTGGCAAGGGTGCGGAGCAAGAGGGAATGCGGAGCCTTCCCCGCACGCCGTCCCCGGCGGTGGGGGACCGACCGGCACGGCGTACAGGAAACCATAATAATTATTCGCAGTAAGTTGAGACGATTGGGCCACGTCCACGACGGTATAGGGAAAACCGGTGCGGGCGAAGATCGTCCCGGAGATCTGCCATCCCTTCACAAAGGAATCCGAACCGTGGCCGCGAAAGACCGCTTTCACAGGGACATCCAAAACATAGCTCGCGTTGAGTGAGTGGCGCACATCGTACTCGGCCGATCCGTAGGCGCCGCGAAGATTATGGGGATCCTGCGGGCTCGTCAAACCAACGGACGAAAAAGCGAAAATCCCGCCATTCGAGACTTCATCGAAGGCGTGGCCATACGTGTAGTTGACCTGAATCACGCCTTGAGTCCAACGAACGAATTGATGTTTGAACGACATAACCATTCCGTTGTAATTGGATACTGCATTTGTGCTGTATTCCGTGACCTCGCTAAAGCGAGGATCTGCGCAGGGCGGTACGGGCGGACTCGTGCACTTTGCCGGAGGGAGCGAGCCGAATCCGAAGGCATTAGCGTCTGGATCGCTAACCAATTCATGAATACCGTGATGGCCGAAGTAACCGATGGTGACCGCCGTATCTGCTCCGAAGGCCTGCTGCCATTCGAGGCTCCACCTTTGAAATTGCGGCGAATGAATCTGCTTCTCCGAGGCGTTAATCGCGGGTGGAGAAAAATTGGGATCTATCGCCTGGATCTGAGCGAGCGTTTGGCCGGCAGCGAAGCCATTGACAAACGCTGCGTTCGAAGCCGCCGCATCCTTAAATAGGCTGGTGGTTTCCCCCGGAGTGAGATTGTCTTGGTACGGCGTGTAGACATTGTAGATCGGGGAATTGATGTAAAACGATTCCAGGATGCCGCCCGGCAACGGATCGTAGAAAAAACCCACGCCGCCCCGTAGCACACTGTTGTGCGAAACGCCGAATGGCTGCCAGGCAAAGCTGAATCGTGGCGACCACAGAATAGTGTCCATACTCGGAATGGCGTGTTTCTGGTTAACGAGGATAGTCTGGTTGTATGGCTGGTCGGGATCATGGCTAATTGATTCAAATGATGCCGTGAGCCGGGAATAGCAACTGCTTTCGCATGCGGGATTAGAGTAATGTTCCGCGCGAAGAGCCAGGGTGAGCGTTAGGTTCGGCCGCGCATGCCATTCGTCCTGTCCATAGACTCCAAAATTGAAAAAGGAGATCGGCACGGTAGTCTGCGACGTGAAAGATTGCGTGAGAGAAGTAAAATTGGTCGATGGGGACGCCGGGTCCAAACCACCCTGGTAAAAAGCATCGAGCGACTGGGGACTCAACACGCCGATGGAATGCACTTTGTTGGGTAGGACGCTCCAATCAGTTCGCACGAAGTTTGCACCAAAGCCGAACTTCTGTTTGTCCCAGGTTTTTGTCAAGTCTTCGGAAAGCTGATATTGTGTCTGGCGCCTGCCGTAAGCCCCGATAAAGTCGACTCCTCCCAGTTGGGTAAAGGCGCCTGGTGCCCAAAAACCCAAGACCGTAGGGAATGCGGACAGCGCTTGAGAAGGATCTTTCACCTCATAAATCCGCGAAAAGTAAGAACCTGCCGCAAGGAATTGGCTGGCAGCCGATGAGCCAAATGTGTGCGTCTCGACGAGCTGGCCTTGCCACGATGGCGCATTGAAATCAGCATCGAACAGCGGACTGATGGGATCGGTGAAGAACGCACCCGATCCAGCTTCATATTGGATTCGAAGAAAGGCGCGGTCGCTCTTGCTGGCGTTCCAATCAACACGGCCAGCCGTGAGAGTGTCCGAACTTGGGCGGCTGCGCGACGATAAGAAATTCATGGCGCAGGGCACGCCTGCTGGCAGCCCCATGAATCCCGTGCAGCCGGTGGGGTCGGAAGTGGGGTCCTGTCCGCCCGCACTGGCGTGATTTGCGCCCGGTGCAGCATTGTAGAGGCTGAATATTTTCCGGTAAAAGGCATCTGTTGCGGAATTCGGGCCAAACCGCGGGTTGGAGTCGATGTTGGCAATCGTCGCAGTCTCAAACTGCGGGCTCGGGATTACAACCGGGGAAAGATTCGGGAGTACCAACCGCATGCCCTCACTATCGAAAAAGAAGAACAACTTGTCCTTTTTAATGGGGCCGCCTAACGAACCCGCCCATTGATTGGCGACGTCGAAGGGGCGTGGATTCCCGGATTCCTTGTTGAACCAGTCGTTGGCGTTCAATACGCGGCCGTTCCAATAGTACTGCGCGTTTCCATGGAACACCTTGCTCCCCGACTTAGTAATGTAATTGATGTTTCCGCCGGCAGCGCCGCCAAACTGGCCGGAGTAACCGGTGCTCACGATGGTCGCTTCCTGAATCTGGTTCTGGCCCAAGGCAAGCCCGACTGACCCGCTCTGGCTCTGGTTGGTGGCATTGTCGTTGTTGTTCATCCCGTCCACCGTAGAAAGATAGGATGTGCCCGGCATGCCCAGTATCGAGTAGTTGAAGCCATTTTGAGTGTCGGTGTTCATCACCACGCCGGGAGCGGTTTGAGCAATGTAGGTGAGATCGTTGCCAGGATTTGGAACCTCGGAGATCTGCTTCTGGTTCATCGTCGTGGAGACGTCGCCATTTTCAGCCTGAATGAGCGGGGCCTCTCCTGTTACCTTCACGGTTGTACTTTCTTTTGCGATTTCAAGCGCAACGTTCACCGTGACCGGAGGCCCGAGCAGCACATTCACCGCGCGGCTTGCCTTTTGAAAACCCTCAAGCGTCACGGTCAGCCTGTATTTTCCCGGTGCCAGAAAGAAGAATTGATACACTCCTTCTCGATCAGTTTTTGTTGATTGCGTGGTGCACCTGGCGGTGTCTGCGATCTCGATGCTCGCACCGGGAACAACCGCACGACTCGGATCGGTTACCACGCCAGTCAACCCGCCGGACGTTGTCGTTTGCGCCCCTGATTTGTAGGGCAGGCAAAGCAAGAGCATAAGGAGTGGGAGGAACCGAAACACGGGCCTCAGTTTCATGGAGGCGCACCCACGATTCCAGTCGAACTAGACTTCAGGATTTGAGAGTTCTGGCCGTGCCGACAATACTACTCCATTACCCACTTCCGAATAACTCGAAATGCCGCCCCAAGAAAATTGGGCCAGCCTAGGGCTTCACCTCAAAAAGTTGGATCCAACTCGGGTCCAAATTCTGCCAAATTAGGTCCAAGACCGTATACGATGACGGGAAAGAAAGCTAGACGGACCAATAGCATAGATTTTTTGCAACTGCCTTGGGTGCAGGAAGTCTGATTTCGTCGTGTGGAGTCAGAGGGTTGCAAAACTGCTTGTCTTCCTAGACACTTCACTGCCGGGAAAAAAACAAGAAACAGCGGGCGCCGATATCACACGGGCGAAGCTGTACCAATCAGAATGATTGAGAGCTCTTTGCAATGCCCCACAACGCAAACCGCGTGATTGTCTCAACGCCAGAATCTGGTCGTCACTCGTGCCGCCGACTGCTGCACATAAATACCGGATGTATTCCCTTAATGCCGCCTTTTGCCGGCTCGTTTTTCCACAACGTTCGTCCTATCAGACAGATATGGCGGAAGCGTGTGGGAGTCGAACCCACCATTCTGGCCGCGAAGGACAGAATCAATGGCTTTGAAGGCCACGAGGACCACCGGGCCCCTGGCGCCTCCGTCGTCGGGAAGAGCCAAAGAATACTCGGCTTAATGGACAGACACAACTTCGGAAGAAGGGCACGTCTGGCGCCTCGGTAGCAGCCTGCGTAGCAGAATCAGTTGAGCCCACAAGACGTCACGCCTTGACAAACTTTTCCAGCAGGTACACCAGCAGTCCCATCGCACAGCAAAATAGCACTAGCTGGTATCCATCGCGAAGGTGCACGATGGCCCACGACGAGAGCAGCACGAAGCCAATGCATAGCCCCAGGGTGCGTTTGTTCATGGACCACCTCTGCTTGTCACGCGTACTTGTCAGGTGGCGCGCGACAACGCGAAACGAATAGCTGACCTCATTGTGCCCAGGCTCTCCTTTACAGCTGCGCTGCGCTGGCATGTCGGCTCAGCGGCGCGCGCCCCAGCACTTGATGCACTTTGGCCGTCAGGTCCTCCGGGCTGAATGGTTTCTCGATGAACTCCGTTCCCGGACTCAGCACCCCGATATTGATCGCGGCATCCTCGGTGTATGCCGACATGTACAGAACCTTAAAATCGGAGCGCAGCTCGATCAGCCGCTCGATGAGTTCGCGTCCCTTCATGCCGGGCATCAGCACATCCGTAATCACTAAATCGACTCGCTCTTCACGATTCTCCATGATCTGAATGGCTTCGGTCGCTTCGCGGGCCTCAATGATCGTATATCCCTTTATTTTCAGAAACTCGCGAGCGATGCGGCGCACCGCGTCGTTGTCTTCAACCACAAGAATTGTTTCAGCGCCCTGCAATTGATGCGGCATGATGGGGGGCGCCTCGATGGCCTCAATCACCTCTTCGACGCGCGGCAGATAAATCCGGAACGTCGTGCCCTCCCCGACCGTGCTGGAAACGCGGACGAAACCTCCGCTCTGCCGCAACGTTCCATAAACAGTGGCGAGGCCCAGCCCGGTCCCCTTGTCCGTCTCCTTGGTGGTAAAAAAAGGTTCGAAGACATGGGAGAGAGTCTCGTGGGTCATGCCGTGCCCTGTGTCAGACACAACCAACATCACGTGCGGGCCCGCTTGAGCACCCTCGTGGCGGAGTATCAATTCTTCGTCCAGATCCGTATTCAAGGTTTGAATCTTCAACACACCGCCGCGGGGCATGGCGTCTCGCGCATTAAATGCGAGATTCATGATGGCTTGCTCCATCTGCGCCGCATCGGCTTTAACGTGCCCCAAATCGGGCGCCAGATCCAGGATCAATTCGATGTCATCACCCATCACGGGCGGTAACAACTCGTTCACCTGGGCCACCAGCGCGTTGAGATCCAGTACGCGCAGTTGCAGCACCTGCTTACGACTGAAGGCCAGCAGCCGTCGGGTGAGGGCGGCGGCCTTGTCCGCAGACTTCAGAATTCCGTTCAGTTCGCGGCGCAATGCGCCGTCGGAACCGACTTTGCTCAGCGAAAGTGCCGCATGGCCGCGGATCACCGTCAGCAGATTATTGAAGTCGTGCGATATGCCGCCGGCCAGACGGCCCACCGCCTCCATCTTTTGCGCCTGGAGTAAGGCCGCCTCCGCATGCTCGCGTCCGGCAATTTCTGATTTGAGTTCCTTATTCGCGGCGAGCGCTTCCCTGGCGCGCAGCGTTGCAGTTTCCGCCGCATACACCGTGAAACCCAGCAGAGCGGACAACAGTATCCCGCCCACAAACGCTACCTTGGGAAGCGTCGACAGTGCGTAGGTGATGGTCCCTGGTTTCGGCCAAACTTGCGCGCGCCACGAAAGATCTCGGAATTGTACGTCGACGGTGCTGGCCCACGGCGCGTCTCGCGGCGCCAGCTTGGCCCCTTCGCCATAGATCTGCTCGCTTCCATCGTACAAAGTCACCCAGTAGCCCTGCGCCACATCCCGCAGCATCGAGGAAATCAGCTCTCGATAGCGGAATACCCCGACCATGAAGCCGCTAAGTTTTCCCGACGTGTACACCGGCACGCATGCCAGCAGACCTCGGCCACCCTGCCCTAAATTCACCGGACGCGTGACCATCACGTCCCCGTACTGACCCCCCGCCTGAAACGCGACCTGCTGCACCGCATCCGCGCTCCGGTGCACGCCTTGTTCGCCTTCTTTTCCATTACTGTGCGCCTCCCAGCGCACATGGAACGTGGGATCCACCCACTCCACCGCTTGATAATCCGGGTAGCCGCTCATCATCAGCTGGGCGGCGGATTTCTTCGCCCGGTCGCTGCCCAGCGTGCTCCACTGCGCTGCCAGCCCCTGCAGCGGCATGATTCGCTCGCGCAGTTCTGCTTCGACTTTGGACTTCACAAACGACGCCTGCTCGTCTGTAACAGCGTGTATCTCTGCGCGCCGATGGCCGAGCAGGAGTTGCCAAAACGTGAGCACCGCCACGAGCGAGGTTAAAAAGAAAATGCTGGGCAACAACAACCGGTCAATGATTTTCCACGGCACAACAATCTTGGACGACATTGGCTGTAGGCTACCCCCGCCCTATCACGACGTCGTGATCAGGTTGAATTGGGATACTGCAACGACGGACGTTTGCGCGCACGCAGTCCTCCCGCACACTCGCAGATTGCATTGCATCTGGATGTCCTTCCCGACGGAGAACGTAAATTACTGACTTGCCGCACCTTAGGGCGAAAGCGGAAGATGAACGCCGTAAAAGAGTTCACAAATGAGGACGGCCGAGCGGCCTGCTAGTATATAGATGTGTTCATGCCGAAAATTTCAATGAAGGCAGGTCCGTCGGGCCAGTGACGCTGCGGCCGCAACAGCCGGGGTGAAATCAATCGTGCTGCGATTGGCGCGGCAGTTTGAGAGGTGGTATTGATGCGGGCTGGGGAGCACGCTATGCGCTCTGTTTTGTGCGACAGGAATTCCGACCTTACTTGAGGGGCGTAGGATTGGTCGGGAAAGTTCCCCCCGAGCCGCCACTTCCGCCGCCACTTCCTCCGCCGCTTCCGCCGCCTTGACCGCCGCCCTGGCCGCCGCCCCCAGGCTGGCCACCGCCTTGGCCCGAACCGCCCGGCTGGCTCCCGCCACCGCTCGAGCTCCCGCCGGCGCGTGAGGCGCTGGAGGAAATGCTACCCGCGGCGTCGCTGATCAATTTTCCGTTGGACGTGCCGAAGGAGAACAGACCCACGAGCACTACCAGGGCGATCATGGCGACCAGGAGCGCATACTCCGCAACGTCGTCCCCCGATTCCCTGCGCCAAAGACCCCTTAGTATCGTCATCATGGCAGGACCTTCAATTGCGAACTGAGGCTCTGTCTTTCCTACTGCAAAGACCTTGCTAAGTTTTATACCGCTTTTTCGCCGAAAGCGCAACCTGACGCCGCCAGAAATCGCCCTGTTCCGCTCGACCCGCGTGGAATTGCAAGCTATAAGAAATCGCGCTGCCTCGTAACGGCGCGGGTGTAAAAGCGATCCCGAGAAATTAATCGCGCCCAAAATTAAGGCTTGCTGTGCCGGCGTGCGGGGCGACTGCTGTGCCCATGCCTGTGCGACGCATCCTTGTAATGCGGGTTCGATTTTTCCGGGTGCCGGCTGTGAAATTTGTGCGGGCTGTTTACTGCAGACGGCTCGCCCGCAGCCGGTTGACACAGCGCCAGAAACAAGAACGCCGTTCCCGCCAAACCAGAGAGTTTCATGATTTTTCCCCGCCTCACTGCTTGTTCAGTCGCGCGATCTCCATCCGATCGCCTACTTGCGTCCCCGTGCGGTAAACCGTATGCGCCGGAAGTTCCAGCACGCTTGTCGCCTTCAGCGATACAGCCGAGATTCGAAAGGGCCGCAAGTGTTCTTCCACATGAACGACTTCCTTTTCCTTGCTGAGGAAAATCAAGTCGATCGGGAACATCATCCCAATGGTGTGAACCCCGCGCGAGGGAACGATCCAAAGACCACGACCAAGCTGCGCCCATCGTTTCGTCTTGCCGAGTAGTCCCACAAGGCGGCGAAGATAGCTGTCCGCGACGGTAGCCTCAGTGGCCACAAACGTCTCTCTAGTCTTGTTGTAGATGTACACGTGGCCATTTTGGCCGTTGTCAGTCGTAGCTCTACCGTTGCCGCCCACACGCGCGTTGTTCATTGATGAATCTCCGGGGTCTCTTCGATGTGCTGCCATCTATTCCACGATCTTCCGTTTACGGCGCCAAATAATCACGAACAGCACTACCACTGCCAAAGCTCCTGCCACCAATCGAATCAGTGTAACGTTGTCCATCTTCTTGCTCCTTTTGTTTGAAATACTCGATCAAGTACTTCCTAAGATCATTCGCCTGCTATCACCTCGCGAGCGTGGGCAAAAACTGCCTCATCAAAGTGATCACCGCGGGCCCCAGAATCACGACCATCAAAGCCGGAAAAATAAATAGCACCAGTGCCGGCACCATCTTCACCGTCGTCTTTGCACTCATTTCTTCGGCGCGTTGACGCCGTTTGATACGCAAGTCGTCCGAATGAACTCGCAGCGATTGAGCAATGCTCGTTCCAAACCTCTCGGTTTGGATCAACATCGCCACCAGCGCCTTGATGTCTTCCACGCCGGTGCGCCGGCCAAGTTCCCGCATCGCGTCCAGCCTGGTCTTGCCGACGCGCATCTCCATATTCACCAGCTGCAACTCCTCGCTCAGTTCCGGGTGGGTGATGCGCAATTCCTGCGCAACGCGCAGCAGGGCCTGATCGAGGCCCAGCCCGGCCTCCACGCAAATCACCAGCATGTCCAAAGCGTCCGGCAGCGCCAACTGCAAGCGACGCTGACGCGCTTGCACCCGCCACATCAGCCACAGATCCGGAATCAGATAGCCCGCAATCGCGCACAACAACGGAACAAACACCACCTGCACGCGGTAAATGCCGGTAGCAAACGCCAGCGCCACAAAAAGGATGGGCATCAGAATTTTCAGACCCCGCATGGCAGACATGGCGCTCGCAGTGCGGTAGCCTGCGCGTACCATCGGGAGCTGATCCTTTGAACCCATGGCCGGCGTCCCGGGAGTGACTAATCCCCCGACGGCTGCTAGCGTGTCGCGCATTCGCTCCTTCTGCTTGTCGGAAAAGCTCGTATCACGCGCCTGTTGCTGCCGCGGCGGCTGAATCAAGCGCGAAAACCGTTCCGCGATCCCCATTTCACCGGGCACCAGCGCGTAGAACAGCGCTGTCAGAACGGCAACGGTCGCTACGAAAGTAATTGTCGTAACCATCCACAGCATGGACTTCTCTCCTTACCGCCGATCAGACCTCAAAGTGAATAATTTTCCACAGCAGCAGCGACCCGATGATCTGCATGGTCCCCGCGATCGCCAGAACCGTCGGGCCGGCCGGGTCCTCGAAAAGCACGCGCAGATAAGTCGGATTGATTAACTCCAGCGCCAACATCACCCCCAGCGGCAACGAGATCAGAATCGCCGCCGTCAATCGACCCTGCGCCGTTCGCGTTTTCACTTCGCGATAGATTCGGAAGCGGTCACGGATTACCCGCGAGAGCCCATCCAGAATTTCCGCCAGATTTCCGCCCGTCTCTTTTTGAATCAGCAGCGCCGTGACAAAAAAACGCACGTCCACCAGCGGCATCCGCTCTGTCATATTCAATAAGGCATCGCGCAAGGGGAGGCCAAAATTCTGTTCCTCGAAAGCCGTGCGGAATTCCCCGGCCACCGGTTCGGCTGATTCCATAGCAATCATTTCCAGCCCGGTAGTGAACGCATGCCCGGCGCGGACCGCGCGAGCCAGCAAATCCAAGGCCTCGGGAAAATGTTCTTCGAAAGCGCGTAAGCGTCGCCGCCTTTTGAGCGCAACCATCGAAAACGGCACAATTCCCGCAAGGATCCCCACCAGCCAGGGGATCGGGAATCGCGGATAGTACAGCCCGGCGATCAAATACGATGCCAACGCGATTACCCCGCTCACCAGCAGAATTTTCGCCGGCTTGGTCCTCATCCCGGCCTGCGCCACGAAATCCCGCAGGCGCAATGACCAGCCCCACGGTGAAAGCATCCGATGCAGCGCGGGCACGCTGCTCAACATTTCATCCCGCACCAGCTTCAGATTGATGGAGACATCGCCGCGCCGCTCCGCCTTGCGCACCGACTCCATCCGGCGCTTCACAACTTCCTGGCTGGCGTCGGTGCCCATGAACATCCACAACAGCGCGATGACCGCGACGGCGGTCAAGAACGTCAAAACGGAAAGTAGCAGCGCCATCTTCGGCTCCCTAATGAATCCGCGGCATTTCGAACATGCCCATCGGCAACTGGATCCCGGTTACCGCCAGGCGTTCGGCGAACCGCGGACGAATCCCGGTGGGCAGGAATTCGCCGATCACCTCGCCGTTCTCGCGAATGCCACGTTTGCGAAATACAAATATGTCCTGCATGGTGACGACTTCCCCTTCCATGCCGGTGATTTCAGAGATGCAGATAACTTTTCGCGTTCCATCGCTCAGGCGGCTCACCTGTACTACCAAGTCCACGGCGGAGGAGATCTGCCGCCGAATCGCGGAGTCAGGGATGCTCAAATTCGCCATGGCCACCATGGTTTCCAGCCGGCTCAACGCGTCACGGGGTGAATTTGCGTGAATTGTGGTGAGCGAACCATCATGGCCGGTATTCATCGCCTGCAACATATCCAGCGCTTCCTCACCCCGGACCTCACCCACGATGATTCGATCGGGGCGCATGCGCAGAGAATTGATCAGCAGCTGCCGCTGATGTACGGCTCCCTTCCCTTCGATATTGGCCGGGCGGGTTTCCAGCCGGACGATATGCTCTTGATTGAGCTGCAATTCAGCTGCGTCTTCAATCGTGACAATTCTTTCGCGACTGGAAATATTCGAAGACAACACGTTCAGCAATGTCGTCTTCCCGGCGCCGGTGCCGCCGGATACCAGAATATTCAGCCGCGCCTTTACGCACCCGCGCAGCAAATCCAGCATGCTGGGCGTCAGCGTGTGATTGTTGACCATGTCGTTCGCGTTCACTCGTTCGTGGCCAAATCTGCGGATGGACAGGCAGGGACCATCCACCGCAAGCGGCGGGATGATCGCGTTCACGCGCGATCCATCTGCCAGCCGGGCGTCCACCATCGGCGAAGATTCGTCAATGCGCCGCCCGATCGAGGAAACGATGCGGTCGATGATGCTCATCAGATGCGCATCGTCGCGAAACTGCACCGCCGTCTGCTCCAGCATTCCTTTTCTTTCCACGTACACCCGCTTGTAGGTATTGACGAGGATGTCGGAAACGCTGGGATCGGCCAGCAAGGGTTCCAGCGGGCCGAGTCCGAAGACCTCATCCAGAACTTCCTGCGCGAGGCGTTCTCGTTCTTGCAGGTTCATCGGTGTGGATTCACCGACGACCAGCGCCTCCAGGATGTGACCGACTTCGCGCCGCACCTCTTCGCGATTAAT
>DATBYA010000176.1:0-11858 GCA_036514015.1 Candidatus Sulfotelmatobacter sp.
CCGGCGGTATCAATTCGTGGCCAAGCCGGCGGGTTCGCGATGGTACCACTCGCACACCGCGGCCATGCTGGATCTGCATCGCGGCTCCTACACCGGCCAGTTCGGTTTTCTCATGGTCGATTCCGCGAATGACCGCGGACTCTACGACCAAGAAGTCTTTCTGGCGCTGCGTGAATGGCAATATTTTCTGTCTACGATGGATCAGGACGAGATGGCGGCGGATCGCAACGACCCGATGCCCGAAAAACCCGCCACTCCAGACCTGCGTCCGAACGGACTCGAAGTCAGCGCTCCTCTTTATTCGATTAACGACAAAATACTCGGAGCGGGGGATCCCCTCCGCGTGCAGCCGGGTCAGCGTGTCCTGATGCACCTGCTCAACGCGAGCGCTGCCCAAATTCATCGCGTGGCTTTGCCCGGCCACAAGTTTCAGGTGATCGCTCTCGACGGAAATCCCGTGCCGGCGCCTCAGCCGGTCGATGTGATTGAGATCGCCCCGGGCGAGCGCGTGGATGCGATCGTGGAGATGAATAATCCGGGCGTCTGGATTTTAGGGGAGCTCCGCGATGTCGCGCGGCAATCCGGCATGGGCATGGTGGTGGAGTATGCCAATCAACAGCAGCGCGCGCGATGGACTCCGCCTCCGAAGTCGCGCTGGGACTACACAATCTTTGGCACGACCGCGCCACATCCCGCGCCAGACCAGACCATCGACATGGTCTTTGAAAAAGTGCCTGGCGGACCCAATGGAATCAATCACTGGCTGGTCAACGGCAAAGAATATCCGCATGAACGGGAATTCTTGTTCCGACAGGGAGGCCGCTACCGGCTGGTGTTTCACAATCGCAGTGACGATTCTCACCCCCTGCACATGCACCGGCACCGGTTCGAGCTCGTCGAGCTCAACGGCAAGCCCACGGCCGGCATCAAGAAGGATACGGTGATTGTTCCCGCATTTGGACGCGCCGCAGTGGATCTGGTCGCTGACCAGCCGGGCCTGACGCTATTTCACTGCCATATGCAGCAGCACATGGACTTTGGTTTCATGGCGCTGTTTCGCTACGCTTGAGCACGGCATAGCTTCAACCCCGTCGTTACCAACCGACGACGGATTCGCTTACGGCAAGCCTCTTTAGTCCTCGGTAGCGTCGAGGACATTCCGCGTTGCCAGTGGTTTAAGCAACCTTCGAAATCATCCGTATTACGGCTTTTTTCACACATTTGTAATACAGGCGAAATATTGAAGGACTAAAATCACAGCCCTGTAGCAACCATCCAACCACAAGTCTGAACAGGAGGAACTGCATGGAGTCGATGCGGAGAAGGTTCCGAGCGGCAGTGCTCATGGGAGCGGCCGTCTCGGTCATGGTATTTGCAGCTGGGGCCAAGGCACAGAATCAAAACTCCAACAGCAATCAGTGGCCTTACGGCCCGACGCCAGACAATACTTGGCCTTACGCAACAATCGGCCGCTCGCCCGTGCTGGCGGTGGTTGGCGACGTCGCCTGCCAGCCAGGCGAGACGGAGCCGAGTGGTGAGAAGGCGGGTGAAAACTGCGCCGGGGACTCCGCTCAGAATCTGAACGCATCCCAGGCGGCCACGGCGAAGCAGATTGAGAATATGAAACCTAACCTCGTCGCGCTCGTCGGAGATGAGCAATACCAGGTAGGCCAATATTCGGACTTTGAGAACTCGTACGAATTGACGTATGGCGCCTTCAAATTTATCACGCGGCCCGCGCCTGGCAACCACGAGTTTTATACCGAGCACGGCGCGATCGGCGTTGCCGGCTACGGCTACTTCTCCTACTTCAACGGCGTCCAGCACAATGCCGATGGAACCATGATGACGGCTACGATCGCCAACAACCCTGACACCGGCGGTACCTTCACCCAACCGGTGCCGTATTCGGATGGGCAGGCGGGACACTTCGAGAAAACGGGCGGACTTGGAAACACAGTACCGGCGGGGGGCCCAGTCGGGGTCGGAGATGGCTGGTATTCCTATAATCTGGGCGCGTGGCACATGATCTCGCTCAATATAGAGTGCGAGACACAGCCGGGCGGCTGCACAGGCTCCTGGTTTGCCGCCGAACTCGCATGGCTGAAAAACGATCTCGCCGCGAATCACTCCGCGTGCACAGCCGCCTACTGGCACCAGCCCACGTTCAGCGCTGCCAACAGCATCGCCGTACCTGAGGGCCCGACCGCTGTGGCCTTTTGGCAACTGCTCTACGCGTACGGAGCCGACCTGGTGCTGAACGGACACGACCACCTCTATGCCCGTTACCGCCCCCTTGACCCCTCCGGGAATTACGATCCAAGGAAGGGCATACGGGAATTCATCGTGGGCACCGGCGGCGAGACACTCGATGCGGTCGTCACCACCAACACCACAACAGCCGATCCTAGCGGCAACCCGAACTTCAACGCAGAGAATCTCGAGGCGGCAAGCGGGGAATTCTGGGGTGTGATGGGCCTGACACTCAATCGGAACGGCTACGCGTGGGATTTCGAGTCGGCACTGAAGGATCCTGCTCAGACAACCGGTCCGGCTTCTTACAGCGACAAGGGCGTCGGCACTTGCCACGGCCCGGTCAACAGGTAATTGCCAGTTCGTCTTCGCCGTGTTCGTTAACCGTCCCCACCCTTTGCGAACGTCGCGGAGGGTGGGGATTTTGCGTTGCCTTGCCCCCTCCCAATTTGCCGGTCTTCGTTTTGGTGACGATCCTAGATTCCGACGTGTTTTGTGATTCAAAGGCGTTGGTTGCGCTGAGTACGACGCCCGCACCATTGAACATGCCCCAGCGAAGTTGCTCAGTCAGATCGACTAAGCGCGAGCCCGCAGAAAAACAGGTCCTTCGCGCTGCCCCGGTGAATGCGGCAAGCCTTAGCAGCGCTTGGCGCAGGTTTGGCAGGTTTGGCGACAGCGCTTGCTAACGAGGGTGGCACACTGTAGGCTGGTGCCGCAAGATTTTGTGCTGATGCGGCTGGGGTGAGCAAGTTTACGTCGGGCCGCCAAAGGAGCGTTATGCAATTGAAACTGACGAAGCGGACGGTGGACGGGATTCTGGCCATCGAGTGCCATGGGCGGATTGTCTTTGGAGACGAAACTTCCCTGTTACGGGACGAGGTGAAGAAGGCGATCGCGGATGGAACCAAGCGTATTGTGCTGAATCTGGGCGACGTCAACTACATCGATTCCGGAGGGTTGGGCACGCTGGTGGGGCTGCATACCACCGCCCATAATGCCGGAGGTACCATCAAACTGGCCAACCTGACCAAGCGCGTGGGCGACTTGCTGCAGGTCACCAAGCTGCTGACGGTGTTTGACGTGCACAACTCGGAGTATGAAGCGCTCGAGTCGTTCCGCACGGCCGCGTAACCGGTGGGTCCGCTGATTCGATTTCACCGGCACGCGTCGATGAGTGCGGCCTGTGTCTACAAGTCAGGATGAAAGTCAAAATCCTCGTTCTTGCCGCCAAGGACACGGCAAGAACGGGGCACCCGGTTCATCGCGAAGGGATGGACTTTGAGGCGTGTCAGCCGCGGTTCTCGCGCGAAGGAAACCAATCCAAATAGAAGTGGCGAGGTGCGTTTGCGAATCGAGCGGACGATTCGGGCGATTCCGCGCGGGAAAGTTTTGACCTATGGCGGGGTCGCGCGGGCAGCTGGAATTCCCGGGGCGGCACGGCAGGTTGCGGCAGTTTTGCGGCGTGGATTTGGATTGCCCTGGCAGCGGGTGCTGGGAGCGGGGGGAGAGATCAAGTTACAGGGCGACTCGGCGGTGGAGCAGCGGCTGCGACTGGAAGCGGAGGGCGTACGCTTTCGCGGGAAGCGGGTGGACATGAAGGCCTGTGAATTTAAGTTTGCTCGAACCGCCCGAAGTCGCAATTAAATGATGCAAACGGAATCCCCACATTTCTCGAGCGCTCCCATTGCCCTAAAGATGGCGGTCGCGATCGGCATCGGAATGCTGGCGGGGATGGAGCGCGAATGGTCCAATAAAGACGTAGGCGTTCGCACCTTCGCCATCGTTGCCTTGCTCGGCATGCTCGCTTCGCTGATCGGCCCCAGCGTTGCCATTGCGGCTTTGTTCGGCGTGTTCCTGCTGGTTGCCGCCATGAACACGCGCAGTATTCTCTCCGACCGCTCCCTGGAAGTAACTACCTCTGCCGCCTTGATGTTGAATTATCTGCTGGGTGTTTTAGTCGGGCTTGATCACATCTTCACTCCCGTCGCGGGAGCGATTGTGATGACCATGCTGCTGGCCTGGAAGACGGAATTGAGTCGCTTTGCCGGTGGCCTGCAACCCTCAGAGATTCGCAGCGCAGTATTGCTGGGCTTGATCGGCTTCGTCATCTATCCGGTGCTACCCAATCGCTACGTGGATCCGTGGCAATTATTTAATCCCAGCGATGCCTGGATCAGCGTGATCGCCATCGCCGGAATTGGATTTGTGAATTATGTGCTGCTGCGAATCTACAGTACTCGCGGCCTCTATCTGGGGGCGCTTTTCGGCGGCCTGGTGAACAGCAGCGCCACGGTGGCTGAGCTGGGCACGCGGTTGCAGGAAACTGGCATGATCGGTCGAGCGACCACTCTTTGCTTGTTGACCACGATTGCCATGTTTGCCAGAAATCTGATCCTCGCTACTATTTTCTCGCCGCGTTCGCTGAGCGCAACTCTGCTGCCGCTTCTGGCCATGACTCTGGTAGCGGGGGCGTGGGTGTGGCGGGACCGCAAACTGGAAGAAACGGTTCCGGGAACTTTGACCCTGAGTTCTCCGATCTCGCTGGCGAAGGTGCTCCGGTTTGGAATTTTGTTCATTTCCATCGACGTCGCGGGCACATTGCTCACCAGATATTTCGGCAGCTACGGCATGTTGGCCACCGGCGTCTTCGGCGGCCTGGTAAGCAGCGCCAGCACTACGGCTGCGGCCGCCACGATGGCGATGCACGGAACCATAAGCGCCTCTCTCGCGGGCAGCGCCACGGTACTCACGTCGCTGGCGAGCGCCGCGGTCAACTTGCCGATTATTTGGCGAACCACGAGGAACAGAACGGTGATGAGGAGATTAACCATTCAGATGATTACTGTGATCGCGACCGGAGTTGCGGCGGTTACGGTGGACCGAGTTTTTCAGTTCTCCGAGTGGCTGGTAAGAAGATGAGGTTGTGACGGCCGCGGGAACAGCGAGCGGCTTTGCCCCGGCCGGTCAGCCGACGCCTCTGTCGCTCCATGATCATTTCTGGAACACGATTATTTTTGGAATTGGGTATCGATTTCGACCTGGTATCCCGTCACCATTTTGTTCGTTTCGTTGGCCATGCCGACGATTGCCATGAGCTCTTTGAACATGGCGTCGGTCATACCTTTTTTTTGGGCGGATGCGGTGTGCGAGGCGATGCAATAGTGGCACTGGTTGGTAACGCTGACGGCGACATAGATCAGTTCTTTGGTGACGGGATCGAGCGCCCCGGGGCCCATGATCTGCTTGATGTCCTCCCAGGTGCGCTTGAGGGTGGCAGGATCATGCGCGATAGCCTTCCAAAAATTGTTGATCCAGTCGGTCTTGCGGGTGGTCATGATGTCGTCGTAGATGGCGCGGACTTCGGGACTAGCGTCTTGGTATTCGATTAAGCCGAAGATGGACACGTTGGTCTCCAGTTCTTGAGTTTTTGTTCACCCCAGAGTCCCAGCGAAACGCAACCCCCATGAAAAAGGCTTTCTCGGTGTCTCTTGTGGTGAAAATTGCTTGAGAATCCCGATCTGGCGATCGAGTGGCGGCGGGAGAGACCTAACATTGGTTACGTCTCTACGATAGCTCTCCACTCAGAAGCTTTTCCAGCGACGCTGCCTGGACTCTCACGCCTACGTAGAAGTGGCCGAACAGGGCGTAGACAGCGCTGACTTCGTCGAAGCGCATTTCGTAGATCAGCTTCTTGAAGACCAGGGGGTCGTCGGCGAACAGGTCGACACCCCACTCCCAGTCGTCGAAACCAATCGAACCACTAATGATCTGTTTGACTTCTCCGGCGTAGCGCCGGCCGATGAGTCCGTGATCGTTCATCTGGCGGGCGCGCTCTTCGAGAGGAAGTTTGTACCAGTTCTTATCTTCGCCACGGCGGCGGTCCATGGGATAGAAGCAAGCGTAACGGTGCCGAGGAATTTCGGGGTAGAGTCGCGGTCGCATCGCCTCTTTGTGGCGCTCGAGCTTGCCGGTGATTTCGGCTTTCCACTGGGGGGAATGGGGCTCGAGGCCTTGGTCGGCGAGTTCCTTGTAAATCTTCAGGGTGGAGTCGTAGAGGCCGAGTTCGATGATGGACAGATAGGAAGAAGTGGGCTCGAGGTAATCGCCGAGGCGTAGATGGGCGAGTTGGAGTTCGGCCTGATTGAGATGGGCGAACGACTCGCGGAAGTGGATCAGCATGAGATCGCCTTTGTGGCCGATGAGCGAGAAGAGGGCGGACTGGCCGGCAGAATTTTTCTCCATAGCACAAAGCGTGTCGGAAGCTTCTTGGGCGATGGCCGATTTGTCGGTTGCGGGCAATGCTCGCCAGGCCGGCCAGCGGAGGCGCATCATCTGGTGCAGCACGCTGTAGCCTTCGGTGGTGAGCGGAACTGCCGGGATCTCGGCCGCGACTTGCGGGCGAGGATGGTGGGTGGTGGTCATTCGAACCTCTTTCCGGACGGTTTACCGAACTGTGGTTCCAGTGCAAGAAGCTTGCAAAAAGCTATTGTACGCGGTGATGCGCGGAGCCGAAAATTCCCAGGCGGCGTTTTGTTCGCTTGGCTTCGTGTGTATCATCCTTGAATAACGTAGTGCCTCTTGCCGAGGGCGCCACCTCGTTATGGGCCAAGTATCGCAACACACTCGCCGGGAACTGCTTCGGGCTGCGGCATTGGGCTTGCTCTCCATCCCCTTCGCTGCGCTGGCCACAATCGCAAAACCGAAAGACTTTTTGGAGCCGGCGCGGGTTCCCTACCGCGGCTCCGATGACGCGTTGCTGGATGAGATGGAACGGGCGGCACTGGATTTTTTCTGGCACGAGGCGGGGGCAACCACGGGCCAGGTAAAAGATCGCGCCTTGCTCAACGGCAACGACACGCTGGTGATTTCCAGTATTGCGGCGACCGGGTTTGGGCTTTCGGGGCTTTCGATTGCGGAAGCGCGCGGCTACAGAAAGAAAGAAGAGATCGTCGAGCGAGTCCGCCAAACCCTGCGCTTCCTGTGGCAAAACGTTCCTCACACCCACGGCTTCTACTATCACTTTATTGACATGAATAGCGGAGAGCGGAAGTGGGAGTGCGAGCTGTCCTCGATCGACACCGCGATTTTGCTGTGTGGAGTGTTAACCGCTCGGCAACACTTTGCCGACGCCGAAATTCAGGATCTGGCGACCAAGATTTACGAGCGGGTGGATTGGCCATGGATGTTGGACGACGGCGAGACCCTATCGATGGGCTGGCATCCCGAGGACGGATTTCTGCCGTACCGGTGGGACCGCTACTGCGAGCTGATGATGATTTACCTGCTGGCCATGGGGTCCGCGACCCATCCCATTGCGGCGGAGACGTGGAATGCGTGGACCCGGCCCACGGTCACGTTCGATGGATTGGAATATATCTCGGGGCCCGACCCGCTGTTCACGCATCAATACGCGCAAGCGTGGTTCGACTTCCGGGACAAACGCGACGCCTACGCTGATTATTTTGAGAACTCGGTGAAGGCAACGGCAGCGCACAAGCGATTCTGCCTTTCTCTGCGCGAAGAGTTTCCCGATTACAGCGAACACTTGTGGGGCATCACGGCGTCGGATTCGGCCCGGGGTTACCAGGCATGGGGCGGACCGCCGCCATTGGGGACACTGGATGGCAGCGTGGTTCCGTGCGCGGCGGGCGGCTCGCTACCCTTTCTCTATCCGGATTGCATGCTGGTTCTGCGTACGATACGGGAGCGCTATCCGAACGCCTGGGGACGCTACGGATTTGTCGATGCCTTCAATCCGTTGACTTACTACTATGACCTCGACGTTCTCGGGATCGATTTGGGGATTACGATGCTGATGGCGGAGAACCAGCGCAGCGGTTTTGTGTGGAAGACGTTCATGAAGAATACAGAAGCGCAGCGGGGAATGGAGCTGGCCGGGTTTCGGGCGCAACCGGCGGCGCAAAAATAAGCGCGCCCCTGGCGGGACGCGCATGCTTGCGACGCTGGAATCAGAAGCTGAAGCGGGCCCCCAGTGTAACCACGCGGCCAGCCAAAGCAGCTGTATCTTGGCCGAAGTTCGCGCTGGCAATGTTATTGGAGATGCTCGTGGGATTGAAGTTTAAATTGTTAAAAATATTGTAGGCATCGAGGCGCAGCTCAAGCCGGGCGCGCTCGCCAAGTACCTTATTGCTGGGAAACCCGAAGCCCTTGGCCAAAGTCAGATCCACGTCCTTGTAGCCAGGGCCGTTGAGCGAGTTGCGCTCGACTCCGGGCGCCTGCGGAAGCGCGCTGCCGAAATTGCTGCCAGAGTAAGCGGTGTAGGCTGGAATTGCGAAATATGCCAAGCCACCGTTGGGATAGTTGGAGCCCGTCTTGAATTGATTGTTGCTGGTGCTGGTGCCGGCCCCGCCGAGATAGGCGGAGGGCTGAAGCGTCGTATAGTTGCAAGCACCGCAATAGAGGCTTCCGTTCGCAACGCTGACCAGGGGCGTCCAAGGGAATCCAGAGTGAAGATTGAGGATGCCGCTGAGCGACCAGCCGCCGGCAATATTCTCGATCCAGTGCCGGTTGCCGTGGAAGAAGACCGGCTGCCACATGCCATAAAGTTTGAACGCCTTACCGACGTTGTAATCCGAGCGTCCGTAATTTAAGTGGGTGTTAAAGGGATAAATCTGTTCCGAGTAAGGCGCGGAACTGGTGTCCAGGCTTTTGGCCCAGACGAATTGAGTATCGGCCATAAACTGGCGCCCGAAATCATGCTTCAATTCAGCCAGCATGGCGTTGTAGTTGCCGCTGCCGATCACGTTCCAGTAGTCGCCGCCACCGATCTGCGGGTTCAGGGCATAACCCAGGGAGGAGACGACGTTCGGGTTCTCGTGGAAATAGATGTTACGCGACAAGGTTCCCTGATATCCCAACGAAGCGATGAACTTGTGGCCCAGATCGTATTGGGTATCGAGCGAGTAGTGATGGACACGCATGGTGGGAAGCGTGTTGGGGTAGAGGTCGATGCTGACTGCGCTTCCGCTCGTGGGTAGCCCATTGGCGCCGAATGCGTTCGGCGAAACTGCATTGGGGTTCGCCGGATAGCCGGTGATGGAGTGCAGATCGGTCGAGGGAGCATACAGGATGCCGGGATTGGGCGCGGTGGGAGAGCCCATCTCCAAAGTGGGATGGACAACTAGCCCGGGATTATTCACGATGCCGGACGAAATCGCGATTTCTTCCTGGTTGTAGTTGAGGCCGTAGCCGCCGCGGATCACGAGCCTGTCCTTAAGGACAGCTGGACTCCAGGCGAAACCGAGCTGCGGTCCGATGTTGTCCTTCTCGGCCGTCCAGGAATTCCCCTTGTGAACGACCAGGCCGGTCAAGAAGTCAGCCCCGGCTCCGGGAGTGGCCACAAACATGTTGTTTTCTTTCGAGGAGAGAGGGCTGAAGTATGACCAGCGGAGGCCAAGATTGAGGGTCAGATTCGGTCGAACTTTGAAATCGTCCTGCGCGAAGAAGCCCATGAGGTTGGTGCGGTCGTCCTGGCGCAGGGTGGTGGGAAAACCGTTGACCGGATTGAAGTTCGTGTTTTCGGAGTGGGGTGCATCGTTGAGGAAGTCCCAAATGTTGAAAAACGCGTAGTTGGGTACGCCGCAACCGGCGCACTCTTGCAGGTAATAGAGGCGCGTGACTTCGCCGCCGAATTTGATGGTGTGGTTTCGGATAATCTTGGTGGCCACATCCTTGTAGGTGTACGTCCACTGGTTCAGGATGCTGCCGATATTCGGTCCAAATTGACTGATGTTCGTGCTCCCGGTGAGGCTGCCGATTTGTCCAATGGTATCGGTGGGAAGTCCGACCGGCGCCTGCGGGTTGTCGGCGACTTCATTCCAGCGCCATCCCGCAGCGTTTACCCGAAGTTCGTTGAGGAAGCTGGGCGAGAAGGTGTGGTTCCAGAGCGCAGAGTAGGCGTTGTTGACTTGCTGGTGATGGAACAGGTTGTAGTCGCGGGCGGGGCCGTTCAGGGAAGTCGTCGACTGTGGAACCCAGTAGATGGCAAAGGCGATGCGATTGGTGGAGTTGAGATTCGCATCCGCGCGGCCGTTGTACTGCTCCTTAGAGTAAGTGGTGTTGCTGGTGGTGACGTAGTTCGCAATGTCGGCGATGCCGTCGAGGCCGCCGCCAACACCCGGATTCGAGGTGCTGGTCCAGCCGAGATCCTGCGTGCCCAGCGCTGTTTTCAAGGGCGAGCCGATATCCAGGCCCTGGCCGGGAATGGTTACGCAGTTTACACCCTCGTTCAAACCGGCATTGGCACAGGTGGAAGGATTGATGCTCGTGCTGTTGACGCCAGCACCGGGAAAGGTGAGATAGGTCGCGGCAATGCTTCCCGAGGGGGCTGACTTGTCGAAAGCCGGAGTCTCGTACCATCCGTTGGAAATGCTGGGTTGAGTGGCTGGACTGCGAACCGTTTCGTAATCGAAGAAGAAGAAAACTTTATTCTTCCAGATGGGGCCGCCGATGCTGCCGCCGAACTGGTCAAAAAAGTTGTCATCCTTCAAATCCTTCTGGCCCTGGCCATTGAAGGGCTGGTAGGCATTCAGTCCCGGGCGGTGCATGGTAAAGAAGAGGCTGCCGTGGACATCATTGCTGCCGCTCTTGGAAGTCAGCTGAACCTGCGCGCCACTGAAGCGGCCATTCTCGGAGTCGTAGCCGTTGGAGAGGACTTTTACGTTGTCCACGGAATCTTCCGAGGGCGTAATAACCGTGGTTCCGCCCCAGACGGCGCTGGTGGTGCTGATCCCGTCAATCGAATAGCTGTTGTTCTCATACTGCTGGCCGGCGGCCAAAGCCTGGGGACCGTTTTCCGTTGCAAAAATTCCTACGTTACCGCCGGTTCCGCCAGGACCCTGTGTACCGGGAAGGGCCTGGCTGTTGCCGCCGCTTCCCTGGGCGCCATCGCCGAAGACGCCGGGCGCCAACTGGACCAATTGATAGACATCGCGTCCGAACGAAGGCATGTGCTCGATTTGATTGTCAGTGACGACACCATTGATGGAAGCGGTCTCCGTCTGCAGTAAGGGTGTGGTTTCGGCGTTGACGGTGATGGTTTGCGATGCAACTCCGATGGTCAGCTGAACGTTGACAGCGTTCGCTTGCTCGGGAATCAGTTGGAGATTGTCGATGACTTTCTTCTCGAAACCATCCTTTTCCACTTCCAAGCGGAAGGGTGCGGCGGGCAGCGCATTGAAGTTATACACACCGGCGTCATTGCTGACCCGGACCTGCTTTTCGCCGGTGGCGGGATTGGTCAGCGTGAGGTTGGCGCCGGGAACGACTGCACCTGAGGTATCGGTGACCGCGCCCTGAATGGAGGTTCGATACTGGGCGTGCGCCAGAGCTGCGAAAAAAAAGATGCAGGCAAAAGTAAAACCAGTGCGAAGTGCAGAAGAAGAAGTGGAGCGGCTCATGGCGGCCTCCCGCTGGCTTGAAACTTCAATTCGTTGAACCACATGAACTAAAAGACTAGAAAAGCGTTTTAGTAGCAGTCAGGGCGTTTGTAGCACAGGCGATTTTCCACAGTCAAGCGCATTGTGGGGAACAACTCTATGATGCGCGGTTGCGATGCCGCGAAAAGAACTTTTTTTCGCTCCGCC
>DATBYA010000177.1:0-69911 GCA_036514015.1 Candidatus Sulfotelmatobacter sp.
GATAAACCTACCCTACGCCTCGGAACTCTATCCTGCCTTCAACATTTCTTCCTCGTTCTCCTCAACCAGCGCTTTGCTATAGACCCTTGCTCACCCTCCTTCCCAATCTTGCGATCAGGAAAGTGACTCCGCTTGAGCCCCGGACGCCGCACCAACCGGAAAAACCTAAGAAGCTGTCAAAGAACGATCCTGTTGTACTCCTTCTATAAATTCCGTCAACGAAAAATCACGCTCTGTAACCCCATGAATTTTCAATCGAGTGCAGCCCGTCCACAGGCGGATGACCGGATTTGGTGCAGGAGCTGAATTAGTTTTTCGCAGATCCCGCATGCAATGCGGAGCCTCGCGCCAAACATTGACATGGATCGATGGGAAGGCCAGGATGAGTCCTATTCGCCGCTTGTGAAAATCGCGTACTTCCCGTGCCAGACAAGGGATTTGGCTATGGCCGGTAGTTGAACCAGGAAATTTCGGGGGACACTTGAGCGGGCGCAGAAATCAAAGATTTATCCGGGACAGCCGCCCCCGGCTGTCCGTCGCAGCTCGACTCTGTTCTCTATGCTCCTTCTCTATGCTCGCTCGACCTCTTCTTCGCCGCAGCAATCCCATGCTTCTGCGCGCTCCTCTTCTTGTTGCCCTTCCCGCCCCCCACAATGTCCGCAATCGTCGTATTCTCCAAAATCTTTGCTGCCGCATCCCGCACCGCCAGAAATACCTCATACAAGGCGCGATGATCCCCGCCCTTGGCAATCAGCCCGCGCAACTGTTCGGCGTCGCCCAGCGGCGCCAGCGGTCCATCCACCAGGCGGATAATGTCGCTCAACGGAAGCTCCGCCGGGTCGCGCCTAAGCTGGTAGCCGCCTCGGGCGCCGCGCACGCTATCCACAATGCGGGCGTTCTTCAATTCAAGCAGAATCAGTTCCAGGAACTTCTCCGGCAATTCGCTCTCGGCAGCGATATCCCGGATCTTGATTGCGCCCTGATTGTGCCGGCGGGCCAGCGTCATTGTGGCCTGCAGCGCGTACAGCCCCTTTTGCGAGATCTTCAATCAGCCTGCCCTCCCCGCGTCGCCCTGATTGTGCCCCATTTCGACCTTCTTGCCTACAGTAACTTTACAACCTGCAGAGCAGTTGCTAGCCGGGAAAAAACGCGCGGGCGCGATTGCTGAAGCGGACTTCGCGCTTGTGGATTGATTGTGAGTGGGATGTCAGCTGGTGGCCACATCGAGAAGACTGTGCTTCGTAACCGGCGCGGCGGACCGACAGCGCGCCTAAGCTTCATACAGCCCTTCGAAAATGCGATCCCAGACTTCCCCCGCTCGCCCGGCCCGTGGTGGTGAGGAGGGGGGAAAAAGACCATCCGTGGCGCCAACCCTACCAGACTATGCGGACACCGATTTCCAGGGAGCAAATCGGAGCGCCGCTGGTTGGGATGCGCACTTACGCTTCGCCCTAAACTACAGGGCTTCGCTTCGGTGCGCATCCCAACCACAACATCAACCACAAAAAGGGGACCTTTCTAATCAGTCTTGACAATCATTCAATCATTACTGTCGTAACTGCTGATCCCGGTTCTCTGTGCTATACTCTACTTGACGCTTTTTCCACGGTTTGCTCGTGACGCGGTGGTCCCTCGTGGATCAGATTCATCTCCGCCTTTCCTGCCCGCCGTTTAGTTCCAGCGTTAACTCAAGAACGTTACCTCAAAAGTTGAATGTGAGCGGCATGGAAGCTTCACGTGTGTCTCAGGGTAGACGTGTATACCCCATCAGGCCCCTCCAGAAAGAACAATCTCGAATGACCACATTTACCGAACTGCCCTTGTCTGCTGCACTGCAGCAGAAGCTGGCGTCGGCTCAATTTATTACCTTAACGCCGATCCAGGAGCGCGCAATTCAACCCGCTCTTGAAGGCAAAGACGTAATCGGCACTGCCCAGACGGGCACCGGTAAGACTCTAGCCTTTCTGATCCCAGTGATCGAAATGCTTCGCAAAGAACCGTCGGCCCAAGCCAGCGCTCTGGTGCTGTTGCCGACGCGCGAGCTGGCCATGCAGGTCCACGAACAATACGAGAACCTGCGCACCAAGGGCATGGCCCAGGCTGCGCTCGTCATTGGCGGCGTTTCCGAAAAAGCTCAGATCCAGGGCCTTCGTGCCGGCTCATCGTTGATCATCGCCACTCCCGGACGCCTGCAGGATCTCACCGATCGCCGATTCGCCGACATCCGCCACATCAAAATGCTGGTCCTCGACGAAGCCGACCGCATGCTCGATATGGGCTTCCTTCCCGCCATCCGCCGCATTCTTGCAGTGCTGCCGAAGAGCCGTCAGACACTGTGTTTCTCCGCCACTCTTGAGCAGTCCGTCGCTGGCCTCGTGCATGAATACATGCGCGACCCGGTGCGGGTGGCTCTGGGTTCGGTTCTGAAACCTGCCGAGAGCGTAGAACTGAAAGCCTACGAAGTCCGTCCCGGCGAAAAGCTCGACGTACTCCGCCAGCTGCTCTACGCGGAAAAGGGACAGACTTTAATCTTCACCCGCACCAAGCGTGGTGCACAGCGCCTGGCTCAGGAGCTGGCGCGGGACGGCTTTACTGCGACCATGATTCACGGGGATCGCTCGCAGTCGCAGCGCAACGGCGCCCTCAGCGGATTTCAGGAAGGCCGATTCCAGGTGCTGGTTGCGACCGACATTGCCTCTCGCGGCTTGCATTGCGACGACGTCGCACACGTCATCAACTATGACCTGCCCAAAATGGCGGAAGACTTCATCCACCGTGTAGGTCGCACTGGACGAGCCGGATTAACCGGCCGCGCTACCACCTTGGTGGCTGGAGTCGAGATCGTCGAACTTCGCAACATCGAGCGCACGCTGAAGTTGCGCATCGAACGCATGCAGATGGATCCGTCCGGCGCTACCCAGCCCAGGCGCTTCGTCCAGAACACGCTGGCTTCGCGCACCCTGACCGCATTGCCCGGCGAGGTTTTCGTCTAAATTCGTTTGTGTGAGTAGAAGGGAAGTGGGTGCCCCACTTCTCGCTTCCGCTGCGAGAAGTGGGGGCTTTTTCCCTAATCATTCCCAAGGATAGATCCTTGGGTTCTAGCGGCCGCTCTTCCCGCCCGGTGAAAAAACTTCTGCGGAGTCAGATTCGTCGTCGGAGCCGATGCGAAAAAGCGCAGCCTGCGCCTCGGCAAGCTCGCGCAGTTCCTGCATCTCATCCACCACGGCACCTTCGGGCTTGTCCTGTTTACGCTGAACCCTGCGCTCTGCCTTCTCGCGCTGTTTTTGTTGCCGCGTTTGCTCTTTCTGGCGTTTGTTAAAAGTTGATCGTCCTCGTGGCATTCACAATTCCTCCCATAGTTTTTTGCGGGGCCGGCCCACATCTCCGCCCGTCCGGCCGCTTCCAGGAAACAAGAAAACTACCAGCGCGGTTCGCGTGGTTGGCGCGCGTGCCCCTGATAATCATCCCGTCCGCCGCCACCACCACCGCCGCCAAACCGCTTTCCACCACCACTGCCACCGCCTTTGGGCCGATCGGCCTTGGGCTGCGCCTCGTTGATCTTCAACGCGCGTCCGCCCAGTTCCTTCCCGTTCAGCGCCGCCACCGCTTTATCGGCTTCTGCCGCGTTGGTCATTTCCACGAATCCAAAACCCCGGGCGCGGCCGGTCTCCCGATCGGTCACAATGCTGACTTTTTCCACTGCACCATGAGCCTCGAATACGGTTCGCAACTCGGACTCGGTCGTGCTGTGGGGCAAATTACCTACGTAAAGATTCTTCATTGCAGTTCCTCTCTCAATAAATCGTCTAAAGTTCGGGACTCCGCCGCAGCCCTTTTGAACTTCTTGGTCTCCACCTCACCTGGCGGCACGGATTTCCCAGGGGTCGCCGGGGAACGCGCCTGCGAGAGCGCGCGCACTGCGGAAATCCGCCGCGACGATTCCAGCAACCCAATCGGCGGCGTATTCACGCCACCACCGGCTTCGGCTCCGCACCGGTTACTAACTTCTTAGCCGGTTTGCCATGCGATGTTGCATTCGTCAGCAGTTGGCGGTTTCGTATGCGACGCGCCAGCTTCTGTCTTCGTATTCGGTTGAACCGCGATTTGTCGCCGTTGACTCCGGACATAATCGACTCCTGTCATTCGAGCAGGTTGAGGATGGGTAGCGCTGGAACCGTTCCGGTGCTACTGCCAGTGAGCCAGACTAGGACGAACCCGGTTGCTGCGTCAGAGTGCCTCCGTTGGACTGACTAATCGCTCCGTGTCCGGCTACTGAGTGAATGGTTTAGGGACACTCGTCGTACAGAAAAGGCGCCTCTCGATCTCTCAATCGCGAAGGCGCAAATGGGACGTGGTCTTCGAGGTTAAGTACTTCAAGTATACCCTGTTTGTCTACATCTTGCTGCCGCACCGCAGGCGGCAAACGGACTCTGGAATTCTCTGCCAGGTCGCGCAGCTTCCTTCAGCCAAGAAGAAAATGCGAACCGGCGACGGGAGGACGAGCTTCGCCGTCTCCTCCTTTCAAGTAGCGCGCTCTTTCAAGTAGCACTTCGGGCAAACAGGCAAGGGAACGGCCCAGATTTTCCCTTGCGGCCCCGGAGTGAAAAACGTCGCGCCCAAGGACATCATCTTGCAGCCGCATTTCGCACATCGGGTGGGGGACAGACCATCGAAGATGCACTCGATTTTAGAACGGAGATTTGAGTGCGACATGCCCCCACGCTACTATTCGGTTCAGAATGGGACTGAGCAATATTGCTCATCTTTGTACGGCATCGTACTGAACAGCTTATCGAGTTTCTCCGGGCGTTGGTACGGGCCTGGCGGGCTTGGGGGTAGTGACTGAATTTGACTTGCGTTGACGTGGGAAGTGGAGAGAAAATTGCGTCGCGGGAGGCACTGATGCTTGAGGGACTATTGCAACCTATGCACTTTTTTATCCTCGTGGTCCTATTGGGTGGTGTGTTTCTCGTGTTTCGAGTGCTCTGGCGTCTTGGTTCAAAGCTAAAATAGAACCCCTGCTGCACTCATCGTTAGCTCCTCCCAATTATTATTTTTGATTTCCACAGCGCCGAAGAGATTCAGAATTCAAATTCAGCCACTACCGGCTCCCTACCGGCTTGGGCGGTTTGGGTATGGGCAATCTTTTCCAATTGAAGGATGAGCCAGGGGAAGATCCTGAGGGCGGTGGTGGAGGAAGCTCCTTTCAGATTTAGATTCGGAACCAATCTAGCAGCCGGGGCCAGAGTGAGACCTGGACGCAGGTATTGTTGCGGTTGGGGCAGGTCGAGCAGCGTCTCGAGCGGCGTCTGGTAGCGGCGGCGGTAAATCCTTTGTTGGCGGCCCTTTTCGTCGATTTCGATGTCAGCTTGCGCGCACGGACGATGATAGTTGAGATAGTTGCAGGCGCTCGGCGTGGTCTGCGTCGATCGAGCCGTAGCCCAGGTGCTTGCGGATTACGGCGCCATTTTTAGTTTCGACCAAGCCGTTGTCGTTGCCCTGCCGCGGTCGGCTTTTGGTTTGTTCGATCAATAGTTTCTGGAGCATACCAGCGATCACGCGATTGATGAACTCGCTGCCGTTATCGGAGTGAAAGCCGAGAATGCGGAAGGGAAACTGCCGCAGCATGGCCTCCAGCACCGGCTCCAGCCAGGCCTCACTAATTCGTGCGCTGGCAGAAACGATTTGCCATTGCGTGACCTCATCCACGGCATCGATGTGATAAACGCCCTTCCCTCCTGGCGGATCGCCTTGATGGACCGTGTCGACGCGCAGATACCCGGGCTGGCCCTGCGGATCGGGCCGCCGCCGCTCTCCGATGGCGACGGCGGTGGGCCGGTCTTGACGTAGCGCAGACGCCGTTCGCGATAGCGCGGCTGCTGGCGCAGGTTGTAGAGGTGCGACACCGAGAGCGTGGCTAAACGCGAACTCCCCCTTGCCATACCGTCGGTACTCACGCTCGAGTATGCGCCGCGTGGCCGGCCCGCTTAAGTTGTCATGTGCCTCATCGACGATGGCCAGCAGTTCGATGTCGGCGCGGGTATAACGCTGCGGAAAATGATGACGGCGGTACGGCGCGGACTGCAGCGATCCAGTTTTCCGATAGCGAGCGATCAACCGCATCACCTGCGCCCGGCTCAGGCCCGTCATCTTCACATAGTTGCGTAACAAACCTCACGCTGAGCGGCTCTGCTGGTGGTATTCCTGCCGACCTAGCACTTGTTCGATCCAGTGATAAATCTGCGCTTGAGTTTCGCCTTCGAACCGAATAGTTTCGCTGGCGCTCAGGAAAGCCTGGATCTGCCCCCAGGCTCGGTTTCTCTGCTTCGTGCACATGGATGGTCAATCCTCAGCATGCCATCCCCTTCAGGCTCATCTTGTATTGGATAAGACTTGGGCTTGCTAATCTTTGTGTCTGCGCGTAACATAGTGGTGTACGTTAGTCCGAATCGGACGTGAGCAGTTCTTGCCTCAACAGCCAGTAACCTCTCGTAGTACTTCCGAATCTCTCCAGCGTAAATTGATCAACTAAAGGAACACCTAACACCATGGCAGAACAAGGAACAGTAAAGTGGTTCAACGACGCCAAAGGCTACGGCTTTATCAGCCGCCAGTCTGGCGAAGACGTTTTTGTGCATTTCTCGGCAATTCAAGCGGGCGGCTTCCGTAGCCTGCAAGAGGGCCAGACCGTGCAGTTCGACGTGACCAAGGGCCCCAAGGGCTGGCAAGCTGAGAACGTCCAGCCGCTGTAAACCATCCCCTTATTGCGAAAAGGCGATCTCCAACCAGAGATCGCCCTTTTCACGTTTGACCAAATCCTCCGCCCCAAACCTCTAGAGTAGATCCTCTCCTACCGCTGGCACAACTTAGTCGAGGGATAGCCAGGGAGAGCCGCCTCGGCTGCATAGCCAGGGCGAAGCCCGGTCGGATAGGCGGACGCTGATCGTAAATCGATCCCAGCCGCCAAGCGGCTCAGCAATGCTTCCCGCGCAAGCCGTGAGTCGGGCACAGCCAAAAATGAATTAGCCCCAGAAGGGGCGAAAGAAAAGACTCTTGGTGCCATCGAAGGGACTCGAACCCCCACACCGTTGCCGGTACATGGACCTGAACCATGCGCGTCTGCCAATTCCGCCACGATGGCAAGTGGACTTGCTTTGCAGCGGCGGCCAGATCGGCCGCCGAATTTAGGAAGGCCCACAACATCATTTTACAGACACGCCGCCGAGTGTCAAACAGCGCGGCGGCCGGAGCGGCTGGAAGCCGAAGCCCTCCCTACCCCAGCTTCGCACTCATCGTAATCTTCGCATTCAGCACCTTCGACACGGGACACCCCTTCTCCGCCGCTTCCGCATACTTCTGAAACGTCGCTGCATCCGCGCCCGGAACTTTCCCCACCACATCAATATGGCTCGCCGTGATCGTCCATCCCGAATCCAGCTTTTCCAAACTCAGCGTAACCGTGGTCGAAATGCTCTCCGCCGTCAGATTAGCTCCGCCCAACTGCCCCGACAGCGCCATCGAAAAACATCCCGCGTGCGCCGCCGCAATCAGTTCCTCAGGATTCGTCCCCTGCCCATTCTCAAACCGCGTCGAAAAAGAATACTGCGTGTCTTTCAGCACTCCGCTCGGAGCCGAAATCGTTCCTTTCCCGTCTTTCAGCCCACCCTTCCAAACCGCACTCGCCTTCCGTTGCATGATCGTCTCCTCCGTATGATTTCTTCACACGCCAGTCTCTTATTGTAGACGGAACTCATTGTAGACGGAACTCAACCTAGACGGAACTCACCCGCCTGTCAGGACAGACATACCGGGGCAGCGACGTTGTATCGGAAAGTGAAACGAACGGCGAGCATCAAGCGATTTTGACGGCCTCGATAACTGAGCGCTCGCGGCTTTCCAAATTCAAGAAGCGGATTGAAAAGGCTCGCCGCCGCGGTTATCTCTCCAACGGAACCGAGCGGCTGGGCAGCCGACTCACCACGTCGTCACCACTGTCCACCTCGGTGGTGATCGACGTGACCACTTTCAAATCCGGGTTTTCGCGTTCTGCGATCTGCCTCTTCACGCGGTCCATCAGAACCACGAGTTTTTTTGACTCATGATCTCTCTCGGCCTGCTTGCACATCTTTTGGAAATCCTGGGGAGCGTAAGTCACACGATTTGTCATGGGGGAATGATCCCAGTCGGGAAGAGAAATCCTAGCCTACTCGATTGCCCGCGGCTTGCCAAGCCCCCGCAACGTTTATTAGCGTTATTCGAGGACAGATTCTACGCCATTCTCTACGGGATACAGGGTAGGGATTCGACATCAAGATTGTGATATCTAAAACCATACTTTCTCACTCAGGAACTGGATTTTGTCGTTATGGATGTGCGCGCCCGACGCGTAGATGATCGCATTCGAGAACTGTGTGCTGAGGCTGTCGAGGCTCGAAGCTCCCAAAAAGTAAAGTCGACCCTCGCGGAATTGCAGGTGGCTTTACATCAGTACACCCAGCGGCTCCGAATCCGTGCAGCCGCAGTTCTCACGGGATGCGCGGATCTTCCGCCAGAGCGGCGAAAGGCTTCTCGCGACCGCAGGCAACGCGCTGCTTCTTGACCCCCCGAGGCGCAGCCGCCCCGCCCCTATTCGCCATTACCTCCGAAAGTACATGACCTTAGTGACCTTGAGCCGTCGCCCAATTTCCGCGAAAATCACTGTAGGGCCGATTGCGCCTTGCCGGAGAGAGCGTGTTCTACCGTCAAACTCTAAGCGTTTGTCTTCTTGTCGCCATCAGCGTTTCATTGGCCGCCGCGCGCGACCTGGCGCTGGTCTCCAACAAGGTCAACCCCGTCTCGGCACTCACCGTGCCAGACCTGGTCAAGATCTGTAAAGGGCAGACCAACCGCTGGCCGGATGGCAAGCCTGTCACTTTCATCATGCGCTCTCCATCTTCGCCGGAAATGAAGCTGCTCCTGGAAAAGGTCTATGAAGTCCCGGATTCTCAGGTGAAGGAAATCATTGCTTCCGCGAATCACGGACGCATGGGCCATCCGGCAGTGATCATCGTGGATTCCGACGAGGAGTTGGTGAACAGGGTCGCTTCCATCCCGGGCGCCATCGGAATCGTGGATGTCTACGCCATTAACAGCAGCGTCGCGGTCGTCAAACTCGCCGGCAAACTGCCGCTCGAGCCGGGCTACCTGCTGCATGGCAATTAGAGCGTTGCCGCGATTTAAGACAGGGCCGTATCGACCATGAGCACAGAAAACAAAGCGAAGCCCGCCGCCGCTTCCGCCGACACCGGATCTGGCACACGTGCGCCCGCCAATGCTCCTGCTGCTAAGGTCGCCTATACCCGCCGCTTTCCCCGCTTCACCATCGACATGCGTTTGCAAGTCAAAATGTTTCAAGCCGGAGAGTTCCGCACCTGCTGGGGACGCTCCACCGAAATGGGCCAGGACGGCATCGGCGCCACACTCACCGGAAGCCTCGAACCCGGCGAGATCGTCACCCTCGACATTCCCCTGCCCCTGGCGCCCTATCCCATCAAGGTCCGCGCCATCGTTCGCTACCGCCAAGGCCTCCGCTATGGATTTGAATTCCTCACTCTCAACGACAGCCAGCGCGACACCATTCGACGCGTCTGCGAATACCTGGCCACCAAAGGATAGGCGAAGTGTGTCCTTCAGGTCGCAGAACAGACCCTGTGGGTCCGGGTCTCTGACCCGGACGGGCCGAGCGAAAGTTCGGCTCCCTTGCCGCCCTTGAATCCTCAGACTCTCATCGCTCCACGCTTACTCCGAATCCGATGGATCAAGTATCCGACAATTCCCAGATTCATCACGAGCACTGCCACTCTCAGCGCACTCAAGTGCCGGTATATCTCATAAATCTCCACCGGCACCAGGCTGCCCGTAATCACCACCGTAATCCACTCTCCCCAACGTTTCTCCAGCCACAACCCTGTCCCCTCGGCTAAAAACAACGCAGCATAGAGAAAGCTTCCCAGGCCCAGCCTCTTGATCTGTTCCGGACGCAGATGCGCCGCCTTGCCCAGCGCTGCATCCACAAACCGATTCCCCGGATCGAGCTTCAACGCCTCAGCCCAGTGTTGGGCCACCGCGCCCACGTCTTGGTTGAGCAACCTGAATGCTCCCACCCCAAGCGCAATCAACATCGCGCACTTAAGAAATTTGAATACCGCAATCAGCCGCAGCAGAGGGTCATGAGAAGTTTTCATACAAGAGCCGATCAGGACGCAGTTGGAGACTAAAACCGCACTGCTAAGGTTGGCAAGGATTCGACCAAGGGGACCGCGGCGCGACAAACCCTCAAAACCAAGCTCGCACTCTCCGCATCCGACAGTAAAATGTGGCTGACCGCATGCGTGCCCTCTTGCTCACGCTCGCCCTGGTCTCGATGGCTGCGGCCCAGTCCGCTCCCGCTCCTACCGTTGCCGTCACCGACGAGAACGGTGTCGCCGTCTCCTCCGCCCGCGTCGTGCTGCAATTGCCACCGCTCCCCGCCATTCGCTGCCAAACCGACTTCATCGGGCGCTGTCGGTTTCCTTCACTTCCAGTCGGACAATATCTACTCCGCGTCGAAAAAGAAGGTTTCTACGCGCTCCTCGAGTCCATCAAAATCACGCCCGGTTCCATCATCGAAGTCGCCATCTCGCACCAGCAGGAAGTTCGCGAGATCGTCGATGTCCACGAATCTCCTCCCGCGATCGACCCCGCGCAAGTTGCCGCACAGGAAACCATCAGTGGCCTCGACATCATTAACATCGTGTATCCCGGCACTCAAGACTATCGCAACGTCCTCAACTTCATTCCCGGCGTGGTCGAGGATCAATTCGGCCAGCCGCACGTCGCCGGAGCCCAGACTTACCAGACCGTCACCCTGCTCGACGGTTTCAACGTCACGCAACCCGCCAACGGACAACTTCTGGTCCGCGTCAGCACGGATGCCTTCCGTTCCATTCAGGTCGAGCCCTCGCGCGAGCCGGCCGAAGCGGGCAAAGGATCCGGGGGACTGCTCAGCCTCAACACCGGAATCGGCGACGACCACTTCCGCTTCGCCGGAACCGATTTTATCCCCTCTCTGCAAGACAAGCACGGATTGCGCTTCGACCAGTTCCTGCCGCGCCTAACCTTCTCCGGCCCCATCGAAAAAGGAAAGATTTGGTTCTACAACGGCTTCGACGGCGAATACGACAACATCGTCTACACTGAATTGCCCGTCAATGCCGACAACGACCACGCTCTGCGCCTCGGCAATCTCACCAAAGTTCAAACCAATCTCGCCAGCCGCAACATTTTCACCACCAGTTTCCTGGTGAACTACCTTCACGATCAATATGCCTTCCTCTCACCGCAGAGCCCGCAACTCTCGAATCCGAAAGATGTGGAATCGGCCTACGTGGCCAGCGCCAAGGACCAGCACTATTTCGCTGGAGGACAACTTCTCGAAGCCGGGCTCGCCTTCGATCAATATAACGTGCAACTCACTCCTTATGGCACACTGCCCTACTACGTGAATCCCACCATCGCTGGCGGCAGCTATTATCTCGACGACGCAACTCACGGTCGCCGCTGGCAGGCGCTGGCGAACTTATTTCTGCCGCCGCGGCAATGGCAGGGCCGCCACGACTTCAAAGTCGGAGTCGATCTCGATCGCATTTCATACGATGCGGAATTCGCACGCCAGCCGATTTCATTCCTCAGCGGAACCAACACGCTCGCTTCGCCCGACCTGTGCCTCACCGCGACCCTGAACGCAACGTTCCCCTGCACTCGCTACTCCACTTTCACCGCCGCCCCGTGGCACGAACAATACAACGCCGAAGTCAGCGCCTATGCCGAAGATCGCTGGCTCCTCACGGAGCGTCTGCTGATCGCGCCGGGCGTCCGCCTCGACTGGGACGAAATCGTCCGCCACGCCGTGGCCTCTCCCCGCCTCGCCGCAACCTACGTCCTGGATAGTTCCGGCAACACTAAACTATCGGCCGGAATCGGCCTAGTCTACGATGCGACTCCCATCTTCCTCATTGCCCGCCCCTACGCCGGCACGCGAGAAGATATTTTCTACTCGATTCCCGACCCGACCTGCACTGGGAACTGCGTCAGCACCACCGGACCCGTCACAACTTCATTCTCCGTCAACCGCAGCACGCTCCAGGTCCCGCGCTTCCTCAACTGGAGCCTCGCTCTAGAAAAAAAACTCCCCGCCGCGATCGCTTTGAAAGCCGAATTCCTCGACCGCCGCGGCAGTCGCGGCTTCGTCTACAACACGCCGCCCAACCTTCCCGGCGCCGACTACCTCCTTCAGAACACCCGCGATGACCATTACGAAGCCCTCCAAGTCACTCTCCGCCACAACTTCCGCGAAACTTATATGCTGATGGGCTCCTACACGCGCTCTCGCGCTCACTCCAGTCAAGCCCTCGATTTCAATGTCGACAGTCCCATCCTCAGCCCTCAGCAACCCGGCCCGTATCTCTGGGACACCCCCAACCGCTTCCTCTCTTGGGGATATTTCCCCCTGTTCAAGTTGCCAATCATCCACCAACTCGAAGTCGCCTACTCGCTCGAAGCCCGCACCGGATTCCCTTTCAATCTTCTCACCGACCAGCAACAACTGATCGGGCCACCCGGCGCCCAGCGTTTCCCCGGGTATTTTTCCCTCAACCTCCAATTAGAAAAACGCTTTCATTTCCTCGGATACGATCTCGCCCTGCGCGGCGGCTTCGACAACATCAACGGCCGCTGCAATCCTTACGTGGTCGAAAACGTAGTCGAGCCCACGCATCCCCAACCCACCTTCACTGCCTGCGAAGGCCGCGCCTTCACCTCCCGCATCCGCTTCCTCGGAAAGAAGTAACGGACAATCGCTGGTCCGCCAGAAAGCGCGCCGTCGAAGCCGCCCCACCCTGGCAAAAAACCTCAGGACTCCGCAACTGCTAGAATCTAATCAGATAACACTTGCATCGAATCCCCGCTCAATATCATCAGAAAAGCTTCGAGGATCAATCATGGCTCACGAACTACCAGCACTCCCCTACGCATACGACGCCCTAGAACCCATCATCGACAAGCAGACAATGACCCTGCACCACGACATGCATCACGGCGCCTACGTGAAAAATTTGAACGCCGCCATCGAGAAGCATCCCGATCTGGCCAACAAGTCCGCCGAAGACCTTATCCGCGACCTCAATGCCATTCCCGAAGACATCCGCGCCGCGGTCCGCAACAACGGCGGAGGCCACGTCAACCACACCATGTTCTGGAAGATTATGAAACCCAAAGGCGGAGGCGATCCCAGCGGCCCCATCGCCGAAGCCATCCAGAAATCCTTCGGCGGCTTCAAGGATTTTCAAGCCAAGTTCAACGACGCCGGCACCAAGCAATTCGGCAGCGGATGGGTCTGGCTCGCCGGCAAGTCCGGCGGCGAAGTGCAGGTCATCAGCACCCCGAATCAGGACAACCCAATTTCCCAGGGACTTTATCCCATCTTCGGCAACGACGTCTGGGAGCACGCCTACTACCTGAAATACAACAACCGTCGCCCCGAATATCTGGCGGCCTGGTGGAACGTCCTCAACTGGGACGAGATCAACAAGCGCTACTCCAGCTTCAAGTCGGGAAAATCCGTACACGAACCCGAATTAGCCCACCGCTAAAAGCCATTCCGCATGAAAAAGCCCTTGCCGGAGCAAGGGCTTTTTTCTATCCGAACCGATCTAGGCGGCCGACCGAGCATACAGTTCGGGCTGCCGATCAAACTCCTTCTGGCATTGCTCCGAGCAGAAGTTGTATTTCTTTCCGCCATACTGCGATTGATATTGAGCCTTGTTCTCGTCCACATCCATTCCGCAAACCGGGTCTTTGGTCATAAAGTGTCGCTCTCCGGTATGAATTTTCTTCCTGGGTATAAATTCTCTCCCGGTTGGGTCGAAATTGCGCTCCGGTGATTCCCGTAATTGAAATCTCTGAACCAAACACGGCGCCGGGGCTAAGCTTGAAACCCGATGGCTTTCGTTTCAGTATTCTAGGAGACGGCCTTGGCAAGCCCTGGGAACGAATTCGTCGCCATCCGCGTACCGTCCACCAGACCATGCCACTTTCCCCTCGAAGCCGTCGAGTCCTGTTCGCTCTCGTCCTGTACATGACTTTCTGCACCATCGGCGGCATCTACCTGGCCGACGGCGCTCTTCACCCGGCGCGCCGTCCGCTCACCAAAACCGAAGCTTCCGAATTTCGTCAATCGGCCCACGCCCTCGATGCCGAACCGACCGACGCCTCGATCACAACGCCCGACGGCTCCGTCCTGCTTGCATGGATCGTCCGTCCCCACCACCCGAACGGCGACGCCATTCTCCTCCTCCACGGTCTCGGCGACAACCGAATCGGCATGACCGGATACGCGCAACTCCTTCTTGCCCACGGATTCACCGTGCTGCTTCCCGACGCCCGCGCCCATGGCGCCAGTGGCGGCCCACTCGCCACCTACGGCCTTCTGGAGCGCAACGACATCCACCAGTGGTTCGACTTCGTGAACGCGCAGGATCATCCCCGTTGCATCTTCGGGTTCGCCGAATCCATGGGAGCCGCCGAACTCCTCCAGTCGCTCGACACCCACCCACGCTTCTGCGCCGTAGCCGCCGAGTCTCCCTTCTCCAATTTTCGTGAGATCGCCTATGACCGCATGGGACAGACCTTCCACCTGGGTCCGTGGGTGGGACGCACCATCCTACGCCCGCTCGTCGAAGTCGCATTCCTTCGCGCCCGCCTGAAGTACCACCTCAACATGGAAAACATTTCCCCGGAAGATTCCGTGGCCGCAACGACTATCCCTGTTCTCCTCATCCACGGTCAGGTCGACAGCAACATTCCCGCCCGCCATTCCCGCATCATTCACGCCCGAAATCCGAACACTCAACTGTGGGAAGTCCCGGCCGCCGAGCACAGCGGCGCCATCAGCACCGCCCCACAGGAATTCGAACACCGTCTTTTAGCTTGGTTCGTAGTTCACTGATTTTGTCCCTGTCCCCAGTTCCCTCGGTGGTCAAGGCTCTTGCCTAGAAAAACTAATGCCGCCGGTACACCACCCCACCCTTCATCACAAAATCCACCCTCTCCATCACCGTCACATCCCCCAACGGATCCCCCGGCACCGCCACAATATCCGCCAACTTCCCCGCCTCCATCGTCCCCACCGAATCCTGCATCCCCAGCAACTCCGCCGCCGTCACCGTCGCCGCCCGGATCGCCTGTGCCGGCGTCATTCCAAACTTCACCATCGACGAAAATTCCTTGGCCGGATTAATCTTCCAATCAAATCCGCCTGCATCCGTCCCAAACGCAATCTTCACACCGGCCTTCATCGCCCGCCGAAACGTCTCTTCGTGAATCGAAATCATCGGCAGCCACACCGGAGCACCCGCCGCTGCCCGTCCCTGCGCCACATATTCCCCCACAAAAATTGTCGGCACGTAAAAAATCCCGCGCGCCGCCATGGTCTTCAAATCTTCGTCCGCAATATAGTTCCCATGCTCGATCGTATCCACTCCCGCCTCGACTGAGTTGTGCACTCCGTTCAACGCCATGGCATGGGACGCAACTTTATGCCGCTCGCGATGCGCCTCCTCCACAATCGCCCGCAACTCCTCCATGGTGAAAGTCGGAATATCGTCCAGCACTCCATCCTCGCGAACGCGATAGGACCGGTCGCTATACACCTTGATCCAGTCCGCGCCGTGACTGATTTGTTCCCGCACCGCCTGTCGCGCAGCGTCCGCGCCATCCACCAGTTGCACTCCATGCGGGACGGTCACGCCCGGCGCATACCCCTGCAGCGGATACGCCCCCGTCACATCCAGCGCCCGCGTCGCCACCTGCATCCGCGGCCCCGGAATCACTCCGTTATTGATCGCCTTCTTCACGTCCGCGTCCGCATAGCCCGCGCCTTCCGTCTCCAGATCGCGAATCGATGTAAATCCGTACTCCAGCGCCCTCCGCGCATTCACCGTCGCCAGAATCGTTCGATACTCCGGCGACTGCTTCAGCAGTTGCTCGTCATAATCCGCGGCCGTAATGTCCCCCTGCAGCAAAATGTGCGTATGCGTATCGATCAGCCCGGGAAGACAAGTCTCGCGCGAAAGATCAATCACTTCAGCGCCCCCAGGCGCGCTGCCGCTAAGCTCCCTGATCTTCTCTCCCTCAATCACAATCACCACATTCTTGCGCAACGAATCCCCACGCCCGTCAAACAAACTCCCACACCGCAAGGCGACGACTCTCGTCTCAGCCGCAGTCTGGCCAAACAGAGGAGCGCTGAACAGCAGGAGAATCCACGCCGCCATGCCACAACCAACGTTTCGCATCATGTGAACCTCGCAACTCGCAACTGAGAACTGTCTTTCTGCATTTCCTGTGCACGCCCTGTGGACAATCCGGCTGCCCACTCTACCAGATTTCTTCGCGCTATTCCCTCAACACGAAAACTGCCGCCCATCCAGCGGAAGAATGACTCGTCTCTAGCGTTTGCGGTGAACCTGCCAACCGGCGAAAAACCGTGGCCGATTTTTTCCTCAATTGCACCAAAAATACTGAATTGACCCCCGCCCATTTCGCCCGTACAGTCAGCTTCGCTCTGATAAAAAATCTCTTAATCGATTTCAGCAACCTCAGCCGCTTCTGGATCAGATTCGACAATCTCAATCAGCAGATACACTTGGGACGCCAAACATGAAATCAGAAGAATGGAATTCCTACCGTACTCGCTTTCTGGTCAAGGCCAAGCAACTTAACTCGAATCTCAGTTTCGTCGACCATCTCGGACGCCAGCATCGCGGTCGCAAAGGCGATTACCTCGTCGAATCCTCTGACGGCGTAATCAGCATTGCCCCTCGCCGCATCTTCGAAGACATTTACGTCCTCATGCAGCCGTTCGACGACCCGCGCACCGGCCAAACCATGATCGGCTTACGGCGATCCTCAAATCCCACCTCGATCAAAGAAATGTCCAGCCATGCAAGTTCTTCCAGACAAGGTTCGAGCAAGCAGCGTTCGTTCGAGGAAAGATCATCCGGGGAAGCATCGCCGGCTCTTAAGATGGTTGGACCAATCAGTCCCCGAAAGATCGACCGCATGCACTTTGAGGCACTGCAAATCGAACAGGTCAAACTGCGGAAGCCCCGGCTCGACACCGAGCGACTTGCCGAAACCATCTCGTCGCGGCCAAAGGCGCTGGGGCGCGATGCCATCCGGCACAATCCCGTCCGGAAAGACCAAGCCGCCCCGGTCCGGAAATTCCCGCAACCCTGTCGCGACCCTCGCGCCTCCGCCCTGAGCCTGATGTGAAAGAGCAGCCGGGGCGGAAATGCGGATTTTTGCGGCGCACCACACCTGATCTGGAACGAGCAGGTTTCCCTCGGTGTGGAAAACCCGTCCCTTACCCCGGCATCAAGCCCGTCATTGTTAGGGATACAACCTGTAGTGTTTCCCTCTTGACAGGCACAACTGGCGGGAGTAACTTTGCAATCCCAAGCATGAATTTTCCGCCTCAGGGGAATGAGACGGGAAATTGCCGGCAGTGAATGCAGGGAACCAAACGCTGCGGTTCAGCGCCTAGCCAGAAGCAACTCGGCGCTCTCCGCGAAAGCAAGGCTTAGGCGCCCGGGCTTCCACATCCGTAAGCCTGGCGGCTGAAAGCTTTAAGCAAGCTCAACCTTCAGGTGTTCCGGAAGCCGAATCCGGGATGCCGGAAGCCGAAGTCAGTGCGGTGGCCGTGCCCCGATCCTCCCCCGGCGCACGACAACAGTCACGACAATAGTAAAGTGCAGCAAGCCATCATCTGTAACCTGACTGCCCGGCAGATAAGGAACTTTCTTTCTGCGGCGCGGCCAGCAGAATCGCAGGAGCCCGCAATGGAAGGTTTAACTCGCCTCGTCTCAGAATCGATGGCGCGCCACGGCTTCGATCGTACCCTGGACTATCGTCGCCTTCACTGGTCGCATTGGTTCCGCTGCGAATCCCCTCACAGCCTCCTGTTCGTCCCCAGCAAGCCAGGAGTCTTCGCCCTAGCGGAAGAGATCAGGGATTTTGGCGATGCTCACGGGGGCGCAGCCGCCCCCTGCTGCCCAGCTGAGCAAAGCTCGGTAGGATCGGTGGGGGCAGCCTCCGCGGCAGCTGGCTTTGCCCGGAATGTTTCTGTGTGGGACCGGGTCTCAGACCTGGCCGGGGCGAGCGAACCCCGGCGGGATGTTGCGGGCAGCACCCATGCGCCCACTCCCCGCATGCTGGCCGTCACCCAATTCTTCGAAGACGACGACATGGCCTTTGTCCTCGACCGCATGCTCTCAAGCCAGAATCCCATGCGCGCCCGCTTGGTCTCGGGCCGATACTTCGTCCGCTTCGTAGTCATCGAAGACCAGCCCCAGCGCCGCACCATCTGCAACGCCCTCAATCAATGGATGGTTACCGCCGCCGAGAAGGCTACCGGCATCGGCTCCCACTTCGCCACATCGCTGGAGCTGACGCCCGCAAACGAATACGTTCCACCAGCAAACGACGCGCAGCAAGTTCTATTCGAATCCGATGATCACGGGGGGCGGACACTGCTGTCCGCCCATGCCGCCTCCGTCGATACCCGTGTGGCGCGGACCTGGCCGGAGCGTGAGTCGAAGGCGCCCTCGCCCGCGTCCCTATCCCAACCGACAGCCCCGCAGCTAGATTCCGGAGCTGCCACCAACATTCACTGTCCGTCCCCATTCCCCTCGGGTTTCTGACCGGAAGGCGTGGGCCTGGGTCTTAGGCGCCGAAAAAGTTAGGACTAGCCGCGAAGCGGCATAACAAAAGTGCCGCTCGCGGCCTAAGCCGTGGGTGGTTATGCCCCAAATGAAAAAGCCCCGCAGGGGCGCAAGAAAAGCTCTTTCAAAGACCATCCGTACCATCCGATTCCCCGCCCCTGGCCGGACGCCCTGAATCGGCGCAACACGCATAGAATCTAATCAATGGAGAGCCCCATGCCAGAACTCAAGACCGAATTCACGATCCCAGCAGTCCAGACCCCTGCCAAGAAGAAGCCCTCCGGCCTCTCCTTCCGCCGCTTCTTCACTAAGCTCGGAGTTTCCCCCTACAACGAGGTCGAATGGGATCTCCGCCTCGCCCAGATCACCGACGCCCAGGGCAACGTAATCTTCGAGCAAAAGGACGTCGAAGTCCCCAAAGACTGGTCCATGACCGCCACCAACATCGTGGCTTCGAAATACTTGCACGGCAAACTCGGCACTCCCGAGCGTGAAACCGGAGTCCGCCAGCTCGTAGCCCGCGTCGCCGAAACCATCCGCGACTGGGGCCAAGCCCAAGGCTACTTCAAAACTCCGGAAGACAGCGCCACCTTCCATGACGAACTCGTCCACATCCTCGTCCGCCAGTACGCCGCCTTCAACTCGCCCGTCTGGTTCAACGTGGGATGCGACCGCATTGAGCCCAACTCCGACGGCCGCAGTTGGCACTGGAACCCCCAAACCCAGCAAGTCGAATTCGGCGTCACCGGATACTCCAAACCGCAGTGCTCCGCCTGCTTCATCAACTCGGTCAAAGATTCGCTGGACTCGATCCTCACTTTAGCCAAGACCGAAGGCATGCTCTTCAAATGGGGCAGCGGCACGGGCACGAATCTCTCCCCGTTGCGCGGCTCCACAGAAACACTCTCCGGCGGCGGCACCGCCAGCGGCCCGCTCAGCTTCATGAAAGGATTCGACGCCTTCGCCGGCGTCATCAAGTCCGGCGGCAAGACGCGCCGCGCCGCCAAAATGGTGATCCTCAACGTGGACCACCCCGACATCATCGAATTCATCGAGTGCAAGCAGAAAGAGGAAGCCAAGGCTCACGCCCTGGTTTCCCTGGGATACGACGGGTCCCATCCCGACTCCGACGCTTACTCTTCCGTCTTCTTTCAGAACGCCAACAACAGCGTCCGAGTCACCGACGATTTCATGTACGCAGTCGTTCGCGATACCGACTTCTCCACCAAAACCGTAACCGACGGCACGGTTGCAAAAACCCACAAAGCCAAAGACCTGCTCCACAAAATTTCCGAGGCCACCTGGAACTGCGGCGATCCCGGCATGCAATACGACACCACGGTCAACCGCTGGCACACTTCAAAGAACACGGCAAGAATCAACGCCAGCAATCCCTGCAGCGAATACATGTTCCTGGACGACTCGGCCTGCAACCTGGCCAGCCTGAATCTGCTGAAGTTCGCACCCAACGGCACCTTCGACGTAGAAGCCTACCGTCACGCCGTAGACGTCCTGATCACCGCGCAAGAGATTCTGGTAGACAACGCGGGATATCCAACAGAAATGATCATGCGCAACTCGCATGACTACCGCCCCTTGGGATTGGGCTATGCGAACCTGGGCGCGCTGCTGATGGCCGCAGGCCTTCCCTACGACTCCGACGCCGGCCGCGACTACGCCTCCTGCGTAACCGCAATCATGTGCGGCGAGGCTTATCTGCAGAGTTCAAGAATCGCCGAAGAATGCGACCCGCTGGTTCCCGCAACGGAAGCGACCAAAAAGAATCTCGCCGAAACCAATTTAGGAGCAGGCATCGGCAAAGCTGCAGCAACTGAAAACACCCCTGTGGGGACGGCCACCCTTGGCCGTCCTGCAGAGCGCAGCTCCGCAGCCTCGGGAGCAACCATGCCCGGCGGGGCCTGCCCCGGCTGGTACATCAACCGCGAGCCCTTCCTTGACGTAATCCGCATGCACCGCGCGAGCGTCAACGGAATAAACAAGAACAATGTCCCTACGCCTATCTACGAAGCCAGCAAGCAGTGCTGGGACGAAGCCCTCGCCCACGGCGAAAAAAACGGCTATCGCAATAGCCAAGTAACCGTGCTGGCCCCCACCGGCACAATCGGCTTCATGATGGACTGCGACACCACCGGCATCGAGCCCGACCTCGCTTTGATCAAATACAAGAAGCTGGTCGGCGGCGGCATGATCAAGATCGTCAACAACACCGTCCCCACCGCCCTGTTCAAGCTCGGTTACAACCACGATCAGGCCGACGCCATCGTCAGCTACATCGACGCCACCGGCACCATCGAAGGCGCGCCGCATATTAAAGACGAGCATCTGGCCGTCTTCGATTGCTCCTTCAAGCCCGCCAAAGGCACGCGCTCCATCGCCTACATGGGACACCTCCGCATGATGGCTGCCGCTCAGCCCTTCATCTCCGGCGCCATCTCGAAAACGGTCAATCTTCCGGAAAACGCCAGCGTCGAAGACATCAGCGAAGCATACCTCCAGGCCTGGAAGCTGGGCTTGAAAGCCGTAGCCGTCTACCGCGATGGCTGCAAAAAATCGCAGCCACTCTCCGCCGCCGGCAGCAAAACTGCGAACTCCACCAAGGACGACGCCCGCATCGCGTCTGCGCAACACATCGAAGAAGAGGACATGAACGCTCCGCCCCGCGCCGTCCGCCACAAGTTGCAGGAAGAGCGCGCCTCCATCACCCACAAATTCAAAGTGGGAGACCACGAGGGCTACATCACCGTCGGCCTTTATCCCAACGGTGAGCCCGGCGAACTGTTCATCACCATGGCCAAAGAAGGGTCCACCGTCAGCGGCCTCATGGACAGCTTCGCCCTCGCCGTCTCCATCGCCCTGCAGCACGGCGTTCCCCTGAAACTGTTCTGCGAAAAGTTCGCCCACACCCGCTTCGAACCCAGCGGCTGGAGCGGCAATCCCGACCTCGGCTACGCCAAGTCGATCATGGACTACATCTTCCGCTGGCTCCAACTCCGTTTCCTGACCGGCCAGCAGCAAATGCTGTTCGAGAATCTCCGTTTGAGGTCCGCAGGTAGCGCCCCCGGCCCGGAAGGAATCGGAGACGCGAACGCTTCCGGGGACAAAGCGAGAACTGAGAGCCGAGAGCTGAGAGCTGGTTCCGGCTCCATCCACGCCGCCGACGCCCTGGCCGGCCTGATCGACCTAGGAGACGCGCCAAGCTGCAGCTTCTGCGGCAGTATCATGACGCGCAACGGCAGCTGCTACCGCTGCGCCAGCTGCGGCAGCACCAGCGGCTGCAGTTGATTTTCAAAACTTTGTCATTCCCCCACGTGTGGGCGCGCGCAAATGATGAAAGTCCGGCTTGAGAAGGTGAAAGTCCGGACCTCAAAAGATGAAGTGGCAGTAAACTATTGAAAGTAAACTATTGAAACCAATGACATAGGCAGGTGTTAGTTAGCCCGCTCGAAATGGATGTCCCGCGTGTCGCGCGCTGTATCCGCGCCAGCAGCATCCACTTCTAACGCTACTACCGCTTTTTAGGTGCGACAGCTTCTTGCTAAACGCGTTCGTAAGCCGCGTAAAACGTCGCATTGCCCTTCGCATCGTCAAGTTGTCGTTCCACAAAAACGTGCTGATCTGGTCAGGATCAGGAGTTGCCGGAGCGAACCTTGGATATAACCTCCGTAATCCGTGATGGGAAGTACCGTGCATCCGGGCCGCTGCCCTGGAACAGCTTCACAAGTTGCGAAATCAACATCTGTCCCGAAGCACTCAGAAACGGTTACGGTGTAGTGGTTTAGCCCGTCTGTGGTGGAATCCATCCTCAGGGTAGTTTCGTGAGGAATCTCGCTCGAGGCGGAACGATATTCGAAGCAGTCGATTGCAGGCAGCTCACTGTCACTTTTTCTTTTTTCTAGCCGAACTTTTTCTTGCCGAGCTCTTGCTCACGGAAGTCTCCTTCGCCGAACCCTTCTTCCCGCCGAACACACGAGCAAAGATCTTGTCCACATTCTTCAGCTGGCGTGGAAGGTCGAAGGCATATTCGACTTGCTGGCGCGGAACGCAGCCGGTGATCTCTTTGTCTGCCAGCACCAGTTGGTGGAAGTCGAGGCCTTCTTTCCAGGCCCGCATGGCGTGCGATTGCACCAGGCGATACGCGTCCTCGCGGGAGACGCCGTGCTCGACCAGGTCGAGCAGCAACTGTCCGCTGAAGATGAGACCGCGTGTGCTCTCAAGATTGGCGCGCATGCGCTCGGGATAGACCAACAAGGTGTCGATCAGGTTGGTGGTCTTATTCAGCAGGTAGTCGGCCAGCGTGGTCGAGTCGGGCAGGATAACGCGCTCCGCCGACGAGTGCGAGATGTCGCGCTCATGCCACAGCGCGACGTTCTCAAGACCTGCCTGCGCGTTGCTGCGGACCACCCGCGCGAGGCCGCTGATCTGCTCGCAGGTCACGGGATTGCGCTTGTGCGGCATGGCCGACGATCCCTTTTGTTTCTCGCTGAAATATTCCTCAGCCTCGCGCACTTCGGTGCGCTGCAGGTGGCGAATCTCGGTAGCGATCTTGTCTAAGGTCGACGCGATCACGGCGAGCGTGCCCAGATAGTGCGCGTGCCGATCGCGCTGAATGACTTGCGACGAAATCGAGGCGGCTTTCAGTCCCAGGCGCGCGCAGATCATCTGTTCCAGTTCAGGGGTGAGATGCGCGAAGATTCCGACCGCACCTGAGAACTTGCCGACGCGCATGTCTTCCGCGGCGTCCCTGAAACGCGCGATGTTGCGTTGCGTTTCGGAGTACCAGTTGGCGAGTTTGAATCCGAATGTGATCGGCTCGGCGTGAATGCCATGGGTGCGGCCGACCATGGGAGTGTCCTTGAACTCCCAGGCGCGGCGCTCGAGGACTTCGGAGAGGCGCTGCAAGTCTTGGGCGATGACTTTCGACGCCTGGCGGATGAGCAAAGCCTGCGCGGTGTCGACGACATCGTTGGAGGTGAGGCCGTAGTGGAACCAGCGGGCAGCCGGGCCGACGATTTCGGCGACGGCGGTGGTGAAGGCGATGACATCGTGGCGGACTTCGGCTTCGATTTCGTGGATGCGTTCGACGCGGAAGTCGGCGCGTTCGCGGATGGCGCGGGCAGCGTCCTTGGGGACGAGGCCGGCTTCGGCGAGGGTCTCGGTGGCGGCGACTTCGACCGCCAGCCAGGTGCGGAAGCGGTTTTCGTCGCTCCAGATGCGGGCCATCTCGGGGCGGGTATAGCGCGGAATCACCAGGTCTCCTGTGCGGCGGCGAAATTGTGGACCAAATTCCGGACTACGGATTCTAAATGGGGCGGCGGGAAAGAGGCTAGCGGCGGGGTGAGGAGGTGAAAGTCGTGCTCTGAGGCTGCCGGCTTCGGCCCGGGGTGTCGAGCTTCGCACGACGAACAGGCGGCCGCGGCGGCCCCGTATTGGCGATTGCGCATTTGCATATGTATCGTTGCACGATATAATGGAGCCGTAGTATCGGCACACGATATACTCTGGGCATGAAGAAGCTCACCCTGTCTGATTATCAGGCTCTGGCCGAGTTCCGCTACCAGATTCGGAAGTTCTTGCGCTTCCGTGAGCACGCCGTACGGGCGGCTGGAATGGAGATGGCGCAGTACCAACTCATGCTGGCCATCAAGGGGATTCCGGAGGGAGTGCGGCCGCGGATTCGGGAAGTGGCCAACCGGCTGCAGATTCAGCATCACAGCGCGGTGGAGTTAATTAACCGGCTGGAGAGCGGTGGCTATGTGCGGCGCGAGCGGGCGCAGGACGACCGGCGCGAAGTGTTGCTGGCGCTGACGCCCAAGGGGGAGCGGGTACTGGAGGAACTGGCGCTGCATCATCATGACGAGTTGAGGAGCGCGGCTCCGGATTTGGTGGCGGCGCTGCGGGGGCTGATGCCGCCGGAGAAGGTTCGAAAGACCTCTGCTGCGCACGAGAGTTGAACGGATCGTGAGCCGCGACTTTTGCGTCACAACCCTGCGCTGTTCCGTGCAGAGTTGTCTCGAGTTTTCTTTTCGCTCCGCTGGGGCTTGTCAATTTTTCCACTCGCTGCGGCTGCCGCTGTGGGGCTGCATTGGTTCGCCGCTGCGCGACTGGAGTTTACCGGCAAAGGGAAGACTACCGGAAAGAAAGACTAACCAAATGATGAGTTCGATCCACGCTGCGGGACAGGGGAGTCGGAACGGAATCAGTCCGGCGGTTTCTATTCCATCGTCGGCCGATGCACAGCCGGCGCAGTTTCGGATTGTGCTGGTTTCGTTTTTGGCGGCCGGGATTGGGCTCCTCGCGGGTTTGGTGGCTTACGCGCTTTACAAGCTGATCGGGCTGTTCACCAATCTTTTTTTCTTCCATCAGTGGTCGACGACGTTTAAGAGTGTGGGCTCGCATCATCTCGGGGCCTGGGTCATCCTGGTTCCCGTGATTGGCGGATTGATGGTTGGAGTGATGGCGAAGTATGGCTCGTCGAAGATTAAGGGGCACGGGATTCCGGAAGCGATGGAAGCGGTCTTGACCAATCGCAGCCGGATCGAGCCGAAGGTCGCGATTCTGAAGCCGATTTCGGCGGCTATTGCAATCGGGACGGGCGGCCCGTTTGGCGCGGAGGGTCCGATCATTCAGACGGGCGGAGCGATCGGGTCGCTGGTGGGGCAGGTATTGCACACGACAGCGGTCGAGCGGAAAGTGTTGCTGGCCTGCGGCGCCGCCGCGGGCATGTCGGCGACGTTTAACACTCCCATTGCAGGGGTGATTGTCGCGATTGAGTTGCTGCTTTTCGAATTCAAGTCGCGTTCTTTCATTCCGCTCGTGGTCGCTAGCACGCTGGCCACTGCGGTTCATATGCAACTGCTCGGACCGGGGCCCATGTTTCAGGTGGGGGCCATGGACTTCGGGGTTCCGCATGCGCTGCCGTTCTACCTGGTACTAGGCCCGTTATGCGGACTGGCGGCGGTGGGTTTGAGCAAGGCACTTTATTGGGTGGAAGATCTGTTCGAGAAGCTCCCGATCGACGAATTGTGGTGGCCGGCGATGGGGGCACTAGCGCTGGGGATGATCGGATTCTTTGTGCCGCGCGTGTTCGGCGTGGGATACGACACGATCGGGGAGATTCTGAACGGGCAGCTGGTATGGAAACTCTTGTTGATCGTGATGATCGCAAAGTTTACCGTGTTGGTGATCTCGCTGGGCTCGGGCACTTCGGGCGGGTTACTGGCTCCGACGTTCATGTGGAGTGCGGCGATGGGCGGGCTGTTCGCCATGCTGGGGAATCACCTGTTTCCTTCCGCACATCTTTCTCCGGGCGCGTTTGCGCTGGTGGCGATGGGCGCGGTGTTTGGGGCGGCGTCGCGGGCCACATTTTCCTTCATCATTTTTGCCTTTGAGATTACGCGGGACTACAACTCCGTGCTGCCGCTAATGCTGGTGGCGGTGATTGCCGACGGGATCGCGATGCTGTTCATGCCTACCAGTTCGATCATGACGGAGAAGTTGGCGCGGCGCGGGCTGCGGGTGCACCAAGATTACGAAGCAGACGCGCTGACGCAGACCACGGTCGGCGAAACCATGGAGAAGGAAGCACCCGTGGTACCGGCGGACACTAAGGTGGGAGTGCTGGCGGAGCGGATTGCACGCCATGATCCCGCGGTGGCGCGGCACGAGGCGCTGCTGATTGTGGACCAGGGCGGCAAGCTGGCGGGAATTATTACGCGGGGCGATATCTTGAGGGCGCTCGACAAAGACGCTTCCGGCGCGGCGACGGTGCAGGAGGCGGGCAGCACAAAACTGGTGGTGACGTATCCGGATGAATTGGTATCAGAAGCGGCGGCCAAACTATTGCGCTACGATTTGGGGCGGTTGCCCGTGGTGGATCGCGGAGATCAGCGCAAAGTGGTTGGCTACCTGGGACGCAACGCGATTCTGGCGGCGCGGCTGTTGCGGTTTCATGATGAGCATGTGCGCGAGCCGGGGTGGTTGGCGTCTCGAAGTAAGATACCGGAGTGAGGCAGACGTTGGCGCTCGCAGATGATCCCGCCCAAGGTTGAAAGGCTGCCGCGGGTTCCCTTCGGCTCCGCGCGCAGAATGGCGTCCTCACCATCAGCGATTGAAGTTCGGGTTCGGAGACCGAACTCGGGCCGCCTTTCTATACTCAATCCCACGGATTGCAATTCCGTTCTGATTTTCCGCATAGTATCAACAGATGCTCGAAACCCAACAGGACAAGCCGGCCGTCGCAAGGCGGTGGGATCTCCGGTTATACATCAGGCAACAGCCGGTGATGCTGGCTCTGCTGGCGGTGTTGGCGGTGATCTGTTTCGCGGGCGTCAGCGGGTTATCGCGTGTTTATCATGCGCAACGGGCCGCCCTTGGCAACCGCTGGTTCAGCCGCGGGGTGGCCGACCTGAATGCGCGGCACTTTGAGAGTGCGGTTACCGAATCTCGCGCGGCGCTGTTGTATTCCCCCGACAACTACGACTACCAGTTGAACCTGGCCGAGGCTTTGATCGGGCTGAAGCGGACGGGTGAGGCGTATTCCTATCTGGTGAACTTGTGGGACCAGCAGCCCGAAAATGGCCAGGTGAACCTGGAACTCGCCCGGATCGGGGCGCAACGAGGGCAAACGGGACAAGCCCTGCGTTATTACCACAATGCGATCTACGCCGTCTGGCCTGGCGATCAGGAAGAGAAACGACGCGATACGCGGCTGGAGTTGATCGAGTATCTGTTGAGCATTCACGCCCAGGCGCAAGGGCAAGCGGAGTTGATTGCGCTGGAGGAAAATCTGGGAGACGATCCCTCCCAGCAACAACGCGTGGGCGATCTTTTTCTGCGGGCTCATGACTACGAGCACGCGCTGGGGGCGTATCACATCACCTTAAAGTCAGATCCCCACCATGAGGCAGCGCTGGCGGGAGCGGGGCTGGCGGCGTTCCAGCTCGGCCGCTATCCACTGGCTGAGCTCTACCTGCAAGAGGCGGTCGCCGGCAACCCTGACGATACACAGAGTGCGGACCTACTAAAGACCACGGAAGGGGTACTGCAGATGGACCCATTTCGGCGACAGCTCTCGGTGGCGCATCGCGACGAAATTGTGGTGCAGACGTTTGCCACAGCGGGAGAACGGCTCAAGTCCTGTGGCATTCGGGCTTCCGCAGCCACGGAGCCAGGGGCCAAACCGACGCTGGCGGACAGCTGGGCAAAGCTGAAGCCGAAGATCTCGGAAGAATATTTGCGGCGAGATCCGGACCTGGTGGAGCAGGCCATGGATCTGGTATTCAGTATCGAACGCCAAACCAGCACGACACAAACCGGTCCCAGTCAAACCAGTCCTCAAACCGGCACGACTTGCGGAACTCCTAGCGGGGCGGATCTGGCGCTACTGCTGATCGCGAAATTGCATGAAGGAAACTAGAGTGGACCCGGCGTTCAATTCTCTGGCCGGAAGGACGATCGACGAGGGGATGAGTCACGACCGCCCGGTGGCGACTCGACCGAGGAATGGGCGTTCCCCGAGGGCACTTTTGCAATCGGTATTTCGAGAAGAACGATTCTTTCTGATCCTTTCTGTATTCATCGGCATTTTTTCCGGACTGGCGGTCGTCGGTTTCCGGTTTGCCATTGGGTGGTGCCGCATTTATTTGTTGGGCTCGGGAGCCGTGTTGTCGCCCACGCGTCTTTTGCTGGCGCCCACCCTGGCGGGACTGGTGATTGCGATTCTGGTGATCCATGTCTTCCCGCTGGCCCGCGGCAGCGGAGTGAATCAGACCAAAGCAGCGCTGTATATCTACAACGGCTACATTCCATTTCGAACTGCGGTTGGGAAGTTCATTACGGCGGCGCTGGCGATTGGGTCGGGACACTCTCTGGGGCCGGAAGATCCGTCGCTGCAAATCGGGGCGTGCCTGGCTTCGGTTCTGGGGCGGCAGATGCGGTTGTCGCGGGATCGCATGCGGCTGATCGCGCCGGTCGGTGCGGCGGCGGGATTGGCAGCGGCCTTCAACGCGCCGATTTCCGCAGTGCTCTTTGTGATTGAAGAAGTCATCGGGCGATGGACCGCGGGAATTCTTGGGTCCGTGGTGCTGTCGGCGGTATCGAGCGTGGTGGTGATGCGCTGGTTTCTGGGGTCGGAGTCTTTGTTCAGGATTCCGGCGGTGCAACTGGAACGGCCATCGGAGCTGATCGCGTATGCCATCCTCGGAATTGTGGGCGGGCTGGCTTCGGTTCTGTTTTCGACGGGCATTGCCACCTTGCGGCCGAAGTTCAAGGCGCTGCCACTGTGGACGCAGTATTTTCAGCCGGCGGTGGCGGGACTGCTCATTGGGATCATTGCTTGGCTCGGCGCGCCCCAGATCATGGGAGCCGGTTATGAGGCGATGGATGAAGCCATGCATGGGCGGTTTACGTGGGAATTTTTGGCTCTCCTGGCCGGGCTGAAGATTGTTGCCACGCTGCTTTCCTTTGTCAGCGGAACGCCGGGAGGAATGTTTGCCCCGACGTTGTTTATCGGGGCGACGCTAGGCGCGGCGGTGGGCGGAGCGGAGCACGTGGTTCTGCCGCATCTGAGCGGGTCGCCGGGAACCTATGCACTGGTGGGGATGGGAGTTCTGTTCGCCGGATTTCTGCGAGCCCCGATGACGTCGGTGTTCATGGTGCTGGAGGTGAGCGGGAACTACTCGATTATTCTGCCGGTGATTGTGGCGAACACGATTGCGTATGTGATTTCTCGCGGACTGCAGCCGATTGCAATTTTTGACGTTCTGACGCGCCAGGACGGCCTGGAATTGCCTTCGATGGAAGAACAGCGGGAAGAGGGAATTCTGCGCGTGGAAGATGCCATGCGTCCGGTGGCCGATCCGGTGTTGGATGCGCAAGCGACCCTGGATCAGGCGCTGCGAGCTGCGCAGTCTGCCACCGCCGAGGAGCTGCTGGTTCGCCTGAGCCCTGCCGGCTGGAATAGCGTGACCAAGCAGCAACTTGGCGCCCTGGCCGAGCAAGGGAAAGGTGGGGCCAGTCTGGCTTCGTTGTTGCCGATCCGGCACATTCCTTCTTTGCATCCCGATCTCCCTCTGGAGACCGCTTTGCGGTACGTGGATCGGTGGCCGCTGGTGCCGGTGGTGAGCCGCGCCGACTTCGGCCAGCTGGAAGGCCTGATTTCACAGCGCGACGTTCTGGAGCGCTACCGGGAGTTCGGCGAAAGCTAGGCCTATTTTCAAGGTAGGCGCTTTTTCGCCTAAGAAATTCGGGGATTTTTGATCCGAGACGAACCGGTCCGACTCTGGATCGGCTCCCAGCGGGCCGCTAACTAAATGGCACGGCCACCTTCAGCCAAACCGTAATCGATATTCGATTCGGTTCTCCGCGATTTCGGCGGCCAAACCTCAGAGATCAGGTGACACTACTCCCGCTCCGAACGGCCTTGGCCACCGTTCTCGAAGTCAACTTGTTGCCATGCTTGTACAACGCAACTGAGATTTCTTTGCTAGAACCCGAGACTCTGAATCGCGCTGAAAGCACGGGGCTTCCTTGCTGCGGCAATCCGTTTTGGCGAGGGCGCGACGGCGGCGCTACTTTTGTGCGGTCTTCTCGGCTTCTTGCAGCAGGGGGCGAAGTGAGTCCACCGAGACTCCGATGGTGCCTCCGGTGAATCCGTCCATGAATGCGGAGTTGACACCGATGACTTCGCCCTTGGTGTTGAAGACCGGACCGCCGCTGCCGCCGTGGGCGGTAGGGGCATCGTAGATGAGTTTCTCGCCGACGATGTCGCCGAGATGTCCACAGGTGGTGGAAGGACGAATCAGCGATAAAGCCGCCAACTCGCTGGCGGCGCTGATGTCATTGTGGCGATAGGCCAAGCGCTCGTAGATTCCAGTGGGCGACTTGGCAACCATACCGGCAATCCCCATGGGATAGCCAATCACGGTGACCAGTTGACCCGGGGAACCGGGAGACTTGGCGAGAGGCAGCACGGCGAGACCGCGGACGGCTTCGAAATCTTCAATCCGCAAGACAGCCAGATCGGAAGTCTTTGAAATCGATGCGGGCGACAAACTCACTGGCATCGGCGAGCCGGGAAAGAAGACTACGAGGTTCTCGAGCATTGCGGTAGCTCCCCGATCGATGAGCCGCTCGGCTTCGGAGTCTCCATACCAAGGCTCGGCTACGTGGCGATTGGTGGCGATTAGGCCCCTGCCAACCAGAAATCCTGTACCGGAAACGCGCGCGCGAACCACCGGGCGCTGGTTGGCAAAGCTCACCTGGTAGACCCCATAAATGTAGCCAATGGAGTTGCGATAGCGGTTCAGCACGACGGCGGGCATGGCCTGATCTTGCTGGAGTTGTTCGACCTGAACCGTCAATTCGCGAATCTGCTTTTGAAGTGTGGGATCGCTGGGCGGCTCGGCCAGTGCGGCCGTGGGCGAATAATAGTGAACCATGGCGAAGGCTCCCAGAAGCAGTACGACTCCCAAAACGGCCTGCACCGTCTGCTGCCAGCTATCGCTGACGATGCCGGCGCCCTGGGAATTGGGGGCTCCCGCGGAGGTGGGAAGCGGGGGCTCGCTGCTCTCGGATTCGATCTGGGATTCGACCATGAGGTCGTGGGTCCTCGGAATTCATCCAAGTCATTGCGTTTCAGCCTCTTAAGCCTGGCTCGCCTGAGCTGAGGACTTGGAGTGTTTATTTTGATGCCCGAGAGCAGGGTTTACTACGGTACCGAAGATGATGTCCGGGCGATATCTGAGGAGGTCGTGGCAGGGAGATCAAAAGCTTTCGCCCGCAGGGGATCACTCGGTAAAGGCGGGAGAGCCTATTTTTCCTAAAGCTAAAGGGCTTTGATTCCCAGGCGCTTGGACATGGCTTCGTAGAGGAAACCTTCGCCGGGTCGGTAGGGCTGGACCCATTCGCCATCGATGACGAACTGAGGGATAGCGCGTTTGCCGGTGCGCTTGACGATTTCGTCCACGGCGCCGGGGGTGGTTTCGACATCGATGTCTTTATAGGAAATGTTGTGCTTGGCGAGAAAGCGTTTGGCCTCGCGGCAGTCGGGGCACCAGGCGGAGGAATAGACGGTGAGTTCCATGGGCTTATCTTAGAGGTGCGGATTGAATTCGCGGTTGCTCTTTGCTCTACCCAATTCTTAGACCCGTTCCAAGTGGGGTTGGGTGCGCTCGTTCACGACATTGCCGGTGTTTAGCGTGGACGCCGGTTCAAAGAGCATGATCCAGCATTCTTCTTCGGCGACCGGACGATGGTCGACGCCGCGGGGAACGACGATGAACTCCCCGGTCTCGATCCATTCGTGGCCTTCGCGCCGGGCTCCGCCGCGAACCTCTTCGTCTTTGAACTCCATGCGGAAGCGGCCTTTTACCACCAGAAACATCTCGTCTTCGTGGTCGTGGTGGTGCCAGACGAATTCGCTGTTGGCTTTGACCAGTTTGACCATTTGTCCGTTGAGTTCGCCGGCGATGTGGGGTTTGTAGTACTCCGAAATTTTGGCGAACTTTTCGGCGATGTTGATTTTATGCATGGCGGTCGTCCTCGGCGCTATGAGTATAAAAAGCCCTTTTTAAGATGAGGCTTCCCTACCGCAAGTCGCGTGAATTCGATTGATCGTCGGAGGCAGGGGGCCGGTCTGTCCGTTGCTGGGCAGCAGGCATGGCATCTGTCTTAGCGCAACCGGGGGGAGAAGTCGGTTAGGGCCATGAAGGTAGAGTCAACTTTCTCGACCAGCTTGCCGTTCGCTTCGGATTTGTCGTGGACACTCTTCCACTCCGGGTCATCCTGGAAGGACTTCCAGTTAGCGGCAGCCGCTTCGCGGCTGGGATGATAAAGGATGTAGATGAGGGTATTGCTCTTGTCGGGCTCATCGACGGGACTCCAGTAGGCCACGCTTTTCATTCCATGCCGGTCAAAGATTTTGATGGTGTGTTCGCGGAAGCGGGCCAGAAGTTCTCCCAACTTTCCCGGGGCGGCATGGTAGACCCGCAGTTCGTAGACTCCGGACGAGGCTTGCGCAGGATTGGGGTTATCCCCCTGAGAAGCGGCCCAAAGAGATGCCGAAAGAAAGGTCGCCGCGGGAAGTGCTTGGAGCAGGGTTCGTCTTTTCACGCAGGCATTCTAGCAGATGGTGACGGGCCGATAGGGACACGGCGTTGGGCAGCGGGACTTGGATTCCCCTGATGGACCGTCCGTCGAATCCCTCCCTTCGGAGAACACTTAACCTCAACACGGGCAGACAAATGTTTATTGGGACGGCAAGAATTCCCGTGGTCCCCAGCTTTTTTTCGACAGCGCGGAACCTGAACTCTTCTTCGAGAATTGCCCGCGCACGATCTTCAGCAAAGCTTCAACCGCGGGATTGTCGAGGTTCGGCTTTAATCCAATGTCAATCGATGTCCAATGTCGAGAACGCACCTTCTTATAAACCACTTCCGGCATTGCGAAATTTGCGACGCAGGCGGGAGCCAAAGAGATACCGGACCCGGCAGCCACCAGCCGCACTACGGTTGGCCACTGTGGAGCCTCTTGCACAACATTTGGCCGGAACCCTTCTGCTTCACAACATGAGATGGTCCGATCGAAAGCAAGGGGCCCCATCCGCCGCGCGAAAAGTACAAAGGGCTCGTCGCGGAGATCTCGGGGACGAATTGTGGCTTGACCGGCAAGTCGGTGACGAGCCGGCAAAACCGCGATGAATCGTTCTCGCAGGATCGATTCAATCAAAAGCCCATCCCGCGGTTCCCCATCGCGAAGGAAGCCCAAATCCAGTGTTCCATCCAGCAGAGAGAGCATCTGCTCGGCCGTGACCAGTTCTCGCAACCGTAATTCCACCTTCGGATACTTGCGGCGATAGCGTTCGATCGCTTTGGGCAGGGTGGTGAGCATCACTGAACCGCTGAATCCCACCGTCAGAACCCCTTCCTGGCCGCTCCCCAATCGTCGCGCCATCTCCACATCATCCTGCATCTTGGTGACGGTATTCCGTGCACGCTCCCTGAAATACTCACCGACCTTTGTCAGCCGAACACCGCGGGTTGTCCGTTCGAACAGGGGATACCCCAGGATCCGTTCCAGGCTCCTGATCTGCTGGCTGAGCGGCGGTTGCGCCATCCTCAGTTGCGCTGCCGCTTTGCTGAAGTGCAGGGTTTCGGCGACGGCAAGAAAGTAACGCAAATGCCTGAACTCGATTTCTTGTTTCATATTCAGTTCGTCTCAGTGAAGATAATTGAGATATTGGACATATCTTCATCTCAGATTTTATCGTCGAATAAGCCATGCTGAATGAGCAAGGAGCAGTGATGAAGGAGGAGTTATGACCATGACTTTTGCCGAACAACAGTCCTCGCCGGTCGCCGAAATCGGCATCCGTCAGTTCCGGTCGGGGGATGCGGCTGCATTCCGAAGGCTCAATGAAGAATGGATTACCCGTTTGTTCCGTATCGAGCCAAAGGAGGAGCCCATTCTTGCCGACCCGCAGGCGAATATTCTGGACCGGGGCGGTAGGATTTTCTTTGCGACTGCCGGTGAACGATGCGTCGGCTGCTGTGCACTGATTCGCCTGGGAAACAAAGAACTTGAGCTAGCAAAGATGGCTGTCGAGCGGTCGTATCAGGGCGCCGGAATCGGCCGCAGGCTGCTTCACGCGGCGGTCGAAGAGGGGCGCAAAGCAGGCGCACAAAGACTCTATCTGGAGACCAACCATGTGCTGACACCGGCCATTCGACTGTATGAGTCCATGGGATTCAAGCACATCGACGCGAAGCGAATTATCCCCTCCGCATATGCGCGAGCCGATGTGTACATGGAGTTAATTTTGGTTTGAACGCGCCGTGTCGGACCCTCCGCCGCCGGTAGAATGGGATGTTCATGGGATGTTCCGACCCGCCCAACCTTGGCAAAAAGCGCAAAGTCTGACCACCCGCCTGTGTTTACCGTATGACTCCGTGCTTCCTCAGTATCTCAATCGTCTTTTCCATGGGGAGTGCCTCGATCGTGTGTCCGTGCCCGGTCATCGTTTTTGCGCGGAACATCGAGTTGTAAACGGCTTCCTCTGTGGCTTCGATCACTGCCTGAAACAATGGCGACATGGCGTCATTGGTCAGCACCTCGACGTGTCGCGTCAGCGACTTATCCTCTGTTCGGATTCGCACCTGCAGTGCCGTTGAAAATGCAATGGCATAATCTCCGCTACCGTTCGAGGCTGAGCTTCCCGTGCGGGCCACGCCAAGCCAGGCTCTGGCTGCCAACCGCTTCAGGTTTCGTGCGTCGATGGGCGCATCGGTTGCGACCACGATCATCACCGACCCATTTCCCCGATCTTTCACTTCGCCTGCCGGTTGAAGTTCCTCCCGGAGGTAGTACTGCCCGAGCTCGCGACCGACGGGAGCGCCCGCAATCGTGAGCACGCCGCCAAAATTCGTCTGCACGAGAACTCCCACGGTGTACCCACCAAGTTTCGGAGGCAGGCGGCGGGAAGAGGTTCCGATACCGCCCTTCCAGCCGAACACCACCGTTCCGGTGCCGGCGCCGACTGCGCCTTCCTCGACCGGGCCGGTCTTCGCACTCTTGATGGCGTTGAAAACGTCTTCGGGAGCGATGTGCCGTCCGCGAATGTCGCTCAGGTATCCGTCGTTGGTTTCGCCGACCACGGGGTTGATCGACAGGACATCCTCATTGCCCGGTAAAGCCAGCATGTAGCTGATGAGTGCGTCGGCCACTCGTGGCACGCTGGTGGTCGATGTGAGCAGGATGGGAGTCTCGATATCGCCCATTTCGTCTACTTGCGTGAACCCGGCCAGCTTGCCGAAACCGTTGCCCACAAAAACCGCTCCCGGCACCTTCTCGCGATAGAGATTACCGGGATGCGCAACCACAGCAGTAACGCCGGTTCGCACGTCGTCGCCACGGATGATGGTGGTGTGACCGACCTGGACGCCAGCAATATCCGTAATCGCATCCAGGGGCCCAGTCGGTAGAATGCCAACCTTCAGCCCCAGGTCCGAGGCGCGGGGGCGTTCGATGGAGGCAGTATTTTGAGCGGAAGCGGCAGAAATTGAGAGCAACACCCCCGCGGCAGCGAGAACAATCTTCCTCGCCGTTGCATTGCACTCGTTCAGAGCAAAACGTGTCGGCATGATGGAAAGATGCTGGTACGGTGAGAACCGTGGCTTGCTTGGGCGGCGACCGACAAAAGCCGCCAGCCTACGCTGGCGGCTTAAACTTTACAACGGCGCTCGGAAGGACAGCCGAGGCGGCTGTCCCGACCCGAGCAGCTTAGAAACCCGGCGTTCCGGCGACGACATGACTGTTGTGAAGTGTCAGGCGCACGCCGCGCTTTTCGTTGAGGCGAGTGGTCGTGGTCCAGTCAACATCATCGGCGCTGATGACGCCAGCCCCGCCACCGACCAGGGAGTAGCTGATGCGGCTGTCCTGGTAGCCGTAACCGCTGACGGCCAGCACGGTGCCGGTGTTCAAGACGAAGACGGGCATGCCGGGAGCGACGTTCACGGACGGAAGCGAACGGGTTACGACGCTCGCGTACGAGGCTTGCGGGACATCATTCGAGAATCGGCTGGTTCCATCCGCGACCGAAGCGTTCCGCAGCATAAGCTGCGGCTTGTCACTGTCATAGACGGAGGGCTGGTAGGACTGACTCTGTTGGCGGCCAAAGAAGTGCCAATTGGGGCCGAAGGTTTGCGCCAGTTGCGGGATTTGCACATCATCCATCAAGCGCAGGCTGAGCACGGTCTCGCCCTTCAGCGTCGGACGCGGACCGCGGGCCGGCAGCATGATTACCTTCCAGGGCCAGAGCGGCGGAAGCAGCCATTCGACGACGTCGCGCGTGGCGTGTCCTTTGCCATCGATTTTGCCCTGTTTATCGACTTTATAGCCTCGTGTGGAGATGACCTTCGCCTCGAGAGGCAGATCACCAGTGGGCAGGCCGATGCGATCAAACTGAATCTTCAAATAACCTTTTCCCCAGAAGTGGCCGGGATCTTTCGCCGAATCCAGATGTCCCACCAAGTAGCTGCCGCGCGGAAACGCCTGCTGGCCGAACTCGGTGACGCCGCGCAGGTGGCAGAGCACGGGGTCGCCGACGTCGACCGTGGCAGTAGAGAAGTTAGGTTCGTTGAGAGTGCACTGCAACAGAGTGCCTGCGGGAAGAACAACATCCCGCGCGCTGGCGCTCAGGCTCAAAGGGAAAACCGAAAGACCTAGCGCGGAGACAGCTAGGGCCGCTCGCCACAAACTGTACTTCATAGATTCACCTCGGTCGCTGGGTGATTCGCAGGCCGCGGGACAGCCCACTACGTGTACCGCGAATCTAATCACAAACTTTAGGGCCGGGTCAATAAGTTTTCGGCGGAGCAGGGCGGAAAGCCGCTCCGCTGGACGCGTTTGAACGGTTCGAGGAGAGGCAGAGCCGTCAGCTTTTGACTGACGGCCGAATTCAAACCTTGCCGAGCTGCGCTCGGGGGACAGCCGAGGGCGCCTGTCCCCCATTGATCAGAAGCTTGCCAATGCTACTTCTCGTACAACAGCACACCTTCGGTCTTTTCGGAGTCGACCGGACGGTAGAACAGCTTGTTGTCTTCCAGGAAGACCTCGATGAAGGCAGGGCGTGTGGTGATGGTGCCCTGAATCAGCGCCTCCGACAAGGGGTCTTCGATGTACTTTTGCAGAGCGCGGCGTAAGGGACGCGCGCCGTAGCTGCGATCGGTGAGGGTCTGGTTGAGGATCCACTTCTTGGCGTCGTCGGCGACGCTGACGGTGATCGACTTCTGCGCCAGGTTCTGGTTGAGCTGTGTGACCATGAGTTCGAGAATCTGGATCAGGTCAGCCTCGCTCAGGGCCAGGAACAGGATGATCTCGTCCAAACGGTTCAGGAATTCCGGATTGAAGGTGCGCTTGACTTCACCCTTTACCAGCTCTTCCACTTTGTCCGAAATCATGCCTTCATTGGAGGACTGGAAGCCCAGCCCCTCGCGCTTCTGCAAATGGCGCGCGCCGATGTTCGAGGTCATGATGATGATCGTGTTCTTGAAGTCGACCGTATTGCCGAGGCCGTCGGTCAACTGACCGTCTTCAAACACCTGCAGCAGAATGTTGAAGACGTCCGGATGCGCCTTCTCGATTTCGTCGAGCAGGACTACGGAGTAAGGAGCGCGCTTGACGCGTTCGGTGAGCTGGCCACCTTCTTCATAGCCAACGTATCCCGGAGGCGAACCGATCAGCTTCGAGACCGAATGCTTCTCCATGAATTCGGACATGTCGAAGCGGACCAAAGCCTTTTCGGTGCCGAACATGAATTGCGCCAGAGTACGCGCCACTTCGGTTTTGCCGACTCCGGTCGGGCCCAGAAAGAGAAACGAGCCAATGGGACGGTTGGGATTCTTCAGGCCGGCGCGCGAGCGACGAATGGCACGGGCCAGGGCGCTGATGGATTTGTCCTGAGAAATGATGCGCTTGTGCAGCTCTTCCTCGATGCGCAGCAGCTTCTGGGTTTCTTCTTCCTTGATCGAGGTAATGGGCACGCCGGTCCAGCGCGAGACCACGTCTTCGATGTCCTCGCGGTTGACTACTCCGGTGGAAGACTCGTCGAGATGATATTTCTCACGCAGGGCGCGCAGGTTCTCGCGCTCTTTGCGCTCTTCATCGGAGTAGAAGCGAGCTTTTTCGAATTCGTGGTTCGCGATGGCGTTTTCCATGCGATGCACGATGAACTTGATGCGCTTCTGCACCTCGGTCAACTCTTCGGGAAGCGAAGTCTGGCGCAGCTTGACGCGGGCTCCGGCTTCGTCGACCAGGTCGATGGCCTTGTCGGGCAGGAAGCGGTCGGGAATGTAGCGGTTGGAATGCGAAACCGCGAAATTGATGGCTTCGTCAGTGTAGGTAACCGCATGAAATTTTTCGTAACGATCTTTGATCCCGAAAAGAATCTTGATCGCGTCGGTCTCATTCGGCGGCGGAACTTTCACGGCCTGAAAGCGGCGCTCCAGGGAACGGTCTTTCTCGATCGACTTGCGATACTCGCCCGGGGTGGTGGCGCCAATGCACTGAATCTCGCCGCGCGACAATGCGGGCTTCAGAATGTTGGCGGCGTCGAGGGAACCTTCCGCGGATCCGGCGCCGACCAGGGTATGCAATTCGTCGATGAAGATGATGGAATTCTGCGACTCCATCAATTCCTTCATGATGGTCTTGAGGCGCTCTTCGAATTGGCCGCGGTACTTGGTGCCAGCGACGATAAGCGAAAGGTCAAGGGCAAGGATGCGTTTGTCGGCGAGGAACGACGGGACTTCGCCGTCGGCGATGCGTTGCGCCAGTCCTTCGACAATGGCAGTTTTTCCGACGCCGGGCTCGCCAATCAGCACCGGATTGTTCTTGGTGCGGCGGCAGAGAATTTGGATGACGCGATCGACTTCGCCCTCGCGGCCGACCAGAGGATCTAACTGGCTGTCCATAGCCGCTTGAGTGAGATCGCGCGAAAACTCCGAAAGCAGCGAACTTTCCCGCTGGCGCTGCGGCTGAGCTTTTTCCTGCGTGCTGCGCGCTAGTTCTTCGCGGATGGTCGACAGTCGCAGGCCGCGCTCGTGCAGAATTTCGGCGGCAAAACACTTTTCTTCTCTCAGTAAACCTAAAAGCAGGTGCTCAGTGCCAATGTGCCGGTGCGAAAGGCGTTCCGCTTCTTCCGCTGCATAGGCGAGAACTCGCTTGCATTCATTACTGAGAGGCAGATCAACCGAGGTCGAGACCTTTTCGCGAATGGTGGTATGTCCCTCGATTTGCTTGCGGATGGATTCGACCGAGGCGTGCGACCGCAGAAAGCGGTTGGTTAGGGCTTTGTCTTCGCGCAGCAGTCCAAGAAGAAGGTGTTCAGTCTCGATATAGGGGGACCCAAACTGGCTGGCTTCGTAGCGTGCGAAAAAGATGACGCGCCTGGCTTTCTCCGTATAGCGTTCAAACATAATGCCTTCCCCCTGTCGTTCCTGGTCGGGAAAGAACTTTGCTCGCCCGACTTACCGAACCCGATCCCTGAATCGTACTTATTTCTGTTCCGTTTCTTTGTTTACCTTACTCTATCGCTATTATGCAATCAAAGGGCCTCAAAACCAAAGTAATGAAACGATTTTATAAACCTTTGATCACGTTACTGAAGGAACGGTTGCCACGCTTTGTGGTTCACCACCTGCACCAAATTCCTGCACTTTTTCTTACTAGTCTTGCTCTCTCCTCTGGTTTTCCCGCGTCCAGGGACGCTCCGCGCTTCCCGGTCACACCGGCAATGATTCCGGCGGAATCTCTTCCATGCGCCCTCGCTGCAACCGCAACACGCGATGGCAACGTCTGGCAAACGACAAGTTATGCGTAGCAATGAGGGAGGTGAGTTGGTGCTCGCGATGTAATCGCGCAATCAAAGCGAAGACCGCTTCCGCAGTCTGTCCGTCCAGGTCGCCCGTAGGCTCATCGGCCAGCAATAACTTGGGACCGGTAATGAGCGCGCGGGCCAAAGCCACCCGCTGCTGTTCTCCGCCCGAAAGCTCGCCTGAGCGATGATGCCCGCGTTGCTCCAGTCCGACCTCACGCAGCCAGCGTGAAGCCTCTGGCTCGACCTGCTGCCATGTTTGCCCTCGTAACAACAGCGGCATGGCAACGTTTTCTGCCGCCGTGAATTCGGGCAGCAGATAGTGGAACTGCCATACAAAGCCGGTCTCGCGGTTGCGAAAGTTCGCAGCTTCATCGTGCGATAAAGAATTTAATCGCAAGTGGGCGCAGTATACGTCACCCGCGGAGGCACGATCAAGAGCGCTCAGGATGTGCAACAAGGTACTCTTGCCTGCGCCGGATTCGCCCACAATGGCCAGCATTTCGCCTCGCTTCACCTCAAACGACAAATTTTCAAAGAGCACCAGATCCGATTCGCCGGACCGGAAAACCTTCTTCAGGCCGTCCACCCGAAGCATCGATGCTTGTTCCGTTAGATGCACGCCAGATCTCTTTCGTTCCAAGGGCTAACGTTCTGAGGACCGAAACCTACTGTGATTCCAGTATTCGCTGGCACATACATTAGTGCGCGGAGGTGGGGCATCGTTTCGCCTATTCCAACTCCAGAGAACGCGCAGAACCGTGGGATGACTGCGAATGCGCCCCTCGGCGCCGTGCCTGACCCAGGGCTTTACGCTGTCGTCTGCGTTCCGCCACCCCTTCGCAGCGATAGGTGGATTCTGCCGTGCCGTTCTTCCCGGAATTCGGTTCGCCTACCCCTGCCGAAAACGGCCTTGGCATCCTCCGGGAAAATCCGCGCGGATCCCAAGCAAAGTATTTGTCATTCATAACGCAGCGCCTCGGCCGGAAGAATGCGGGAGGCTGACCATGACGGATACAGCGTAGCAATAAAGGAGATGCCAACGGCGACCAGGGCGACCAGCGCACCGTCGATCGCCCGCGGAGCAAAGGGCACGTAGTCGATGGAGTAGACCTCGGGAGACAAGGTCAGCACGTGGTAGCGGCCTCCGGCATAGGAAACGGCATAACCCAGCACCAGGCCGATGGCGGTGCCGATGGCGCCGATCAACACACCCTGGGCAATAAAAAGGTTGCGCACCTGCGCCCGGCGCGTGCCCAAGGACATGAGTACGGCAATATCTTTCGTCTTTTCCATGACCATCATAATGAGAGAGATCAGGATGTTCAGGGCGGCCACGAAAACGATGAGGCCGATGGTGATGAAGGTGACCAGACGCTCCAGACGGAGGGCGTGAAACAGGGCCTGGTTCTGTTCTTCCCAGTTGGTGGCCATGAACCCTGTGCCGGCCTCGTCTTCGAGTTGACGGGAGATCGCAGGGGCGTGATAGATGTCGTCTACCTTGAACTCGATCACTGAGATCAGGTTTCCCAGGCCGAACAACTTCTGCGCATCCGATAGGCGAAGGAACGCCCAAGTGGAGTCGTAATCGAAAAAACCGGAGTTGAAAATTCCCACCACGTGGAAACGGTTGTATTTGGGGACCATTCCGAAGGGCGTGAGTTCGCCCTGCGGACTGGTGACGAGAACAGACGAGCCGACGGTTGCGCCAAGGTTGTCGGCCATGTCTTTGCCGAGAACGATGGGTGGCATGGCCGAGAGGCGCTGCTGCACTCCGGCCAGAGAGTCGGGAGACTGGATCGCGTCCGGTTGTGTCGAGTCGGCTGGTGTACGTGTTCGTGGTGTGGAGCGGGCACTGCTGTCCGCTGTCGTTGACTCTGATTCTGGGTTTGCCTCCGTGATTGCTGAGTCATCCAGCGGCGCCGCCGAACCTTCCTTCACTGAATTGAGCAGATCGCCCACTCTCCGCTCGTACTTAGGAATCATGCCCTTCAACACCGCACCGCGCGCCCGCGGGCCACGCGAGATCAGTACTTGTTCAAAGATTGCCGGAGCGGCCGCGATGACGTGCGGTCGCTTCGCGAGGCGGTCCATGAGCGCGGGCCAGTTTTGGATGCCGTCGTCGGCAATGCGCTGCAGGCTGATGTGAGACGTGGAACCCAGCAGGCGCTCCTGAAGATCCTGGCGAAAGCCGTTGGTGATGGCCATGGCGACCACGAGAGAAGCCACGCCCGCGGCGACTCCGGCGACGGAAATGCCGGTGATAATGCCGATGAAGGCCTGGCGGCGTTTGGCGCGCAGGTAACGCGTCGCGATGAAGAGTTCGAAGCGCATAGCAGCTACCGGCGTCGGCTCTCAGCTCTCCGCCAAGTGGATTATAACTACCGCGGGCTGTGTAATCGAATTCTATGCCCGGGCAAAGACGACGTGGACCGTCTGACGACAAGCGATGTAGCGTACTCCGAAGCGGTTCTCCTCCTTCGTATCCGGCCCTTTGCGGGGCGCAAAGCAACCCGCTCCTGGCAAGCAACGGGCGTTTCATCAAGGCGGAGGTCAAAGAACTTTCTCTGGTTGTCGATTCGCACCGAAAGAATTTTCCACCCACCCTCGACGCTTCGATTTGGGGATGACGCCACCGAGGCAGACCACGGATCTGCACGGGAGACAAGTCGGACTCCCATCGCTTATTCTCTGGACTGACCTTTTCCCGCTGTAATCTTTTAGACTGTTCTCTCTAGAGTGGTAGCCAGGGCCGTCCGCCTCCGATGATCGTCAACTTCGCAGAACGTGCGCATAACCACAACTGGGAACTCGATCCGGTTATCCGGTCGTTGCTCGACACGGATTTTTACAAGCTGCTGATGCTGCAGTTCATTTGGAAGCATTTCCCTAAGACGCGGGTGGAGTTCTCGCTCTTCAATCGCCATTCTGCGGTACGGATGGCAGACATCATCAACATCGAAGAGCTCAAGGTGCAACTGCAGCATGTGCGCGGAGAGCGCTTTCGAAGATCAGAACTGGTCTGGCTGGCGGGCAACACTTTCTATGGGCGGCGCGGAATTTTCGAGCCAGCCTTTCTGGAGTGGCTGGAGCGCGATTTTCATTTGTCGGATTATCGCCTGCGTGTGCAGGACGGGCAGATCGAGCTGGCTTTTGAAGGCGCCTGGACAGAAACCACAATGTGGGAACTGTACGCGCTAGCCATTCTCGATGAGCTGAAGACGCGGGCCAATCTGAAGATGTTGAGCGAATTCGGGCTCGACATTCTCTATGCGCGGGCCAAGACCAAGTTGTGGAGCAAGATCGAACGGCTGCGCGGGGTTCCCCAACTGAGCGTGGGCGATTTTGGAACCCGACGACGGCACAGCTTCTTGTGGCAGGAATATGTGGTCGAGGCTATGGCCGCCAATCTCGGAGATAATTTTATCGGCACCTCGAATGCCTTCCTGGCGCACAAGCACGATCTGGAAGCGATCGGAACCAATGCCCATGAAATCCCCATGGTGATGGCGGCGCTCGCGCCGGACGACGTCGCTCTAAGAGCGTCGCAGTACCGCGTGCTGGAACTATGGCAGCAGACCTATGAAGGCGCGCTGCGGATGCTGCTGCCGGACACGTTCGGAACGACGCAATTTTTGCACGGCGCGCCCGCATGGGTAGCCGACTGGACCGGGCAGCGTGTCGACAGCAAAGATCCATTCGTTGCCGGGGATGAATACATTGCGTGGCTGAAGGCCAAAGGAAAAGATCCTGCCGAAAAGCTTTTAATCGCCTCCGACACGCTGGATGTGGACCAGATTCTGGGTCTGCATGCCTATTTCGGCGGACGGGTGGCGAGCGGCGCGAACCCCGGTGATTTTTTCCATGCTGCGGATTTTGAAGATCGGAAAAAGTGGACGCCGGGACGCCGCATCCGCTTCAGCGCCGGGTGGGGAACGCTGCTGACCAATGATTTTCGGGGATGCAATCCTAACGCGGGCGGGGGGTTTGACCCCATCAGCTTGATCTGTAAGGTTTCGAGCGTCGAAGGGCGGCCGGCGGTGAAGCTTTCCGACAACTATTCCAAGGCGCTAGGGCCGGCAGCCGAGATCGAGCGATACCGGACAGTGTTCGGAACCGCCGGGATTGCGAATGCTCCGCTGGTGGCGTGACCACACGGAACTCGGGGGAGCGAACAGCAAAGTCAAAGTCAAAGCCAAGCCAAAGTCAAAGACAGTCGAAGGCGACGGACAGGAGTGTGTCCGTCCCGCGGGGAACCCGCTGCACATTGTTCCTGTTCTATGGCACAGTAGTTCATGCCTGCCACCGCCGACGCCAGGGCTGGACGCGCCGCCTTTACGCATCCCGGGTTCGTGTTGTTTCAGATCGCCCGGTTCCTGATCGTGGCGGCGGTCGAGATGCAGGCCGTTGCCGTGGGATGGCAAGTGTATGAGATCACGAAACGGCCGCTCGATTTGGGCTATGTGGGTCTGGCTCAGTTTTTACCGGCAATTCTGCTCTTCCCTGTCTCCGGCCACGCGTCCGACCGTTTCGAACGCCGGCACGTGCTCTCGGCCTGCTATGGCGGTTACGCGGTTTGCTTCGCCCTGCTGCTCGCTCTGGTTCAGCGCGCAGGGCATTCGGTCCATTCGATCTACGTTGTGTTGATCCTGATCGGAGTCGTGCGCTCGTTTAACAGCACGGCCAGCCGATCCATCCTGCCGCAGCTCGTTCCCGGGGAGCATTTTCCGAATGCGGTGGCGTGGAACGCGAGCATTTTTCAAGCGGCAACGATTCTTGGGCCATCGTTCGGCGGCATTCTTTATGCGGCGTTCCACGGGCCTTCCGTCGTTTATGTAGTCGCAATGCTGACGGCGATCGGGGCGACGATCTCCTCGTTCCGCATTAAGCCTGAGGTCAAAGCGCGCCCGCGCGAGCCCCTCTCATTCAAGACCGTTTTCGCGGGACTCCATTACATTTGGAGGAAGAAGCTGATCCTGGGCGCGATTTCGCTGGATCTGTTTGCGGTGCTGTTGGGCGGAGCGGTTGCTCTGCTACCGGTGTACGCGCGCGAAATTCTGCATACCGGGCCGTGGGGGCTGGGGCTGCTGCGAACCGCTCCCGGAGTGGGTGCCGCAATCATGGCCGTGCTGCTGGCGCACCGGCCGTTGCGCGGACGCTCGGGGCCTACGCTGCTTTGGTCGGTCGCAGGATTCGGAATCTTCACGATTATTTTCGGCGTGTCGCGCAGCCTTACGGTCTCGCTGATCGCCCTGCTGCTGCTGGGAGCGAGCGACATGATCAGCGTGATCATCCGCGCCACGCTCACGCAGCTCGCCACGCCCGATGAAATGCGCGGGCGCGTGACCGCAGTGGATATGATTTTTATTGGGACCTCCAATGAGTTTGGACAGTTCGAATCCGGCGTGACGGCGCAATGGTTTGGGACGGTGCCGGCGGTGGTGTTGGGAGGAATTGGAACTTTGATCGTGATCGTCCTGTGGGCCTGGTGGTTCCCGGAATTGCGGCACGCGGGGGAGTTAACGGCAATTCGCAGCGACGAACTGCAGGCTCCCGCGGAAACCTCCTCTTCCCTCTAGCGGGCATGGTGGCCGCGGCTGGACTTCGTTGCTTCGACTCGCTTCGCGCGCCCATGGCAAGCGCAACCCGGACTTCCGAGGCGGCGGTCTCTCCATGTGTGTAGAATGTCGGTTTCATTCCACCCGTAATGACCGGCACCATCAGGACCCGAATTGATCGAACGATACTTTCATCTTGCCGAAAACCAAACGACTGTGCGCCGCGAATTTCTGGGCGGACTGACGACGTTCATCACGATGGCTTACATCGTCGTGGTGAATCCGCAGATTCTGGCGCAGGCGGGCGTGCCGGTCGATGGCGTCGTGTTTGCTACCTGCGTATCTGCGGCCGCCGCCACGCTGGTGATGGGGCTTTACGCCAACTACCCCATCGCGCTCGCCCCGGGCATGTCATTGAACGCGTACTTCACCTACGTGGTTTGCCTGGGCATGCACGTTCCCTGGCGCACTGCCCTGGGGGTTATCTTTTTTTCCGGCGTGTTTTTTCTCATTCTCACGGTCACGCGCGTGCGGGAACAGATCGTCAACGGAATTCCCGAGTGCCTGAAATATTCCACCGCCGGCGGCATCGGAATGTTCATCGCCTTTGTCGGACTGCGGAACGCCAAGCTGGTGGTGGCGAATGCGGCAACGTTCGTCGGCCTGGGCAGCTTTGCCAACCGCGAGACCCAGCTTGCATGCGTGGGGCTTGCGATCATGCTCATTCTGATGACGCGGAAAATCAATGGAGCGATTCTAATCGGCAGTGTCGCCACGACCATACTGGGAATCCTACGCGGGATGGCGAACTGGCCGACGGCGATCTTTTCCTGGCCGCATCCTTCTTCTACGTGGCTGCAACTCGATTTGCGGGGCGCACTTCATCTCGGGCTGCTGGAAATCGTTTTTGTCTTTCTGTTTGTCGATCTCTTCGACAATGTGGGTACGCTGGTGGGAGTGTGCGAACAGGGCGGTTTTGTAAAGGATGGCAAAATTCCGCGCGTGGGTAAGGCGCTGGTGTCGGACGCTGTCGGGACCATTTTCGGAGCTCTGACTGGAACTTCTACCGTGACCAGTTACATCGAGAGTGCGGCGGGGGTTGCTGCGGGCGCGCGGACTGGTCTCAGCAATATATTTGTCGCGGGATTTTTTCTGCTGGCGACATTCTGCGCGCCGCTCGCCGCGGCGATTCCGGGTTATGCCACCGCCCCTGCGCTGATGCTGGTGGGAGCGCTGATGACGGAATCGATTGGCCGAGTCGAGTGGAGCGACTTTACCGAGGCGATTCCCGCCTTCGTGACGCTGGTGGCAACACCGCTGACATTCAGCATTGCAACTGGCCTCAGTTTCGGCCTTATCTCGTACACGCTGGTCAAGGTGGCCGCGGGGAAGTTTCGGGAAGTGGGCGCGGTGATCTGGATTCTGACGGCTCTGTTTATTCTTCGCTACGTTTATCTCGCCGCCGGGTAGCCAGGGAAGGGCGCCGGGCAAATTCATTTTTCAGACTCAAAGATGTATCGTCCAGATTTCTTCATCCTTCGGGGCTTGCTGCTGTCCCGCACACCGGCCAACGGCTTGCGCCGTGCTCCATTCTCGCGCCGCTCCGCGGCCAAAGCAAAGCCCGGCGCCGACGATTCCTTCGCCATTCATTTTGCCTTTAAGAGAGTCTTAGCCGCGCCCATGTTTTCGTAATAGTCGTAGACCCGGACCACGACCACGTGCTCGGACTCGGTGTTTTTCGCTGCGTCGGGGGCGGCCATGAAATCATAGTCTTCGACCTTGGCGTCGGAGAGCTGGCCGATGGGTTCGACGTACTTCCAATCCCCCGCGTCCACCGAAAACTCCGCGCGTTTAATGTTGGAGAATCCGTCTTCCGCCCGAAAGCGCACGTGAATCTGCGCGTCTTCCACGGATGCCGTCAAGTTCTCGACCCGCGGAGGAGTGGTGTCGACTTCGAAGCGGCGGCTCTCCTTATTGGCGGTCAGGGCTTCGCCCGGTGAGTGAGACGGGGCATCGGAAGCGACCACCTTAATGGTGTAACCTCCGTCGGGCAGCAGGCTGGCCTCGAACGAATACGCCTTGTCGGTTAAGTTGTCTTTCAACAACAGCCAGCGAGTTTCTCCGTCGCCCCGGTAGTAGACGGAATAGACCAGCTGATCGTCATTGTCGTCGTGCGCACTCCATTTCACGCCGATGGAATCGCGATCATGAGTGCTCGGGACCGGCGACTCGAAATGACCGCCTGCAGACCCGCTCACGTCCGTGCCCAGGCTGAGCCCAGCCGATTTCGCGAGCGGCTGATAACGCATCCCCGTCTCGACGGAAACGTCTTCGATTTCCGGCGCCACGTTTTTCGGCAGGTAATTCAAAGTGACGGTATCCAGCGCGGGCTTGGAATTTCCCGCGTGCAGCACGGCTTTCCACTGGGCATAGCGCGCGGGCGGAACTCCCATCGCAGAATCCTTGGTGAAATCCACTTGCTGCCACGGACTCCAGTTGCGGTCGGGATTGTCGACGTTGCCGCTGCGGGCCAGCAACTCCACGTTGCCGGAGCCGCGAAACTCGGCCCGGCCCCACCGCGAAAAAACTTTGGCATCGAACACATCGCTCTCGTACGTGCCTTCGCGCTCCGGACCCGGGCCCAGGAAAAAAATCTTCCCTAAGTTACTGCTGGCGGCGTAGAGTCCGCCTCCCGGAGCTTGGGCGAAACCGGTTACCTGCGATGCCGCCGCCTTCAACAGATCGGAGAACTCATCCTGCCCGTCGATGGAAAAAACATGTCCGCGGTTCCCCGTTCCCGCGAGCAGTTTTTCATGAGAATCGAAGGCGAGGGTATAGACGATATCGTCATGCGAGGTCCATATCCGGGATGGAGACCCGTCGGCGGCGATGCGATAGATATCGGAGCCGCCGTTCGAACTTCCCCCGGGAAATGGGAACGCCCCCAGGCGTGAGGTGCTGGGGGTGGGCGTGATTATTCCAGGGGTTGCAGGACCGGAGGACTCTGCTGGGCCTGATCCCAACGAGAGGGCTGAGGGAGCCGGCGATGTTGCGATGCCGGCCCGTCTCTCGCCTACGCCGGCGGCGTAAATATTGCCGTCCCGATCGAGCGCGAGCGCGGTAATCTCCTTCTTGGGAGCGCTGTAGAGCACGAATCCGTCGCCCGCCGGAGAAATGCGGTATACCAGGCCGCTGCCGTCGGTACCGGCAATTACGTTTCCCCGGGAATCGAGCGCGAGCACGCGGATGTGCGTGTCGTCGCTCTTGAAGAAAAGCGAGTGTTCCCCCTTGGGCGTGACTCTGTAGATCTCGCCGTGATCCCCGGTGGCGACGTAAAGGTTGCCGGCTTTATCGAGCACCAGGTCCCAGATATACTTGGTGCCCGGCGCAAAATATTCGGATGAAGTCCACGAGGAATCCAAAGCGGGCTTAGCCGCATCCTTCGGCAAGTCCTTCGGCGCATCCTTCTCGGACGTCTTAGTCCTGCCTTTGGCACCTTTTTCCTGCGGCTTGGGCTCGATCCTGTAAACCTTGCCGTCGGGCGCGGTCGCGGCATAGATTACCCCGCGAGGTCCGACCTTGAGGGTCTGCACTTGCAATTCTTGCGGCTCAAAAATGATGGTCGCGGTGCCGTCGGGCGCAATCCGGTAGACGCGCGCCGGAGATCCGGTGGCGGCATACACATTTCCTGATTCGTCGGCGGCCACGGCCCAGATGTAGGTCGACGGCGTCGCATAGAGCAGTTTGAAGGATGGAGCCAGTTCCAGGCCGCCGGAACTGCGAATTGCAACTCCGCTAGCCGAACCCTTCGTGAGGTCCTCGAATTTCGATTGCTCCCAGGTGCGGGTGCCGTCGGCGAAGAGGGCGCCCGCCATGGCGAATACGGAAATAAGAAAGCCAGCAACCGTAAAAAGAGAAACCTTATACGAACTCTGCAATGTCACACCTCGCAATGTCACATCTGGATTCAAAATCACGCCCAAACGAACGCCGCCCCTTATACCGCTAACCGGAAGTTTCAGGTTACCACGCAGAGTGGGTCGGTCGCGCGTTTGCACTGCAGCGCTTGCCACGCTTCTCGCGAGATCCTTCCAGCGCCCGAAGCACGGCTCTCGCGCGCGGACGCCCCTAGAAATCGAGCGGCGAACCCAGCCTGTGTTGCTACCGACATCGGTCTTCTGAAATCTGAAAGATGGCGGGCGTGTTATCGTAGATTTTCATGCATCCTGCGCGTCGTAACTTACTTCGTACGCTGGCCCAGAAGTCGTTTCGCCTTGGAGAATTCAAACTTTCGTCAGGCGGGACCAGCGACTACTACATTGACTGCCGCACGACCACCCTCGACGCCAAAGGATCGCGCCTGACCGGGGAAGTTTTTCTCGAAGAAATTCAGCGGCGCGGATGGAAGCCCAGGGCCATCGGCGGGTTGACCATGGGGGCAGATCCTATTGTGGTGGCGGTCTCGGTGGTGAGCGGCGAAGTCGACGGCTTTCTCGTGCGAAAGTCCGAAAAGCAGCACGGCACCGGCCAGCGCATTGAAGGCTTTCGCGAGAGGGGTGCGCGGGTCGTGATTGTGGATGATGTCTGCACCACCGGGGCCTCGACGGTACAGGCGATTGAAGCGGCGCGCGAATTCGGATTCGAAATTGTTGGCGTGATGTGCCTGGTGGAGCGGCAGGAGGCCGGCGGACGCCCGAATGTGGAGAAGGCGGCGGGGACTGTGCCGTTCGTTTCCATCTTCACCGCGAACGATGTGCGCCAGGAACACTTGGCATTGCATCCTCGAGAATCATCGAGACCATGAGGCATCGAGTTGTCCTTCCGCGCAAAGCGAGGAAACTGGTTCTTGCCGCCGGCAAGCGAGGCCCAGGCCCTTGGCTGCGCTTGGGATGACAAGTCGAATGACGCAATGGTTCAATGATCCAATTCTTCATTGGTTCTGAGAAAGTTCCAGCATGATTCAAACTTTGGAGTGGACCGACAAAGGCGTGCGCTTCATCGACCAGACGAAGCTGCCCATGGAAGAGGTCTATGTCACCTGCACGACGCATGAGCAGGTGGCTGACGTCATTCGCAATATGGTGGTGCGCGGGGCGCCGGCAATTGGGGTTGCCGCCGCTATGGGCATTGCACTCGGCGTGAACAATTCGAAAGCGGAATCCTCGGGCGAACTCAAGCGCGACCTCGACCAGATCTGTGACCTTATCGGCCAGACCCGGCCGACCGCGGTGAATCTGTTTTGGGCAATTCGCCGCATGCAGGAAAAGTTCGAACGCATCCGCATTCGTCCGCTTCCGCAGATCAAACAGGATCTGATGGAAGAGGCGCAACGCATGCACGCCGAGGACATCGCGGCCAACCAGGATATGGGACGCCACGGCGCCACGCTCATGCCGAGCAGGGGCGGAGTACTTACACACTGCAACGCCGGCGCGCTAGCCACCGCAGGATACGGCACCGCGCTGGGAGTCATCCGCGCGGCGGTCGAGCAGGGGAAGAAAATCCATGTGTACGCGGACGAGACTCGGCCTTTCCTGCAAGGCTCGCGGCTGACCGCGTGGGAACTGATGAAAGACGGCATCCCGACCACCGTCATCTCCGACAACATGGCGGGCGCGATGATGCAGCAAGGAAAGATCGGGGCGATCGTGGTCGGTGCCGACCGCATCGCCGCTAACGGCGACGTGGCCAACAAGATTGGAACCTATACCGTCGCCATTCTGGCGAAGGAGCACGCAATTCCGTTCTATGTGGCGGCGCCGATCTCGACCGTCGATCTGGCGTGTCCCGATGGCAGCCGGATTCCCATCGAGCAGCGCAACCCCAGAGAAATGACGCACATCGGCGGAAAACAGGTGGTACCGGACGGCGTGGAAGTCGAAAATCCTGCGTTTGATGTAACTCCTGCGAAGTATGTCGCCGCGATCATCACGGAAAAAGGAATCGCGCGCGCCCCCTATGAGGATTCTTTGCGCAGGCTTGCGGGGCTAGAGGCTGAGGTGCATCCCTAAGCCGATCGCCTTTTAACTCCCACATCTTGACTCCAACGTAAAGACTTGTAAATTTTCGGAATTTTCCTTTTTTACGCGCTACTTATCGCCCGAGGTCGGGTTGAATCTAGCGGCCACTCAACCGTGCTAACCTGAGTTTAGAAGACCAATTCTGCGCCAAGACCTTTTGTCAGGGGGATGTTATGTCGTTCCGCAATCGTCTGGTTCTTCTCGTCGCGATTATTGTTCCCGCGCTTGCGCTCCTGGTGGGCTGCGGCGGGAACGGAAGCAGCGTTACCAATCCCGTAGCTCCGCCGAGCGGCGGCTTCAGCAAGAGTAATCTCAACGGTACTTACGTCTTTTCCGTCTCGGGCATTGACGTCAACGGGGCTCCTTATGCGGTTGTAGGCACCTTTACGGCCAACGGCAACGGCGGAATTAGCGCGGGAACGCTGGACATGAACGACGCCGAATTCGCATCGGTCTCCCCGGCCATTGCTCCCATCGCGAATGCCCCGATCAGCGGTAGCAGTACCTACCACGTGGGAGTGGACGGACGCGGGCAGGCGACGCTCGATATTCAGACCCCCTTCGGCAGCAACATTATTCTCGATTTTGTTCTGCAAAACGATTCTCACGGGCTGGTCACTGAGTTTGACGGTAACGTCACCGCGACGGGAAGCGGAACCCTTGACTTGCAATCCACGGGCACAACGCCCGTCGGGTCTTACGCCTTCAGTCTGTCAGGTGGGTCCTATTCTAGCGGCAGCCCATATGCGGCCGTGGGCAACTTTACCATTAGCGGGGGATCCCTTGCGGGCCTCGAAGATGTCAATGCGGGTGGAATCATCGCCTATGCTAACGAACCGCTAAATGGTTCGCTGATTCTCGGACCCTCATCGAGTCCGGCGACGACTCTTAGCAGCGCGGCATTCTCCGGACTGTTTGACGTTTACGCCATTGACGCCAACCATTTGAAGTTTATTGAGATGGACCAGACCGCGACCCTTTCCGGGGACGCATATTCCCAAACCAGCACGACCATGCCAACCGGCACCCTGGCCTTTGTGCTGGCAGGCGTGTATCCATCCAGCTCTTCCGATCCCTTCGCTGCCGGTGGGTTTATGGTCACTGACGGAGCCGGCAACATTACCAATGCCTCCAGTGAAGATTACAACGAGGGGGGCAACGTTTCTGCGACTTTGGGGGCGCCTTTTAGCGCGAATTACACGGCGGGCGGAACTGGCCGATACACACTGAGCAATTTTGCGACATTCGTCGGAGGATCCAGCTATGCCGCATATCCATCGAGCGGCGGGGTGCTCCTGTTAGAAATTGACGATTCAGGCATCACCAGCGGCGCAGCTTATCTGCAGACCTCCGGCGCAACCTTTGCCGCGTCGCAGGGCTACGGACTCAACCTCTCGGGTACGAATGCATCGACCGGCACCTCGGTCGAAGTGGATGACGTCGCCGAGTTCACCTCCAACAGCAGTGGAGCTACTGTAACCGGCGTGATCGACGAAAACTATGCTCCCACCGGGGCTCCAACCTATGGTCTGGCGCTTAGCGGTACCTACGTCGCACCGGTGAACGGCCGCGGTCAAATCGTAGCCACCACTGGCAATAGCACCAGCAGTACCCTGAACGGTGGATTCGGCCTCATTTTCTATACCGTGGATGGCACGACCTTCCCCTTTATCGAAGCCGATCAAAGCCAGATCTCGGCTGGGGTGTTCGTTGCCCAGAATCCAGCGGCGTCTGGTGCCGCCATAGCCAAGCCGCAGATGTTCATCGTGCCGCCGTTGGTGCGACCCCACGGAGCACATTTGCAGAAGAAGTAGTTTGCTGCACATCAGGAAAAGCCAAGCCGCGGCTGTCGATTTCTTGACGGCCGCGCCTTGGCTTTTCATTCTTGTGCTGAGTCGGGTTGAGGCACAATCTCAGCGAAGGTATCAGCAGCTGAGGTCGGCCCCGAGAGCGGGCCGCCGGCTCGACGGCCGGCGGGTCGCAGCGCCAAATAAAGTCAGCTTTCCCGGGGCTTTGCGTTCGCCGACGTTGGAGCTCGCGATCCGATCCATGCGATCACGCGGTACAGGAGCAACGCCGCCAGCACGGAAGAGTATTCCAGCGGCTTCTTCAGGTCTGCCTTTACCAGCCAGATGTAGTGGATGACTCCGGCGGCGGCGCTGACATAGATCAGACGATGCAGGGCCTGCCAGCGCTTACCACCCAATTTTCGGATCGACCACCTGGTGGACGTCAGTGCCAGAGGAATCATCAGGACGTACGCCGTCATTCCAGCGGTGATGAACCTGCGCTTGGCGATGTCGGCGAGCATCTCATGCACAGCAAAAAACTTGTCGAGCCCGATGTAGGTCGCGAGATGCAGCGTGCCATAGAAGAAGGCGAACAGCCCGAACATCCGCCGTAGACCGATCAGCCAGTATTGTCGAGTCAGTTTCCGCACGGGGGTGACGGACAATGTGATGAGCAGGAAGGTCAGAGTGCAATCGCCCGTGCGGTGAGTAATGGTTTCAATGGGATTGGCGCCCAGCTGCGCGTGCCAGCCTTCCCAGACGAGGTAGCCGAGCGGGGTGAGGCTGGCAAGGAAGATCACCGGTTTGAGCCAGCGGGGTGTGTTTACCAAATGTCGGACCTTTGCTCGGAATCGGCGTCCGGCTTACGGCTCTCGGTTGAAAGACACGCCGATCCAATGAAAAAATGGGCTCCCGAAAGCCGAAGCCGAGCGCTGGCAACCGTCCTAAAAATTCTTCTTCAGATCCATTCCGGTGTACAAACTGGCGACTTGATCGCCGTAGCCGTTGAACATCAGGGTCGGACGCTTGAAGAATTCGCCAAGCCTGCGTTCTTTTGCCTGACTCCATCGGGGATGGTCCACGTTCGGATTCACGTTGGAATAGAAACCGTACTCTTGAGGAGCAGAGATGTTCCAGGTATTCTGCGGCTGCTTTTCGGTGAAGCGGATGCGCACGATTGCCTTTGCGCTTTTGAAGCCGTATTTCCAGGGAACCACGATGCGGATCGGCGCTCCATCCTGATTCGGAAGATCCTCTCCATACATACCGAAACAGAGCAGGGTCAGCGGATTCATGGCTTCGTCCATGCGCAGGCCCTCCACGTAGGGCCACACCAGCACCTGCCGCTGCTGGCCCGGCATCTGCCTGGGATCGTAGATCGTGGTGAACTCCACAAACTTCGCCTTGCTCGTAGGACTCACTTGTTTGATCAGTTCGCTCAGCGAGAAGCCGACCCAGGGCACAACAATCGACCACCCTTCCACGCAGCGGTGGCGGTAGATCCGTTCCTCGGGAGCAGCCATCTTGAGGATGGCGTCCACATCGAGTTCCTGCTTCTTGTCGACCTGGCCATCGATCTTCACCTTCCACGGACGCGTGCGGAAATTGGTGGCGAGTTTGGCGGGGCCGTCCTTGTCGGTGGAAAATTCATAATAGTTGTTGTAATTGGTGACATCCTTGTAAGGCGTGATCGCCTCCGTCGTGCTGAAAGGACTCTTTTGAATGCCGTTAATTTTGCTCCCGGCCAACCCGGTGGTCGAAGGCGAAACGATCTCGCGCAACCCAACACCGGTTGCCGCCGCCGCTCCTGCGATCGCCATCCCCGCCAGAAACTTGCGCCGGTTCAAATACAAACTCCGGGGTGTAACTTCCGACCAGCCAACGTCCGCCGCCTTCTTAATCAGCATGGGATCCCTGTTCCTTCTACCATTATCCACGATCCGTCGCAGACGGATTCGCCTTGCCTCTATCTTCCCCCAGATAGGACGTTTGCGTCGCAGAAAAATTTCATGAGATTGGTTCCGAGCGAGGACGCGAGGGCTTTGGCTTTAAGGTCTGAGATTTGATCTGAGGACTAAGGTCTCAACAAAAAGCCTCTACCCCAGCACTTCCCTGACCTTGCGCGACAGATTTTGCAGGGTGAATGGCTTCTGCAAGAATGCGGCACCGGTTTCAATGGTGCCTTCGCTGACAATCGCATCCTCGGTATATCCCGAGAGGTAAAGCACCTTGGTTTCCGGACGGGTTTGCGCCAGTTGCTTGACTAATTCGCGACCACCCATCCCGGGCATGACCACGTCGGTGATGACGAGATCGATCTTGCCGTTGTGCCGAGCGGCGATGGCGACGCCGTCTTCGCCGTTTTCCGCTTCCATCACTTCGTATCCCTTGGACGCGAGCGTTTCCCGCACCAGTTGACGCACCGATTCCTCGTCTTCCACCAACAACACAGTTTCGCTGCCGCCGAGGGCAGCGTGCGGCACAGCAACCGAATGCTTCTCCGCCACGCCGTCGACGCGCGGCAGATAAATTTGGAAGGTGGCGCCGCGCCCTTCTTCGCTCTGCACCATTACGTATCCGCCGGTCTGCTTCACAATGCCGTAGACGGTCGAGAGCCCCAGCCCCGTTCCCTTGCCTTTTTCCTTGGTGGTAAAGAACGGCTCAAAGATTCGTGACTGGGTTTCCTTGTCCATGCCCATGCCCGTATCGCTGACCGAAAGCATGACGTAGTGGCCAGGCCGGATGAAGGTTGGTCCGCGGTGATGATTCTCATCCACGACGATTTTTTCGGTCTGAATGGTGAGCGTTCCCCCGGCGGACATTGCGTCCTTGGCGTTCACCACAAGATTCATCAATACTTGTTCCAACTGGCCAGCGTCGGCGCGGGTGTGAGCCGCCTCGGGAGTCAGGCTGGTAATGAACTCCACATTTTCACCAATCAGAGGCCGGAGCAGGCGCTCCATGTCAGCGACAATGGCATTCACGTCGACGACTTTCAGTTCCAGCAATTGCTTGCGGCTGAAGGCCAGCAACTGCCGGGTCAACGTGGTCGCGCGGTCCGACGCCTGCTGAATGGCCAATGCCTTCTCGCGCAGCACGTTTTCCGGTTCTAGCTCGGCCAACATTACTTCCGCATAGCCGCTGATCACCATCAGCAGGTTGTTGAAGTCGTGTGCCACTCCCCCGGCGAGTCGTCCCACGGCTTCCATTTTTTGCGCCTGGCGGAACTGATCCTCCAGCACCCGGCGGTCCGTGACGTCTTCGGCAATTGCCTCCAGGACATCTGCCGGCTCGTCCGCGCTGCTCACTGCCCGGCCGCTGATGCGCACGGTGATGGCCTTGCCGTCATGGCGCTTCCACTGCACTTCGATTCCGTCCAGACGTCCGGTGCGGCGGAATTCTTCGATCAGCCGCGTATGCTCTTCGGTATGCGCGAACACATCTTTCGTGGGATCGAGCAATAGCACTTCTTCCGCCGATCCGTATCCCAACATCGTGATCAGCGCGGGATTCACGTCCAGAAATCTTCCTTCCAGACTGGAGCGGTAGATTCCGTAGACCGAGCTCTGCACCAGAGAGCGGTAGCGCGCCTCGGATCGGCGCAGCGCCTGCTCGTTTCTCTTGATCTCCACTGCGCTGGCCAGTTGCCGCGCCACGAAGGTCAGAATCTCCTTGTCACGCTCGCCGTAGCGGATGTTCTTGGAGTAAGTCTGGACCACCAAGGCTCCAAACGTATGGCTGTTGACTTTCAGCGGAACGCCCATCCAGTCGAGGGAGCGCGATCCGTTGCGCGCAACCTCGCCGCGCGCTTCCATGGCCTGCAGCACTTCAGGAGTTGCCAACAGTGGTTGTCCTGCGCGAATGACGTAGTCAGTAAGTCCGCGGGCCAGTTTCTTCGGAGACGGTACGGAGTCCTGCTCATCGACGAAATAAGGGAAAGTAAGCAACTCGGAGGCGGGATCGTAAAGCGCGATGTAGAAGTTTCGCGCGTGAATCAACTCATCCACAATGCCGTGGACGGCGGCGAAAAACTGTTGCAGATCGTGAGCGCTGCTGCTCTTCTCCGCGACCCGGTAGAGCGCCGAACTCAGCGCGTCCACCCGCTTGCGATCGGAAATATCGTGGTAGCCGGCGTAGAAGCCCGCCATCTTTCCATCCAGCAGAAGGGGCGCGCAGGACATGGAAACATCGAGCAGAGTTCCGTCTTTCTTTCGGCGCTGCGTTTCGAGGGTGATGCGTTGGCCTTTCGCCAGTGCTTCGGTCACCCAATGGGACTCCGCCAGCCGGTCCGGAGGCACCACCAGATTTTCCAGGGGCTGCCCTACCACTTCGGCCGCTTCATATTCGAACATGCGCACGAAGGTTTCATTGGCCAGGAGCACGCGATGGCTGCTATCCGCGATGGTCAATCCGTCGGGCGATGCCTGAAACATCTGTTCCAGAAATTGCAGGCGGCGCTCGGGGCTCTGTTGATTCTTTCTGCCAGGTTCGAGGAGTGGAGGGACCGGGCACGAATGTTCGGAGCACGCCCCGTTGGTGGGCGAGGCGCCGTTTCCCGGTTGAACCTTTCCGGGCAGGGCGTTTTCAGGCCTTACAAATGCAGGCGGAGCTCCGCTTTTCAGCGCCTGCTTGAGCCGGCGAGCGCGGGTTAAGTCCGCCCGCCCTGTTTGGGTGACACGTTCCCCCATCCGCGAATCCCCTCCGAATGCGCAGTCCAAGGGCATGGTAGAACGCGGAGTACCGAGTCGAAAGTTACCGGGGTAATCCTAAAACGAGACCGTCCGAAAACGAGACCGTCCGAAGCCGGAGTGCTTCCCGGGCCGGGCTCGTTGGGACAGCGTTCTTGCAGCTTGCCACCAGCTTTTTGACGCCCGAACGCCGCGAGCGACGGGGAAGAAATATCGCCGGCTTCTCCGCTAATAGAAACACCTCCCGAAATAAAAAGTTTTGCTGAATTGCTGTCTCCTGACCGCCAGGTTTTGGACTCGCGGCGGACATCTTCGGCCCGACCATCGGCATCGAACGAATTAACCAGATAGTTAATTCGTAAAGATTCGTGCATCGGAACGGAGGCAACATTTATGACCGCGGCAATAAGCAAGAAAAAGAATATGACCTTAGTGAAAGTGGCCTCGGCGCTGCTGGCGGGGGGACTGTTGGGGGCAACGCTTACGGCTGAGACTAGCCCCGCTTCGCGGTACGACAATCAAATGCAGACGACGGTGATGCAGAAACTGACGGCCAAGAACGAGTTCCGGAATGTGAAAGCCACCGTTGAACAGGGTATCGTGACTCTCACTGGCTCGGTTGATCTCTACCAGGGCAAGCTGGACGCCGCAAAGCTAGCGCGCAAAGCGGGCCACACGCAGGCGGTGCGCAACCTGGTGAATGTCGCAGGTAAGAACGTGACCGACGCCGAACTTGAGCAACAACTGGCCAAGAAGCTGCGTTACGTGCGCGTCGGGTATGACAACACGTTCGACTATTTCGCGCTGGCAGTGAAGGATGGCGTGGTCGCGCTCGAGGGCCAGGATCGAACCGGCCTGGGCCGCGAGGAAGCTCTCGCCGCTATCGCCCAGATGGCTGGCGTAAAGGACGTAATCGACAACGTTTCGCTGGAGCCGGTATCGAGGTTTGACGATGAACTGCGATTGCGGGCGATGCGGGTCATCTATGGCGATTCTGTGTTGAGCAAATACGCGATGGATCCGGCGCGTCCGATTCGCATCATCGTGGACAACGGGCACGTGACGCTGTACGGATCGGTCGATAGCCCGATGGACAAGACCATTGCCGGACTCAAGGCCAATCAACTCCCCGGCGCCTTCAGCGTCGACAACAAACTGCAGGTCGAGGGAAAATCGGGCCAGCAGGGACTATAAAAAGGGACTGTAGCGTTGATGCAGCGGTGAGCAGAAGAGCGCGGCCACGAGCCCGCGCTCTTTTTCGTTCTGCCGGTATTTTGTGGGGCGCAAACTCAAGGCAAGCGGTTGATCAGGGAGGCGACGTAGCCGGCCCCGAATCCATTATCGATGTTGACCACGCTGACGTTCGAGGCGCAGGAATTGAGCATGCCGAGCAGCGCGGCCAATCCTTTGAACGATGCACCGTAACCCACGCTGGTGGGAACGGCGATGACGGGAACGCCGACCAGACCTCCGACAACACTGGGGAGGGCGCCTTCCATGCCGGCGCAGACGATGACGACGCGTGCGCGCGTCAGCGCTTCACGATTGGCCAGCAGGCGGTGAATGCCCGCAACGCCGACGTCGTAGAAATGCTCGACTTCGTTGCCCATGATTTCGGCGGTGACCACGGCCTCTTCCGCCACCGGGATGTCGCTGGTTCCGGCGGAGACCACGGCAACGATGCCCTTGCCGTATTTCTTGGGATCGCGCTGCAGAACGATGGCGTGGGCGAGATCGCGATATTCGGCGGCGTGAACTTTTTTCTGGACCGCGGCAAATTGTTTTTCGCTGGCGCGCGTGGCCAGAATGTTGCCGCCGTGCTCAGCGAGGCGAGCGAAAATTTCTGCCACCTGCGCCGGCATCTTGCCTTCCCCGAGAATGACCTCCGGCATGCCGGCACGCAGAGCGCGATGATGGTCGATCTTGGCGAAGCCAATATCCTCGAAGGGCAAATGCCGCAGGCGAGCGACCGCGTCGTCTGGCGTCAGTTTGCCTTTGCGGACCTGGTCGAAAAGTTTGCGAATGGATTCAGCGTTCACGAAGCACGCAGCGGTCGGAATTCAGCCCGGCCGAGATCTAGATTAGCATCCGGGGGATGCCAGCCAGCCCGGGGACGGCGCCTAGCGCGGCGGACTGGTAAATGAGCGCAGTTTGGCAATCACGGTGGCGCACACTTTGCGGGCCAGCCCAGGCTCGTTGAGATGTGCCAGAAACAGTCGCCGCAGACCGCTGGGCGCCACTTTGCCCGCAAGATAGGCGTCATAAATCTGGTTTCCGATGCGATGGCCCAGGTCCCGTGCGGTGGAGTCGAACTTACTCTTGTCGGCACGAATTGAAGCCTGCGCCAGCCTTTCGCAAGCCGTGCGGGATAGTGGCGACGAGTCTTCCGGGACGGGACGCGAGGGATAGAGCACTCGCGAGCCGAAATAGGCTACGGCGTGTTCGATCAGCAGCGCGTAGAAATTGTCGATCGCATTGTTGCGCGGATCATTTTCCCTTACGGCGCTGCGCTCGTCTGAGTTGCCATTGAGTCGCTGCGGCAAACCCTGACAGGCCTGATGCAGGAAGCGCGTCGCATCTTCGGCGGCGTGGAGCATCTGGAACTCGCGAAAATAGAAGGCATTCACCTTCGGCAGGTAGGCGCTGCCGCGCTCTTCGACACAGGCGAGCATAGCGTCGCGCTCCGCCTCGGCAATGCCCTTGCGCGACAGCAAGCGGCGCAGCATGGCGCCGGACGGCCCGCCATAAACCTCGGGCAGCATGTCGACCAGAAATTTCGGCTGCGTGCCGTTATGTGGCGAGTAGCGGTTAATCTCGAGGAAGCGTGCCAGACTGTCGATCAGGTTGTAAATGGTGGGAGCGAAATCGGGACCATCGTCCGCGCGGCTCCACTGATCGAGAAACAAGCGGTAGCTTTCGTATTTCTCAAGCGGTGTCGCGTTAAAGACGCACAACACGTCGTCGTTGACACGGACCGCTTCAACTTTGTCCGTACGCTCTCCGGCCGCGCGCCAGTACAGCGCGTCAATATTCTGCAACACAGTGAGGATCTTTGCACCGGGCAGAAATCGGTGCACCTCGCGCGGTAAATGCCCGGGAGCGAGATGCGACTCGCCAAACAACACGAAGATCACCGCGTCGGGATGACGCAGGCGAGTTTCGGCGATTTTCGCAGCGGCGTGACGGTCGCGGGCGCCAATTTTGCGCAGATCGTCGCGCGGCATGCAGTCAAGGCCGTAGAGAGCTTCGCCGTGATCGCGCGCGGTCACCAGCAAATCGTAAAACGGAGTCCAGTCGTATCCCCAGTCGAGATCGAAGCGGATGCGCTGGCGAAGTTCGTTCTCGTCAATTTCGCGGCGCCACCACTCGTCGAGGATGTGCTGGTCGCGGGCATAAATGGTTTCAACCCCGAGCACCACGGGACGGTCGCCGGCCAGCGCGCGCTGCTCCATCAAAGACCCGGCATGGCGTTGCGCGGCAGGCAGCGCGTGGTAATCGCCGATCAGGACTACGTCCGCGGAGTGCAGGGCGCATTGAAGCTGGTCGGCATCGAGCAGCCCATCGTAACGGCGAAAGGCCTGATTGAATTCGCGAAGATACTTGCGGCGGTGGTGCGCATCCTGGGCGCGGATTTCGCGTTCGACTCCTGCCAGCGCGTGCAGCTGGGCGGCGCTGCGGCGGGATCGAAGATTGGCGGTGCTAGCCATGGGTCGCTCTGTGCCTCGCTTGACTTCTAGTCCATCGACTCCCTATGCTCCGGAGTTCGGTAGAGACTCGACGCCGTCGCTGCAGGGCTAGCTCCTTTTCCGTTCTCCGACCCGGCGCTCAGGTGCCGGGCTATCACATGCCGCCCTTGCCCGGCGGGGGTGAGGCGGCTCGATCTGCCGTTCGCTCTAAATGCCGCAAGGCGTTTCATTCGAAAAGGACCTCGTCTGTGCTCAACCGTCCGCCGCTGAATCTGACTATCGCCACCACGGGGGCCAGTGGCGTCATTTTTCTGCGGCAGTTACTGCTGGCCGTCGAGCGCGACCAGCGCATCGAGACCGTAAACTTTATCGCCTCCGACAGCGCGCTGCGAGTCATGGCCGAAGAGTTGAGCCTGAAGGGCCGGTCCAACCTGATCGGCCGACTTCTCGGTCCCTCGTCCGGGAAGTCGATCAACTCGCGCAGAATCCCTAAAATCCACCTACAATCCAACGCCGATATTGGGGCCAATGTGGCCAGCGGTTCTTATCCCGCCGACGCCATGATCGTCATCCCCTGCAGCGTTGGCACTCTGGCTCGGATCGCCAACGGCGTCGCCTCGCACCTGATTGAGCGCGCGGCTGACGTTTCCCTTAAAGAGAAGCGACCCCTGGTGCTGTGCGTACGCGAGACGCCCCTCAATAAAGTCCACATCCGCAACATGTACCGGGCCGCCGACGCCGGAGCCACTATCTTCCCGCTGATTCCGGCCTTCTATTACCGGCCCGCATCTTTAGATGAAATGGCGCGCGAATTTGCCTATCGCGTGCTGGCCCATCTGGGCCTTCCTCAGCCCCACGCCTTTCGGTGGAACGGCTGAATAATCAACAACTTGGCGGCCTAGGGAAAATACCTTCCTGGCCTCAGTAAGATCGCCATCGGAAAGCCAGATATTCAGTGTAGAAGAGCCAAAGGTGCTGGCGGCAGATGCCCGCCGGCCATGTACCGGCGGAGAAGGTTCTGGCACTCTCCCGACAGCCCGCAATTTCCCAAGCTGCAATCTCGCTCTAAGAGCGTAGAATGCGGCCAATTCCGGGAAGGATGAGTTCATGTTCAGGGCAGGCTGCATGGGGCTCCTCGCGTTGGCGATGCTAAGGATTGGAGCGAACGCGGACGACCGTAATCCCTTGGCGGGCACCGCCAAAGCAGCCAAGGCGGGCGAGTATGAGTTCCGCATCAACTGCGCGCTGTGCCACGGGCTGGGCGCTCACGGCGGAGGGCGCGGTCCCGATTTGACGCGGGCAGTCAAGAAGCATGCCCACTCCGACGCGGAGATGTTTCAGGTGATCAGCAACGGCATTCCCGGAACTGCCATGCCGGCCAATGGGACTAATGGGCAGGGCGTGGGAATGACGGATGAAGAAATCTGGCAGATCATCACCTATCTTCGCAGCCAGGAAGTGAAAGTTCCGGCCAACGCGAAGGGCAATGCTGCCCGGGGCAAGGATTTGTTTTACGGCGACGCGAATTGCTCGTTGTGTCACATGGTTGCGGGAAAGGGAGGCCGGCTCGGTCCCGACTTAACCGCAGTGGGCGGGTCGCGGACACGCGAAGCGATCATCGATTCGGTGCGTAATCCGAGCCGAAGGCTGGCATGGGGGTTGACGGAGGCGACCAAGGAGTTTCCGCAGGAATACGAGAGCGTCACTGTGGTCACGGCGGACGGAAAGCAAATCAAGGGCATAACGCTGAACGAAGACAGCTTCAGCGTGCAAATCATGGACACCAGCGAGCAGATTCATCTGCTGGAGAAAGACAACCTGAAATCGTTTCAGAAGAGCCGGCAGTCTGCCATGCCGACCTATGGCACCGACTTTCTAAGCGACAAAGATCTTGAAGACATTGTGGCCTACTTAAGCAGCGTGGGGGCGAAATGACGAGGGGGGCGGCGAATCAGAGGATCGAAAGAGGTTGGGGCCGAATTTCTGAAGGCTCGCGACCACCCTGGAAGAGCGGCGCTTCGGGGCCGGGTCGCGGAGACCTGCCCGGCGCGGGCTTCAGCCATGGTGGCCGGAGGGGGCTGAAGGCCTTCCCCTTCGCGGTTCGTGAGGCGGCCCGGGAAGGGCCGCTCTTCCATGTTGGTCTCAGGATCAAGGCGGCGATCCTGGCAACAGGATTGTTTGGGTTGATGATATCGAGCTGGGGGCAAGCGCAGGTCACCTTCGAACGGCTGGTTAATTCGGCCAAGGAACCGCAGAACTGGATGACCTACTCGGGCGACTACGCCGGGAAGCGGTTCAGCGCGCTCGATCAGATCAATCTGGCCAACGCGCACACCATGGTTGCGAAGTGGGTTTATCAGACGGGAGCGACCGGCAAGTTGGAGACTTCGCCGCTGGAGGTCGACGGAATTCTCTATGCCAGCGCGCAGGAGGACCGCGCCTTCGCACTCGACGCGCGCACGGGACGTCCCCTCTGGATGTACCAGCGGCAACTGCCGGGAGACATTCGCCCCTGCTGCGGGCGAGTGAACCGCGGGCTGGCGATTCTGGGCGACAAAGTTTTTCTGGGAACCCTCGATGCCCATGTGATCGCGCTCGATGCGAAAACGGGAAATGTTGTCTGGGACAGGGTCGCGGCCGACTACCGCACTGGGTATAGCTTCACGGTGGCGCCGCTCGCGGTGAAGAGTCTGGTGGTGATCGGTATTTCCGGCGGGGAGTATGGAGTACGCGGGTTTATTGATGCGTATGACGCGGCGACGGGCGAACGCAAATGGCGCTTCTATACGGTTCCGGGGCCAGGCCAACCCGGGCATGAAAGTTGGCAAGGCGATTCCTGGAAAACGGGGGGGGCCCCGGCCTGGAACACGGGAACCTATGATCCGGCTACGAATCAGATTTTCTGGCCGACGGGAAATCCTGCGCCGTCGAATCGCGGCGCGGGGCGGGCAGGCGACAACCTCTACAGCAATTCCCTGCTGGCGTTGAACGCCGACACCGGCACCATGAACTGGTATTTCCAGTTCACCAAGCACGACGAGCATGATTGGGATGCGACGCAGATTCCAGTGATGATCGAGGCTGGCGGCAAGCATCTGATCGCCCAGGCTGATCGGAATGGATTTTTTTATGTCATCGATCGCACCAATGGCAAACTCCTGTCAGCGAATGCCTACGGCAAGACCACATGGAGCGACACAAAAGACGCAGAGGGGCGCCCGGTGGCGAACAGTCAATCGTCGCCAACGCTTGCGGGGCGTACCGTTTGCCCGGGAGCGCTCGGAACCACGAACTTCATGGCTCCGACCTACGATCCGGCGACCGGGTTGTTCTATGTGACGGCGCGCGATCAGTGCGACACTTTCAGCACCGCTCCGCAGCCCTATGAGGCGGGCCACGCTTATTACGGCAGCGCGTATTTTCCGTCGGAAGAGGCGGAGCCGTATACCGGATTTCTGAAGGCGATCGACCCGGCAACCGGGCAGATCAAGTGGAAGTTCGAGCACACCTCGCCGACCTGGTCGGGGGTGCTTTCGACCGGAGGTGGCCTGGTGTTCAGCGGCGACGCGGAAGGAAACTTCATCGCCTTTGACGCGGCATCCGGCAAACCTGTCTGGCATTTTCAGATGGGCGGCGCAGTCTATGCCCCGCCCATGGCCTTTGCGGTCGACGGAAAACAGTATGTGGCAATTGCAGCGGGGAGCGCAGTGTATGCCTTTGGACTGCCATGACCGATGTTGACCCGGGGCCAATTGCGGTCATGAAGGAAATTGCGATCTTTGAGTTTACCGTGAAGTGCCTGGCGCTGCTCGACTCCGTGGGGAAGACGAAAAAACGATTCAGATTACGCGATTCGGCAAGTCCATCGCCGAGATCCTCCCCCTTCGCCCGCCCCCGCTTTCGGAGTGCGATCGGCTGATGAACAGCCGCATCGAAATCCTGGGGGGATGGTTTCGCCCGCGAACGGCCCACCGCCCGCTTTTGACCTGACATTGGTGATCGCAGATGCTACAGCCTTCTGGAACCGGGAGAGAATGCGACTCTGGGGAACGTAGGGCGGCTAGATGCGCAGTCTCCGACCTCCTACGCCGGCCAGAAGTGCGAGGCCCGTCCCTAGCAAGCCCAGAGTGCCGGGTTCTGGAACCGTCGTCGTACCCCCTCCACCGCTTCCTCCGCTGCAGCCACCCCCGATGACGTTGCTGTCTAACGTCACCGCACCATTGATGGCCAAAGCGCTGCCGCATCCGATGGTTGTGCCGGTAGTCAGGGTAATGCTGGTGAGCGCGAGAATATTCCCTTCAAACGTCGTTCCAGTTCCCAACGTGGCGGAGCTGCCCACCTGCCAATAAACGTTCGAGTCTGACAAACTATTTGTGAAAATAACCGACGAGGCGCTCGCCGTTGTGAGCGTACTCCCGATCTGAAAAACGAACACGGCGTTGGGATTGCCCAGGGTGTTGAGGGTAAGTGCCCCAGTCAATTGAGCCGAGCTGGCGAAGAAATATACGCCGGGGGTTAGCGTCATCCCTCCCAGATTCTGCCCTGTCAACGTGCCGGTTCGGCTCAAACCCATCGCGGTATTGTAAGCCGTGGTCAGATCAGATTCCGCTGTCTGCGCCGCCGCGTTGCCTGCGTTTATGGTTCCTCCGGTGACCACTCCCGGGGGAAATCCGGTGACTGCGGTGCCTGGCCAGACGCCAAGGTCTCCCGTAAGCACGCTGGAGCCGGTGTTAGTGACGGTCGACCCAGCCAGCACTGCATAGTTGCCGGCGGTCCCAAGGTTGACGGAGGTGGCATATGCACTGAGTCCCAACAGGGGAAGCAGCGAGAACGAGAGAGACAAGAAACGAATCGCGCGCGACTTCATTATCTTTTCCCACTTTCTTTTTCCTTACCTGCCAGGCCTCTGCCAATGAAATCAGCGGCATTGTGCGACACTCTATCCGCTTCAGCGACGCAGCAGGCTCGCTGATTTCCTTGGCCGGCCAGCCGAGACGAAGAACGGGGGACGGGGGAGGGTACGTTCTTTTACGTCTCTGCAGAGTGACCCTATAATCGTTACTCCCCTACGGTCTGATCAAAATTGCTCAGTCATGAAATTAATCGCGTCCATTTCCTTTCTCCGGGAGAAGGTTCCCATGACCCCATCCCCGGGCACGCATTCTTGTCTGGCAAGAGTCAATCTGACGGTATGTCACTCTGACGGTATTGACAACAATTCGCCTCCAGCGTTAACTTCGAGCCAACACCGGAAAGGAGGTGGTCGGATGATAAGTTCTGATGGCAGTAGTTGGGATGTTCAAAGACCAGGTGAGGTGGCTGAGACTTAGAGCGGGTCGCTCTAAGCGGGGCTTCGGACGCGGGAAACACTGCACGACGCGCCGGAAGCTACAGCCCGCACACTACCGGTGAATTAGGATTGGATCCGCCTGACGCAGGTCGGTCAGGAATCCCGGAGTTGCCGTAGAGGCCACGTAGAGTGACCACCTCTTGGTCAATCCCAAACAGTCCACCGGACGGGGCTTGAGTCCTCAACGACTTAAGCCCCGTTTGCTGTTTGTTATCACTGGGTTCCCGAGATTCAGTTTTCACGACCATTGAATCTAGCAACAACATTTGGAAGAACGGAGATCCCGGAATCGCGCCATTTTGTGACCACAATTGTGACCGAGCTGCGGTCCTATCGGATGCCTCGAAGTTGACAAGCTCAGTCCATCCCGCGTGGCGCTTTGGGGTGTGGTGCCACCTCTAAACTGACTGTTTTTGACCCAGAATGGAATCCTTCCAGCTCTGACTTTCGTTTCGCTCCTTCGTTCGGCCCCCGATCCCCGCCTGTGCAGGAGGACTGCCAGCGTTCTACCTGCTAAAACGCTAAAACAGCACTACGCTGTCGTCGAACCCATCATCATTTGGAACCTGTCTTCGATTCGTACTTCGCACCCTGAGCTTGCTCAGCTCCTTTCGGCAAGGACGGCAAGGCCGAGACTCTCGTCCCCAACATGAGTCAGGAAACCCTCGCAGAAGACGACGCGCTTGTAAAGTGGGACTGGGACGACGACGGTCGTATGAGACTGGGCCAGCCTTGGCTTAATCAACACGGGCAGTTAAATCAGTAGGCCATCATTGCCGCAGCGGGATTGCTGGAAGAACGCATGATCTGCTGAACGTAGCACTCCTCGTGAACGGCCCTGCCGCTTTCATCAGCGCGCAGGTCAATTCCTGAATCCACGGGCTTACGGCACAGTATGCACGGTATTTCTGGGAAATGGCTGCGACCCATAAATGCCTCGCTTGAACGGTTAGGAGCAGCATAAGGCAAAGAGCGAAATCCCAACGATCAATACAGATCAAGTATTGGAGTTTTGCTCACGAGCCACCGCCGAGCAGTATTGACCAGACTTTGGAGCGCTCAGAGCAGACAGTGATGTTAGCGGGATTCTGCGGATGTGAATTTCGCGCCCAAGGAGACTACATGCACCGTGGATACCGATATCTCAGTTCGCTTCTTCTGACTGCGGTCCTGGCCGCACCTGTTGCAATGATGGCCGCTGCCAGCCCGCAAGATGATAGGAACCACGAAAATAAACAAGCCGAGAACAACAAGCGTTACTACGACAAGAGCCACAAGGACTATCACAACTGGGACGCCAACGAAGACCGCTCCTACCAACGGTACCAGACCGAGCACCACGAAAAGCGGGATTTCGTTCAGTTGAGTACCCGGCAGCAGACCGTCTACTGGAACTGGCGTCACAGCAATCCCGATAACAAATAGACGAACTCGCCATGCGCATTTGTGATCGTCGAGCGGTGGCGCGGAGGAGCAAGACTTATGATTTACACGATGACTAAACCCTGCCCGATCTGCAAACAGCAATTAACCAAACAAAAACCCACGGAAACCGTGCCGTGCATCTGCGGTCAACATGTTTGGCAGGGATAGCGCCGTTCGTGGCGGGCAAGTTCCCCGAGTACTCAGACGTGTTTGCCGGTTTAGTGTCTCGGGCTACGGAACGAGGAAGCAGCCGGCGATATAGCACCGTTGAAGAGCGATCTCCAATCGAAGTAGCGGAGATGCTGCGCGATGATTTACGTAATCAGATAGTACTCATTGGCCCCACCCTACGCAGCGACCGCTGCCGCCGGCTGCTCGGACGAACCCCGCGATCTGACGGGCAAACTTATGTAACTCCACAGTAACCAGTGCAATGTAATCTTTCATGAAATTGGTCTAAACCTTAATGTCGTCCTGTGGGCTGAACGATTCGCAGGAAAGGTGCACCTGATCTTCTGTTCATCGTTGGCCCGAGAGGCGCACTTCGGCCAGAAAAGGCGCAATTCGGCCTGCGAGGCGTACCGCGCCAAAGGACCAAGGAACATGAGCCTAGACCCAATCACCGCGATTACCGCTTGGACGCATCGGTCGAGCCAAGAGAAGATTCGGCAGTACGGGCGCGGCGAGGAGCCGGGCCTCAACGAAGTTGAGCACTACCTGACCGAGCACGGCATCACCGCCAAGAGTTTCCCCATCAAGGGTGCGGATGGGCGCGAAGTCACCTTCCGCGGTGAGCGGAAGAAACTGAAGGGTCTGGTCAAGGATCTGCTGGGTGAGGCAATCGACGATTCGTGGGAATGGGGTACGTTCCACTGATCTGGCCGAACTGATCCGCCCTGGTCCGAGCTGCACTGGAACTGATCTGCGCCGATCTGGTTTGCTCGGCAATCGAAGGAGAAGCTTCAAGCAGAGAGACAGCCGGGTCGGCACCTACTTCAGCTTTGCGTACTCTTCTTTGGCCGTTTTGAGAATCGGCACATCCGGATCGGCATCTTTCCAGATTGCAAAGAAGTCCTGATAGGCGGTCTTCGCTTTCGCCGTGTCCCCCTGCAGGGCATAAGCGCGGCCGAGACCCAAATGAGCCAGCGAATAGAGCACATTGGTGGAGGCAACTCCGCGATGGTCGAGAATTTTCTGGTATTCGGCGCC
>DATBYA010000178.1:0-106458 GCA_036514015.1 Candidatus Sulfotelmatobacter sp.
GAGTGGATCAAGAAGGATTCTGGCCGCCGCGCCCGCGTCTACGAATTGACCGCCGCAGGCAAAAAGCAACTGGGCGTGGAACAGTCGCGCTGGCAGTTAGTCAGCCTGGCAATCAATCGAGTTCTCCGGGAGGCATGACATGTCTTTGTGGTCGCGCATCTCGAATGCCGTGCGCGGTGAGCGCTTGAATCGCGAGATCGAGGAAGAGTTGCAGTCCCACATCGACGAAGCCATTGCCTCGGGTCGTGATCCTAAGGAAGCGCACCGTGCTTTCGGCTCCGCGCTGCGTGCCCACGAGGCGAGCCACAGCATTCGTGCTGCCGGATGGCTTGAGTCGCTTCTCACCGATGTAAGTTTCGGCTGGCGGCAGCTCTGCCGCAACAAGGTCACGTCCTTTGCCGCTGTGTTTTCACTCGCCCTCGGCATCGGCTCCTGCGTCGCCGCCTTCCGTCTTATCGACGCCCTGCTCTGGCGCCCGCTCCCCATCTCCAATTCCAGCAACCTCTACGTCCTCTCCCGCAAGATGACCGGCTTCGAGGGCAAGCCTGTCGAGGACGGCCACTGGGCCACGCCGGACTTCAACCTCATGCGCGATGCCGTCAAGGACCAGGCCGACCTCATCGCCATCAGCGACGCCGAGCGCACCGATATCACCTGGTTCACCGACGACGACATGGAGAAGGCCCACGTCGTCTATGTCTCCGGCAACATGTTCCCGCTCTTCGGCCTTGAGCCCGCGCTCGGCCGCCTGCTCGCGCCCGCCGATGACCGCGCTCCCGGTGCCAGTCCCTATGCGGTCCTCTCCTGGGACTACTGGAATCACCACTTCGGCCGCGATCCCGATGTCCTCGGCCACTCGCTCCACATAGGCAACCAGACCTTCCAAATCATCGGCGTCGGCCCTCGCGATTTCGCCGGAACCGAAAAGGGAACTGTCACCGACATCTTTCTGCCCCTCGGCATGAACAGCTTCGCCAACCAGGACAGCGTCGACTGGCACCTCACCTTCCTGATGTTGAAACCCGGCGTCAACCCGGCCACCGCCGTCGAGCCGCTCCGACAGCATCTCTCCGCCGTCCACCGCGCTTTCGAGGCCGAGTGCTCGAAGTGTTTTCGCGGCGCGACCCAGGCGTCCATCGACCGCTTTCTCAATCAGAAGCTTGTCTTCTATCCCGCCGGCGCCGGCATCTCCGATCTCCAGAAGGACTATCGCCGATACCTCGGCGTCCTCGGTCTCCTGGCGGCTCTCGTCCTGCTCATCGCCTGCACGAACGTCGCTAACCTGATGACCGCCCAGGCCGCCGCCCGAGCCCAGGAGATGGCTCTCCGAATCTCGATCGGCGCCGGCCGTCGTCGCCTCGTCCAGCTCATCCTCGTCCAGAGCGCACTGCTCGCCCTCCTGGCTTCCGTCCTTGGCGCATTCTTTGCGGCGTGGTCGGGGCCCTTTGTGCTCAGCCTCGTCAATCCGCCCGACAACCCTGCTCGCCTCGCCCTTCCCGCTGACTGGCGTGTGCTTTTCTTCGGCTTCGGGCTCATTATCCTCATCGTTCTATGGCTTGGTTTGCTTCCGGCTCTCCGTGCCTCTGCCGTTCGGCCCGTCGCCGCGCTCAAGGGTGGTGGAGATCCGCACTGGCCACGCCGTCTCATGCGTGGAGCCATCGCTCTTCAGGTAGCCTTCTGTTTCCTCGTCCTCTTTTTGTCTTCGCTCTTCGTCGCATCCTTCCAGCGCCTGCAGAACCGCCCCCTTGGTTTCTCCACCGACCGTCTGCTCCTGCTCGAAACCGTTGCCGGAAAAGGCCAGCTCCCCGTCGTCTGGAATCAAACTGCCGAGGCGCTCCGTGCCGTTCCCGGCGTCAACTCGGTCGCCATCTCGCGCTGGCCACTTCTCGGGCGCATCCAGATAAACAGCGACATCTCCATCAACGGCGCGCCTCCCAGTCCGACTCCCGCCTTTTTCCTGAATGTTTCCCCGGACTGGCTCTCGACGATGAAGATCTCCCTGGTTTCCGGCCGCGACTTTCGCCCTGAAGACACCTCGCCGGGAGCCGCCATCGTCAACGAAACCTTCGTCAAGACCTTCTTCCCCGGCCAGGACCCCATCGGCCGCTCCTTTGAACGCGGTGCGAATCAGCCCCTCAACAAGGTCGTCGGCGTCATCCCCGACGTCCCTTACCACAACCTGCGCGAGCCCAGCCGCGCCGTCTTCTACGTCCCCTTCGCCGAAATCAACGACAAATCCGCCCCCAGGGTCGTCGACTTCGCCACCTTCACCATTCACACCGCCCAGAACCCGCTCGCCCTCGCCGGCTCCTTCCGCCAACTCATCGCGCAGAGCCACAACGGCCTTCGCGTTTCCAACATCACCACGCAGCTCGATCTTGTCCGCGACCAGACCATTCGCGAGCGTCTGATCGCCATGCTCGCCGCTTTCTTTGCCGCCGTCGCGCTGCTCCTCGCCGGCATCGGACTCTACGCTGTCCTCAACTACTCTGTCCTGCAACGCCGCCGCGAGATCGGTATCCGCATGGCGATTGGCTCGACTCGTGCTGGCATCGTGCGCATTGTGACTCTCGATGTCTTCCAGATGATCGCGCTTGGAGGCTGCGCGGGCGTCGCGCTCGGATTCGTCGCGGCGCGCTATGTTCAGTCGCTTTTCTACCAGGTCAAAGCAACCGACGCGGATATGATCGCTTTGCCGACGTGTGCCATGCTGCTCAGTGCGCTCGTTGCCACACTGCCTGCCGTGCTTCGCGCGCTGCGCACAGACCCCATCGAAATTCTGCGTAGCGAGTGAGCGACGAGTCCTGTTGATCACGAATTTGTAGAGGGTGATCGATTTTGCCACGCATCGGGTTCGTTTGATGGCAAATCGCCAATGCGCTCCACCCAGCCCGATCTGTAACGGGAAGTCGGCTCGTACTTACCAATGCGATTGCGGGCCCGGGATTCCGACTCTCGCCCTCGTGCTCACCCACCCGCTTCGGTCTCGTCTTCCCGAGGGGTTGCCTCTTCATCCGGATCGTGAATGATAAGGAACGTTCACATCGACAACATCAACAGCCCCTAGGTCCCCTTCGTAACGGGCATCGGGAAATTGGCGTCAGCGCGCTGGAATGGATAGCTCAGGCGTGAGCGCGGCCTCCAGCGCGGAAACAGCCCAGCCATTCAGGTTTGGGAGACGGACTGCGAACGGCCATCAGCGGATGAACGGAATGAAGGCCGACGTGCGCGAGCAGTAAGCGCCGTACGAATCCTGGAAGCGCTCGGCGAGCAGGCGTTCCTCGGCGCGGACGCGAATTTCTGTCCCGGCAAGGAATGTGATCACGGACCCGATCGCCATCGGCCACCAGGTCCAGGCGGCCAGCGTCGCCACCAGCATGCCCAGCATTGAGGCGTAGATGGGGTGGCGCAGCCAGCGATAGGGACCGGTCTGGATAAGTTCGTGGTCCTGGCTCAGCGCTGCCTTGTAGCGCCATTGCTTGCCCAGGTGGCGGGCCGCGGCCCACCCCAGCGCAACGGATGGCGGGCCGAGAATTATAGAGGCGATCAGCGAGGTGGTGGACTTTTGAAAGCCAACAGGCCGCACATAGGACCATGCCAGCGCGAAGCCAACCATCACCAGAAAGATGCCCCAGCGCGACGCCGGCGCGCTCGCAGCTTCCTTCTGGCTCGCGGCCTGCTTGCTCGGTTTGACGAAGGCCATCGACCAGGCGACCCAGCAGAGCCCCAGTTCCACATGGGCGGCGATTTGTAGCATGGACCATATTAGCGAAAGGGAGATGGAATTGCGTGCCGACACAGCTCATTCGCGCAGAGCTTCCGCGAGCACGAACCTCTTGGAGGCGGTTATGGCTTGAGAAGTTTGGGAGATCGCGATCGCGCGTTGTTGGGGACAGTGTCCTTTATCATTAGTCAGGCAGCACTTTTCCCCGAGTTTCCAATGCGAGGGGAATGATCAGCAAGCCGATCCCAAAGGCAACCGCGGTAAATGCAACGGGCTTGCCGAGAGTCCCCATCCGGCTGACCAAGGCTCCCACTCCGAAGTTCACTCCCGCGGCAATGAAACGTCCGAACGATGTAGTGAAGGCAAACGCGGTGGCACGAACCGTGGTTCCGTATTGCTCTGGCAGCCAGAGGCTGAAGATAGCGAAGTTGCCCCCAAAGAAGCCTAAGAAAAACAGCACCGCGATGAACGGATGAAGTCCGCGGGGCAGATAGAACGCCCAGCTAAAGCTGAGCAGGATGCAGATCGCCATGCCGAGGAAATAAACGGCGAGAGTTTGCTTGCGGCCGATCCTTTCGGCCAGCGGCGGGACCGCCAGGCAGCCCAAGATGGTCCCCAACGACAGCAAGCCCATGCCGAAGGAAGACATGCGCACAGCTTGGGACTGCAACAGACCCTCGCGTTTCGCCAAACTGATGATTGCTGTCGGTGCGTACACTGCGGCCGCCCACAGACCGCAGATCGCCGCCGCCAGCAGCACCGTATTGACCAGCGTTCGCTGCGTGTAGGGAGGACTGAAGATCCGGCGCAGAGCAGAAATTCCATCTTCCGCTTTGACCTTGGCCTTTTGTTGCCAGCGCTCGGACTCCTTCACGCGGAGCAGAACCATGACGGCAACGACCACGGGCGTCAGGCCACACCAGAACATGGCACGCCAGCCATAGCGTGTTGCGACCGTGTAGTTGAGGGCCGAAGCGAGAAAGAAGCCTGCGTAATAGCCGGTCTGCAAATACCCGGCGCCCATCTTGCGACGATCTTCCGGCCAGGCTTCGGCCACGTAGGTACCGGCCAGCGCCCATTCGCCGCCGATTCCAATACCTGCGAGCAACCGGAACAATCCCAGTTGCCACACCGTCTGCGACAATGCGGCAGCTCCGGTAAAGATCGCATAAACAAAGATGGTGGCGGCGAGCACCCGGCTGCGGCCAAACCTGTCGGCAATTGGCCCCCAAACCAGCGACAGTCCCCATCCCACGAGGAAAAGTGCGAACAGTACCGATCCCGCAAACCCCACATTGGCAGCAGTAGCCGTGTACCCCGATTTCGGAAGCAGTTCCGTGAGAGCCGGGCTGAGGACCAGTGCATAGATCACAGAATCCATGCCATCTAGCGTCCAGCCGGCCCACGCACCCCAGAATCCGGTGACTTGCTGGCGTGAGAGCTTGCTATGGATTGAGCGATTCACTGCTTGCTCGGCCACAAAGTCCCCTTTACTTTGTGGGCGAGGATAACACGGCTTGGGAATCGCGGATCTAGGTGGCAGGATCGCGGCCCGCGGTTTGAAACAGGGCTGCCACTGCCGGTTTGATTACCTTGCCGACTGCATTGCGCGGAAGCGCATCCAGTACGAGAAGGCGGGAGGGCACTTTGTGAGTTGCCAGGAATTGCTTGGCCCAGGCACGAAAGGACGGCAGGTCGAGGACATCACCTTGTTTCAGCACTACGGCCGCAGCCACGCGCTCACCCCACTCTGGATCGGGCAGGCCGACAACGGCACATTCCGCCACCGCGGGATGTTCACGCAACGCCTCCTCAATTTCCAGGGCTGATACCTTATGTCCGCCGGTCTTGAGGATGTCAACGTTCGTCCGGCCAAGAATGCGATAGCGACCGTTCTCGACCACCGCAGTATCACCGGTGCGAAACCAGCCGTCGCGGAAAGCGTCGCGTGTTGCGTCGGGCTTGCCCCAGTATTCCGAGAACATACTCGGACCGCGGACTTCGATCTCGCCCGGTGTTCCCGGAACGACCGGTTGGCCATTCTCTCCGACCAGCTGAACTTCGACGTTGGGAAGCGGCGTTCCGACGCTCCCGGGCACACGTACCCCCCGCAACGGGTTCGATAGCGCCATGCCGATCTCCGTCATACCGTAGCGCTCGAGCACGGTATGGCCGCTAATTTCCTTCCAGCGTTGGAGCGTGCTCACTGGCAGCGCCGCCGAACCGCACACCATTAAGCGCAACCGGGTGCATGCCTGCATCAGTTCCACGCGGCGCGCCGGCGAAGCCGCGTCCCATGCCGCGATGAGCTTTGCGTAAACGGTAGGCACGGCCATGAACAGAGTGATGCTGCCGTCGGCGATGCGGTCCCACACCGCATTCGCATCGAAGCGCGGCAGCATCTGGCAGGTCGCTCCCGACCACAGTGCGCAGGACACAACATTGATGATCCCGTGCACATGGTGCAGCGGCAAACAGAGCAAAATGCGATCGTCGGTCGACCACTCCCAGGCTTCCACAAGGCTGACGATTTGCGCCGTAACGTTGGCATGAGTGGTGACGACACCCTTCGGCTGGCTCGTCGTGCCACTGGTGTAGAGAATCATGGCCCGCCGCTCGCTGTTGATTTTTGGCAATTCGGCTGTTTGGAGAGCGACAAGCTGCTCGTACGACAACACGCGAATACCGCGGGCAGCTGCGATTGGCGCCAAAACAGGGGCGGCATCGGCATCGAACACTAACGTCGATGCTTCCGTATCGTCGATAAGATATTCCAGCTCAGGTTTCGTCGAGTTGAGCGGTAAAGGGACGGCGAGGCCACCCGCCCGCCAAATACCCCACTGCGCTGCAACCCACGGAAATCCCGGCGCCAACAGGAACGCCACACGCTCTTCGCGAAGATCCTCTTGGCCAGCAAGTAGCGCCGTGGCCGCGCGCGACGACGCATCAAGCAAATCGTGGTAAGTGAACGCCCCCTGCGAATCGAGGACCGCTATTCTTCCGCCATGCCGCTGGGCGTAAACAAAAAGAAGTTCCCGACTGGCGCGGCTGATCACGTGGAGACATTACGTCTTCTTCGCCCGCATGTCCACTTGTCCGGACATCCCCGCCTTCCGACACCGGTAACGGCTGACATGCGGGAGTGATCCCGGGTCAGTCAGGACTGTTCGGACAGGGCCGTATGTTTGCCAGACGATGAGCCCCAGTTCGTCCTAACGCAAACAGAATTCCCCAACCGGCCATGGCTGCGGCGCAGGTGAATAGAAGAGTGAACCCCAGAAACCACGGCAACGATGGCCATATCGACCCAGAGCCAGCCGCATATTTCACCTGGATGGTATTGGCTTTCTCCATTGCAAGGATCACGCCACCAAAGATGATTGACATCAGGAAGACTGTGGACCGAGGGAAACGAAATTCTGGGCGCATATTGAACCTCGTGAACGAAATCAACTGATAGCGACCGCCAATGATGCCGATATGCTCTTGCACAGCGCCAGCAAGCAGACCCCAAGTCTCGCGGATACGAAAAGACAGGCGCCCGCCAAACCTTCGAGCGCTGAGCTCTGCTTGCGCATCATGAAATACAGAGACCATTTCATCCGCGTATTCACGCCGGTAGAGTGACGGATACAGGTAGAGCAACCATCTATAGAAAGTGAGCATTCCAGTTAGGCCTCCTTTCGTGCGACACGGAGGGCAGCCAGTTTGGTCAAGTGCCTCATTCGTTCAATTTCTAGTTGTAGGTTGCGGCGCCCACGTGACGTGAGTCGGTAAGGCCGCCGATCGCGGGGGCTTTCGTCTTCTTCGATGCGCTCGATCCAGGCGTCGTCGAGCAAACGGTGCAGGGCCCCGTAGAGAGTGCCCGTGCTGAGCTTTACGCGGCCGCCGCTCATTCGTTCCACGTCCTTGAGAATGGAGTAGCCGTGGCGCGGCTGCTCCGCCAGGCTCAACAACACTAGCAATACTGGTTCGGTCAGGGGCAAGCAAACCCTCCATATGTCATCAATCGACATATCGTACTACGCCATATTGCGCGGTTGCTGGCATCGCTGTCAAGAGCGCCTTCTGCCGGCCCGTAAATTCTGGTGGGGTTGAATGTATCCGAGTCTGTTGAAGAATCGGATGGATGTTGGCGATATCGTCCTTTATCATTCAGAATCCCGATAAAGAGGTACCCGCTCGGGAAGCCGAGACCGTAGCGGATGGGTGAGCACGTGGGAGAGTCGAAATCCCATCCTCGCAGTCGCATTGGTAAACGCTAGCCGACTTGTCAAGACTAATCTGGTCCTCGTGGAGCCAGATTGCATCCGATTCCCGACCTCCCGCCATCTATTGAGACGTTGCATCTTTCACGCGGGCTAAGCCCACGATCGAACCAACGCCTGACCACCATTCTCAGTCAGGAATTAGAGAAACTACGTCCGTCGCATGATACGACGCGCTCTTCTCGATCACTATTCCAGCAGATTGCAGTTGTGGGCCGGGACAATCGCGGTTGAAACATTCCCCGTCAAAAGGCGGGTCCACCTCAAAACTGCGCTATAGGTTCGGCAACCCAGAACTTTTCAGTTACAAGGAGCTTGCAATATGCCTCGTCCGACAGGTACCCATCCTCTACCGGGCAGTGAACGTCCTCAGATTAAGGGATCGACGCTGCTTGGACCTGTAGAAGCAAACGAACCCGTCACGGTCGCGGTGATTGTCCGCCAGAAGCCGGGCAGTCCGGACGTGCCCGATCTGGAGTATTGGGAGAATACCCCGCCGGACCAACGGGTTTACCTTTCGCCGGAAGAGTTCTTCGAGCGGCATGGCGCCGCGAAGGAACAGGTCGACCGGGTTGCGGACTATTTGAGAGACCGCGGGCTGCGGATCGTGGAGCACCACGCTGGACGGCGGCGCATTATGGCGGAGGGTACGGCGGCGCAGATGAATGCCGCGTTCGGCGTGACGCTGAACCGGTATCGGGCGCCAGAGCGGAAGGCGCCCGCGCATCCGCCGCGCAAGGAAGGAGAAGGGCGTCCCTTTGGTGACCACCGGGAGATGGGCGCGCATGAGTACCGTGGGTTCGAGGGACGCGTGCATCTGCCGGCCAATTTGGCGGAGCTGGTGGAAGCGGTGATCGGCCTGGACAATCGCAAGTTGGGAAGGCCGGCGGGGACAGGTACCGGGGATCCTCCCGGAGCGGGTTACTTGACACCTTTGCAGATCGCCCAGGATTACAATTTTCCGACCAACAGTGCCGCGGGCCAGACGATTGGAATCTTCGAGGATGCCTCCGCTGGAGCGGCGTATCTGCTCAGCGACATCAATTCGTTCGTGACGGCGTTAGGGTTGTCGGCACCGAAGCTCACCGACATTCTTCTTTTGGGCTACACCAACAACGGAGCCCTGGTGTTAAGTCCCCCGCCCGGCCCGATCCTTGAATGCAACATCGACGTGTGTATCGCGGCGACTTCGGGTCAGGGAGCGAACATCAACGTTTACTTCACCGACGACAGCGAACTGGGATGGGACACGTTCTTCGATCGAGCGACCTTCCCATTGCCGGGCGACAATCCGCCTTCGGTATTGACGGCGAGTTGGGTGCCCTCCTTGCGCGACGACACGGGTTCGATTGGCGACCACACCATCGCGGGAACCTTTGCGAACAATTTGCACGGAAAGCTAAAAACCGCGGCCGCTCGCGGCATCACGGTGTTCATGGCGATCGGCGACTGGGGCTCGGAGAACGACGTGGGAGACGGGAAGTGCCATATCAGCTACCCGAACGGTGATCCGTTCGTAACGGCGTGCGGCGGGACGATTCTGGGTTCGGCGAATCCAACGCCGCCTGGGGCGCTCTACGAATACACCTGGAGCGACGGCAATGTTCTGGCTTCGCCGTTCCAGGGCTGGTCAGGCAGTTTCTACTACGAGGCGACGGGCGGCGGAGTGAGCGATCAATTTCCGCGGCCTCCGTATCAGGTCCACGCGGGGGTTCGGCCGATCTCAAAAAATGACGGCGGAATCCGGCGCGGCCTGCCCGACGTGGCCGGCATGGTGGCGATGACGGGGTTTGTCATCGCCGGCGTGGGGCCTCAGGGAGGATATGGGACCAGCGCCGTAGCGCCGCTCTACGCGGGCCTGATTGCGACCATCAATGCATCTCTGGGCCGCAACACGGGATTGCTGAATCCGACGCTGTACAAGTACGGGCCTCGGATTTGTAACGACATCCGGTTGGGCAACAACGACTCCAGCTACCCGCCGGATGCGCCATTCTACACGGCGGCGGTGGGCTGGGATGCGGTCACAGGATGGGGCAGCATCAACGGGCGCCGGTTGCTGGCCGGGATCGCTCCGGCGGCGATCGTGGTGACGATGGTGGGGGACAACGGCCAATTTGGCGATGTGTGCGTGGGCAAGAGCGCGGACCGGGTGCTGACGATCAACAATTCCGGATTCGCGGAGCTGCTGGTCTGGAGCATTACATCGTCGAACGCGGAATTTGTGATTCCGGGCGTCGCGTCGTTTCCGCTGGCGGTGGCGCCGGGTGAGTCGATCGAGATTCCCATCCGCTTCAAACCGACGGCGGCGGGGTTTGCGACGGCGACCGTCACGATTTTCAGCAACGACTTGTTCAGCCCGGAGACGGTCACCGTCAACGGGACGGGAGTGACGCCGCGGCTGGTGGTGGGAATCGCCGATTCGGGGAATTTCGGCAACGTTTGCCGGGGGTCCTTCCGCGACGAGGCGCTGGTGGTGAACAACGCGGGGCCGTGTCCGTTTTTGATCAACAGCATCACGTCATCTTCGGCGGATTTTCTGCCGCCGCAGATTTTGTCCTATCCGATCATGGTGGCAGCGGGGGCGTCAGTAGATCTGCCGATCCGGTTCCAGCCGACAGCGCTGGGGGCTGCGGCGGCCACGATCACGGTGGTGAGTAACACGGGAGCGCAAGCCATCGGGGTGTCCGGGAATACGCCGGCGGGCAAGCTGGTAGTGACGGGATCGAACTTCTTTGGGGCGGTGAAGGCGTGCTGCACCGAAGAGCGGACGCTTTCGATTTGTAACATCGGCGAATGCAAGCTGTTCGTTTCGGGCGTGTCCTTCAAGCACAAGAACAAGCACTGGAAGCTGATTAACAGTCCGTTCCCCGCGACGTTACATCCGGGGTCGTGTCTGGGATTGGTGATCCGCTACAAGGCGACCGAGCGATATCCGCGGGCGTGCGAGCTGATCATTACCTGCGACGATCCGACGGAGCCGGTGAAGATCATCGAGCTGCTGGCGGCGACGATCTGGAGCGATTGCGGATGCAAGACGTGCTGCGACAAGTGCAAATCGGGCAATTGCGACACGCGGCATTGCGATCCGTGCTGCTGCCAGAAGTGCGGTGACGGCGAAAATGACGACGGCGACGAAGGGTGACTGAAAGACGCCCAAGCCGGGACCGCCCAAGCCGGGGGAAGGCAAAGGGTTTTGTGGGTTGTCCGCTTCTGAACAGCTCAGTTCGGAACCGAACATTGAGTAGCCCCTTTTGCCCGTATTAATCAGTCCTTACTTCCCGCTTTTCAATGGATTGTGAGTTCCACAACTCCGGCCTGACAATTGCATTAGTCTACTTTTTTGTTCGGCCACGTTGGCCAAAGTTTCTGCGCTGGATTTAGTGCCATTGGAAGACGTTATGACCGCCCTGCTTCAGGATATCCGCTACGCCCTGCGCATGCTGCGCAATTACCCCGGTTTCACGGCTGTCGCGGTGCTCACCTCGGCGCTCGGCATCGGAGCCAACACCGCTATCTTCCAGTTGCTGGATTCCATCCGCCTGACCGCGCTTCCGCTCAAGAATCCGGACCAATTGGCCGAGGTGCGCATCATTCAGCCGCATGGCCGTACCGGCAATTTTACGTCGTCGCACGCCATGCTGACGAACCCGCAGTGGGAGCAGATTCGCGCCCAGCAGCAGGGGTTTTCTGGCATGTTTGCCTGGGCCCAAGATCGTTTCAACATCGCGCCCAGCGGCGAGACGCACCGCGTGGACGGCCTTTATGTGAGCGGAGATTTCTTCCGCGTGCTCGGCGTGCAGCCCATCTTAGGGCGACTCCTCACCCAGGAGGACGATCAGCGCGGCTGCGGCTCGCCCGGCGTTGTCATCAGCGAAGCATTCTGGCAGCGCGAATACGGGGGAGAGAACTCGGCCCTCGGACGCAAGATAACCATCGAACATCATCCTTTTGAAATCATCGGCATTACGCCGGCCAGCTTTTACGGCCTGGAAGTCGGCAGGCAGTTTGATGTGGCTGTACCTACTTGCGCGGACCCTTTGATCCGGGGCGAGGAGGCACGCCTCGATGTACCTCACGCGTGGTGGCTTTCTGTCATGGGCCGCCTCAAGCCGGGCTGGACCATCGAGAGAGCTTCGGCCCAACTGGCCGCAGTGTCTCCGCAAATATTCGAAGCGACCGCTATCACGAAATTCGGCGCGGAAGAAGAGAAGCACTATCTCACCTTTCATCTCGGGGTGCTCCCGGTGGGGACCGGCGTCTCCGACATTCGCAAGGACTACGAGACGCCGCTCAACCTGCTGCTGGCCATCGCCGGATTTGTGCTGTTGCTTGCCTGCACCAACCTCGCCAGCCTGATGCTGGCGCGAGCCAGTGCGCGCGAACGCGAAATCGCCATTCGGCTGTCGCTGGGAGCGTCACGAGGGGGCCTGATCCGGCAGTTGATGGCCGAAAGCTTTCTCTTAGCGGCCACCGGCGCCGCGATCGGCCTTGTGCTTTCCAATTCGGTTGGCAAGTTTCTGGTTTCATTGATCAGCACGGAGCAGAATCGGGTGTTTGTGGATCTCACGCCCGATTGGCGCGTGCTCGGCTTCACGTTGGGCCTCGCGGTCTTGACCTGCTTCCTGTTCGGACTCGCTCCCGCCCTGCGCGCCACGCGCAACAGTTCGGCCGAAGCGCTCAAAGCCGGAGGACGCGGTAACACGGCCGGCCGCGAACGCTTCGGTTTGCGGCGTGCGCTGGTGACCGTTCAGGTCGCAATCTCCCTCGTGCTCCTGGTGGGCGCGCTCTTGTTTTCCCGCAGCCTGGGAAAGCTGCTGAGTGTCGATCCCGGCTTCCGCGCCAAAGGCATCCTCATCACGAACTTGGACCTTACTGAACTAAAGCTGGCCCCCGATCGCCGTCAAGCGTTCAAGCGTGATCTGCTCGCGCAGGTGCGCGCGATTCGGGGAGTCGACGCCGCCGCCGAGACGGAACTTGTTCCTCTGAGCGGCAGAATGGCCAACGACGATATTTGGATGGACGGCCAGGATCCCAAGCAAAAGAAAACTGTGGACAGGAGTTGGGTAAGCCCGGGTTATTTCCAGACCCTGGGAACCCCGCTGCTGGCCGGCCGCGATTTCGACGAGAGCGACACGGCGACTTCTTCCAAAGTGGCCATCGTGAATCAATCTTTTGCGCGCGCCCTGGCACCCGGGGCCAGTCCCGTGGGCTTGAGCTTCCACACACCTGTCGGACCGCATCACCCGGAATTCGTCGTTCAAATTGTTGGATTGGTGAAGGACACCAAGTATAACGATCTCCGCGATGAAAACGTCGCCATTGCTTTCGTCCCTGTCGCGCAGGACCCGGATCCCGATGATTTTGACACTTTTATGATCCGTTCCCGCGCGCCGGTAGGAGACACCATCTCAGCGGTGAAGCGCCGCCTAGCCGAGGCCAATCCAGAAATCAGCCTCACCTTTCACGTTTTCGAATCCGACATCCGCAACGGTCTCTTGCGCGAGCGCCTGATGGCCACTCTTTCCGGCTTCTTCGGCCTTCTTGCGGCGGTGCTTGCTGTAATTGGCTTATACGGCGTGATGTCTTACATGGTGCAACGGCGAACCAACGAGATCGGCATCCGTATGGCACTCGGCGCGGGGCGTCTGCGCATCTTGGGCATGATCTTGATCGAGGCCCTTTCGCTCCTGGCCATCGGCATTGTCGTCGGGCTTGGGCTCTCCGTCGCGCTGGGAAAGACAGCTAGCTCTCTGCTGTTCGACGTGAAGCCCGCCGATCCGATCACGCTTGGGCTGGCGGTGATTCTGTTGGCTGCTGTGACCATAGCGGCCAGTTACATTCCGGCGCGGCGCGCCTCGAAAGTCGATCCTATGGTGGCGTTACGCTGCGAATAACTTTCGTCCGCGGGTCGTAGCATCCATCAACTGTGTGACAGCGATGTATTCTCCTGTCGAGTGAAAAAGAGCGTGGCCAGGAACCCGTCAACTCTCGCGCAGTCGCCACTCAACGCTGCGGCCCATAATCCGGAACTAGTCTGGTCCCGCCCGCCCTCCGGAGATTAGGAACGACAAGAGCTAGGGTTGTATTAGGAGCGACCGCAGCGGAGAAAGTTGGTAGCCCCATCAGAATCTGCGGCGGTCGCTTTTGGTACAACGACTTGAAGGAAGCCGCCCCGCGGTGCGATCGGGGGCCGATGGCTATGGGTTTTCAATAGGGGCGATGGGCGCCGGAACGGACCACTTCAAACCGCGTGTCTTCATGACCTCAGAGGTCATGGACAGCGCTCTTCCTCCATAGGATACTGACCGCGGAGCCGACTTGAACAGAGGCTGCCAGAGAACTTGCTGCCTAGCACAGGGAGTCGATTGCAATGTTGCCACTCGAAGGAAAGGTTGCGGTGATAACCGGCGGGTCGAGCGGGATCGGGGCCTGCACGGCCGAGGTTTTCGTCGCCAACGGAGCCAAGGTTGTGATTGCTGGCCGTCGCCAGGACAGAGCAGAGAAACTCGTAGGGAAGCTCGGCGATGCCGCGAGCTTCATTCGTACAGATGTCTCCGTGGAAGCCGACGTCAAGGCGATGATTGACCACGCCATCGACCGCTTTGGCCGCGTCGATTGCCTGATGAACAACGCCGGCAGGAGTTCGCAATATGCCGCCATGGCCGACGTTGATCTGGAGGTGTTCGACGCGGTGATAGACGTGCACCTGCGTGCCGTCCTGGCGGGACTGAAATATGCAGCACGTGTGATGGCCGTACAAGGAACGGGCAGCATCATCAACGTTGCCAGTGTCAATGGATTCCGCGCCGGGCTGGGAGGATACTACTATTCAGCCGCGAAGGCAGGTTCGATTCACCTGACGCGTTGCGCAGCCATGGAGTTGGGTGAAAAAGGAATTCGAGTCAACAGCCTCTCGCCGGGGATGATTGCAACCGGAGCTTTCGCCAAGGTCATGGGCATGCAACCCGACGAGGCAGATGACCATCCGGAACTTGCTGAGGCCGCCATCGGTTCTGTCGTGGCGAGATGGCAACCGCTGCAGTATGTCGGACGCATGCATGATATCGCACAAGCCGCACTGTTCCTGGCCAGCGATGCGTCGCGTTTTGTGACAGGACAGAACCTGGTTGTGGATGGGGGCATCAGTGCAGGCTGGCCGATCGCCGCTGCCCGCCCCGACCGCGAATTGCTTTTCCGCACAATTCAGGCGAGCGTGTCGGCTCATTCCGCGTAGGCTCGAGTTCTGCGCCGGTCGCTTTTGATACAACCCTAGGACTTCGGGACGGCGTCGTCGGGGTCCGCCTGAAAAGGTGAAAACGTAACTTCCCGGCTTAGCCGCAATCCGAAAGTTGGCGCCCAGTGCTCTCGAGTAGTGGCTTGTCGAATCCTGGAGAACGATGACGCGCACTCCGGTGGCCAGTTTTTTGTCCGACGAGATCGTTTAACTCTTGGGCCCAAAATTCTCGCCGAAGAAATCCTTAGGCTTCCACTTCGGACGCTGCGGGTCCTGGGCGATGTCATATCCCACCAGGAAATCGATTTGCATGAATTGCACTGCGGCGTCGAAGTTCAGTGGCTGATCCATATCGTCCGACGGAGCGTGGTAGCGGGTTGCGATCCATTGCTCCGTAAACTTCTTCCCGTCTACCGCTGGATCTTTCGCTTCTTTCCCTTCGGAAATGAAAACCGAAGGCACGCCCTGCCGCACAAAAGAATATTGATCGGCGCGAACAAAATAGTGCTGATCCGGCTCAGGATCGGGAGTCACTTTCAACCCAAGGCGTGCCGCGTTGCGCGCGACCACGGCTTCAAGAGAGCTATCGGGAGCGCCCAGCGCAATGAGGTCGTTAAATGTGTAAAAAACGCTCGCGCCATCCATGTTGATATCAGCGACGATGCTCTTGATCGGCACGGTAGGGAAGTGCGCGAAATAATCGGAGCCAAGCAGTCCCTTTTCTTCTGCAGTCGCACCTAAGAACACGATGGAGCGAGCCGGCGGATGAGCCATTGACTTAAACGCTTTGGCGATGACCAGCAATGCGGCCGTGCCGGAAGCGTCGTCGGCAGCTCCGTTGTAGATGGAATCGCCATTGATGGGCTTGCCGATTCCCAGGTGATCGACGTGCGCGCTATAGACAACGTATTCCTGGCTGAGCTTGGGATCAGATCCGGGGAGCACAGCAATCACGTTCGGGCTGGAGATCGCTTCGTGACGGCAGACTTCGTGCAGTTTTGCCGTAACCGGCAACGCGAACGACTGCGGCTTAGATACTTCCGCGTCGCGCAGCACATCCGCCCATGATTTTGAAGCGTGTTGAAAGAGTTTTTCTGAGGCGGCTACGGAAAGACCAGCTCTCGCGCGCAGCTCGGGATAGGCATCGCCGGGAACACCGTCGGGACCGAGCCAGCGCATCGACGGGAAACCAGCGCCAATAACGACCCGCGGCCAGGGCAGACCCTTGTCATCCTTTGGCTTTCTGAGCGCAAGGACACCAATTGCTCCGTGATCGCGGGCATTGCGCAACTTCTCGCGCAGAGCGCTCAAGTGAGCTTGCAATTCCGAGGGGAGCGAGGGCGGCGCTCCGCCAAGCATGGCGACGATCTTGCCCTTGACATCCACTCCGGCGTAGTCATCGTAACTGCCATCGGGCGTCCTCACGCTATAGCCGACGAAAACCACTGCGGCTTCGATCGAAGAATCCGGATAGACCTCGTTGCCGCGCATGAGAAAGTCGTCGCCCCATTTGAGTTGCGTGGACGATCCCTTCTCAGTGATGCTGACGGCGCACTTCTCCGGTTCGACCGTGAGCTGGCGAAAAGGCACGCGCTGGAAGTAAGCTCCGTCCTGGCCGGCGGGCTTCAGGCCGATGGCCTCAAACTGTGAAGCGACGTACCGCGCTGCGATTTCATGACCGCGCGCGCCCGTGCCTCGTCCCTCAAGCAAGTCGTCCGCGAGAAATGCCATGTGAGCGCGAAAGGGTTCCTTCTGCAGTTCTCCCATGGCGGCTTGTGCGTCTGGCGGGATCGGCGAAACGGATTGTGCGAGTGCAAGCGGGCTGTAGCGCAGCAGAATTAACGCCAGAACGACAAAGACTAAGATCGAAAATACAAACCAGCGACGCATGCGACCTCCGGAACCGTAATGGCCCCAGAGTATATTCCCAATTCATCGGCCATCGCCATTCGCGTGGCCTGAAGGTCCCAATCCCGTCAATTTACTCAGATGATTGATGATCATTGGGTGAGTTGTCGGTAATCTGGAAGCCATCCTCAAACGGGCTTCGGGGAGATCTCCTGGAAAGGACTTTTGGACCAGCGTCGCAGATTTGCAGCCAAGAGCCGTGCCCCCAGCCAGCAGAACTGCTTCTGCGTACGCCGTCCGCCCCAGGCGTCAACTTACCGCCTGGCGTCTTGCCCGGGTCCTGACCGGTCACCACTCGCAATCTGCGGCGTTTGTTCTCCGATCTTTCCGGAATAGATGATGAATTTGAACGGATCCGTATTCTGGTGCTTCTCCATTAACTTGAGGTAGACAAGACGTTTGGCGTCAGCTACGGAGGAGCTGCCCTCGAATCTGCTTCCGCACGATTCAAGCAGCGCGGCTGCAAGCTCGTACTTGCCGTCGGCGGCCAAGCGTTCTACGGCCTTAACCAGCTGTTTTTCCGACAACCCCAGGTAATCGACCATAAGTTCCGCGCGGTCGGCAGTGGACAGATGTTCAAGGCCTTGGAGGTCGGGCTGCCAGTAGCCGACGTTCTGGTCGTAGAGTCGGTCAATGACGTGTTCGCGCAAGATAAAGTATGGCTGATACACGTCAGGCTGGCCACCAAGCAGACCGGGAGGAATCAAATTCGCCTGGTGAATCGCGGCACGTTCGTCGCCGCGGCGGACCGCAGTCAATACCTGTTCGTGCAGCCACTCGAGGTCTGTTTTGAGCTGCGCCAGCATGGAGGCGGATGCGAAATTCCGGGTGAGCGGCTCGTGGCCGTGCAGCAGGTATTGGGGATGCTTCTCAACCACAACGTCAATTGCATCCAGCAGTCCCTGGAAATCGCCTTCCTCCACAAAGGGCGCTCCAAGATACGGCATGATGAAATCTCCCACGAACATCACACCCTGATCCGGCAGATGGATGAACATAGCGTCGTGGGTTTCTCCTCCCTGCACAGGGATGAGCTCGATGCGTGTTCCCCCGATCTTCAGTTCGGTACGACGATCGATAGTGATGTCCGGCTTGAAGCTGCGTACGTCGTCGAGATTGAAGCGTTCACCGAAGAATTGCTTATCAAGATTCCCGGACGCATTGACTTCGCGAGTAATTTCTTCCTGATAGTTGCTTCTGGCATAAAACCGCAAGCGCGGATTCAGGGCGCGGAAATATTTGTGGCCGCCAACGTGGTCCCAGTGGGAGTGGGTAATGAAGACGGTCGTCAATTCCGGAAGGCTGGGAGCGTACGCCCGCAGCTCCTCGTACGCAACTTTGGCGGAATCCGCTCGTGTGCCGGCATCGATGCCGATCAACTGCCGTCCATCGTCGGAAACCACAAAGTAGTATTCCGTGAACTCGAAACCCGAGAGCGCGTATACGCGCCCCGGCACGATCTCGGCGATGCGCCGCGGCGAAAAGGTATGTCCGGAAGCGACGTCTTCCGAAAAAGGAGTGATCAGCGTAATCGGCCTGTCAAAACTCTTATAACCACTCTCACGCAGATAGTCCTGTGCCTTGGCCTGTTCTCCGTCGGCAAGAGAGAGCTTTGCGAGGTGATAATAGACTTCCCGCAACCAACCCGCATGAGGGGCTTTATCAGCGTTTTCCACGCACCAGGCTAACTCGTTCTGCGCTGCCGTCCTCTGATGGAAGAAACTCGGAAGCTCGCTTCGGACGATGCCGGAAATCCAATTCACAACGAAGACTTGCCCCCCGGAAAGCTGCTTGGATTGATCGAGGATCGCTATCGTTTCTTTCACGTAACCGACTCGGTGCAACAACGAAACGGAAGATGCATGCCGGGCTCGCAACAATCCGATGGCGCTCAGATAGAACGCCTTTTGAACGTCGGTTAGGCGAGGTCCGAATTCGTTCAGTCGTGCCGAGAAAAACTCAGCGCCCTCACCTTGCAGGTTCGCGTTCGAATACTGTGCCATCAGCAAAAACAGCAACTGCGGGTCTCGCGGCGGAGCCACGCTGTTTACAGCCTTCAAATATTCAAGCTCGGGGCGATGGGAGCTTGCCTCAGCGTGATTGTTTTGACCCGCGCCGAGTGCTCCACTCAGGCTGGCTAGAAAGACTCCGAACAGCAGCAGCGCGCCCGACAAATAGATAGCGGTTCGCATACATCGTTCCTTTCCGGAAGTTCCCATTCCGCAAGCTACCAAGATAGATGTATATACATCTAGTGTGGATGCAAAAAATCACGCCGCCATCCCGGCTTCCGTTACTCGTGCTACGGTCTCTTTCATGCTCTTCCAGCCCTCATCCCCGAGTGCTTGCCGTAGTCGAACTTCCGCCCGCTGCCAGTATGGTTGAGCGTCCTCCATTTGTCGCTGGCCGGCGCGGGTGAGACGAAACAGCCGCTCCCGCCTGTCCTTTCCACGTTCGACCTGAACCCATCCCTGCTTTCGCAATAGCCCCAATGTCCGGGTCAGCGTTGTGCTATCCATGACAAAGCCTGCGCTCAGCCGTTTTTGATTGGCCTCCCCCGTCGCAGCCAGCGCGGTGAGCAGGCCGAATTGCGTGATCTCAAGGCCTGCCTTTCGCAGCTCCTGGTCATAGATCCGGGTTACGACCCGGGTGAGGCGCCGCAGGTTCTGACACGCGCAGGGCAGGTCAAACACTGCGTCCGCCGGTGGCTTTCCAAGTGCCTTGGGTCTCACATTAGATGTATATACATCCGTATCGCATTTGTCAAACGCGCAAGCTGGCCTCGTTACTTCTCGAGGGCCCGCAGAAGGCCAAAAAACGGCCTTTAGATGCAGCTTCCAGCCCGCATCCCGCTAGGGACAAGCGACCAACGTAACCTGAAAATAAAGAAAACTAAGAGGTAGGCTTTCTTACAGAGAGACGTTTTCGCGCTAAGCGGTGCGACCACGATCCTCGTTGTGGCACCTGGGGTGTCGCGCGGGCGGCCGCGACGCGGAAACGTAAGGGCGAACAGCCACCAGAGTAGGGATCATGCGAAAAACAATTGTCTGCTTGTTTTTGTTGGTTGCGCCGCTTCTGGCGCAATCTCGCTTTACCGGCGCGGCCGCCGGGGGTACAGGTCCCGCTTTTGAGACCAGTCTCGGCTTTGTGTATTTCGGCCTGGCCATGCCATCCCAACGCGTAGGGCTCACCGGGATGGACGGTAGCGGTCAGGTGAAGTTCAGCTCGCGCTGGGCAGCGACGGTGGATTCCACCTACGCTCGCACCGGCGATATACTCGGCACCGGACACAGCGCCAGCGTCATGGACTTCCTGGCCGGTCCTGTGTTCTATCCGCTCGTATTCAGGAACTCCGATATCTTCGTTGAGGGCCTGGGTGGCGCCAGCCGCGTCAACAGCGCAGTCCTGGTGAGCGAATCTTCGTACCTTGCAGGGTGGGTAACTCGTCCTTCGTTCGCAATTGGCGGAGGAGTCGAACGAGCCCTTTTCGGATCGGTCGCGGTTCGGGTCCAGGGTGATTATCAGCGCACGACGTATGGTTATGCCCCGAATGCGATTCAGGGCCAAAACAATGTGCGATTGACGACGAGTATCGTCTACCGCTTTGGACACCCTGAATAGCGACTTTCGAAATCTCGAATATCTCATAGTCATCCGCGCCAACTCTGGCGCTACTTGACGGGCATCCAAGTCCCCGCCGACAGTGGCGTGGCTTCTACCCAATCAACCAAAGCACGTCGGCCACGAATTTACTGTCCTGACAGCCGCGACATGGCGTAGTAACTGCTGCGGGAGTGCACGTTCGTAATTTGAAAGTATCTAACAGCTCAGGTCAAAATCGATTTGCCCACCACTTCGTCCCGCAATGGTCGTTTCCTGCCTGGAAGCAACCGCGGACAGCAAATTGAAACTGGCCGAAGCGCAATGTGAACAGTCGCGTTTCGGGCAAAAGCGAAAGCGGGGGCAAATGGAACACTCATCCGGAGAACTACGCCAGTCCCCAAGCACGCGGCGATGGCCGCGCCACCAAGTCGATCTGCCGGTTCGCATCATCGCGCTGAACGATGTTCGAACCACTCCGATTCCTGCTCGTGGCAGCGCCATAAGCAGGGCAGGTATGGCGTTGCGCGCCCTGGTCGCGCTCAATCCCGGTGACTTGATGCTGCTTCAATTTCCAACATCAGTGCCCTCGCAGGTCAAAGCGGTAGTTCGTAATCGCGCTGGCGAGTCTTTGGGACTGGAATTCCTCACTCAACTGCCTCCGGAAAGTGAGGCAATGGTCCGATCAGGGTTCCGCCCCAGTTCAGTGGTTGCCGGCTCGCCGGAATTGCGAACATCTGTGCGCAGTTCATGCAACCCACAGACTCTCTACGCCGGGCTGCGTCGAAAGCAGGAAGAGCTAAGAAAGGTGCAAAGGGAGATCGAAGCCCTCCACGTGGCAATTACGCTGCTCATCGATGATGAAGAACAAGTCTCCAGACTTTCACCGCCGTGTCCCTCGGACCGGGACTCGAGGCCATGGCCGTTACGGTCTTAGCACAAAGGAAGATCAGTAGGGCGTCCGATTTTTTCCAGCGCTTCTTTGTCAGACTCGGGCCCGCACCCGTTCTCCCGGCCCCATAGGGGGTTTGCACGGTCAGGACTCCCAGGTCTGCCGCATCTGTGGTACTGCGTTCGCATACGGCTCGACCAACGTGCGTCCTACGAGCCGCCTGACGGTGTCGCCCGATTCGCGTGCTGCGTTCTTGCCCGGGAAGAGATCCGTCTCAAATAGTTAGGCGAGTTTCCCGTCGCAAAGCCAAGGCCTGCTCGAGAAAGTCGCCAGCGTGGTAACTCCATTCGCACGGAAAGGGATCGAATGTCGGCAGCTTTTGCCTGGGCGACTGCTGATTCCACACCGTCGGTTACGAACGTGAAGGTCAGGGGCTCGTCTTGTTTGGGTGCAACCCTCGGCGGGGGATGGGTCAGCACAAAAATCGGCACTTGGAATTCGTAGTTGCCGACGAAGGAGTCGGCGTCCCCCATCTCGAACGTCCCTTTTTGCCAATAGTTTCTCCGTGTCCGATGATGTCAATCCATTATTTCAGGGATTTCAGGGTTATCTTTGAAATGGCCCCCGATGGGTTAAGCCGACATTGATCGACATTGATCTATGACCTAGGAGCTTCCGGGGGTATGTTGACCCAAATGAATGAGTTGCACATAAACATGCAATATATGTAATATTGCACTCAGGCGTGCAAGCGACATGCCGAGCGATATGAAGACCAAAGCGCAGACTTATGCGGTGATCACGTGCGACATCGTCGGGTCTCGGCATATTGAAGAGTTCCGCCGTAGACGTGACCAAAAGCTGCACCACATCTCGAAACTGCACGTTGCTAAGAAATGGATTTTGTCGGAATATGCCATCACGGCCTGGGATGAATTCGAGGGGATTTTGTCACGGGCGACAAACATGCCGGCGGTGATTTTGGACCTTCGGAGGCACTTTCATCCCTTTGAGCTTTGGATTGGTATTGGAATTGGGCAGGTCACGGAGCCGCACCGGAAGCCGGTGAATGTGTTTGCCGGGGGGGAAGCGTTCGAGCGGGCTCGGGAGGGAATCAATCAGCTGAAGGCCAAACGGAGTAAGACCGGCATTCTGACGTCATTCGTCACCGGCAACGAAACCTTTAATTTGATCGCCAACACCGTTTACCACCTGCACGATACTCTGCTGCAAAGCATTTCTACTAAGCAGTGGCAGACGATCAACGTTCATATGGAAACGAACCGGCAGGACCTCACGGCGAGGAAGATGCGGTTGAACGAATCCACCGTTTCGAGGAATCTGCGGCGCGGCTTCTGGTGGCAAATCCAGGAAACCCGGCAAGCGATGGAACGAGTGATTGCGGCCTATTTTCCTTGATGCACAGAAAGGTGCAAGTTTCGGGTATTGCACAATAATATGCAACCGTTCATGAAATTGTTCCTTACGCTGTTGTTGGCACATCTTCTCGGTGATTTCCCGCTTCAATCATCGAGTATGGTGCGAGCCAAGCATCAAGGGATTCGTGCCTACATTGGGCACGGGGCTATTCACTTTCTTGTTCTCCTGGTGTGCGTAGCCGTGTTTATCGGCCCCGCGTTGGTTACGTCATTTTGGTTTTGGATGGCGGGGTGCGCTTATATCGCCGCGCATCTTGGGATTGACCGGGCCAAGCAAACCCTGGTGAGTACTGCAAAACTGGGGGATTCCGCTTCCGTTTTTCTTCTCGATCAAGTAGCGCACGTCTGCACGATTGTGGTCCTGGCTTGGTTTTTGATTCGACCGAACTGGGAAATTTTGAAATCCCAGTTCCGTTGGTCCACACCGACAGGGGAGCGAGTTCTCGAAGCCGGAATTGTCTACGTGGGAGTTATTTTCGCCGGTGGATATCTCATTCGTTATTTGACTCGTAATCTCACCGCCGAAATTAAAAAGGAGGGCGAGACTGCAGAACAGGTTGAGAACGCTGGGATGTACATTGGCTGGTTGGAACGGTTTCTGGTCGTGACCGCTATATTGGTTCAGTCTCCGTCAATGGTAGGACTGATTCTTACGGGAAAATCGATCGCAAGATTCCCGGAACTGAAGGAAAGATTTGCGGAATATTTCCTCATCGGCACTCTCCTCAGCATCGGGTTGGCCGTTATCGCCGGGCTGGTTCTGGCGAAGCTCTGGTACGGAACCATAAATCTAAAGTGATCACGATCCTGTTCCATTCGCGTGTTCGGAAAACCACGACAGAAGTCGCCCGCGAAGTTCGTTGCGTGATTCGTTACGCAACTTCCGAAATCCCAACTTCCGGCAATGACCACAAGCTTACCTCCTGACCAGCAGTCTTGCCCGTTGCCGTGATGGACAATGGTCTTTTTGGGGCGCTCTGAGTAACCCTCGGGAAGTGTTATTGATCCGAATTGCACCCAGAATCTGTCGACTGCCTCAGCGCCAATGTCTCACGCCTCGGCGGACCGGCCGCATCGAATCACTTGTCATTCTTCATAACAATGCATTCAAGATTGCCGGCTGTCGCGGCCGCCTCTGGCAATGCTTCCAGTGCAAATACACCCGGCTGGAATCCATTCATATCCAGTTGACCCATCCGCTATCGTTTTTAGTGGTTCTCGGTTACTATCCGCAGCGTGGAAGGAAGAGTGTGCAATGTCCTGGAAGCACTTTGCGATTGCCATCCTCTTATTTTGTGTGGCAGGGGCAGCTACTTTGCCGGCCCAATCGAAGGCGCCAGGTGGGGAACCGCCGGTGGGAACGGTCCACGTCGATGCGACGCGCGGGCACGCCATCAACTCCTTCGATCCCGACAGTGCCCTAGGCAGTTCCATCGACGTTCTGTCTCATGACGGGATCGACAAGGTTTATACGCCGCACATCGTTCAGGAGTCGCTGTCCGCGGGCTGGGGGCCGATCACGTATCGCAACAATTCCGAGCTCCGCATGGCCGCCTGGCACTGGACCGAGAATGGAATGTGGAGCGATCCGGCGCACCAGAGCGGATATTTCACCGGCAGCACTGATCTCAGGGAGCCGGTGCGCTACATCCTTTCCTACGCCTTGCCCCACCGCGGTTTCTCGACCAGCGGGGACCGCCCGCTACAAGGTCCGAATCTCAGCTATTGGAAGAGCAATCCGTACCTGACCAGCAGATTCACTGGAGAAAGCGACGCGCTGCACCCACAATGGGTTGTGGTGGATCTGAAGGCCGAGAATCCGGTGAACGCGATCCGCATCGCGTGGGCGAGCCCCTATGCCACGACCTATCAGGTGGAGTATTGGGTAGGAAGACGCGCACTCGACTTCGATGCGGGGCCGCAGGGCGAGTGGAAGACCTTTTCCGCTGGCGCGGTACGAAACGCTCAAGGAGGAACGGTATATCTGAAGCTCGCCGACGCGCCGGTCCGCACTCAGTACCTGCGCATCTTGATGATGGAATCGTCGAACACCTGCGATCTGCATGGAGCAGACGACGTCCGCAACTGCGTGGGATATGCGATTCAAGAAATCCGTGTGGGCAGCGTCGACTCCAGCGGCGCCTTTGCCGAAGTTCAAAGGAATCTCAGCGACCGACCAACCACCTTTACCTCGTCCTCGATTGACCCCTGGCACTCCTCCACTGACGTAAATGCCACCGGCGGCTACCAGCACAGCGGTTTCGATCTCTTCTTCACCAGCGGACTCACCAACAATCTTCCAGCCATGATTCCGGTCACTATGCTTTACGGGACACCGGACGACGCCGCCGCCCAAATTGCCTACATCGAAAAGCGCGGCTACCCCATCGGGTACGTCGAACTCGGCGAGGAGCCGGATGGCAAGCACGCCATGCCGGAAGATTACGCCGCCTTATACATTCAATGGGCCGCGGCCATCCACAAGGTTGATCCTCAACTCAAGCTGGGTGGGCCTGTCTTCGAAGGAGTCAATGAGGACATCCAAGTTTGGCCTGACGCGAAGGGCCGGATCTCATGGATGGGCCGCTTCGTAGACTACTTGAAGACGCATGGCCGTATCTCCGACCTGGCTTTCGTGTCATTCGAGCATTATCCGTTCGAGCCTTGCGACATTACGTGGAAGACCTTGTACACCGAGCCTCAGTTGATAAAGCACATCCTGCAGGTGTGGAGAGACGACGGTGTCCCCAAAGAAGTTCCACTGATGGTGACGGAGAACCATCTGGCGGCCGCACTCACCGGACCCATGACGACGATCTTCGCGGCCTTGTGGCTAGCTGACAATGTTGGCTCTTTCTTCGAGGGCGGAGGCGCCGCTTTCTATCACTCGCCTATTCAGCCGCAGGGCATTCAGAAGACTTGTTTGGGCTGGTCCTCTTGGTCGAATTTTGTTTCTGATGAGGACTACAACATCCAGGGATACACATCGCCGTACTACGCGGCTCACATGATCAACATGGAGTGGGTGCAGCACCGCTCCGGCGTGCATCAGATGTTCCCGTCTTCGACGGACATCAAGGATGGCGAAGGCAACGTGCTGGTTACGTCGTACGCAGTACACCGTCCTGACGGGAATTGGTCGATCATGCTGGTCAACCGCGACGAGAACAGGCCACACAGCGTGCGCGTGCGAATTGAGGATGCCAAGAGCAAGCAGAATGGCTCGTTTTTCGGACCCGTCACTCTTGTGACCTTCGGGGCAGGCCAGTATGTCTGGATTGACCACGGCCCAAACAGTCACGCCGACCCGGATCATCCACCCGTTGCAACCGTTGTCGCTGCAGGTTCGCAGACTACGTTCACCCTGCCAAGGGCGTCAATCACCGTATTGCGGGGAATGGTGGCGGCTTTCCAATGATTGAGGCCGCAGTAGCCCTTCTTGTGAATCGGGACGCCGCCGTATTTTCTCGTCCGGACATTCCAGTCTGGTGAAAGAAATCCTCGGCATCTTCGGGTCACGCCCGCCGGATCGTGGCAGAACCGCCAGCGGAATGGGCGATTGAGCCGAAATCGTGTCGCCCGGAGTGGAGGTTATGGACGCGCACGCCAGTTTTAGCCGCCCGGTTTCGCGCCGGGCTCTTCGAAATGGACCTCGGCTCCGGCGAAGTCCACCCGGCGAAGTCCACAAGGAAGGCCGAAAAGTAGCGGTGCGGGAGCAGCCTTTTCCGGTTCTGGCCGCACTGCTGGAGCGTCTGGAGCGGTAGTCGTTCCGAGGAGTTGCAAGCGTCGGCTGTGGCCAGCCGACGCCTGCCTGGCTTTTGAAGGCCTGAACAACGCCATTCGGAAAATGCGGGGTGAATTCGGCGACTCCGGGGAGAACCCGCGATTCATGGAGACGATTCCCCGTCGGGGGGGATCGCTTCATCGCGCCGGTTCATGAAGCCGCTGTAACTCCCCCAACCTTGGCGGAGCGTCGCTGCTCCGGAAGCTGCCGCCAAAGTGCAGCCTGTCCGACCTCGGCGTATCCGTGCTCAAGGGGAGAGTCTTGACCCACCGGGCCCTCGGCTACGCTCCGGCTATCCGGGGTATGTTATTGAGAATGCGCGAGGTAGCCAATTTGATTAGCTCGGGCTCAGGACTCATACACGTCGCAGCTCGTTTGCCGGTTCAACTGGCCTTCGGATTTTCTGCTCTGGCCTCGAGAAGGGCCGCATTCCTCGTGAACAGCATGCCCGTTTTCATCGGTCTTGTCGCTTTCAACGTTAACCCGCTTCCCGCAGATTGAGCAGATGCGGACGTAAAAAGAGGCGGGGCTCGTCATAAAACTCCTTCAATGATTTCCTAGCGGAATGAATGCCTAGCGCTCCGAACGTCCTACATTTGAAACCGAGTATAGGACGAATTCAGCGGGAGTAAATGGCCCATCGGAAGGGCGTCAATGGCCCATTGGAGGCACTTGGAGCCCGGCTGAGGGACTGATGCCCCGTCAATTTCGGCCCGTGGCCGCGAAAACGGCAGATCACTCCCGAGCATGATTCGACCGGCGAACCACCTAGCGACTCAGAAGCCGCCAACCCTCGGGTCTTGGGGGGAGTTCGACTCCCCTCCCGGCACCACCTTCAGCTCGGGCTTATGGGCGGTATCACCCTCTATCATCGTGTTTCTGCCGAGGCGACGGATATTCTACGGAATATAACCCCCCGGTAAATCCTTTTTTGCCGGAAGATTCGGGTTTTTTGCCTGAAACTGACCCTTGGCTCCGGTCCTGATTCGTGTAATTTATGCAGGAGTTTCCCGTAGGCCGGGAATTTTCGTCTAGGGTGTTTACCCGATAAGACGCCCCGAAAACCGGGTCTGACCGCCGCTAAGGAGGCTAGTTTTGTTTATTTTCGAGATGTTGGAGAGTCGCCTGGGACGCGAAGCGGGCGTATTCTCCAGGTCCTTAGGAGTCTCTTTACGGCCGGGCGGGGCGACTTTCCCCCCCGCCTGACCGCGGTTTAACGCTCATCGCAAAGGGTGCCCGCCGCTTTTGGGTACGTTCTCGTACCCAAGGTGATTTGTCTGCAAGTCTCTGTGGAAAATGGTGTTCGAGCATCACTGACGCTCGACAACGCAAAATGGCAATCTGGGTGCTATGGGAATCGGTAAGTTCAGCCGCGTGCCGTTTCGCAACGCAATGCCAAATCAGGGGGGACTAATGAAGGAACAGGCGGTTCGGCTGGGCCCACGCGAACAGCAAATCGTCGACTTACTTTTGCAAGGTTGTGACAACGCTGAAATTGCCAGTCAGCTCAAGATGGCGCGGCGGACGGTAAAAGCACATTTCAATCGGTTGTTTCTCCGTTTCGGAATCACTGGTGGCATCAAGCGAGTGAAACTCGCGACCCTGTTATATCGGAGGCAAGCATGTCTGCAAATGGGCGGTATGGAACACGTGTCCCAAATGAACGCGAACACCGAGTCATCCAACTTGTTGCCGAAGGCCTGAAAAATAAAGAGGTGGCCGACGCCATCGGGACGACGGAGCATGTGGTAAAGAATTACCTGCGGGTGATTTACGACAAACTCGGACTTTGGAACCGCGTCGAACTCGCGCTGTGGTATGAGTCGCGGCAAATGCCAGCGATGCTGGTAACACAGTAATTCTAATCTGATCCCGATGCCAAGGGGCGTCGCTATCTCAACCGCAGCGCCCCTGGCGAGGCTTCCTTTGAAGCAATGGTTCTTCGAGTCTCCTGATCACTGACATCCAAAAGCCTGAAGATGACGCAGGCGTTCTCCCGCACCTTTCACTCCCTTGAGTGTCGCGCTGTCGAGCAACACTCGTGCCTGATCGCAATTCTTCGAAACTCCATCGCCCTTCAGATACATCTCCGATAGCAGGAAGGTGGCATCGGCATTGTGTTTAGCAATGGCTTTCCATAGCCATTTCGCAGCCTCAGCACTGTTGCGGCTCCTGCCATTCGTACCACTCAGATAGCCCTGGGCGACGGCGAGCTCTTCGGTGCCGCCTACTGCCCAGGATTCGGCCTGAGGATTGTTCTCGGTTCTTGGAGGGGTTCGCAGCGCAGGCTGGGTGGCCGTGTCCGCTTTGGTGTTTGCCGTCTTGCGAGCTGGTTCTTTGCGAGTTGGTACGGCGCGAGTCGGTGCTGCGGCGTCGCGGGATAGACCGGCGTGATCGTCCGCCGAAGGAGGTGCGGAGGGACCTCGACCCGGAATATCAGTTTTGGATGGACTGGACGAAACCGGTTCCGAACTTACGGGCTCGTCGGCCGCGAAGGAAACAGGCGGCTTGGAGTGAGAAGTTTGCCATGACGATTGTGCATTACGCCACGCCAGGTATCCGAGAGAGCCCACAATAATCACCACGACAATCGCCGCAAAGATGCGATAGGAGCCGGAAGCGCGTAGAGCGTCCATTTCTTCGTCGTTGTAGCTGACGTCGCGGGCACTCTGGAACAACGACAATTCGTTCCGGTTCGATTTCGGCTCATAGAAATCTTCATGCTGCGGAACGAACTGGGATTTCCGCCCCAGCACGAAAGGAGCGGGCTCGTCCAGACGCGGATGCTCGATCGGCTGATCCTCAACTTGAGGATGGGCGGTTTGAAGATCTTCGCGATGCAGGTCTTCGCGGTACGAGTCTTCCGGTTCAAGATCCTGATGGTGAAGATCTTCTCGACGCAAATCTTCGCGATGCAAATCGGCGAATGCTGTTTCGTCTCCTAGACGAGTGCCGCACATACCGCAGAACTTCTGGGAGGAAGGGTTCTTTCGGCCGCATGCGTGACAGCGGATGGGCGCCGGCTGAAGCTCGGACGCCTGGGAAGCGGGAGGGAGCATCGGTTCTGACCCTTGCTCCTCGACCGTAGATGGGTCGTTCAAAGCCGGAGCCACCGAAGACGACAGGGCGACCGTAGCCTCTGCCCGCGCGGAATGTTCCGCTCCAAGCTCGCGCAAAAGTTCCTGCACCGCATGCTCGCGTTTTTCCGGTGGACTGGTGAAATAAACCTGTGCCCACCGGCCCATGTTTTCCGCCAATAACGGATTCACCAGGGGGTTTAGTTCGGGCGGCGGCAGGGTGCTAGGCGCCTCGGAATGTTCGGTTTGAGTCGACAAATAAGGTTCTCCCTTTCCTAGACTTGACCAGTGAGTAGGCAAAACCTATATGTATGATTGCACTCCGGCGGCTGGGGTTGTCAAATTAAACGCAGTAGAACGGCAGGAAAACCGATCAAACGGCGCTTTTCAGTCGCAGACTTTGCGATAGGCCGGCTCATATTGGTCTAGCTGTGCCTCCCGTTGAGAGCTGAATCTCCCCTTTGGGGTTTTACCGTAGAGATCCGCGCCCGGACAATAGTAGAGCGCGGTGTGAAGATCGACCCAAACTTGGGTGCGAGGATTTCCTTTGTACACCGGAGGGTCGGGGGTTTCCGCCAAGCCGAGCTTGACGAGGATTCGGTCGAAAAGCGAAAGATCGGCGTCCGGAGCGGTTCTCTGATGGGCCGAGGATACCGTCGGGCTGCCGGTTGAGCCGACTGAGTGATTGGACCAGATTCCCCAGCCAATGACGCCCAGCACCAGCACCACAGCGATTGCCAGGTAAATATCTCCGCGTCGGGCATTCCAGAACTCAGCCCAGGCTCCCGAATATGTGGCGCCTGCCAGCTGCTCAAAGAAGTCCAGGGTGGTGGCGGCGGAACTCCAGGTTGCCGAGCGGTGCGATTTTGCGAGAGCTGTCGGCGGCGGTGCTTCGACATCGGCTTCCGGAATCGTGGGCATCGGAGTTTCGAGATCGGTGCTCGCCGTGTTCTCAAAATCTTCGCCTCTGTGCGCTTCAAGCATTTCCGTGGAGGGAGTCGTCTCGTCCCTCAGAGGCTGGGTGGACGCGTAAGGTTCGGCAGCGGTAAAGAACCCGGGCACATGGTCTTCGGAGGAAGCGGCGGAGGAAGCGGCGACGGACTCGCCGGCGTCGACTGGATCGTCAATTTGATCATCAATTTGATCGTCGACTTGCTCGTCGCCCTGATCTAGGTTGGCCTTAGACTGCTCGTGAATCGGTGCGCCATTCGCGGGATGAGCGGACGTTTTTTTTTTCATCGCCTCTTGCATGTGCCACAGGGAGGCGATTTTGTGCTGCATATCGGGCGGATTATAGTCGGCGCTGCGCGGGGATCCGCAGTTCCCGCAGAACTGTTCTTGCCCTACGAGTTCGTGTCGGCACTTAGGGCAGACCAGGGTTGACGCGGAGCCTGGCATCGCCGAAGCAGCGTTGTTGGTCGCAACTCCTCGCGCAGCCGGGGTCTCTGCCAGCGCGGCGAGATTTGGCTTTAGTTTTTCCAAAGCCTCCAGCATTACGGCGCGTTCGGTCGCCAGAGATTTTTTCCAGCTGACTTCGTCGTTCCTGGCCAACGCTTCCGTCACCAGCCCGGCCATAAGTTGGCAGGTGTGAACGTCCTCCTCGGTAAAGGCCTGTGGGTTGGGAAAATAGAGCTCCAGACCTCCGGCGACGCCGCCATCGTGAAAAACCGGAACTGCGATCATGGACTGAATGCCGCGGCGGCGACACTCGTTCCCATCGAGAAGGAGTTCGTAACTAACATCGGCACAACGGAAAACCTGTCCGGTCCGAAAGCAAGCTAGGCAGAGTGCATTTTCGAGGGGAACTTCGGTTCCCGCAGGCAGCGCCATGATACCCGCGGCGGCCCGGTAAATCATCTTTGTACTGTCGAGGATGCCAATGGCAGCACTGCTTGCGCTGGCGATCTGGGTCAGGCGCTCGGCGATGAGCGACATAGCCTCTTCCAATCCCAGATGACGAACTTGAATCCGATGCTGGATCTCGACAATCTGGCCAAGAGTGAAGGTGGGATTGGCCTTGGAAGTCGGCGGCACATCTTGGGCTTGCGGCACGCCAGAGGGCGGAGCGGACCGCTCGTCTGCTGCCCGCTGATCTCCCGAGGTCGGGGTGACCGATTCGAGGTTTTTCGGTTGTCGTTCGCGGTTGTGCTCCTGCAGCACATAAGCTGCTTCCAGCACCCTTTCGAGCGTGTGCTCGTCGCGAATCGGTTTACTTTTCTCTTCGGACACGACTTCTTATTCCACCAGCGTTTATCGGCTGAAGTGCACCGCCCGCAGCGAGCGGGAAATTCGCATATTCAAGCGCAAGTTCTGAGCCAACACGGAGCTCCAACTGTCTTAGCGAGGGGATTCGGCTTCCGCGGCATCGAATGCCTCGAAGCAAGTGCGGGCATTCAAATCTGGCAATAGTTTACCGCCGAAAGTGTCGATTTTACGAGCGTTATTGACGCTGGAAGGCGAGAGGGAAGCTCCGAAAGTACTCTGCGGTAACCTCGTAATCGCAAAAAATCTTCACCCGCGTCCCGGAATTTACCCTGTTCAGATCGCGCAAGCTCGATTCGAGGATGCACTCGTCATTCCTGCAACTGAGTCCGGTTTGCAAGAAATCAGTGGGAAGCAGAATCGGGGCTGGGCACATCGCGGTGGTAGGACTTCGGAGGCAGCAGAAATTGAAGGCCGAAATAACCGACGAAATACGATTGATTACTGCGGGCCGGTTCAAGACTGCGTCCGGCCATGAGGAGGAGGATCACCGGGCTATGGATTTTGTAGCGAGATCCGAAGTCGATCGTCGGCTGGCTTTCAGCAGGGTGGAAGGTTCCCTGATAATAGAACTCCATATCCATTTCGAGTTTTGGAGTTAAATCGTGGCCCAACACGAGGCCTGTGAGCCACATATTCGGTCCTTTCCGGACGAACTGATACCCGATCTCGTAATTCACATCGACCGGGCCGACTTTCTTGGAAAATTCGAAAGGCAGGAGGAAAGCTTCACTGGCGGGGGTGATCCCACGGCGAACTGCGTCGTTCGGATTGTTGAGGAAGAACTGGGGGAAAACCGAGACGGCAAAGCCAGTCTCCCCAGTGTCGTAGAAGCGCCACTTGACGCCCGGATTGGATTGACCCATGCCAAATTTGGTCGCGGAACCGGGATTGTGTACGCGCAACCAGGCATTTTCGTAAGTCAGCTGGACGCGATCGCCAACTCCGAAGTTGATGTCGACATCGGGGACGTGGGAGACGGACTGATTGCTGTACAAAAACGGCATATAGCCGAGATTGATTTCCCAATTGAGATGGCCGGGTGTGCCCGGATCATTCGTGTAGTAGGGCGGTCCGCCTTGAGCAAATGCCGCGTTGCCGGCAACAGCAACGAAGAGCGCAAGGATCAGGCGTACGGCGGGGCCAAGGGAGAGCATCGAGCGAAATCTCCGAAAAGAACTGGCGCGCTCGGGGACGAGGCCCCGTGCTGCGATCATAACCTGTGCAAAGCCCGACCGCTCAGGCCGCACCAGGACCAAAATGGAGGGGAAGGCGCCGCGTTCACCGCAAGAAATTCAATCCGACGAGTCTTCACCGGGTTCCCTTGCGGAAGATCCCGGATGCGTAACCGCGAGAACGATTAAACACGGTGGCGATCGCTATGAATTTCCCTCGGGCGCAAGGCGAATTCGCAGCGGGACGAGCCAGTGCGGGAGGCAAAACGGCTTCGAAGATGCAATGCGGACACGAACCATGGGTCACATCGCGGACCAATTCGGAACTTGCTAGCCTAACACGACATTTCTGGAAGCGATCTGAAAACGCTGGTTGTCGGCCCCAAGTGCTATTGCCCTGAGCTCCTTAGCCATTCACTCACTTCAGTTCAGTTCCTTCCGGCAGAAGCAGGGGCCGGGACCGCCGTAGGCACCAGCCTCGCCTCTGGGTGGTCAGTTCTGCGGGTCCAAGTTCTGCAAAACCTTTCACGATGTTGGCGTCTCCGGGCTTGTCCGTGCGGGTAAACCACCGGCGAGCAATCACTTGCAAGGAACGAGCAGCGGCACCTGAATTGCACAGAGAGGTTTGATCTGCCAAGTGCGGGCTCAACAGCAGCCACGAGCCGGCTTCGCGACCCCGGGGCGAAAAGCTGCGATGGCGTACAAAGAGGTTTTCTGGATGACATGTGACTCCTCCGAGCAACTGCGGGCGGAGTACGGTCCTTTTCACACGCGCGCCGAGGCCGAAATCGAGGCCAAGAAGCTCGGTTTCGGTTACCTGCTGCGCTATGAGCACGTTCTCGGCGAGGACGAAGAGGTACAGGAGGTAAGATGCATCTTCGTCGAGCTACCTGGGGCCACGCCGATCGGAGCGGAGCCGATTCCGGTCACGCTCCATACCCGCTGCGCCACCTGCGGCGAATCAGCCGCGCACGATAAGAGTTGGGAGGCCGAGGTCTGGGCTGACATTCACGAATTCGAGCACTCCCGCCATCGGGTACGGCTCTTCGAGCATGCACGCGGCAAGGGTTTGAAAGAAATCGGCAACTGGCGCGGATAAGGCTCGTCGCCCGGACCAGCTACCCTGAGCGTTGCCGGACCCGCTAACTTCCATATCTTCTTGGCACGCGTTTTGAAATGTTGCAGAGAATTTCATAGGGCGTGCTGTTGGCGAGTTCGGCGTGCTCCAGCGCGTCAACGCTCCATCCCTCGCCCGTGCCCAGCAGGATGACTTCATCTCCCACGGCAACGCCCGGAATGCCGGTGACATCGGCCAAGGCAAGGTCCATCGAGATGCGGCCGACCACGGGGGCGTAGTGTTCGCGCACAATCACGCGGCCACGATTCGAGAGCTGGCGGTTGTATCCGTCGGCGTAGCCCACTGGCAGCACCGCAACATGCGCAGGGGCCTTGGTCACGTAGGTCGCTCCATAACCCAGGGGCTGATTGGCTCTGAAGTCGCGCAGCGAAAGGATGCGCGTCTTCCAGGTTAGAACCGGCTTCACCGGTAAACGCAGCGTACCTCCGCTCACTTCGCGTCCCGCCCGTTGAAAGGGCAGGTAATAACCGTACAGAGCAATTCCGGGGCGCACCATGGTGTTCCACGTCTCCGGCCGCGAAATGACTGCTCCCGTATTGGCCATGTGCACGAATGCCGGTTCCATTCCGGCGTCGCGGACCATGCGGCGAGCCGAGTCGAAGCGATGTCCCTGCTCTGCCACCGAAGGCGCATCCATGATTTCCGAAGCTGCCAGATGAGTCGACAGTCCTTCGAGCACGAGATGCCTGGCTGCTCGCAATCCGGCGAGCACTTCGGGAAGTCGGTCGACGGCGACGCCCAGGCGGCCCATGCCGGTATCAACTTTCAGGTGCACCGGATGCCGTGCCACGCCCAGAGCGGCTGCCGCTTGGTCCAGCGACTCGATATGCCAAGGTTCCCAGATCGTGGGAGTGAGGTGCAGCCGGACAATCTCGCTTTCCTCGCCTCGCCAGAATCCGGTCATCAAGAGAATGTTGGCGCGAATGCCTACCTCGCGCAGGGGAATCGCCTCGTCGAGCGAAGTCACGCCCAACCAGCGCGCACCTTCGGCCTCCAGCGCGCGCGAGCACTCGACCGCGCCGTGACCGTAGGCATCGGCCTTGACCACGGCGCATACGGTCACATTGGCTCCCACGTGCTTTTCGACCGTGCGAAAGTTTTGCCGCAGCGTGGTCAGCGAAACTTCCGCCCAGGTGGGGCGCGTCGCCACGCGGCTCGGGATTTCTGCGGTGCTAGCCACTTTCGCGATTATAGCTTCAGCAGCCGTCGCGCCCAGGTTACGCCCGGGCTACTCCCGCGTGAAAGGGGAGCGGCGGCACCGAACCGGCGGCGCAGTTTCCCCGGGTTAGTTTCCCGATAAAACGAAATTCACCGTTATCTGAGTGTCCACTTCGATGGTCTCGTTATTGAGAACGTAAGGATGGTAGCGCCATTGACGGACTGCCTCGATCGCCGCCGGCACGAGCAGTGGATGTCCGGAGAGAACGCGCAGGTGGTCGATGGTGCCAGCCCTGCCGATCACCGCGAATAAAATCACCGATCCCTGGATGCGGGCGCTCCTGGCCAGCGGAGGGTAGGTGGGCTGTACGCGGCGAATCAGGCTTCCCTCGAGCATCGTCGAAGTGCGGAACGTGCGGACGACAGGCCGAGGAGCGAGCGGCAGCATCGGTCTGCTTCCACTGAATAGGGACGCCGGCACCCCGATTGATGCCCCCGCCAGTGAGACACCTGCGAGTCCAGTGCCGACTCCGACAGTTTCCGGCAGTGAAGATTCTTCGGCAGTCGTTGCGATCACAGTCGGAATGCGTGAGGGTTGCATCAACGGACCGGAGTGGAAATTGGGTTGAATCGCGGAACCCGCCAGCGGCTGCGCGAGTTGCGCGGGTGGCTCGGCCGCAGCCTTTCCCAGGCTAATGGGCGTTGAAAGAGTACGGGCCGACGGCGGACCTATCGTCCTCCATAGCGGCAACAGCAGCAGCAGAGCGATGATCAGAGCCTGCAGTCCAAACGAAGTGAATGTAGTCCAACTCCTGCGACCGCGTTCCGCCCATGCGGTTTTGAGCATGCTTTCGGCAAACATCGTGGGCTCAAACGGGGTGTCTTCAGACATGGTGCCCTCCAGCATGAAAATCTGTTTGCTGATTTGGACACCACGAAGGTTGCAGCAGAAGATGCTGGAGAAAAGAAAAAGGCCGCGCTTTCACGCGGCCTGCCGGGAACTTTCTGGACACCAGAGGTGTCGGGCTGAGCTACTGCGGCGGTGTTGTCGGCTTCGGGGCCGCCGGCTTGGTAGCGCCAGCGCCGTTAGAAGGCTTCGGAGCGGCCGGTTTAGTGGCTCCGGACGGAGGCGGCGCGGGCACGCCCGACTGCACGTTGTAAGCATCCACGATTGCCTTGGTGATATCGACCGCCTGCCCCCACCACAGCACATTGCTTTGCGGCCACGGCTTCGAAGTGTCAACGATCATACCGAAACCATTATCCTCGGAATACTTCACAATCATCGGGGCCATCTTCTGCAGCACGCGGGTCGCAATCTCCTGTTGCTGGCCGCCGGCTTCCTCCTGGAAGTCTTGATAGGCGCGGTCGAAGCTTTTTTGCTTGGTTTCGATCTGTTTCTTCAGGGTGGCGAGCGCGTCCTCGTTCAGCTTGTCCTGCGTCGTGCTGAGCTGCTTCTTCAAGCCTTCGAGTTCGTCGTTCTGGCTCTTCAGTTCATTCTGCTTGGGTTCATACTTCTTGCCCAAGGCTTCCAAGTCGCGGCGGCCTTCGTTACTGCCGAAGATGGCCTCCTGGATGTTGATGGTACCGACTTTTGTGCCCGTGCTAGGGCCAGCGGTAGTCGTAGGTGCCGAGGGGGCAGGATTAGCAGGCGCGGCGGTCGGACCCGACGGGGTAGCGGCGCTGCCGGTTTGAGCCCAGGCGGAAAACGTGAACGTAACCGCAATGGCCAGAAGAAGTCGCAAATACTTGCTTTTCATTGGATCGATTGAACTCCTTGGAACCTGGTTCCGGGAATGAACTTCGCTATCTTTTCCGATTGCTTCTTCAGTCAACGCTGGGCCGCACTGAATGAGGCCCTCGCTGCTCGCAGCCGCCGTCGAAAAATGGCGGCGATCAATTGCCAGTATCACAAGTCGAGAATGGCGGGAGAGCCGTCCACCCTTCTTGGTTCCCGAGATGGCGTGGACCACCAACATTATAGAGACCTCACTCTCGGCCCGTCAAACCATGCAGTCGCGTAACCTGGCATAACCAGTCGTAGCCGAAATGCTAGAAGGTAGTGGCCACGGTGAACCGGAAAGTCTTGCGCGGTTCTCGTAACAGGAAGCTGGGGCTGTAGGTATTGACTGCCAAATGATAAGTGTAGTCACCGGCCGCGCCCGGCGGGAACATGGAGCGGGTAATAGGAATCGGCGGATTGGCCTGCTCGTCGAGCCGCAGCGGGTTATAGGCCCAATAGATACGGAAAGGCGCGTTCACCACAGGCAGGAACATTTGCAATTCGAGTCCGGTGGACATGCGCGGCCTCCAGTTGGTTTGGCCCAAAATCTTCAGCTGATCGGAAGGCGGGGGGCTCAGGATTTTTCCACCGAGGCAGTTATAGCCGGCATCGAGGGCCGGGCATCCGAAATATGTGCCCAGTACCTGGTCAAATTGCACTTGGGCGATCTGCAATTGCGAAGGGCGGAGGACGGGATCGATCCCGGTGTCCACGAACGGAGCGATTGCCACCGGGCCGGCGATGGTGATGCGATATTCGAGGTTGGTGAATACACTGAGGTCGCCCCCGGGGAACACGATCTGGTCAACCGGGATGGGAACGACCCAGTTCCCGAGCCGCGGATTCGCGGGGTTCTTGGGAACGGGAGTGCCGTCGGGATTGGTGAGCGTGATCACATTGGAGCTGGGAAGAAATGCTACCGGCGAAACTGACCGGATATCGAAACCGCGAAGATCGTTCTCGCCGCCCATGAAGAAGCGCTGGAACGGCGGCGCTACCAGACCTGCGTAACCACTGATGAACGATCCCTGCACATTGAAGCCGATCGCATTGCGGCGATTCTGTACCGGGATAAACTTCTTGTACTGAATGACGGGGCGGATTGACCGGACCGTGCCGCCCAGTCCAGCGAATTCCATCCCCATCGTCATCTGATGCCCGCTATGCGGCGAGATTCCGCTGTTGAGGGTATTGAAGGAGAAGTTGGGGAAGATCTTGCTGGTGATGATGCCATTTACAGCTTGCGGTCCGGAGATGCCCCGGAAGGCGATGAAATCGAACAGACTTTTGGACGCTGTGCTGAGCGGGATCAAAGTCGACTCGTCCAGCGAATACGTCATGCCGAGACGTTTGAAGGAACGGCGCAAGGGATAACTCAGCGAACTGGTGAAACCCACGCTGGACTGCGAGTAGTTCTGCAAATTCTGCAAGACAGCGCTCGGCAAGTTCAAAGTCTGGCCGCTGAAAATGGAAAGCCGGCGCGCCTGGTTATAGCTGACCTTGTTGCCGAACACGGTGAAACCGAACTGCAGCGGGCGGTCAAACATGTAAGGCTGGGTGAAGCCAAACATCGCGCTCCGCGACAGGTTTCCAAGGTTGAGCTGGACTTGCAGGGTCTCGCCGCGTCCCAGGAAGTTGTTTGTGGCATAGTTCAATCCCACGAAGGCGCCTTCGAGACCGCTGACGCCGCCATTGAGTCCAATGCTGTTCTTGCCTTTTTCTTTGACTTTCAGCGTCAGGTCCACCTGACCGTTTTTTTCGTCCAGCTTCTTGTCGGTGACGTTCGGATCGTCCGGCTTGAGCTGGTCGAAATAGGAAAGTTGATTCAGGCGCAGCAGGCTCAGTTCCCACAAACGCGAGTTGTACACGCCGCCCTCTTCGAGCGCCAGTTCGCGCCGGATCACTTTGTCGCGCGTGGTGGTATTGCCGACGAACTCAATGCGGCGCACGTAGAACTGCTTGCCTTCGTCAACGTCGATTTCCAGAGATGCGAGTTTCTTGTCGTCGTCAAAAGTGGTGGAGGGAACGCCCGTGTAGTTGATGTACCCATACTCGCCGTAGGCTTTGCGCAGGGCTTCCAGTCCTTTGGCGATTTTGTCGCGGCTGAAAACATCTCCGTCCTTGAGCGGGAACAGAGAACGCAGCGCAGCCGTATTGGAAATCGCCTTATTGTTCTTGAAGGTGATCTTGCCCAGACGGTACTTATCCCCTTCTTCGATGGGCATCGTAATATCAACCGCCTTGCCGGGTCCCGACTGCAGGATTGGAATGTGGAAGCCTTTATGTCCGGTGTCGTGGATTTGCGTCTTGGGATCGCTGACCCCGGCTTTGAAGTAGCCGCGGTTTTGATACTCGGCCCGCACCCGCTCGGTGTCTTCTTCAAGCTTGGTGGCGTCGTAGGTCTTGGCGAAGATATTCTCCAGGAAGATGGAATGCGGAATGCCAATGGGCTTCAGGTTCTTCATCGCCGCCCGCAAAACTCGCGACTTGATGGCCTTATTGCCTTCGAACTTAATTTTGCCGACCTTGACCTTGGGCCCTTCCTTGATCACAAATGTGATACCGACCGCAGCGGGAGGAATCTGGCGCACTTCGGTTCGGATGGTGGCAAATTGGCGGCCATGCTCCGAGAGCAAATTCTTGATGGAGACTTCCGCCTTCTTGATGCGCGTGGGATCGTACTGGCTTTCCACCACCAGGCCGACTTTATCCTGCTTGAAGCGGTCCAGCACATCACTGTTGGAAACCGCGTTGAGGCCAACGTAGTTGATTTCGCGGATGGTTGGCTTTTCTTTCACCTCGACGATGATTCGCCATCCCTTGGGAGTCTGTTCGCGAAGGAACTTGACGTCTTCGAAGTAGCCCGTATTCCACAGAGAATTGAAATCGCGTTCCAGTGCGGCGGGATCGTAGATGTCTCCCGGCTTGGAGAAGATGCGCGCCCGGATGGTGTCGGCGGGAATGCGGCGGTTGCCGGTTGGAATAATCTCCGAAATCACGTCCGTCTGCGCCCAAGTCAGGCTTGCGGTTGCCAATACGAGCGCGACCAGCACGCAGCAGAGCCCGGGCACACCCCGCCCCACTCTTGGCCAAAGCCGTTGAAATGAAGAAGATGGCACCTTCACGGCCCGGAGAATGCAGGGGCGCTTGGGCACAACAAGGTTCTCCGAATGAAAGCGAAAAGGAATCGCTACGACCTCAGCCTCTGAGATGTAAGAAAACTGTCATTATACGGTAGAGCATTGGAAAGCGTCCAAGCCGCAACTCTTTCTGGGTCTTATCTTGCCGTTCCGACCCGACAGTTCCGACCCGATCGGCAAGACCTGCGGTTGCTCATGGGGATGGCTTGGATAACTCTACCTCAACCAAGACGGAATAAAACGTAGCCGAGTTGCCCATGTCAGTAAGTTTTTCTGAGGTCAGCGCATTAATGCTCTGGAATCGGGAAGTTGTCTTGGCCCAATGGAGTCTTGCCGAGACGACTCCTGGCTGGACTTTGCCATCGACTCGGGCTTTCAGCAGAATGTCCCCTCTGTGGTTGAAGACGCGAACCTTATCTCCGTCGGCGATACCCCGCGCCCGCGCATCGGCACCACAAATCTCCAGCAGACCACTTTCTTCCATCTCCTGAGCCGAGGATACGTTGCAAAATGTGGAATTGAGGAAGTTGTCGGATTTGCGGGCCAGCAGTTCCAGTGGAAGTGCGCTTTCTTTGTTTCCGTGCCGCGACTCGGTTGCAGGGGTAAAGTCGGCGACCGGATCGAGTCCCATCCCCTTTACCGCCTGACTGTACAGTTCAGCCTTCCCCGACGGCGTGCGGAAACCGCCGTACGCAAAAGGAAGGAACGGCTCTGCCGGTGTCGTAATTGCTGGTGCGGGGACAGTCGCCCCCGGCTGTCCACGGAAGCGCAGCGCCACTCCGGAGGCCGAAGGTCGAGCGTCAGAAGGCGAAAAATTCAGCCGCGCCTGCCCCTGCTCCAGCCGCTCGCGGTTGATTCCCGCCATCCAGGGATCTTTCGACTCTAAGGCCAGGTCGATCATCTCGTCTACGGTCTCGCTGAAGCAATCCTCGTCGAACCCCATGCGTTCGGCCAGCATGCGAAAGACTTCCACATTTGGACGACACTCGCCGAGCGGAGCGATCGCTTGATTTGAAACCTGCACATAATAGTGCCCGTACGCTTTCTGCAGATCTTTATGCTCAAAAAACGTAGTCGCCGGCAAGACGATATCGGCGTAGTCGGTCGTGTCGGTAAAAAATTGCTCGTGCACCACCGTGAAAAGATCCGGGCGAAGCAGCCCGCGAACCACTTCGTTGTGCTCCGGACAAACTGCCGCCGGATTCGAGTTGTAAACGAACAAAGCTTTGATCGGAGGATCATCGACGGCGTTAAGCACTCGGCCCAGTTTCACCATATTGATGGTGCGGGCTTCGCCTCCCAGAGCAGTCTTCATCAGGTCGCGGCGCTTCAAGGCTTCGGTATTGAAAGCAGCAGCTCCGCTGGTCGACATCTGCAGCCCCCCGCCAATTTCTTTCCACGATCCGAGGATGCAGGGCAACATGACGATCGCGCGGGTCGCCATTCCGCCGCCCTCGGAACGCTGCACGCCATAGTTCAGGCGGATCACCGAGGGCCTTACCGTTGCGTACTCGCGCGCAAGTTTGCGAATGTCTTCGGCGGCGATTCCCGTCCACGTCGCCACCTGCTCGGGCGGATAGTCTTTCACCTTTTCGCGCAGTTGGGCGAAGCCCAAGGTGTATTTTTCAATGTAATCGGCATCGTGCAGGTTTTCGCCGATGATCACGTGCATCATGCCGAGGGCCAGGGCCGCATCCGTTCCCGGGTTGATGGGCAAGTACCAGTCGGCACAGTCCGCAGTGCGCGTGCGATACGGGTCGATCACCACCAGCTTCGCGCCGCTGCGCCGGGCCTCGGCAATAAACGGCCACAGGTGTACGTTGTTGCCGTGGATATTCGATGCCCAGGCAATGATGTACTTGGAGTGACGGAACTGCTCCGGCTCGGTGCCGAGCTTCACTCCGAGAACCGATTCCAGCCCCGCTTCTCCCGCCGCCGAACAGATGGTGCGTTCCAGTTGCGACGCTCCGAGGCGGTGAAAGAATCTGCGGTCCATGGAAGCGCTATTGAGCGCACCCAGGGTTCCACCGAAGGAATAAGGCAAAATCGCCTCGCTGCCAAACTCCGTCGAAATCGCGCGAAAGCGCGAAGCAATCTCATCCAGCGCTTCATCCCAGGAAATTCGCTCCCAGATTTGTGACCCAGCTTGCGTGGGAAAAGTTTGTGTGGGGACAGCCGCCCTCGGCTGTCCCTGCGGAGCGCAGCCGCAAGGGATGGCGCGGGAACTTCTGGCCGCGAGCGCGGCACCGGCCGCCGGTCCTTTGGCAGCAATCCGCCGCACGGGATACAGCACCCGATCCGGCGAATACACGCGATCCAAATACTTCGCCACCTTGGCACACAAGAACCCGCGTGTAACCGGATGATCGGGATCGCCCTGAATCTTCGTGGCCCGTCCATCCTCGACGGTAATCAACACCCCGCAGGCATCCGGACAGTCGTGGGGGCACGCGGCATGCACAACCGTCTTCATGAGCTTCGATTATACGGTGCTTGCCGTGCCGGCGGAGAGATTGTGTCTCGCAAATTCATGAACACGAAACAGAAAAAGCCAAGCGGACGGCCGTGCAGCCGTCCGCCTGGGAACAACCCGAAACCGTTAGTTCGTCTGCGGAGGCGTCGCTACCCAGCCCGCATAGACTTCCGGATTGCCGCTTACAGGATCCTTCAGCAACAGACCGCGTGTGACCAAAGGAATCGCGGTGGCGGTGGACTGGAGCTGATTGAGTCCAGTCAAGTTGAAGAAAACGGTCGCGTTGAAGGTGTTCATCGTCACCGGTCCGCCCGCCGAATAACCGACCAGCCCCTGATTCGACAACAGGAAGCTGCCGGCATTGCCATTCGACACGGTGACGCTCGCCGGCACAAACATTCCGTACACCCCCTGCAGCCGCAACGAGATCATCGTCGGCGTGAAAACATTGCTGGCGTAACTGCCGCCAATGAAGATCCTCTGGCCCACGATCACCGTACTGTCGTTGAACACGGCATCCGTAACTGGACCATTGAGGAAGCAGACATCATAGGTGCTGACTTGGCTCACATCGACGGTCTGAATCGTATCGACGTCTGCAACCATGTCGGCGCCTGTCTCGCCCACCCACATCGTGATTTGTTGCGCTTGACCCGAGCCATTGTTCGCGACCGCCAGCACTCGCCCCGAGAGGAATGATCGCGCCGTGGTGATAACTTCTACTCCGGTGGCCATCAAGCTGCCGTCAGCCTGGAATGCGCCTTGCACGCCGACGAACGCTGGCGTCGCCAGATTGTTGATGCTCCATCCACTGTTGAACTGGGTGGAGCGATTGACGTCGATCGTCAGCTGGCGCCCGTAAGGCCCCTGCATCACGAACGAATTGCCGGCGGCGTTCACCGAAGCCAGGCCGCCCATAAGGTCGGTGATTTGCCCGTCGGGATCGCTGGCCTTGGTGGCTTTAATGTAGAGGACCGGGTTGACAACCCCGGTGACCTGGCCCGCGCCGTTTACGGGGAGCGACTGCCGGATGTCCAATTCCACCTTCAAGCCGGCAAGACCATTGCTGCCCACCACCATCGGTGTAGGAAAGTTCACCGTCAGCGTAGCGGGTGATTGCGCCAGCGTCCCAGTGATCGTGTTCAGCGCCGGTGGATTCTGCGTCATGTCGACATAAGAAATGACCGGAGTCGCTAAAACGAAGGTGGCGCTGCTGTAGGTGTCGGCGGGGACTGAGTTAAACGCCAACGGAGAACGTAAGCCCAACAGGCGCGCGAAGTCCACCGTGGTCGGAGTGGAAATCACCTGTGGCGAATTATTCTGCCCATTCAAGGTGATGGAGTTGATGGTGAGCTGAAAGCTCACCACCGAAGATAAGGGCGCATCTTCGCCGGTGACGAAGACATTGGCAGGCTGCGCACCGGAGGAAGCAGAGTTCGAGGAATTGGATGCGCAACCGACCAGCGCAATGGTTGCCAGCAGGGCTGCGGCCGTCCAGGCAAACTCTTTTTTCATAGCAAGCTCCAGATATGGGATTCTTTGGGGGGAGCAAACTTGTCGTACGGAGATAGAAACACACGCAAGTTTTGGATGTTGCGTAACCAGAACGCGGGTTACTGCCCAGGCATTTTCGTATTTCGCGGAGATTGCAGTGCAGTGCCAGGACTTAGAGGGTCGTCCGAGCACAGAGTACTACTGGAACACGTACTTTCGTGTGGGTGGAAGCGATAGCAGCGGGCAGTCGACCATGCTTCGGCGAAAGAATTGGCGGGGGCGGCCGCTTACTTGAGTTCCAGCACTTCTTTTTCTTTCGCCTTGCTCATCTCTTCCATCTTCTTGATTTCGTCGTCGGTCAGCTTCTGAATCTCGTCGAGCGAGCGCTTCTCTTCATCCTCGCTGATTTTCTTGTCTTTCAGCGCCTTTTTGATGGCGTCATTGCCGTCGCGGCGAATGTTGCGCACCGCCGTGCGATGCTCTTCCAGCACTCGATGCAGGTGCTTCACCATGTCCTGCCGGCGCTCCTGGGTGAGCGGCGGAACCGGCACGCGGATCAGCTTGCCATCATTCATCGGATTCAATCCCATGTCGCCGGCGCGGATTGCTTTTTCAATGGGTCCCAGTTGCGACGGGTCGAAGGGCTGAACTGTAATTAACTGTGGCTCCGGTGCGTGCACCGAGGCAATCTGGTTCAGCGGCATCTGCTGGCCGTAGTAGTCCACAGTCACGCTGTCCAGCATGTGCACTGAGGCGCGTCCAGTCCGGACGCCCGCCATGGCCTTGCGGAAGTCTTCCACCGCTTTGTCCATTCGCGTCTTCAGTTGTACGTAAGTTTCCTTCAGGCCGGCTATCGCGGCCATGGTCGCTTGCGCCATATAGTTAGCCCCGTATCATCTCAATATCAAACGTTGCATTATAAACCGAGCGATCCTGGCAAAGCAGACCTCACAGAATGTACTCGAGGCCACGTGGATGAGATCCTCAAGTTTGCCAATCATTGCCCGGCATGATTCGTCATAAACCGATCGAAGAGCGACACTGTGAAGGCCGTGTGCCCGTGGCTCGGGCTGCAAATCACTCCCTTCACAATTTCCGCTTCCGCGCCATTCAACTGGTGGAGTCCGCTTGGGCGCTTACCCTGGATCCGATCTTCTCGCCCAACACCACGCGGCGAATGTTGCCGTGCTGATTCAGGTTAAAGACGATGATAGGCAGGTTATTGTCTTTGCACAGGCTGATGGCGGTGGAGTCCATCACCTTCAATCCCAGTCTCAAAACGTCCATATACGAGATCTCATTGAATTTCTTGGCACCGTCGACTTTCAACGGATCGGCGTCGTAAATGCCATCCACGCGCGTCGCCTTGAGGATGGCTTCAGCTTTGATCTCCATGGCGCGCAGCGAAGCCGCCGTATCGGTCGAGAAATAGGGATTGCCCGTGCCGCCGGCAAAGATGACGACGCGGCCTTTCTCCAGGTGACGGATTGCCCGGCGGCGGATGAAGGGCTCAGCCACCTGGTTCATCTCGATCGCCGATTGCACGCGGGTGTATACGCCCTGCTTCTCGAGCGCATCCTGCAGCGCGAGCGCATTGATGACCGTGGCCAGCATCCCCATGTGATCGGCGGACACGCGGTCCATGTCCTTGGCCTGCTGAGCCACACCACGGAAAAAGTTTCCTCCGCCCACCACGATCGCTAACTGCACGCCCAACTTGTGAACGTCGCTGAGTTCGGCGGCAATCTCGTGGATGCGTGCCGACTCCACGCCAAATCCCTGGTTCGCCGCCAGCGCCTCACCGGAAAGCTTGAGAAGAATACGTTTGAAGGCAGGGGTTGTCGTCATGAAAGAGTTCTCGTAGCGCCGGCGTTTTAGCTGTAGCGCCGGTGTCTCGCCGGCGGTCGCGGGGGCGTCTCGCCCGCGCAGTCTTCAGAAACAGGGCCACAAAAAAAGGCGCCCCAGGGGCGCCCTGAATCATTCGCCTTTCGGCTCTGTAGGCTTGGTGACGGCGATGGTCTCACCGGCATCCCCCACCTTGAAGCGGGCAAACCGGCGCACCGCAATGTTCTCGCCCAGCTTGCCCACCTTGGCGGCAATGAGCTGCGCGATCGACATAGTCTGGTCCTTGATGAAAGGCTGCTCCAGCAGGCAGACCTCTTCGTAGAACTTTTCCATCTTGCCGGCGACCATCTTTTCGGCAATGTGCGCCGGCTTGCCGCTCTTAATCGCTTGATCCAGGAAGATATCCTTCTCGCGGGCGAAATCTGCCGCCGTGACATCCTCCTTGCGGACGTACTTGGGATCGCTGGCTGCGATGTGCATGGCAATATCGTGCACCAGCTCTTTGAAGTCGTCGGTGCGCGCCACGAAATCGCTCTCGCAATTCACTTCGACCAGCACCCCGATCTTGCCGCCGGCATGAATGTAGCTGGCAACCGATCCTTCGCTGGTCACCCGAGTCGCCTTCTTGGCTGCAACCGATACGCCCTTCTTGCGCAGAATTACGACCGCCTGCTCCATATCGCCTTTCGCTTCGGTCAGGGCCTGCTTGCAATCCATCATTGGAGCTCCGGTCTTCTCCCGGAGGTCCTTCACTTGTGCCGCGGAAATATTCATTGTAGTAGTACTCATATTCGATGAATCCTTTTTCTACTTTCTACTCTTTCCGAGAGACTTAGCTTGCTAGTTCTCCCCTGTGCATCGGTCCCGAACGATGGTGAGCAAGACGTTGCCGGTGTCGTCTCCACATTCGATGCTGCTCTACAAACTTTGACCCGCGCCGGACGACCCGCGCGGGTCTAGTTTCCCTAAGGGATAATGCCCGGTTTTTCGCTTACCACTGAGAACCGAGAACGGAGAACGGAGAACTACGGTTCAAACCGTCTGGCTCTCGACCTTAGGCAATTCTTCTTCGTTCACCACCGGCTTCTTGTGCGTTCCCGGGCCCAGCACTTCTTCCATGCTGATATCTTCGCTCGCGTCAATGCCAGCTTCTTCCGCCGGCGGCTCGGTCGCAGCCTGCGCGGCATCGGCCGCAGCCTGCATGTCGGCAACCTGCTTGTCGGTCATCAACTGCGCGCCTTCGGCAATCGATTCGGAAATCTTCGACGTGAACAACCGAATCGCCCGCAAGGCATCGTCGTTGCCGGGGATGACGTAATCCACTTCGCTGGGATCGCAGTTCGTGTCGACTACGGCGACCACCGGGATGCCCAGCTTGCGGGCCTCGCGAACGGCGATCTGCTCTTTATTGGAGTCGATCACGAAGATCGCGTCCGGCAACCGGCTCATGTTCTTGATGCCGGCGAGATTGGCCTGCAGATGCTTGCGCTCGCGTTCGAGCTTGATCACTTCCTTCTTGGGCAACAGCTCGTAGCGGCCATCCGTGGCCATCTCGTCGAGCTCCTTCAGCCGCTTCACCGACTTTTGCACCGTGACCCAGTTGGTGAGCAGTCCGCCCAGCCAGCGCTGGTTGATGTAGAACATCCCGCAACGCTGGGCTTCCTCGGCAATCGCGTCCTGCGCCTGACGTTTGGTGCCCACGAACAGCACGATGCGTCCGTCATTTGCCAGGTCCTGCACAAACTTCGACGCCTCTTTGAACATCTTCAGCGTCTTCTGCAGGTCGATGATGTAGATCCCGTTGCGCTCTCCGAAGATGTATTCCTTCATCTTGGGATTCCAGCGCTTGGTCTGGTGCCCGAAGTGGACGCCCGCTTCGAGCAACTCCTTCATGGTAATCGTAGCCAATGAACCTCCTCTTTAGTCTGCATCCTTTGCGCCACCGTGCCGCTCCGGATTGCCATTCCCGCCCCGCACGCGAGGCACGGGAAGAATTGAACTCCTAAAAACAAGCTGTCAGCTTTCCGCCGTCAGCTCTGCAGCGAACACCAAAATCCAAATCCTAATTCCCAGAACGCGAAAAACCAATCCCTGATCATTCCCACCTTCGAGCGAACGCGAAGGGGCGGAGAAATCTCGGCGTCGTACCCAAGGCAACTATCGCTTGCTGAACTGGAAGCGCTTGCGAGCCCCCTTCTGTCCGTACTTCTTGCGCTCTTTGCCGCGCGAATCGCGGCTAACCATGCCCTCGGCCTTCAGCTTCTTCCGCAATTCGGAATTGAACTGCATCAGAGCGCGGGCAATGCCCAACTTCACCGCGTCCGCCTGACCCCGCACGCCGCCACCGAGCACGCTGGCGATCACGTTGAACGTAGCCGCCGTCTCCGAAGATGCCAAGGGCGACTTCGCCGCCGATCGCTGCGCCGGGGTTACGAAGTATTCTTCAAAGGCACGTCCGTTTACTTTGAACTCGCCGCTGCCCGGACGCAAATACACACGGGCAATCGCCCGCTTGCGGCGTCCCGTTCCGTAATATTGAACCAATTCAGCCATGTAGCTCTTCGCTCCTAGCTTCTAGCTCAAACCACTAGAAGCGACCCTTAGGTCTCGACAAATTAATTTACCCAGCGCTGTCATCCTGAACGTAGCCGCCTTTTTCAGGCGCAGCGAAGGGATCTGGCCGTGCGTACCGCTCACTGCTTACGAAGCCGCGGCTTTCTTCGCCGGATACACTCGCACTTCCAATTGCAAATCCTGCGGCTTCTGTGCCTGGTGCGGATGCTTGTCACCCTTGTACACATTCAGCTTTGAAAGCATGTGAGCCGCCAGCTTATTCTTCGGCAGCATACGCTTCACTGCGGACTCAATCACCATCTCCGGCTTCCGCACCAGCCGCTTTTTGTAATCTTCGGTGCGCAGGCCGCCGGGATACCCGGTGTAATGGTGATACTGCTTCTGCTCGGCCTTCATGCCCGTGGTTCGAATCTTCTCGGCGTTGATTACGATCACGTGATCGCCAGTATCGAGAAACGGCGTATATTGCGGGTTCTCTTTGCCCATGAGGACGCGTGCCACTTGCGAAGCCAGGCGCCCAAGCGTCTGCCCGTCGGCATCCACGACGTACCACTTGCGCACAATTTCCCCCTCTTTCGGGAAATAGGTTGACATCAGGTTTCTCCCAGATTGAATAAAGCTGCGAAAGAAGACCGCTCGTTGATTCCCCGGCGAGGAACGCCAGGCGATCAGGCGGGCAACCACATGACTACCAAAGTCTTTACGATAGCGTAATCTACGAAGAATTGTCAACGATCTGTTCCGGCAAAAGCCAAGGATGGTAAGGTAACGGTTGGAGGTAGCGCATGAGATTACGCCCCACCGTTTTTGCTGTATCTCTGATCCTCTGCTTGTCGTCTTTGTCTTTGCCTGCCCTGGCGCAACACGATAACCATCAATTAGGCGGCCACGCCGTCGGTGGCGGATACATTCCGAAACATGGTCCGGCGGTTTCCCATGGCGCGCCCGCCAGACCTGCGGGACGTGACGAAGCCGGTCATCCCGAGGCTCCCCACGTTCACCATAACGGCGAGTGGGTCGGGCACGGGTACGCGCGCGATGACGCCCGCTTCCACCTCGATCATCCCTGGGAGCATGGCCGATTCAGCGGCGGCTTCGGACGGGGCCATGTCTGGCGCATTGCCGGAGGCGGCCCGAACCGTTTCTGGTTTGGCGGTTTCTACTTCGGGGTTGCCCCGTTTGACCTTGCCTATGCCAATGACTGGCTCTGGGACAGCGACCAAGTCGTGATCTACGAAGACCCCGACCACGAAGGCTGGTATCTCGCCTACAACGTGAGACTCGGCACCTACGTGCACGTGCAATATCTGGGAGGGCAGTAAACTCAGGCCTTAACTCGGCACGGTATCACCCGGAGCGATGCGAAGGACCTATGCGCTGGCCTCGACGCCAACGCACTAGGTCCCTTCGGCGCCAACCAACGGCACCTTCAGGATGACAATTCGAAGTTCGCAGTCCTTTAGAAAAAAAAAGAAGAACCAAAAAAAAGAAGAGAGTGCGACTGCCATTCATTCGTACGCCAGCGCGTCAATCGGATCTCTTTGCGCAGCCTTCAATGCCGGGTACAACGCCCCCGCCAGTGCGCCCACAGTCGCAATCACGGTCGCGCGCAACACCCACGTGTTGCTCCAGAAGAGCCGCAGGACGGGCTTTTCGAACATGATGACGCGCCGAGTCACCATACTGATGATAATCCCCGCGACAATCCCTACAACCGCCAGCAGCAAAGTTTCCCGCAGCACCACGTTCACGATGTACCACTTCGATGCGCCCAGCGACTTCAGAATCCCAATCTCGCGCGTCCGCTCCATCACCGCCGTATACATCGACTGAAAAATCACAAGAAACCCAACCACTACCGCCACGCCGATGACGACCTTGATGGCAAGATCAAACCCCGGAAGATTGTCCGGCGTCATCATCGAAAGATATTCCGCCATCGATCGAACCGAGTACTGTTCCATTCCTGGAATCGCCTGAATTGCCTTCGTCGTCTCGTCGATATAGGCAGGATTATCCAGTTTGACGTAGAAAACAGAGGCGCGACCCTCCGCCCCGATAAGGTCCTGCATGGTTGCCAGGGACAGAAACTTCCGTCCTCCCTTTCCGTGCGGAACAATGCCACTAATGCGAAACTGATGGTTCAGAACATCGACCGTGTCGCCAACTTTTTTTTGATTCATGCCAGCATAGTAGTCATCGACGATGGCATCGTTTGGTGCTTGAAACGGGCCGCCCGAAAGATAGTGAAATGCGGGGGGCAGTTGGTCGTAGCTGGCCAAGTCGATCCCGTAGTCGACCTCCAGCGGCTTCTGGCTGAATGCCCAAACCACGGGGGCAGCCGTGGCCACGTGGGGTACGCGCCGCAACCGATCCCCCACCTTCACTGAAATCGGCGCTCCCGACATGGCCACTAGACCGGAGGATCCCGGAGGCATCACCATCAAATCCGCACCCACGCCAAGCTGGCTCTCTTTTGATCCGTTCAGCAATCCGTAAAACAGCGCCACCACCATCAGAATCATGACCACTTCGAGCGCAATCGCACTGGTCGCGATGAACGACCGCGTCGGCCGATGCACCAGGTTGGCGACCACCATTTTGTTCATCATAAGAAATCGGAACTGAGCGGTCAGCGGGTGCCCCATCCGAGCCGCGTTTTTTAGGGCGAGGATGGGGATTTGCGTTAAATATCGAACCCCAACTATCTTGGACCCAGGGGCGCAACCAGGCTCGATTGTGGATGGTCCAAATTCACCACCACCGCTCCCGCCGGCTGCTCCAGCACGAACTGATCATCCTTCAGCGGCTGGTTAATGTCCACCTTCAGCATATTTAGCGTGATGTCGAACTCCTCCTGCGGCCGGTAGATCTCGATGCGCGAGGGGAAGCTGAAGCCATCGTAGTCTTTGTATTCGGCGTATTTGGCATCGGTGGCTACCTTGCCATCTTCGCTGTAAATGTATTGTCGGTGCGGCTTCAAATCGGTGCGTCCGAAGATGATCTTGCGCGCCAGCCTCCAGCCCTTTTCGTCCTTCCGAATAATGGTTAACTCGTAATCTTCCTGCAGGATGCGGTGCCCCTTGACGTCATGAAGAGTCTCGTAGCCGTTCTCCAGCACCGCGATTTCGGAATTCGGATCGATGTGGCGGATCAACAGCGCCTCGTAAATATTCTGCGGGCGAATGTTCTCCATTGGTTGGTCGGAGCTGGGCGTCTCCACCTGGTTCTTGCCGGTCACGAAACGATTCCTCGGCGGAATCCAGAGCTTGAACTCCTGCCCATCGCTGACCATGTCAAAAGCCGTGGTACGCACGATCGGCATCAATCCAATCATGTGCAACTCGTTGGGCTTGCGAGCCAAAACGTAGCCGCGAATTTCCTTGTAGTCGGTGTAATGCCCCTTCTTCATGCCGCCGGAAGAAGAATCAATGTCCACGGTCGCTTTCAGCGAGTGGATGGATTCCGCCTGCCGATTAATGCTGTCGATCAATCCCTCCTGCGTCGATTCCTTGAGCGGGACTTTCGAGTATTGATCTTCGACCGGACGCGTGCGGAACACGCAGCCCGTAGTGGACAGCACGGCCAGAAACAGGGGCAGCACCAAAAGCAACGAGCGACGTCTCATCAAGATAAAAAAACACCTCTGAGCATTTGAGTATATCGCGCCGGAAAGGTTGCAGTAAGAATGGAGCAGGTTCGCCGGTCTTTTTCATTAAACATCCCGGAAATCAAGGGCTTACTGAGGTCAAGCGCTTACTAAAGTAAAGTCCGGTGCACGATCGTCGAGTCCGTCCCGTTCCATAATCGTCTAAACTGTGGCTATTGTGCGCAAAATGATCTGGCTGATTCTGGTCGCAACGCTCGGAACTGCGGGATGGTTCGCCTGGGCGGTTTTGCTGCCCGTCCAGCTTTCCGGTCAGATCTTCGTCATGCTGCGCCCGGGCTTCTCCACCCACCGCATCGCCGCCGAGCTCAAGACTGCCGGAATCATCCGCAGTGAACAGGCCTTCGTCCTGTGGTACTACCTTCACCACGGGCGCTCGCTGAAGGCTGGAGAATATCTCTTCGACCAGCCGGCCAACATGATTGATGTTCAGAAACGTCTGGGGCGCGGCGACGTCTACTTCCGCACCGTGGTGGTGCCCGAGGGCTTCACCATGTTCGACATTGCCAGCGCCATCGAAGCCGCCGGCCTCGGCCCCGCGCAGGATTTTCTGAAAGTAGCCCAGTCTGACACCGTCCTGATTGCCGACATGGCTCCCGGAGCGCACTCTCTCGAAGGCTATCTCTTCCCCGATACCTACGAATTCTCTCGCATGATGACCATGCAGGAAATGGCCGCCGCGATGGTCAAGCAGTTCCGTCAGCAGGCCCGCCAGATCGGGCTCGTCCAATCGCCGGGCAGCGCGGAAACGCCGCTGTCAAGTTCGCCTGATATCGCCGTAGAGGTCAACGGGAAAGTTCGCGATCCAAAGTCCGCCCCGACAGATCTGGAGCGGACCGTGATCATGGCCTCCATCATTGAAAAAGAGACGGCTGTGGCCGAGGAGCGGCCGATGGTAGCCAGCGTCTACTACAACCGACTGAATAACAACGTCGCCCTCGACGCCGACCCCAGTATCATCTATGCAGAACTTTTGGCAGGCACCTATCGAGGTGCTCTGCATCACGACGACATGCAATTCCAGTCGCCGTATAACACCTACCGCCACGTCGGACTTCCCCCGGGACCCATCGGCAATCCCGGACGCAGCGCCCTCGAAGCCGCCATGCACCCTGCCGAGAGCGACTACTATTATTTCGTGGCCGATGCCCAAGGCCACCACCGCTTCGCGCGTACCATCGAGGAGCACAATAAGAACGTGGTGGCCTATCGACAAGCCATGCGCGGACACTAGTCCACTATTCCGGAAGCCGAAAGCCGGAAGCCGTTCCCGCCCGCTGCTCCATCCACCCTTGCAGAATCAACACCGCTGCCATCCGGTCTACGGCCTTGCCTCTTTTCTCAATCGAGAGATCGGTCTCGCGCAGCAGCCGGTTCGCTTCCGCGGAAGTGAGCCTTTCATCCCAAAGATGCACCGGCAGCCGAAATCGCTTGCGTACCTCTTCGGCAAAGGTTTGCATCTTGTCCGACTGGATTCCCTCGGCCCCGCTCATGCGCAGCGGCAACCCCACCACAATCTCCCGAACGTCGTACTCCTGAATCACCCGCTGGAGACATTCGAAGTCATACCGTTTGTTTCTGCGCTGCAACGTCTCCAGCCCTTGCGCGGTAATCCCGAGAGGGTCCGACACCGCGACGCCAATTCTTCGCGAGCCAACGTCGAGCCCGAGAATCCGGCCCACGGGAAGCTTGCCCGCATTCCCCCTTGGGGAACGGCTCTGCTCAGTCTGGTTTGCAGCGGACTCGTTCTGATTGGAATTCATGATCCGAATTATAGCTTTGCCCCTTTTTTACGCCCAAGATCCGGTGCGACCCATGACATTTAAGCTTTTCCTTTCAATAACTTCAAGGGATACCGGAAGTCGGGTTCCCGCCTTGCTCCTTGCTTTCAGGTCGCCCGGAGAGTAGCATTAACTAGGCCTTTTGACGTTTCTCTCCCTCGATCTTATCGCCTGTTTTGGTGCTAACCATGAGCGGTACGGACTTAAATTTCCATATCGGCGACAAGGTTGTCTATCCCAATCATGGGGTGGGGGTTATTGAACAGATCAGCAGCCGCTCCATCGGTGCCACGATTGAGAAGTTCTACCTTCTCCATATCAAAGCCAGCAGCCTCAAGGTAATGGTGCCCTGTCAGAACGCCGGCAGCGTAGGACTGCGCCGCGTGGTTCGCAACGGCGAAATCCAAAAAGTTCTGGACGCTCTCTCCGTCAGCGAAAACGGAAGCAACGGCGACTGGAAGGACCGCTTCAAGGAAAACTCCGACCGCATGCGCACCGGTTCGCTTCTCGAGGTCGCCAGCGTCCTCAAGAGCCTGATCACCTTGCATCAGGCCAAGCCTTTATCGTTTCGGGAGAAGAAAATGCTGGAGCGCGCCCGGTATCTCCTGGTCAGCGAACTGGCCATGGCCCGCAACTGCGAAGAATCCAAGGTGGAGGAAATTCTCGCCACCGCCTTGGCCAAGTGCAAACTACGCTTCCCGGAAGCGTCGGAATTTCAGGCGTAGCTCTCGTCTGACCCTACGCTCCCCCATGTGGGTTGACGCATATGCGGCAGCAGAATCACGCCCATGGGATAGGAGCCCGCTCCGGTTCCAGGCAAATGCACTCCTGCTCAGCGCCGGAGTTATAATGTGCGAAGCCTAGCCCGGTAATCCTTGCTGATCAAATCATGACCGAACTAATCAAACGAAAACTGCAGGAAGAAATCAACGCGCTCGAACACGAGCTGATTCACGAACTTCCTAAAGAGATAAAAAAAGCCGCCGCCCTCGGCGACCTCAGCGAGAACGCAGAGTATCACATGGCGAAGCAGCGCCAGGAGTTCGTCAAAGCGCGCGTCCGCCAACTGGGCAAACGCCTCGCCGATTTGTCCATGGTCAACATGAACAACATCCCCCACGACAAAGTGGGCCTGGGCTCCACGGTGAAAGTTTTCGACAACACGAAGAATGAAGAAATGCAATACAAGCTGGTGACCAGCGAAGAATCCGACGTGGCCACCGGAAAAATCTCCACCACCTCGCCCATCGGGCGCGCGCTGCTCAACAAAAAAGTAGGCGACGAAGTGATCGTAGTCAGCCCCAACGGCAAGCGCGAACTGGAAATCCTAAGCCTCAGCACCATCCACGATGAGATCGAACCGGAGAAGGCGGGCGCGTAAATGGCCGAGCCCTCGTCCGGATCGCCGTCCCTAAGCTGGACCAGCGCTTTCGGCCGCGTCTGTGGAGTCCTGCTCGACACCATCGTCCGCTGGCTCGCGCTCTCCCGCATCAATCCCAACGTCCTCACCTTCATGGGCCTGGTCGTCAACACCTGGGCGGCCATCCTGTTCGGCTCCGCCAACGCCTCCAACCAGAAGCGCATGTTCATCTACGCCGGCCTGGTCATCATCTTCTCCGGCTTCTTCGATCTGGTGGACGGCCAGGTCGCCCGCGCCACCAACCGCGTTACCCGCTTCGGCGCCTTCTTCGACTCGGTTGTCGACCGCTACAGCGACGCCAGCCAATTCCTCGGTCTGCTGGTCTTCTACGCCCGCGGCGGACGTTTCTTCTACGTCGTGCTGACCGCCTTCGTCATGATCAGCGCAATCATGGTCAGCTACACCCGCGCCCGCGCCGAAAGCCTGATCGGCTCCTGCCGCGTCGGATTCATGGAGCGCCCCGAACGCCTGGTCCTGGTCATCCTCGGAGCCCTGTTTAACCGCATGGCCCCAGTCCTCTGGGTAATCGCAATCCTCTCCACGATCACCGTAATCCACCGCATGCGCTACACCTGGACCAGAACTCAGGACCCGCCGGTGTCGTTAATCCCCGGCCAAGCCGCCTAAGAACGCGCGAGTTCTCTGCCGGCGCCCAGACACAGAGAGCGCCCCATCTTTGCTTACTTTCACTCACATTTTTGTTCCATTAAGAAACGGCGTGCGGGATCGCCTCATCCGATTCCGACTCAGCTAAGCTCTTCAGAATCTGGATGTTCACCCATAAGTCCCTTAGGCTGCCGGTTTTGCGGGGAATTTCGCTCTAAAGCGATGATTGCATCGATCGAAGGGGAGGGGAGACGGGGCGGCGGCAAGACCGAACCGGTGGATGGGAAGGTGAGAATATTGCGGAAGTTCTGGAATGTGCGGTGACGCCGCCATCGGAAAAGGCGTGTGCTTGAAATGAAGTTGCCAAGGAAAGGGAAATATAGCCAACCCGTCCGCCTGTTCGTTTGTCGGCTGCGTGCCTAAGAACTTTGACTGTTGCCTAGAGATGGTGGGTTTTTATGACTGTCAGGCAAAGCCAAGGGGATACCCCTCGAGTCTCCAAAGCAGCGGCCCCCCAGCGAACCGGCCAAAAATCGAAAACGCGCTAGACTAAAAAGCGCGATGCCAAACAATCCGGTTCTGATCGTTCACGGCGGGGCGTGGGCCATGCCCGATGACATGGTCGACGCCCACATCCGAGGCGTCAACCACGCGCTGGCCTCGGGATGGCGCGTACTCGAGCAGGGCGGCGCGGCGCTTGACGCCGTCGAGGAGGCCGTTGTCATCATGGAAGACGACGAGACCTTCGACGCCGGACGCGGCAGCTTTCTGAATCGTGAGGGGAGAGTCCAACTCGACGCGCTCATCATGGACGGTGCCACTCTGCGCGCCGGAGGCGTCGGTTGCGTCGAGCGCCTGCGCAACCCCGTCCGCGCCGCCCGCAAAATTCTCAGCGATAGCCCGCATGTTTATTTCGTCGGCCAGGGCGCCGAGCAGTTCGCCGCCGAACACGGCATCGCGTTATGCGAGAACAAAGATCTGGTCATCCCGCGCGAAGTGGAGCGCTTGCGCAAATACCAGGCAGAGGCTGCGCGGCGTGAAGCCGAAAAGCATGGGTCATCTCAAAGCAGATTCGCGCAAGATAGAAACACGCAAGACGGCAACGAGTTATTTGCGCCCGGCTCGGACGAGCCCGGCGCTGACGATAGGACGATTTCTCACGACACCGTGGGCGCCGTCGCGCTCGATCGCAACGGCAACATTGCCGCCGCGACCTCGACGGGCGGCACGCTGAACAAAGCTCCCGGCCGCCTCGGCGATTCGTCGCTGATCGGTTGCGGTTGTTATGCCAACAACGAGAGCGCGGCCGTTTCGACCACGGGCTGGGGTGAGCCGATCATGAAGTTAGTGTTGGCCAAGTGGACGGCCGACCGCATCTCCTCTGGCAATTTGCCGGAGTGGGCCGCGCAAGAGGCGATGAACTATTTGAAACAGCGATTGAACGGCCACGGCGGAATTATCGTGCTCAACCCGGAAGGCCGCATCGGAATTGCCCACAACACTCCAAGGATGGCCTGGGCTTATAAAACAATTCGCCAAGAAGATGCGGGGATCGAGCGTGGCGAGCCTTAGTTTTTTTGGTTTAGGTCCAGAGCTCTGCTGGAATCCATCAGCCATTCAATCCATACCGGTGGCAGAGCGGCACAGCGCGGCGGAAGCCGCTAGATGCTACGCGCTGGAGCTAAGTCACGGTAAGGATTGCAATGACCAAGGTTCCGTTTCCGTCGGATTGTATTTCCAAAGTGCCGCCGAGTTGCCGCAGGCGCTCTCGCATTCCGCCAAATCCGACACCGCCCCGACCCGATTCGATCACTTCGCGTTGTTTCTCGATCGCTATACCCTTGCCACGATCCTGAACTTGAACCATGAGACGGTCACCTTCCCAGTGGAGTCGGATTGTGGCCGTAGCGCTCCCCGAATGGCGGTGGATGTTCGTCAGACATTCCTGCACGATGCGGAAGATCGCGATTTCCATATCGGAAGGCAGGCGGCCGAGATCGGCGGGAATTTCCAGATCCACCTTGATATTGCTGCGTTCCGAGAAGCCGTCTACGTACCAACGAAGCGCGGAGGATAGACCCGCGAGATCGAGGAGTGGGGGATGAAGCAAATGGGAGATCGTCCGAATCTCGCTGGAGACCTGTTCCACCAGTCTGGCATTGTCGGAAATGGCTCGGGCGGCCTTTGCATCGAGCTTGTGGGATTGAGACTGCACGATGTCGATGTTCATGCCGATGGCGGCCAACAACTGACCAACGCTGTCGTGAAGTTCGCGGGCAATGCGCTTGCGCTCCTCATCTTGCATGTGCTGCAGGCGCGAGGCAAACTCGACTTGCTGTTTCTGTAAGGTCAGGTCGGTGATCAGAACTCCGGTTGCCGACTTGTCGCGGGCCAAGACGCTGAAAGAAAAATTGGCGGGAATGAGACTTCCGTCTGCCAAGTGTAAGCGCATTTCGCCATCGCTCGACCCGCTCTGGGCTTCGAGCTGCAACTTCTGGCATAATGGCAGATCCGCCGGGGCCAGCAGATCTTGCAAGAGCAGGCCCGTAACCTTATCGCGGGGAATGCCTAATAATTTCGACAGGCTGAGATTGCAGTAGAGAATGCATCCGCGAGCGTCCAGCATCGCGGCGCCCTGTTGCATTCTTTCCACCAAGGCACTGTAAGGAAGATCGGAGCCCTCCAGAGTGTAGACGCGGTGACCTTCCGGTTCCTCGATGACGAATGCGTCGACGGTGCCGTACTGGATGGCGCGCAGCGTCTGCTCGGCCTCATCCATCAACTGCATACTGCGGCTTAATTCAGGCATCTCGTCTGTCATTTGAGCGTCCCCACTTCACCAACTTCATTTCTCCGGCGTGGCCGGACGTAATTGCAAACCGACCAAGGCCCGTTCCGTATCGCGAAGATCACCCACGATTTTGCGCAGTGGCTGAGGCAACTTTCGCACCAGCGTAGGAATGGCCAGAATCTGATCGCCGGCCGCTAGTTGCGGGTGTTTTACCAGATCCACCACCTCAATATTGTACCTTCCCGCCAAGTGTTCTTCGCATATCTTTTTGAGGTTGGCAAATGCGGTCAAGGAACGGGGAGTTTGCCCGGCAACGTACAAACGAAGCTGCCACACCTGATCGTCCGTGGGCTCGTTCCTTTCACCAATCTCCTGGAGACTGAGAGGTTGCACCTTGTCACCTGCCTTTTTCATGAACTCCTCCGTCCTTTTGGAAGGGCCGAACCTTTTACCATGTCAGCCTGCCGGCTGCGGGACATGGCTGCGCGGTTTTCCGCGATAACCTTTTCACGCGAAACATCCCGTGAAACGGAGGTTGCCGCTTCCTCTTCCTCCACCTCAAACTCTTTGCGGAGCGCCGCGATGCGCGCTTCCAGAGCCTCGCGCTTCCGCGTCCGTTCGCGTTCCTTGCGTTCGACCTCCTGTCGCCGGTCCACCGCAGCGGCTTCTTCACGCGCCTCCTGGGATAAGCGGGACGATCCGGTGAGCACGCCTTCCGGTCCTACATAGACGTTCAGCAAATCGACCCCGCGCTCGGTGAGCAAAAACTCACGCAACTGGTTGGAGTGGGCCATGCCGCGCGACTTGAGCACATAGAGGGCGCGGTTGCGCTCGCCGTCGAGTTCAATGTCGCGCATAAACAGCCAGGTATCCACAATCGATGAGATCTCGACATCGGTTTTCTCCAAAGCTTCTCCGCCAGACGTCAGGTTGGTCAGGAAAGCGGTAACTTGCCGCTGCTTTAAGAAGTCGATCAAGCGGATCAACATGGTATGCGCGTCACGCCGGTTGCCCGCCTGGATCAGGCTGCCGATGGGGTCAATGATCACCACTCTCGGTTGGAACTCCTGGACAATCTTATGAATGATCGCCAGGTGCATTTCGAGCCCATAGAAAGTAGCCCGGCTGGAATGAAACTGGAGCAGATTTTTCTTGGACCATTGCTCCAGGTTCAAGCCGATCGATCGCATATTGCGAATGAGCTGACCCTGGGATTCCTCAAACGAGAAGTAGAGGCAACGCTCCCCGCGCCGGCAAGCGGCATCGACGACGTGCGCTGCCAGACTGGTCTTGCCCGTTCCCGCCGTGCCCGACACGAGAATGGTGGTGCCGCGAAAAAATCCTTCCCCGCCCAGCATGGTATCGAGCCGGGGAACGCCGCTGGAGATTCGTTCGTTGCTCACCTCATGTTGCAGGCCGAGAGAAGTTACCGGCAGAACGCTGAAGCCGTCCTCGTCAATCAGAAAGGGATATTCGTTGGTGCCGTGAGCGGTCCCGCGATATTTCACGATGCGCAGACGGCGAGTGGAAACCTGGTCCGTCACCCGGTGATCGAGCAGGATCACGCAGTCGGAAACGTACTCTTCCAATCCGTGCCGGGTCAGAGCGCCTTCGCCGCGTTCGGCGGTAATGACGGCGCTGACCCCTCGGTCTTTCAGCCAGCGAAACAGCCGGCGCAATTCAGCCCGCAGGATGCCCTCATTCTGCAATCCGGCGAACAGATTTTCGATGGTGTCGAGCACCACGCGCTGGGCGCCCACCGCGTCGATGGCGGCCGCCAGCCGGATGAAGAGGCCTTCAAGATCGTAATCGCCGGTTTCGTCAATTTCGCTGCGCTCGATGCGGACGTAATCGATGATCAGCTTCTTCTGTTCTGCTAGCTCATCGAGATCGAAACCGAGCGAGCGAACGTTTTGCGTCAGCTCGGGGGCGGTTTCCTCGAACGCCATAAAAACGCCGGGTTCGTTGTATTCGGTGGCGCCGCGAATCAGAAACTCCATGGCCAGCAGAGTCTTTCCCGCGCCTGCACTTCCGCAGACGAGCGTGGGCCGCCCGCGCGGGAAACCGCCGCCGGTGATCTCATCGAGGCCCTGGATGCCGGTAGGCGCCTTGGGCAGACTACGATTTTGCGGGCTGTTCTTTCCGGAAGTCTTGCTCATGCACGGTCCTGGAACGCATATTTTCCGTAGTATATCAACGCCTTGCCCGCACATCGGGCGTTCGCTTCGGCGTCCTCGTTCAAACGGCGTGCCGTCCGCAAATCGCGCATTCTAAGGTTGGATCACCTACGAGAAGCCGACGAATTTTATCAGACCAGTAACTTGCTGTCTGTACGGTGAGCGACATTTAGGGCTTGGGGAGAGGCGAGAATTGCCTCCGCACGGTGGATCCTTCCGACAAGGGCGCGGACAAGATCGGGAGAACAAGCATGCCGAGCGTTGAGGAAACGAGCGAGGGTCAGCGAAGATGTCCGCCGGCGACTCGCCACTGCGCCTACAGCCATCCTTTGGTGCGGGCAATCCGCGCAGCTTCGACGCGATTGCCGGCACCCAACTTGCTGATGGCTTCGGAAAGATAATTTCGCACGGTGCCGTCGGAAAGACCCAACTCGGCGGCGATATCGCCGCTGGCCATCCCTTCGCCGGCCAGTCTTAACACCTGCCGTTCGCGGTCGGTCAACGGATCCATTTCGCCCCAGGCCTCGGTGGCGAGTTCGGGATGAATGACGCGCAGGCCCTGATGGACGCGGCGCACGGCATCGGCGAGTTCCTCGGCGCGCATGTCCTTCAGCAGGTAGCCCAACGCTCCCGAGTCGAGCGCGCGGCGTAAATATCCCGAGCGCGCAAACGTGGTGACGATGACGACGCGCGTCCCCGTGCGCCGCCGCTTTAATTCCGCGGCCACGTCGAGGCCGCTCATGTGCGGCATTTCAATGTCTGTGATGAAGACGTCGGGTTTGTGCGTGAGTACGGCTTCGAGCGCCTCTTGACCGTTACGCGCCTGGCCCACGACCGAAATGTCGCCTTCGATTTCGAGCAGCGCCGCGAGCGCACCGAGCACCATACCCTGATCTTCGGCGAGTACGACACGAATGGTCTTGCGGCTTTCTTTGCTAGCTTCTCTTGCGTTTTCTTTTAGGGGATTCAATGCGGAGAGCCTTCGCGTTTCGGCGTCACTTCTTTAAGAGGGAGCGTGATGGTCAGGGTGGTGCCCGCTTCGGTGCTGCGGTCCAGCGTGCCTCCCAGCATTTCGACCCGTTCGCGCATGCCGCGCAATCCATTGCCTTCGCCGTTCGAAGTGCCGCATCCGTCGTCGTGAATCTCGAGACGGCAGGAGCCGTTCTGTTGCTCGAGGCGCATGCGGCAAGCGCGCGCCTGCGCGTGACGGACCACGTTGGTGACGGCCTCGCGTACGGCAAGTGACAGCACGCTCTCCTCGACGGCGGCAAGTTTCACCGTGGTCGCAGCATCGCATTGCACGGTCAGGCCGGCGGTCTCCAACGTCGACTTCGCTTGCGCCAGCTCAGCCACCAGGCCTAGCGAACGATATCCGCGAATGGCATCGCGCACATCGGACAATGCCTGGCGTGAGATTTGTTCCACCTCGCGGATTTCTTTTCCCGCCCGCTGGGGATCGCGGTCCAGCAGTTTGCCGGCGAGTTCCGACTTCAGCGTGATCACCGACAGCGTGTGTCCGAGGACATCATGGAGATCGCGCGCAATGCGCTCGCGCTCGGCTACCTTGGCCAGGTTCTCGATCTCTTCGTTGGCCTTGCGCAGTTTGCGGTTCATTCGGTTGCGCTCGGCGAAGAAGGTGTTTCCCACACCAATGATCACGGGAAAGAGCGAAGAGTAAAAAAGTGTCCAGCCGGCGACGTGCAATAATATTCCGTCGATCGCGCCGATGGTTCCGATCACGCCCAATCCCGCAAAGGCAACGACTTGTGTTTCCACGCAAAACGGAAGCATGGACGCTGCGAAGATGAAGAACGTGCAGGAGCCTTGATTGATGGGTTGGAACAGCAGACCGAGCAGCATCATCCCGCCCACGTGAACCAGAGCGCGAGGATGCTGGAGGACGAATAGTCCGAAATAAAGAACCAGGAATACAGCGCCGCCGATGCCATCGAGCAGCCAGATCCGGAAGCTGGCGTGACTCATCACCGGATCAATGAAAAAGAATCCCAGATACGCGACCCAAAGCAGGGGACTCCATCCGTGTTCCTTGTCCCTGAAGATCGTTCTCCAGGGCCTCAATTTCAGCGGACCCGCAGTTGGGTCACAACCTCTTTCACGTCCCAAAGCGATCAATGGCATAGGTATATTGTCGCCCCTTGGGTCAATTCCGGCCAGTTCTAAGCATAGGCTTGGCTGCGTACCAGACCAAGATTGCCGCCGGAATCAGCAGGACGAGCCACTTGTCACCGCCGAACAGCGCGATCAGCCCAAACAGGATCAGAACAATCGTCCAACCCATCGATTTTTTCGCATTCACGGTCATCGTTCAACTCCGGGTTCAGCTCCTCGCGATCCTCAGGGGCGCAGTTTTTATCCGTACATTTTTTCCTGGTCGCGCTGGAAGCCAATGCGCGCGACGCCCAGGCAGATCATGGTGAAGGCCAGTAAAACTTCCCAATGGGTTGCGTTCGATTCATGGCGTCCTGCGCCTACGATTCCCAGCGCCAGTTGCGACAGGTGATAGGGAGGAAGCACCAGCGCGATCTGACGCACGACTTTGGGCAGGAACATGAAGGGCACCCACAATCCGCTGCAGAACGACATGGGCAGGTAGATAAGGTTGATGGTTGCGGGCGCGGAATTCGGCCCGGTGAAATATCCGAGAGCTAATCCCATGGCGGAGAATGGCAGCGAACCGGCGACCAAGGTTCCGAGCAGCCGGGCGAAATCGCCGACTGGCATGCGCACGCCGCCCAACGTAATTCCGAGCGTGAACAGCGCCACCACGATGACCGCGCTGAAAATCATGCTGGTGATTATTTTGGCCGCGAAATATGCAAAGGGAGGCATCGGGCTGGCACGCTTTACCTGCAGCCATCCCAAGCCACGATCCGAGGCCAAGCCTGCGGTCGTTCCAAAGAGCGAGGCACCCATCACCCCGAACGTTCCATAGGTAGCGATGAGATAGGTGGGGACGTGCATACCATTAATGGCCTCTTTCGAATTCAGTACCAGCCCGAACAAAACATAGAACATGATGGGGAAGCTGAGAACTGAAGCGGTGTACATGCGGAGGCGAAGGTTCTTGAGAAACTCGTACTTCGCTTCCTTCAGATAAATGGTTGCCGTATGACTTGGCGATCGCTCAAGTTGCCTGGCGCTGAGTGCCACGGTTGCCGAGCTCATTGCATCTCCTCCGGAGTAAAAGTTCGATTCAGCGGGAATGATCTTCGTCGGGTGCCGTGTCGCGGGTCAGCGCCAGGAATGCTTCCTCCAAGCCTGCGCTGGTGACCTCAAGGCCTGACAAGTGCGCATCGCGAGCCAGCAGTTCGCGGACGATAGGCTCTGCCTCGACGGCACGCAGCTCCACGGCTTCGCGATCTTCTCTCGCCTCGGTGACGCCCGGAATCTGGCGCAGACTGTTTAGGCTCAGTCTGGTTATGCATCGAATGCGTTTGCCGGCGGTTTGGGCTTTGATCTGCGACGGAGTTCCCTGGGCAATGATCTGGCCCTGATGGATGACGGCAACGCGGTCGGCGAGCGCGTCGGCTTCCTGCAGATAATGGGTGGTAAGCAATACGGTCTTGCCGCGCGCGACCATCCTCCGAATTTCTTCCCACAACATGCGCCGCGCTTCTACGTCGAGCCCGACGGTGGGCTCGTCGAGAAAAAGCAGGTCGGGATCGCCGCAAATGGCGAGGGCGAACAGCACGCGTTGCTTCTGGCCTCCGGAGAGGTCGCCGAACTTGCGATCGCGAAGTTTCTCCAGCCCGGCGGCGGCCAGGATCTCGGCGGACGCCATGGGCTTCTCGTAATAGGCTGAAAACAGATCGATGTGCTCACGGACGCGCAAGGTTTCCGGAACGCGACCTACTTGCAACATAGCGCCGGTCCGCATCCGGTTTTCAGGATTTGTGGGGTCGCCAGCGAAGACCCGGACTCGTCCCCCATTCGGCTGCATCAATCCGAGGAGTAACTTCACGGCAGTCGTTTTACCCGCGCCATTGGGACCGAGCAGAGCCACGACTTCGCCGGCGCGCACTCGGAAGTCCACGCCGCGAAGCGCGCGGACGCTGCCGTAGTTTTTGTTTACCGCTTCCAGACTGGCGACAATCAGGTCAGAGTTCGCAGCGTCTGCCCGTTGAAGTAGTTCTACTGTTGCGCTCATCTTCCGTCCTTCCGCGCGTTTGGCGTTGTCCGCTGGGAATTGATTTTCTGATCATCGCGGAAGAAGAAGGGAGGCACCAGTGCCATCCATCACGAGGCGGGCGTGACAAATGTCATCCCCAGATTTCCATGTTTCGGGGAGATTTCTCGGCTTCAGCCGGAATCCACCAGATGCGCGCGAACGACGAAAGCTCGAAACTGTTTTCTGGGCTGCTTGTTACGAATTCCGAACAATCGCAGGAAATCCACACCAGGGAACTGAGCCCTCGCCTCGCATTGTTAGCACGGCGAAGCTCCGATTTGGCGCGTCTAACAAGGTCGTACGCGTGTTCGGAATTCGTAACACGATGGACCTAATTCTTTTTTTGCACAATTCTACAGCACAAGGCGGTGCGCCTTTGGTATGATGCCACAGCTTTACTTGGAGGCGTACCGATGCTCCCAGCCGGAAAAAGCCTTCGCACGCTGCGCGAGAAACTCGGCCTTACCATGCGTGACGTTGAAACCTCGAGCGCGTGCGTCGCCGACAAGTATCGCAATGAGGAATTTTCCATTCCTCCCAGCCGATTGTCCGATATCGAGACCAAAGGTATTTTGCCCAGCATTTACCGCCTTTATACCCTGTCGGTGATTTACCGGCGCGATATTCGCGAGTTGATGTCCTGGTACGGCGTTGACTTGAACAATATGGCTGCCGACCTCGGTTTGGTTTCTCCGCCGAAATCGCACGTTTCCGACGCTCTGGCGGGACTGTCGTCGGTGCAAGTTCCCGTGCGCATGGATCCCGGCTTTGACGAGCGCCGCACCACCAACCTGGGCCGCATGGTGGAGCAGTGGGGACTGGTGCCGATCGCGTACCTGGCGCAATTTGCCAACACCGATTTCACTTATGGTTACGTGGGCACGCAGGATTTCACCATGTATCCCATCCTGCCGCCGGGCAGTTTCATCCAGGTTGACGAATCGAAAAATAAAGTGATGGAAGGCTCCTGGCGCTCGGAATATGAGCGTCCGATTTATTTTGTGGAAACCCGCGAGGGCCATACCTGCTGCTGGTGCAGCATGCGCAAAGAGGAAATCATTCTGCAACCACATCCTTTGTCTCCAGCTCCGATTCGCATCCTGCGCCACCCGCAGGAAGCAGAGGTGCTGGGTCAGATCGTAGGAGTAGCTATGAAATTGACCGAGTGGCATGCCCTCGATGCTTCTCCAGTTTCGAAAGGGCAAGCAACACTGAACTAAGGTGAGTCGCGGCCGGTGAATCGGGCCGCTCCCCGGGCAGCAAGTCGTCGAAACGCTCGCGCATCCCCTCGATATAGGAGTGGGCTGCGACCCCTGAGCTCCGCCTAGACTCCTCCAAATCTTCGACCAGCGATTCCAGCGGCGTTCGTAACACTCCGGCCACAATCTCGGTATGGGCCGTCTTCAAGGCGCGTTCGGCGGATTCCGATCCGTGGACGAGCTCCATCCCCCAGTGTTGGTACCGCCCTTGGACGCGGCGCAAGGAGGCTAGATAAGCCAACTTGCCCAGCAGTCCGGAAACGGCTGCCAGAGTGGTTTCTTTCACGTCCTGCAGAGCAGATTTCAGCGTCATCTTGTTACGAATTCCGAACGCTTACGCGTCTTTCGATACATTGTGCAGGCCGCCGCCGTCCATGAAACTATCACGGTCCAACTCGCAGTCACAAGGAGAAAACAACCGTGAAACGTCCCCTACTGATCCTCGCAGCCGCAGTCCTGTTCTTCAACACTTTGGTGATTCCAACCGTAGCTCGAGCTGACGGCGGTGTTGGCACCACTAATTGTGGCAATACATTGTGCAAGCCGTAAATAAAAGTTTTGGTTCTTACGAAAACAGAACAAGATTCGTGATCGATTGCGACTGGCAGCAGCTCGGGGTATAGTAGCCGGGCTACGGCCATGCTGCAGCCGCATTCACTACTTTGGCATTATCTTTGGGTCGCGCCCAGTGTCCTGCTCTTGGGCCTGGCGGGCCGCATGCGGTGGTTGTGTCTCCATAAGAAGTTCCCTCTTTTTTTCACCCTTGCCATCGTGAGCGCGATTGAACAACTCACCCTCTATGCTTGCGATTTGGCTCCTTCGGTTGGGGCGATAACATGGTGGGAGATTTTCTGGGCTGGTTTGCTGGTCGAAGGTATTTTGAAATTTGCCCTGGTGGGGGAGATCTTTGCCCGCGTCTTTAATGCCTACTCTTCGATCGCCCAACTCGGCAGGCTGGTGATCCTTGGAGTTGGGGTTTCGCTAGTTCTGACGGCTGCCTTTTTTGCAGTCCGGGCTCCTCAGGACAGCTTGTTCGAGATCGTGAATGGGGCACACCTGCTCGAACAAACGATTTACCTGGTAGAGGCCGGACTGCTGGTCGTCATCTTCTTACTCTCCTCATACTTCAGTCTGTTTCTAGATCGGCCGCTCTTCGGAATTGCGTTGGGCATGAGCTTCTCGGCATTGGTTCACCTTGCAACTTGGGCAGTTGCAGCGAATGCCGGCTTGCCGCCCCCGAAGCGAGTCATTCTCGATTTCGTGAATATGGCCACCTATCATGTCTGCGTCTTGATCTGGTTTTACTATCTGCTCGTTCCCCGAGAAGTTACTACGAAGTCTGCGGTTCCTCTGCCCGAGAACAATCTCGATGTCTGGAACCGGGAACTGGAGCGTCTGGTACACCCATGACTATCGCGATCCTTGTCGTTATTGCCGCCGCGCTGGGGCTGCTTTTCATCCTGGGCGTCACGCTTTCCCGAAGCTGGCAAATTTCCCCGGGCGCGGGTCTGGTAAGGCAAATTAAACCGCTTGATATCGAGGCCTTTCGCAATCTAGTCGATCCCGCGGAAGACGAATATCTGCGTCGGCGCCTGCCTGCTCCCGAATTTCGTCTGGTTCGGCGTAAACGCCTGCGCGCTATGGCCGCCTATGTTCAAGCGGCGGGAAGAAATGCGGACATTCTGGTGCGGGTTGGACAAGCCGCGTTGGCGGCAAGCGAAGCTCCCACTGCCGAGGCAGCGCGGCGACTGGTGGACAACGCCCTCCTGCTTCGCCGCAATGCGATTTTTGCGCTTCTCCGAATCTACATTGCTCTGGCCTGGCCGAACTCCGGCCTGGCGGCCACCCGCGTGCTTCGCGGCTACGAGCAATTGAACGGTTCCGCAATGCTGCTGGGCAGGCTACAGAATCCCGCTGTCCCGGTACGCATTTCAGCGACCTTATGATTGGGATGGCGCTGCGATGACATTGGATCGCAGCCGTTGTCTTCGACCGCCGGTTCGCTCGGCTTCCCGGGCGCGAGAGTGGCATGTCCCGAGTGACGGAACCGGGTTAACTCGGGGATTACGCTTTTCCGATTCCGACTTGTTTTCGAGCGCCCTTCTGTTATAAAACCACCGGGTCCCAGATCATTTCGTGACTACATCGGCAATCTGCCGGCGGAACCGTTCCCGCCGTCTGCTCGCTTTCGCGAGTTCAAGGGAGAAGCTTATGATCCGCGCCGCGAAATCTATCTCCTTGACTTTGTTTTTTCTACTGCTTTCTGCCGTTGCCTTTGGTCAGGGAGGAGTTGCGGCCGGCGACCTGCACATCACCGTAAAAGATCCCAAGGGCAATGGGGTCGCGAATGCAACCGTGACTGCGCGGGATCTCGCAAAGGGCTTGGAACGTACTGCCAATGGCGACGGCGAGGGCGGATACAGCGTTCGCCAGTTGCCCCCGGGCTCCTACCTGGTGACGGTCGAGACCCCGGGTTTCACCAAGGTTGAAAATACGGGCGTGATTATCACGGTTGGTGGACTGGTGGAACTTCCCGTTCTCCTCTCGGTCGCAGGAGGCAAGGAAGTGGTTGAAGTTAGTTCGCAGGCGGAACTGGTGGAAACCTCGCGCAGTTCGACGACCGATACAATCGGTCAGCGGCGGATCGACAATCTTCCCATCAATGGCCGGAACTATATCAACTTCACGTTGACCGATTCGCAGGTGGTGCGCGACAACGCGCCCAACACTGGCGCAGCGCCTACCTCTGGCCTCAACATGAGCGGACAGCGGGCGCGCTCGAACCTGGTCAACGTCGACGGCGCCGATGCCACTGACAATTCAACAAACGGCGTGCGCTCTACGGTATCGCAAGAAGCAGTCCAGGAATTTCAGATCATCACGAATAGTTATGCGGCGGAATACGGGCGCGCCGCAGGCGGCGTAGTCAACATCATTACGCGCTCCGGCTCAAACGACTTTCACGGAGATGTGTTTGGCTACCTGCGCAATCGGAATTTCCAGGCGGTGAATCCCTTCAGCACGGTTCCGAACCCGGCCTATACACGCGTACAGGCGGGAGTCGCTTTTGGGGGAGCGATCAAGAGAGATAAGACTTACTACTACTTCGCCTATGAAATCACTCGGCGGCACGAGACGGGATTCTCCAGCATTGGGCAAGGCAATTTTGGATTGCAACCGTTCGATGCGTCGGCATTTTTCGGCGCTCCTGCCGGCAATGTGAACCTGCAGCTCACGCCCGATCAGATTGCGTTTCTTGCCAATCCGGCCGTTGATGCCACCGTGGCGGCCAGTCCGGCATTCGCGGGAGAGGTAGGACAATATCTTGGTCTTGTCGGCGCGTCTTCGGGCATGGCCGTAAATGGTGCGTGGCCCCTCGGCTTGACCGGTGGCTTTCCAGGAATCGCAGGTTTTCCCACCAGTTGCAGTGCGCCGCCATGCTTCGTTCCAGGCTCCTACCAGACATTGGCATCGCAGGAAGGAAATTTTCCCGTCTTTGAGGGAACGAGCCTTTACTCCCTTCGTCTCGATCAAAACGTTGGAGCCAGCCATCGCTTGACGTTTCGCGTCAACCTGAGTCCGAGCACGGTAACCGGCATTGAAGTCAGCGGACAGGATCAACCGTTCGGGCAGAACGCATACTCACGCACCTCGCAACAGACGTATCGCGACGTCGCTGGCGTATTTCAGGACACGTGGAGCATCGGCAATAACAAAGTCAATGAATTCCGCTTTCAGTATGCGCGGCGCGGACTCTCCTACTTCTACAACACCAAGATTCCCGGAGGCTCCGACCCAGCGGTAAACATTCCTGGTTTTGCCTATTTTGGTCGCGAGCCGTACTCCTACATTCAGCGAGTCGAGCAACGCTATCAATTTACGGACAATTTCTCTTGGACCGTCGGCCGCCACAACATGAAATTTGGCGGAGACCTGAATTATCTTCCGCTGACCGCAATTTTCACCGTGAATTACGGGGGAGTGTACGATTTTGGCAGTTTCAGCTCCTCTGCGTTGGGCTTCGTTTCCCCGATTCCTGGCACTCCATTCCCCGACCTTTCGCCGGTGCAGGCTTACGGCGCTGGCCTGCCCGGCGATTTCATTCAAGGCATTGGCAGTCCCAGCGATTCATTCAAGAACATTCCTATTGGCGTGTTTTGGCAGGACTCGTGGCGTGTCAGCCCCAAAGTGACGCTCAATTATGGCCTGCGCTATGACGTGGAAATTCCACCGAAATTCAAGCCGCCTCAGGGGCTGGCGCTTCCTGCCTACAACCTTTTGGGATTGCAGAAGGGAATTCAGACCGATACGAACAATATTCAGCCTCGTCTTGGCTTAGCTTGGGATCCCAGCGGGAATGGGAAGACCGTGGTGCGTGCGTCCTATGGCATGTTCTATGACCATCCCCTGCTGGGCCTGTACTTTCTCGGCGATGCCTCTGACGGTTCGTCCAGCGGTCAGCTGGCTTTTGCCGGAACCTCGGTCTGCTCGGGTGCCGGCAATCCCGGCAACCTGAACGCGATCACCATTTTTCAGGGTCTTCCGATCAACGAACCGAGCCCAGCGAACCCGTGTGCGGCCACCCTCAACCCGGCCACAGCCAGCGCGCTCGGATATCTTCCCAATCAGCAGCAGTTTCAGGCTTTGAACTTTCCCCAGTCTGTTTTTCTCAACCAGAATTATCTGAATCCGTCCACTTTTCTGCCGCTTGGCTTCCAGCCCTTCGGGTATCCGCAGTCCAAAAACTTCGTCTACGCCTACGCGCAGCAGGCAAACGTCACTGTGGAACGCGATCTCGGCGCTGGCTTCGCGCTCAGTCTCGCTTACAATTTCAATGGCGGCCGTCATCTGAACCGGCCCATCAACGCCAACACGATTCGCGGCGACTTGATGGTGGCCAACTTCGAGGCAGCGTACTACGATGCAGCCCTGTCGGGACAGGCGACTCCCGCCAGCCCATTCACCGTCAGCGGATGCAATCCGGGTGGGACTGCAACCAGTCCATATCCTTATGTGGATGCGTCGCTGATGAATTTTTTCCGGCCCGGCGGATTGAATCCGTCGATCATCGGCGCCTACGCGTCGGTCGGCGACCCGCTCGGCTGCATCGCTCAGGCCGTAGCTTTGGTCCATGCCATCCCAGGGTTTAACGCAAACTGCAATCCGGCCACTTTCACCGGCTGCGTGCCTTTCGGCGACATGGACGCCAATTATTCCAACGGCAGCTCGATCTACCACGGGTTCACCACCAACCTCCGCAAACGCTTCAACCAACATTACGAATTCCTTGCTTCTTATACCTGGTCGCACGCCATTGACGACTCGACCGATCTCCAATCCACGCTCACTCCGCAGGACAGCTACTATCCCTCCGTGGATCGCTCCACATCGTTGTTCGACCAGCGACATCGCTTCGTTTTCAGCGGCGTTTATCAGAGTGGGAAACTGGGCGGCAGCGGCTTGGTCAGGAAAGTCCTCAGCGATTGGACGATCGCGCCTCTGCTGGAGATTGCTTCCGGGCGTCCCTTCAACGTCATCACCGGGGGCGACGACAACTTCCAGTTGTCCTCTCTGACCGGCCGGCCCAACACTACGGTCGATCCGGCTTGCGGCACCGTTTACAACTCCAGGTACTCTCCCACAGGCGTGCTGCAGGAGCCCTGCATCAACGGCTTCGTCGCCTCGGGCAAGGCCCCGACCCTTCTCGAACTCGACGGCAATCTCGGCCGCAACGCCGGTATCCAGCCCTGGACGGTCTTTGACGATATGCGGATTTCGAAGCGCCTCCACTTCGGTGAGCGCTTCAGCATGGAGCTGATTGCCGACATGTTTAACATCGCCAATAAGATGAACGTAGCCGCCGTCAGCCCTCTGTACAGCAATGCCGGAATGCCCACCGCAGCCTACGATCCGCGTCAGTTCCAATTCGCGATGAAGCTGTACTGGTAAGGCGGAGCGGAACCTCGGATCGCGGGACTTCCGACCCCCGGTGGCTAAAATGGTTGGGGCTAAGTCTGAGTTCCGAAGTCCGCAGTCTTCCCCGGTGTTACACTTTTTGTTCACCTATCCTTGGCGCTTGCCGGAGTTCGTTCCCCCATGTCTGAAACGCAAATGCCCAGCGCGCGTACCCGTGTGATCCGTGAAGCCGATCGTGGGGTTTACGATCGCGAGAGCGTGTATCGCATTCTCGACGAAGGATTTCTTTGCCACGTCGGCTTCGTGGTTGACGGCCAGCCGTTTGTGATCCCAACTTCGTTTGGCCGCAGTGATGCCCGCCTCTATATTCATGGATCGGCTGCGAGCCGGATGCTGCGCCAGTTGAAAGCAGTGGTGCCGGTCTGCATCACCGTGACGTTGCTGGACGGACTTGTGCTCGCCCGCTCCGCTTTCAATCACTCGATGAACTACCGCTCAGTCGTGATTCTGGGCAAAGCGACCCTAGTCGATGATCCCGAGGAAAAGCTTCGAGCTCTGCGAATTCTGTCGGAACATATTCTGCCCGGACGGTGGGCGGACTCGCGCCAGCCGAACGAACGCGAACTCAAAGCGACATCGGTGCTGCGCGTGCCCATTGAAGAATTTTCCGCGAAGGTGCGTGTCGGGCCGCCTATCGATGATGAGGAAGACTATTCGTTCGCCACCTGGGCCGGAGTTGTGCCGCTGGAGATGGTCGCAGGCAAGCCGATCGACGACCGGAGACTGCTGGCGGGAACAGACGTGCCGAAATACGCCCGCCAGTACACTCGCCAGCGCTCATCCCGGATCACCTGAGAGCCCAAGGGGGGCCTCGATGGTCCGCCGAAGCGGAGCTGGGCTCGGCAGACAGCCGGGGCCGGCCGTCCCCACGTATGCCACTTGCAGCTTCAGAGCATCAACAATATTTTCCCTGCGATCTTCCGCGCTTCCATATCGCGGTGCGCTTGCGCCGCTTCCCCGAGCGCATAGGTCTTGGCGATCCGCAGCTTGAGCTTGCCTTCGGCGATCATGGCGAATAGCGCGCTGGTGCGCGCCAGCAACTCCTCGCGAGTAGCGGTGAAGTGCGCCAGGGTGGTGCGTGCCATATAGAGCGAACCTTTCTCGGACAGCTTGGCGGGATCGACCGGTGGAACCGGGCCGCTTGACATGCCGTAGAGCACGAGCATTCCGCGGCGGCGCATGACGTTCAGATTTTTCTCGAACGTCGCCTTCCCCACGCCGTCGTAGACTACGTCAACTCCTTTGCCGCCGGTCAGGCGCTTCACTTCGGCTTCAAAATCCTGCTGGGTGAACACGATTACCTCGTCCGCGCCTGCTTCGAGCGCCAGGCTGGCTTTCTCTGGGTTCCAGGCCGTGCCGATGACGCGCGCTCCGATCATGCGTGCCATCTGCACCAGCAGCAACCCGACGCCGCCCGCAGCTGCGTGAACCAACGCCGTCTCACCCGCTTTCAGTTGGTGTGCGTCGGTCGCCAGATAGTGAGCAGTCAGCCCCTGCAGCATGGCTGCGGCGGCCTGCGGATCGCTGAGCGTCGCGGGAACGGGCACCAGGCTGTCCGCCGTGGCCGCTACGTATTCGGCGTATGACCCCAATGCTCCGCTCCAGGCCACGCGGTCGCCGACTTTCACTGTTTTCGCCAGCGCGCCTACCGCCGTTACCAGCCCCGCTCCTTCCTGTCCCGGAGTGAACGGCAATGGCGTCCGCCAGCTTCCATCGCGGAAGCGGCCATCAATCGAGTTCACGCCGGCGATGGAAACCCTTACCAAGGCCTCGTTCGGTTTGGGCCGTGGGGTGGGGACTTCGGCCAGCTCCATCACTTCCGGGCCCCCGGTTTGCTGTATCCGAATTGCTTGCATGATTGTTTCCCGGTGAAAGTAGGATTGGCATCCGCCAAGCCATGCACACGGTGTCGCGAGGTTACGGAATCAGCAACAACTTCCCGGTGGTCTTTCGTCCTTCCAGATCGCGATGGGCTTGCTGTGCCTCGGCGAGGGGGTAGGTGTGCTCGATCCGCAACTTCAGTGTGCCCGCCGCCATCATGCTAAACACAGCGCGCGATTGCGCCAGCAACTCCTCCCGCGTGGCGATGTAGTTCGCCAGCGTAGGCCGGGTCAGATACAGCGACCCTTTCTGGGACAGCGCAATCGGGTCAAACGGAGGCACCGCGCCGCTTGAACCGCCGAATAACACCATCATCCCGCGTGGGCGCAAAACGTTGAGTCCCTTATCGAAGGTTGTCTTTCCCACCGAATCGTAAACCACGTTGACGCCTTTGCCATCGGCCAGCCGTTTCGTCTCCGCCTCAAAATCAGATTGCGTGTAGAGAATTACCTCGTCCGCCCCGGCTGCGCGCGCCAGCCTTGCCTTTTCATCAGTTGAGACCGTAGCAATGATTCGAGCGCCGAGATTGTGAGCCATCTGCACCAACAGCAGCCCAACCCCGCCGGCAGCCGCGTGCACGAGTACTGTTTCGCCGCGTTTCAAGGGATAGGTGTCGTGCGAAAGATAATGTGCGGTCATGCCTTGCAACATGACGGCCGCGGCCTGCGGGTCGGTAACCCCATCCGGAATCGGCACCAGTCGGTCCGCCGGCACCGCCGCATATTCGGCGTACGATCCCATGACTCCGCACCATGCCACGCGATCGCCGTTCTTTGTCGATGCCACGTCGGCGCCCACGGCGTTGACCACGCCCGCGCCCTCCTGTCCCAGCACGAATGGCGGGAGAGCCTTGTAGCGCCCCTCGCGAACGTACACATCAATGAAGTTAACGCCCGAAGCGGTCAACTTCACGACCGCCTCATTGGCCTTGGGTTGCGGAACCGGCAACTCCACCAGCTCCATCGCCTCCGGCCCGCCCGGTTGTTTGACGAGAATGGCTTTCATAAAATTTTGAATTCGCAATCACGCTTGAGGTGCGGATCGATTTTACCTAACTTGGACAACTTCTCTCAGCCTCTCTGGGCACTTTATCCCCTCTTCTCGAGTCGCGGATTGAGGATGTTCGATTTCGAACATGAGCTTGTCGAATTTGAACACTCTTACCTGCGCCCAACGCAACATTCGATTCATTTTCATACAGTTGTACGCGACATCTTTGGCGGCGTGGTTGCTATCGGTAACCGGGGAAGCACAATGCTTCCCAGGAGATTCGATGCAGGCCTGGTTCGAGGACATTCGTTACGGGCTGCGGCAGTTGCGGAGGAGCCCTGGATTCACGATCGTCGCGATCTTAACTCTTGCCCTGGGTTTGGGTGCCAACAGCGCGATTTTCAGTATGATCGACGCGGTTTTACTGCGCCCGCTTCCGTATCATGCTCCCAGCCGCCTGGTGGCGGTAAAGCCCACCGAACCCGGTCGGCGCGACGATGTTGGCGTGTCTTATCCCACGTTTCTGGATTGGAGATCGCGAAACGATGTTTTTGACGGTCTCTCCGTCTTTCGGCAAGACGACTTCACACTTACCGGACGAGGCGAGGCCGCGCATCTGACGGGCGCCGTGGTTTCAGCAAACCTATTTTCCGTGCTGGGCGTTCCTCCCGCCATGGGAAGAAATTTTATTCTCGACGAAGACAAGCCAAGCGGCACCGGCTTACCAATCATCGTGAGCCATAGCCTTTGGCAAAACCGCTTGGGCTCCGACCCTAAGATTGTGGGCCAGACCCTCACTTTGGACGGGCAGACCTTTGCCGTCGTTGGCGTCATGCCGGCCGGGTTTCAATTTCCCGTGCAGCGCACACCGGTTGAATTCTGGACCACGATTGCCCTCGACTCCCAGCCGGTGAACGGCTCTCCGCCAATGACCGCCCAGCGCGGAGCGTCGTACCTGAACGTGATCGCGCGCCTGAAGCCGCAGGTCACACTGCAAACGGCACAGACTGAAATGGCAGGCATTCAGACCGGCCTGAACCGGCAATATCCCGAACACAGGCCCAAAGGGATCAGCCTGGTGCGGGAAGCGGATGCGGTGGTGGGAGACATGCGCCTGGGTCTTTACATACTTCTCGGCGCCGTAGGATTAGTTCTGCTCATCGCCTGTGCGAATCTGTCGAATCTATTATTGGCCAGAGCCACGACCCGAAGTAAAGAAATCAGCGTGCGCACCGCATTAGGAGCGACGCGTTGGAGGATTGTGCGCCAATTGCTTGCAGAAAGCGTTTGGCTGGCTACTGCAGGCGCAGTTGCCGGCCTCGCACTATCCGCATGGGGAATCAAGTTTCTGACGGCATTGGCTCCGGCAGATCTGCCACGAATTACGGAGAGTGGCCTTAACCTCGAAGTGCTGATCTTCACCGCGCTGGTTGCGCTTTTCACCGGCATTCTATTTGGGCTGGTTCCCGCCCTTCAGGCCGCCAAGCCCGAGCTCGCTACCGCTCTCAAAGAAGGCGGCCGCAGCGGAACCGAGACTTTGGGACGCAGCCGTCTCCGGTCTGTGTTGATTGTCACCGAAACGGCTCTCGCAATCGTCCTGCTGGTCGGCGCTGGCCTATTGCTGCGCAGTCTTCTGGATTTGGGAAGAGTAGACCCCGGCTTTGCCAAGGACCACGTGATTACTTTCGGACTCGACCTGCCGGGCCGCTACGGTCATCCCGAAAGAGTCGCATTCTATCGCAGCCTGTTGGAGCAAATTCGAACGACTCCGGGCGTTCGTTCCGCCAGCGCGGCGTTTCCTCTTCCCATGTCTGCGAACGATGTCAACACCAGTTTCGAAGTCGAGGGGCGGCCGATGCGGCAGTCGGAACGTCCCGTTACCACCTTACACATCATTGATCGGGATTATTTCCACACCTTGGGAGTTCCCCTGTTAAGCGGTCGCCAGTTCATCCCTCAGGATGATGCCAAAGGAGCAATGCCGGTCGTCATCGTCAGCCAGAGGCTCGCCAAACAGATCTTCCCGGGCGAAGATGCGGTCGGCCGGCGAATCAAACCGGGCATTTCCAGTGGCGATAGTGGAGAACCCATGCGATGGATCGTCGGCGTGGTGGGAGATGTAAAAGGGGAAGGCGTGGGCGCACCCGCGATTTTAGAATCCTATGTGCCTTATGCCCAATTGCCCTTTGCTCCAATGTCTGTCCTCGTGCGTACGCAAGTCCCTCCGGGAAGCATGGTGCCCACGCTGACGGGTGAGGTTCAGTCCCGGGACAGCACCCTGCCCCTTTTGCACGTAAAGACGATGGACGAATATGTCGACGATTCCATCGTGGGTACACGTTTTGAAGCATTCCTTCTCGGAGTTTTCGGGGGCCTGGCATTTTTGCTGACCGCAGTGGGCCTCTACGGAGTGATCTCGTACACGGTTGCCCAGCGCACGCGAGAGATGGGAATTCGGCTTGCATTGGGAGCGGACCGCAGCGCCATTCTGGCAATGGTAATCAAGAACGGAACGCTTCTAGCCGGCGCAGGCGTGGTCATTGGCCTGGCCGCTGCGTTTCTTCTGACCCGCCTCATGGCAAGTTTGCTGTTTGGCGTAGGGCCCAAGGATCCAATCACTTTCTTCTGCGTGCCGGTCGTATTGATCACGGTCGCCATTCTTGCCAGCTACATTCCAGCACGCCGCGCGGCCAGAGTCGATCCCATGGTAGCCTTGCGCTACGAATGAGGAAAGACGGGTAAGAAGTCAGACGGGTAAGAAGTCAGAAAGATGACTGGCATAACGCAAGACCTTCGTTTTGCAGTGCGGCAATTGCTCAAAAACCCTGGGTTCACCCTGGTGGCTGTGCTCACGCTGGCGCTGGGGATCGGCGCGAATACAGCAATCTTCAGCGTGGTTGAAGGGGTCTTGCTGGCCCCGCTGCATTACTTTGAGCCTGACCGCCTGGTCGCGGTGTGGGAAAACAATCCGCGGTTTCCGCGCGTCTGGGGCTCCTACCCGAATTTTCAGGATTGGCAACGCGGCGCGCGCTCATTTCAACAAATCGCGGCATTCAGGGAGCAAGGGATTGATCTCACCTCTCCGGGCGCGCCTGCGCATCTGATTGCTGGTCAAGTATCGACGGAGTTCTTCAGCACATTGGGCGTAAAGCTATCCCTTGGGCGGGAATTTGCGGCTGAGGAAAATCGTCGCGGTGGCGCGCCCTCCGTTGTGATTAGCAATCGCTTGTGGAAAGATCGGTTCGCCGCCAGCCCTGATGTGGGCGGCAAGCTCGTAACCCTGGACGGGGTGGATTATTCCATCGTCGGAGTTGCCCCACCGGGTTTTCGTCTCCAAGCCGACGCCGATGTTTACACGCCGCTCGGTCAGCTCGATCCCTTAATTCTCAATAATCGGGCGAGTCACGATGGCATCTTCACCGTCGCGCGCCTCAGACCTGGCGTGAGCATATCGGAAGCTCAAGCAGAGATGAGTACGATCCAGAATCGTCTGGATCACACCTATCCCGATGACAATCGGGATTTGGGAATTTATCTCGAGCCTCTGAAGCGGGTGATTGTCGGGAACACTGGCGAAACCCTTCTGCTGCTGTTGGGGGCCGTTGGTCTGGTCTTGCTAATCGCGTGTGCGAACGTTGCCAATCTCCTGTTGGCTCGTTCGGCGGCGCGCAATCGGGAGTTTGCTATCCGAGGGGCTCTCGGGGCCAATCGTTGGCGCGTGGGCCGGCAGGTATTGACGGAAAGCGTGCTTCTTTCGCTGACAGGGGCTGGTTTTGGGATTGTGATCGCAATTTGCGGAATACGATCCGCGCTGGCGGCGCTATCAGGAATCCTGCCTCGAAGCGAAAACGTCAGAGTGAATGCCCCGGTCCTGCTTTACACACTGGTCGTTGCGGCCATGGTGGGCATTCTGTTTGGCCTGGCACCTGTGCTCAAGAGCTGGAACGTCGATCCCCAAGCAGCCCTCAAGGAAGCCGGGCGCGGTTCGACGAGCTTCCATCGCCGTACGCAAAGCAGCTTTATCGTGATGCAAGTGGCCTTGACGCTGGTGCTGCTGGTTGGAGCGGGCCTGCTGTTGCGCACGATTCTTACCCTAGGGAGCGTTGATCCCGGCTTCGCTACAAAGGATGTCATCACCTTTAAAGTGGGCGTTTCGCATTCGGTGACCTCGCCGTCCCTGGCAAAGACGGCTTCGAGCACTCGACTTGCTTATCAACAGCTGATCGAGCGGATTCGGCAGATTCCCGGCGTTCAGGCGGCGGATTTTACCACCAACGTTCCGCTCACTGGACAGGGCGGGACCTTGCCATTCTGGCTTGACTCGCGGAAGCCCGAATCGCTGCAGGGCGCTCCACGGTTCCAGTGGTTCATGACCGGACCCGATTACCTTCAAACGATGGGAATAACCCTGCTGCAAGGCCGCTTTCTAAGCCGGGAGGACACCATCCAATCTCCTTGCGTTGCTGTCATCGACAGCGTTTTCGCACAGAAGTATTTTCCCGGCGGTAAGCCTATCGGACACACCATCACGGCTGGATTCGCGGCGTTCGGCCCCTGCACAATTGTCGGCGTGGTCGCCCACGTGAAGGACGCGGGGCTGATTGAAGCCAGCCTGGAGAATCAAAGCCAGGCGTACTATTCGCTTTCTCAAGATCCGGATCAGTGGGTGCCGATCAATTACGCGGACGCGACCATAATCGTTCGCACGCCGCTCGCGGCTGCGACTGTTATTCCGGCAATTAAAGCCTCGGTCTACCAGGCAGCAAGCGATCAGCCTATCTACAACGTCCAGACGATCGAGCAGATTGTCTCGGGTTCGATGTCCGCGCAACGCTTCCCCATGATTCTGCTCGGGGCATTCGCCGTCCTGGCGTTGCTGCTGGCGTCTGTGGGTATCTACGGTTTGATTTCCTATTCCGTGACGCAGCGCGTCCAGGAGATTGGGGTCCGCATGGCGCTCGGTGCCGACAAGCGGAACATTCTCTACCTGGTCATTGGACAAGAGCTGAGACTGGCTCTGGTTGGGGTCGCGGTTGGGGCGGCTAGCGCCCTATTACTCACCCGAACCCTCTCCAGCTTGTCGCACTTACTCTACGGGGTGGGGCCGGGCGACCCGCTGACATTTGCGGCCGTTTCGATCGTTCTGCTTGGCGTGGCCGCTTTGGCTTGCTACATCCCTGCTCGCCGCGCAACCAAAGTCGATCCCATGGTGGCGCTGCGCTATGAGTGACGAAACCCTCCTCGCGATCCTGCGGTGAAAACGTTGCGCCAACTCTGCTACACTGGCACGTCTTTCTGCAAGGGAGGACTGTCATGGCCGAAAAGAGGCCCCAAACTTTTGCGAATCACGCTCGCTGGGATCCGCTGTTTCATTTCTACTTAGGGCCGATCTTCTTTTTGGCGCTGATTTTAACCCTGATCCATTTTTTCGCGCACATCACTCACGGCGACGTGCGCGATCATGTTCACGCCGTGCTGCTGATTTTGTTGGCCGTGGCCTTTCTGATTCTCGTGTTCAAGACGCGGCTGTACGCGCTGAAGGTACAGGATCGCATCATCCGCCTGGAAGAACAGTTGCGGCTGCAGCGGCTTCTCGAGGAGCCGCTGCGTTCCCGCATTCCTGAGCTGACCGAAAACCAGCTCTGCGGGCTACGGTTCGCCTCCGACGCCGAGATTCCGAGGCTGGTAGAGCGCACCCTGAACGAGAAGCTGTCGCGGGCTGACATCAAGAAAGCCATCCAGAACTGGCGTCCCGATTACTGGCGAGTGTGAAGGCGAGATCGGGCAGCGGTGAAGGCGTCAGCGGTTTCAGCCGGATTGCATGGAGGCCGCGACAACCGAGGCAGAAAACTCGTCATCCAAATTCAGAGGGTCTGGCGCAGGATCGGTAACGATTGGGACCGATGCCTAAAGTAACGCCGTCGGGGCTTTTTGGGCGTTGACCCAAGAAAGGGTACCGAGTACGATTTGGAAGGATTCACGGACAAGGGAGAAACACGTATCTCATAGAGAAATATGCGATTAACGAACCTCTATGTCCGGGCGGCTATTTTGATGACTCTGGCTCTGGCGGCCTGCGCGTGCCAGACGGCGCAAAAACCAGTTTCTCTTTTGCCGCCGGGAAAGGCCCCGGCTCTTCAGCCGGCCGCCTCTTCCGCTCAAGTTCCTACGAGCGTCTCGGCAACGGCTCCAGCCCAGGTGGACGAGGCTCAGCCTCAAAAGCCGGACCGCACCGAATCCGCTCCTGCGTCTGAGGCGACATCGAACCCGGCTGCAGCTGCGGTCGCCGATCTGATCGCGCGGGCCGAAAAGGAATACCAGGCGGGACTGGCGAATCATCAGGCGGGAAAGACCGATGATGCGAAGCAGAATTTCGACAACGCGCTCAACGCTCTGCTAAGCAGCAACCTTGACATCCGCTCCGATGATCGCCTGCAAGAGGAGTTCGACCGCATCGTCGCCGGCGTGAACCAACTTTATCCGGGCGGCACGGCGACCGACAGCGAGCCGCAGCAGAAGTCCGAGCCGGCGCCGATCGACGAGACGAACGGACTTACGCCCGCGCCCGATGCCGGCATCAAGGCCAAAGCCCAGGCCGAAATCAAGAACACTCGTTCGGACCTGCCGCTGATGATGACCGATCAGGTCGCCGGCTACATCACCTACTTCTCCGGCCGTGGACGCGGCGGCTTCGAGCGCGCCTTTGCCCGATCCGGCCGCTACCACGACATGATCGTGGCGACTTTGAAGCAGGAGGGTGTTCCCCAGGATCTGATCTATCTCGCGCAAGCTGAATCGGGTTTCCACCCGCTGGCGGTATCGCGGGCGGGCGCACGCGGCATCTGGCAGTTCATGGGAAGCCGCGCCCGAGGCTACGGTCTTTCCCACAGCATGTGGGTCGATGACCGTCAGGATCCGGAGAAATCGACCCGCGCCGCCGCCCACCACCTGAAAGATCTCTACAACCAGTTCGGCGACTGGTATCTCGCCATGGCCGCTTACAACTCCGGCCCCGGCACGGTTCAGGCTGCCGTAAAGCGCACGGGCTACGCCGATTTCTGGGAGCTCTATCGCCGCAACGTTCTACCCAAGGAAACGCGCAACTACGTTCCCATCATTCTGGCTGTGACGATTATGGCCAAGAATCCGTCGCAGTACGGGCTGGATGAAGTAGCGATGGAGCATCCGGCGGATTCCGACAGCGTGACCATCGGCTATCCGGTGGATCTGCGCCTGGTGGCAGAGTGCGTGGGATCAACCTCCAGTGAGTTGCAGGATTTGAATCCCAGCCTTTTGCGCCTGACCACACCGCGCGTAGGCCAATTCGAGCTGCATCTGCCCGCCGGGACCAGAGACCAATACGAGACCGCGATCGCCTCCATTCCCGCGGATATGCGGCTGTGGTGGCGCTATCACACGGTTCAATCGGGCGATACGTTGGCTTCACTCGCCCGGAATTATCACACCACACCAAGGTTGATCGAGACCGCCAACCACTTGGAAAGTACCGAACTGGAAGCAGATGCCAAGTTAGTGATCCCCGTCGCCCCTGGGAAACATCCGCTGAGCGACACCGCGACTTATGCTCGCCGTATCACCCGCTATCACGTCCGTTCGGGAGACACGGTCGAGAGCGTGGCCGACAATTTCGGCATTTCTCCGCAGATGCTGCGACGATGGAACGGCTTGCATGGCGATAGTCTCCGGGGACGGAGAGTGCTGGCGCTGCATCTGCCAATATCCCCGGGCGCGGCGGATGCCGAAGTGGTGTCCTCGCCCACGAAGCCAAAACACCCGAAGGCGACGCAAACGGCCAGCGTGAAGCCGCCCGCTACTAAGTCGGCGGAAATCGAGCGCGAACCAACCGTACAGGCCGCAGTCGTTCATCACAAAGTGAAGAGCGGCGAGACCCTTTATTCGATCGCCAATGCCTATAGAACTACAGTCGCCACCCTCAAGCGCGACAACCGCAACGTCGCCATCCTTCGTCCCGGCATGATCCTGATCGTGCAATCCTCCCGCTAACGATCTGTTACCAGATAAGCGCGCGGGTGCCCTGCGCTCATTCCTCGAAGTCAAAGCCAAAAGCAAAATCAAAATCAAAGTCAAAGTCAAAGTCAAAGTCAAAGTCAAAGTCAAAGTTACATTCCCCGCCGGTCGCAGAAGACGCGACAAGGGGGGCACTCCCCAACATTAGAAATAGCCTGGTTCTTCCGAAATCGGGGTCTCAGGAGATGTTTTTTCATCCGCCGTTAATCTTCCTCTCACCTGCCATTGACTTGCCCCTGCTAGGTTTAGCAGCGTCTTTTAACCTCCAGGAGGAAATCCCATGAATCTCTCCCCCAGACTCCGCATCGGCACGCCCGTTCTCGCGCTTCTGCTGGCGGCTTCGGCGTTTGCCCAAGACTCCGGCTCCATCAAGCACGTACTACTCATCAGTATTGACGGCATGCATGCGCTGGATTTCATCAATTGCGTCGATGGAATCACCGGGCCCAACGGAGGGGCGCCTTATTGCCCCAACATGGCGGAACTCAAACCCAATGGCATCGACTATCTCTATGCGTATACTTCCCAGCCGTCCGACTCATTCCCCGGCTTAATGGCCCTTGTAAGCGGCGGTTCACCCAGGAGCGTGGGGGCCTTTTACGATGACGCCTACGACCGCTCCCTTGCTCCCCCCGCGCAAACCACCGGCGACGGCTTGGCCGCTGGCCCCTGCGTGCCCTACGGTGTGCCGACGGGAACCACGACCGAATACGATGAAGGAGTTGACATCAATCAGAGCCTGCTGAATGGCGGCGCTCCCGGCGCCGGCCTGGCCGAAGGTGGAATTCAATCGATTGATCCCAAACGGCTGGTACGCGATCCAGCCAACGGTTGCGCCCCGGTTTATCCCTGGAACTTTGTTCGGACCAATACCATTTTTGGCGTGGTGCATGCCGCCGGCCGATACACCGCCTGGTCGGATAAGCATCCGGCCTACTCTGCCGTTTCCGGTCCCGGCAACGGCAGCAACCTGGACGACTACTACTCCCCGGAAATCAATTCCGTTCCGGTCGCCCTGCCCGGTGTGAAGGCGGGAACCACCAGCTGCAGCCCTCTACCTGACCAGACTGCCGTGGCGTCGTCGAATGCCTGGACTGACAGCTTCCAGAATATTCAGTGCTACGACACCCTGAAGGTCAATGCCATCCTGAATGAAATCGACGGTAAAACGCACAACGGCGCAGCGTCGGCCCCGGTACCCGCTGTGTTCGGGATGAATTTCCAGGCAGTGAGCGTGGGCCAGAAGTTAATCGAGAAGACGCTCAGTCCAACCGTGGTCGGCGGCTATCTGGACGCGCAGGGAACGCCAACCGCGTCGCTGCTTCGTGAGATCGAGTTCGTAGACCTGTCGATCGGCAGGATGATTGGCGAGTTGAAGAAAAACGGTTTGTATGATTCCACACTGATTGTGATTTCCGCTAAGCACGGCCAGAGCCCCATCGATTCCTCTCGCTACCTGGGCATCTCGACGATTCCTGGCGATCCAATCACAACGTCGCCCGCCACCATCGCCGCCAACGCCGGCTGCTTGCCTTACTCCGAGTCCCCCCTTAATCCTACCGGCCTTGGACCCACCGAAGATGACGTCTCTCTGGTTTGGCTTAACGGCAGCTGCACCACGGAAAGCGTGGTAGAAATGCTCGAGACGCAATCGCCCTCGACCAACAACATCGCAGGTATTGGCGAGATTTTCTGGGGAAGAGGTATTACGCAACTTTTCAACGCCCCCGGACTGCCGCCGGATGGCGACCCGCGCACTCCAGACATCCTGGTTACGCCGCACATCGGCGTCACCTATTCAGGCAGTGGCAAGAAGCTGGCGGAACATGGCGGATTCGCCCACGACGACACCAATGTGATGATGTTGCTGTCGAATCCTCGTTTGCGGTCCAGCAGCGTAACCATTCCGGTCACAACCATGCAGATTGCTCCGACCATCCTCAAAGCCTTGGGCCTCGACCCGAGTGCCCTGGAGTCGGTTCGCGAGGAAGGCACCGAAGTGCTTCCCAAGTCGTTCTAGCCGAACGTCAACTGCGAATTGCCGTCGTAGTCGGCAAGCGCTTGCAGCGAGAAGAGCGCGGCATTCCTGCCGCGCTCTTTCGAGGCTGACCCTGGAGGCTAGCCTTCGAGGCAAACCTTCGAGGCAAACATTCAAGGCTCAACTCTCAACTTTTCTCACGGAGGTTTCAATGAAGGCGAATCGGTTCGTGCTGGCTGCGGCTGTGGCGGCGATGACGGTCGTATCTTCGAGCTATCTAATCGCTGCTGAAACAAAAACTGTCGGTTCAGGAAAGATCAAACATGTCCTGCTGTTGAGTATTGATGGCATGCACGCGGTCGATTTTTATAATTGCTCGAATGGAATTGCGGGCGTAAACGACGGGAACCCGTTTTGCCCGAATATGACTGCCTTGAGCCAGAGCGGGATCAATTATGTGAACACCGAATCCTCAAAACCTTCGGACTCTTTTCCCGGGATGGCGGCGCTGGCGTCGGGCGGCACGCCAAAAACGACTGGCCTTTATTATGACGTTGCCTATGATCGGTCGCTCGATGCCCCGGCAGTAACCACGGGCACGGGGCTGGCTGCGGGGCCGTGTACGCCCTATGGGATACCGACCGGAACAACCACCGATAACGACCAAGGGGTCGACCTGGACGACACCAAACTGAACGGCGGTGCGCCGGGGGCTGGGCTCACCGATGCCGGAATCGCCTCCATCGACCCGAAGAAGCTGGCGCGAGACCCGCAGGCGGGATGCGCGCCGGTATGGCCGTGGAACTTCATTCGCACGAACACGCTGTTTGGTGTGATCCATGCCGCGGGCGGGTACACGGCGTGGATCGATAAGCACCCCTCGTACTCGTTTGTGGGTGGGCCGGGCGGCACGGGGTTGGACGACTATTATTCACCAGAGGTCAGCTCAACTGTGGTGCCGCTGCCCGGAGTAAAAACCCTGCAGGGCACGTCATGCGATCCAATTCGCGACACGCTTGGTTTGTCCGCCTGGAACGCCAGCTTCGAAAACATCCAGTGCTACGACGCGATCAAGGTCTACGCATTGCTGAACCAGATTGCGGGCAAGACGCACTCCGGCAAGCCGGCAGTCGTGCCGGCGGTCTTCGGCATGAATTTCCAGTCGGTATATGTCGGACAGTCCGTGAATGAGGCGGGCGTGGCCGCGGGCGGTTACCGGAATGCGGCAGCCCTGCCCAGCGGGGAATTGGTGCAAGAGATCGAGTACGTCGATACCTCGATCGGCGAGATCGTGAACGCTCTCAAGAACGCTGGCATTTATGACGACACCCTGCTCATCATTACGGCAAAGCACGGGGAATCTCCCATCGACCCGACCCGCTATGTGGCAGACGGCACCCATACGCCGGCAACGCTGCTGGGCAGCCTGATCCCGTTCTCGGAATCACCCCTGAACGCAACCGGCATCGGCGCGACCGAAGACGACGTGTCTGTGCTTTGGCTGAAAAAGGGTGTGAGCGTCACTGGGGCTGTAAAAATGCTGGAGAACCAGGCGGCAGCGATTGGGCTAGGGGAGATTTATTATGGGCCGTCGCTGGCCCTGAACTACAACCTGGGGGGACTTGATCCCGGTCAGGATCCGCGTTCCCCCGACATTATCGTGACCCCGAACGTAGGCGTCACCTATTCCGGCAGTACGGCGATGATAGGCGATCACGGCGGCTTCGCGCATGACGATACCAATGTCATGCTGCTGGTCGCGAATCCAAGCTTTACGGCCCGCACGGTCGCGACCATAACAGCCACCAGGCAAGTCGCTCCGACGATCGTAAAGGTGCTAGGTCTAAATCCGTCGGAGCTGGACGCGGTACGAGCCGAAGGGACACAGGTGCTGTCCGAGGTTCTGGGACAGCTGGCAAAGTAGTCGGGAGCTGGATCGGTTTGCGCGAAGAAGGGGCCCGAAGAGGCCCCTCTTCGTCCTAAGGGAATGGCTGCGACCCCCTGCCTTGCGTATTTCGGTATGCAACCATCAGGATGGGTTGACATGACTCGTTCCCATGATTGGTCGACCCGACCCGCGCTTCGGCTTCGCTTTTTGCGATTCCTCTTCCCATACCCCACCCGGCTGTGATAACCAGATAGTCGGTGATTGGTCTTCGCAGTCCTTGCAGCCTACACGGAATATCGTGCTATAATCGCGCGCCGTTCCAGCAGAAGTTTCCGGTGGTCTTTTAAATTCTTCGTGCCCGCAGCCGGGCAGCCCTATCCGCACCCGGCCGCCACTGAAATCAGGAGGAGCAATGACGTTCAACGATCCGACGCTGTACGCACGTGATGAAGAAGAAGAATTCGGCGACAGCGGGGCTTACAGCGAGTCGCTGGAAGAAGATTTCGAAGAAGAAGAAGAGGAAGAAGAATCCGGCACGCCGTCTCCCGAACCGAGCGAGCCGGCATCCATCGCCCCTCCTCCGCCTCCCGCGCCTAAACACAAGCCCGCGCCGGCTGCCCCCAGTGGTGGTGGAGGCGGCGGCAAGCCCCCAGCGAAAAAGAAAGCCGCCAAGAAACCGGCTCCCAAAAAAGCGGCGAAGAAAGCTGCGAAGCCGGCGAAGAAGAAGGCCGCTAAGAAGGCTGCGAAGAAAAAAGCAGCGAAGCGACCGGCGAAAAAGGCGGCGAAAAAAGGCAAGAAGCGACGATAGCTGGGCCGAGAAAGCTCGCAAATGCGTTCGCTTTAGGAAAAAACCGTGCCCTCAGGGCGCGGTTTTTCTTGCCTCAGGGAATCCTCCGAGGTGCGATCCCAACCGTCAAGGTTGGCTCGCATTTTGCGCTGAGGATGGCGTTATCTGCCGGTAAAAGCCACCGCCTTACACCCTGAGGTCGGAAAGCAACTGAGTTCGGCCCGGGGCAAAATCTGGGCTTGGCTGCCAACCGGCTATTCCACTTGATACTGTGCCGCTTCCATTTTTTCGCTCAGCGCTGGCAGTACTTTTTCTCCGCTCCTGCAGGTCACGGATTCAACTTTTCCCGGCGCAAACAGAATGGCAAATTCCGCCCGCCCCGAAAGGGTTGGGCGGTTTGCCAAATTTGATTGTCCGGATCTGGAGGCGTTGCGCGGTCCAAAGTGAGCAGAGTTTTCGACAGCATGGTCCTACCATCTCGAGGGGGCGGCGGCGGGATAGCTGGCCCGAAACGTTACGATACCTTACTTCTTCGCGGCCACTGCGCCCAAGCATTTTCCGTACAACTCGAGCAAGTGGGCGGCATAGTCTTCCGGCTTGGCAGCAGAACCGGTGCCCTGAAATCCTACCCCCGAGGAGGCGGTTCGACCGTATCCCGTCGTCATGGCGATGAATTTCATCAGATCGAGTGCGATATCTTCATTGCGGCGTGCGTGGCCCGAGCCGGTTGCGGCAACTTCTTCCATGAATCCCTCTCCTCTTCCGGAAAGAATAGGTATTTCTTCTTCGTCTTCGAAATCCTGCATGGTGCAAAGAACTCCGCCAGCGATGATAGCAGGGTCGGCTGTGCCTTGGCGGAGCGGCCTTGGCGCCGAGGTGCAACGGATGAGATCCGCAGACAGCGTCTGATCTGTGCCCGGTGCTACGCCGGTCCATGCCTTTCCGCCAGCGAACGCACTCGCTTACCGGAAATCGTTCTATGAATCGCCAAAGCCGGGCCGATTACGCAGAAAAGCCAGCCCGCCCACTCCGGATGCTTGAACGCCACGGCTAGCGAGCTGAGTCCCACCGAGGTGAGGATGGCATTTTCCCAGATCGAGGCGCGAGTTTGCTCAACTTCTACCGCATTCAGCCCAAGTTTCTGGCGCATCCGATAGGCGTGAAGGTACATCAGGACGAACAACAGGAAGACGGAGGCGAACCCGAGGGCATAAATCCTCATCAGCACCGACGCTTCGTGCCAACTGACAATGGCATGCGACTGGTCGCCGGTCAGCTGCGAGAATAACAGCGCGAAAACGAATTTCAACGGATAGACATACAACAACACCAGAAACAACAAAACCATATTCAGAAAAACTGCGTAGGCGTCTTCCAAACCATACCGGCGCGAGAATTTGTAGTGTGCCAGCCAGATCATGACCAGTTGCGAGAAGCAGACCGCGAATGGAAGAAAGTCGCGCATGTCCTCCATGAGTGCTGCGTAGGTGTTTGGCACCTCCAGCGAAACCACTAACAAAGTGAGAGCAAATCCGAAGACCACGTCGCAAAAGGCCTCCAGCCGCGTTATTTCACCGCTCCGCCAAGGGAAATACTTTTCCGGGAACAAATTCTGTCTGTGCTCCGAGGGAAAATGTGCGGGAGAGTCGTGATCGCGTCCGCCGGCCAGCGTTGCGGGGGATTGTGAAGTAGTGTACGCCGGCACAGAAGGATGTCCATGCGAGGCATGTTCTTTGCGCCGATGGTTCATGGGCTAGAATTGTCAGGTTTCAGGCACTGGTTGGCAATAGAAAACGACTCATCGGTCCGAGGAATGAATTCTTTGATGGCGTCCGATGCGAATGATCCGTCGGGCCTCGCGCATCTCAATTATCGCCTCGCTTCCGTCATCAATCCCATGAGATTCGCTTCCGAGTCGCGGAAGAAAACCATCCACAAATCATGATCGGGCATTCTCGCGATTACGTGCGGCTCGTCTTCGAACTGAACGCCGTTTTCTTTCATTCGGGTGTGCGCTGCCTGAATGTCGGGCACGGCGAAATAAAGAACTGAGCTCGGATGATCGAACTCGGGCTTCTCCGGCAGGGTGAGCATGAGGCGCACCCCGCCGCAATCGAAGAAGGCGAGCCCCGGAGGCGCTTTAAATAGCAGCTTGAGCCCCATTTTGTCTTGATAAAAGGCGGTAGCGCGCTCCAGGTCGTGCGCGTTGATGGCAATCTGTCCGATGTGTGAGATTCCGATTCCGGTTGCGGTTATACTCATGGTTTGACCTCCCGCAGTGATTTAATTAGCATAGCTAACTATATTTCATTGTCTTCGTCAAGCGAAAACTCAGGCGAGCGAGGGACCGAGTGCACGGGCCAAAGCCGTTTCCACATTCCGAAAACGGGGCCGACGTAGAGGTGGTAGAAGTTAAGGTCGGAGGCCGGGCCGAAGCCAAACTTGGGGCTGAGGTGCTCGCCATTGCCGATCGGCTGCATTCCACAGCCATTCACCTGCTACGTCGTCTGCGCAAGCAGGACATCGCAGCCGGCGAAGGGCCGGCTCGCTTGTCGGCGCTGTCTGTGCTGGTTTTCGGCGGTCCCAAGACCCTGGGGGAGCTCGCCGCCGCGGAGCAGGTCAAGCCTCCTACCATGAGCCGGATGGTGGCCGGCCTGGAACGCAGCCGCCTGATCGAAATCACCGCGGACCGCCGGGACGCGCGGCGCAAACGTATTCGGGCTACCGCCAAAGGCACCCGCCTGCTTCAGAAAGCGCGACAGTTGCGCATCGCATACCTGGCGGCTCATCTGGACACACTCGATGCCGGAGAGCTCTTCAAACTTGACGAAGCCGTGGAAATTCTCAACCGCTTGCTCGAAGGCTGGCTCTGATTTCACTTCGGCGGTAATCGCAGGCGGGTACGATCGTCATAGGAGACAGGGCCCGCGCAATCCCTCGAACTTGGCTGAGACCTGGGAACTGGCGGGGCGGGCGCGTAGTCCTGTCGCAGGTTGCAGCATCATGGCGGGGGGAGCGTTCAGGTCAGCCTGAGCCTGGAGGTGGCGAGTGGCGAGACTGCCGGCGACATTGAGAAATTGCCGAACGCGGCTGAGACTGCGCTTGATCAGGCCAAGAATGGCGGGCGCAACCGCGTCGAACCCAGCATCGGGAGGCGCCGCCACAGTAGGCCAAGGCCGGTCGAATATCCGGTCCGCGGCTTCTGGCTCTAGGGCTTGGCGGTTATCGAAGAAGGTTGTTGCCTTTCGTTTCCCGCGCCGCCACCGCGCGAAGAATTTCCTTTCGATTTATCCCTTGACGCGCTTTCCTGAAACAGGTTCTTTTCCCCGACACCGCATCGTCGCGCTCTCACCGTCCGCCACTCGACGGAACCATTTTGTGTGGGGCGGGTCGTAAAACCGTCGCGTCCGCTGCGGCAGGCTGGAAATGCCGCCGGGCAAGCCGCCCGGAAACAGCGGGCGCTACCGTAGATGGGCCGGGAAAATCACTGAGACGGCAACCCAGACCAACGAATCGCCAACTTAATTCGGTAGGTGGAGTTGAGCTTTCTAGCTCAGACGAATGGCATTTGAACTGCTAGTTTTGAACTGTGGTCGTAACCGACTCGTGCCGAGACGCTGGAAAGTGGCATTCCGGCCCGGGGAATTGCGCTTATTATGAAACGAATTGCACCCATCCGGGTCGTTTGTTTTTGCTTGTTGGCGGCTTGCGAAGCACTATGTCAGAGCGGGCGTCCCAAGGTTGGGGTGCCTCATGGCCAGCAGCTGCGAAGCGCAGGCGAGCACCGCCAGGGAAAAGTGTTCCGGTCACTGCCCGATGCCCCCTCGGCACGGGTTCTAAACTCGGCCACCAAGTTTCAAAGGCTCGCGGACCAGGCGCGCCTGTTCTCAACGATTGGCCCGGCGGCAATCAATACGGGCGTACTGCACGAAACACAGCCGGGAATCATCCTTCCGGAAGCCCCGAGCGCAATCATGCTCTACAAAACCGTTCCGCGCGAAACCGGGGCTAACGTTTTCTTGCGGAAATATCTGAATTCGTCGGTGCTGAATCGGAGTCCGCGCTATCAGCCGTCGTCCAGCGAAAGGGTGATGGAGCGAGCGACGGATGCCGCCTCGAGTATTTTTGTCATGCGCGATGAAACGGGGAAGCGCAAGCTGAACACTCCGTATTTTCTTAGAGTACTGACTTCGGTCGCTGCCGACAGCGCCTCGCGACGCTATCGGGCGCACTCCGGTACGGCGCCACTCAGCGATTTCGGTTCCACGATTGGTAATGATGCGGGGATGAACCTGCTCCACGAGTTTGGGCCTGGCATCCGGCAAGCGATGACTAGCCATATGCCGGCATTCCTATCCCGCATCGGGGAACGTATGAGCCGCCAGGATAATCTGAGCCCGGCCGGTTCGGCCGCCAGATAATACCCTCTCGAGGAAGTGTCTACCCAAAGGAACCCGCCCTCGGCCTCCGCCTGATTCCACCTTGGCCTTGCGAAGCGTAAATTAATCAGGAGGTGCAATTCATGCTTGCGAAATTCATGCGCTCGAAATCCATGCGCTCGAAATCAATGCTTCACTCGGACCGGGGACATCCCGCTGGTTCGCTCGTTGATCTTGTCTTCGGGTCGGTGGGAGCAGCCATCGCGCTGGTCCTGCTGACGGGCACTTTCGCTCTAGGACAAAGTAATAAGCCTCAACCTCAGAACAAGCCGGTCGGCGGGGGAGCTGTCGCTCGCGGAAAATATATTGTGGAAAGCGTGGCCATGTGCGGACAATGCCACACACCGCACGATACCGATGGAAGTCCCGAGCGGGCTCGATGGTTGCAGGGCGCGCCTGTCCCTTGGCAACCGACCAAGCCCGACTCCAACTGGCCGATCAGTGCGCCGCGTATTGGACGGACTCCGTTGCCCGCCAGCGATGAGGACATGATCAAACTATTGACGACTGGCATCTGGACCACCGGGAGTCAGCTCCGTGCTCCGATGCCTCAGTTTCGAATGGACCGGGGAGACGCCGAAGCGGTGGTTGCTTATCTAAAGTCTTTGACGGCGCAACAATAATCCGCCGGGAAAGTATTGCGCCGTCAATCCGTCGCCAAGCTCTGCAACCCAATCTGCCCCTCTTGCGGCGTGCCGGCCTCTCCCACCCAAATGATCAGAAAGCGCGCATCGCAACCGTCGGACACCAGATTCACCACTTCGCCGGCTTTCAGTCGGAATGCAACGCCGCCGATACGGGCTCCGCGATGGCTGACATCGATTAAGTGAGTCGTCTGCGGAAAGGATTCCTGGTGATCAGTGGGCGGATAGTCAGGGGAGCCGTGGTCGCTGGTTTGGTGGTCATGGTTTGGATGGACATGGTTCGGATGGACATGGTTCTGATGCACATGGTTCTGATGCACATGGTTCTGATCGTCATGGGCGCGCATCTGAACGGGCAGGGTCACCGAGATCCTTGGTTCGCGGCGATGATACGCGAACGGCTCGCTCAGGCCGAGTTCCGGCGCGTCTTCGGGGGAAACTGCCAGCTGGTGCTTTTCGAGTTCGAGAAGAAATTGCCCTTTGGTTAGAGAGGCTCCGCTACGAAACAATTCCAGCAGAGGATCGGCTTCCGCGTCGCTCTTCGGAGGTTGTGCCGCTCCCGATGAAGGGGTGGCATCGTGGTCCCAATCGATTCCTTCGGGCTCGACCAGCACGTCGGAAACGGTGTCCGGAGTGGCATACATTTGCTGGATTACTTCTTGCAATCGCTGCCGGTTTTCAAGCGTCCGGGGCAGAAACTCGATTCCCATACCGAGTTCGGGATCCATAAATTGTACTTTTCCCTGCGTCTTTACTGAACCATCGGCGGTCTGGAGCAGAAGTTCCACGCGCGTCTGCGGAGGAAAGGGGGACTGGGTTCGCAAGAAGCATCCCGCAGAACTGAGCCCCGCAAGGCCGCAGCGGATGGGCGGGTCGTGCTTCTCTCCCGACTGCAAATGTAACCATTCTTTCAAGCCTTGGTGGGAGGCGTCGGAGAGTGTCGCGAACTGGATGCCGGCATGATGGCGCGAATCTTGCCAGGCAATCGTCCCCCTGGCTTCGATTACTGTCGCGGTGTCGGGTAAGGCAAAGCTGAATGCGATGGGGCCGATTCTCCTGCCTGGTGCTCCGGAGAATCGGACTGCCATTCCGCCCTCGCTCAAGCTGGAGATGGAGACCTGCTCACCCTCTCCGTTCTGGAATCGAAAATATGCGGCGATGTTCACTGGCAGCCGAACGGACCGGCGGCGCTCTCGTTTCATCAGAGCGCGTGCAGCTCGAAAACTCGACTTCGCCTTTTCGGTCGAGATGGGCTTGAAGATAACAAAGTTCGCGCCCAGCTGGAAGGCAGCCTGCAAATTGGTGCGGGCTTCGATGATGGCGATTGCCATGGATTTACTGTTGCGCTGCCCGGAGCGCATGCTTTTCAGCAGCCCGAAACTGTGCTCGTCTTTGCAGTCAATGATGACCGCCCCGAAGGTGCGGTGGGCCAACTCTTTGGCTGCACTCACATCGTCCGCGCAGTGCTCGACGTCAATTTCTAATTCGCCGAGGACGCTGCGCAGCACGCGCAAGGATCGGTCGTCGGAGCAGATTAACAGCGACGTTAAACCCATGACACTCTAATGATACGGAAACGTAACCCCATCCAAAGGTTACGGAGGTAACGCCAAATTAAAGTGCTGGTAGTTGCGCTGTGCGCGAATCGGTTGCCAAGCTGAGCCACCTGCGGCGGGCCCGATGTGTACGCCACAGTCCCGCGGTACTGATGCGAACAAATTGACAGACTCTTGACAGAAGCATGACACGAAGCAAGTGCGAACTGCCTACCTTCATCGTGCGGTGGATTCATCGTCAGGTGTCGGATCACCGACAATCGTTTCTGAAAAGACTGGAGTCAAGATCATGACAAAAGAAAACTTCGCCCCTACTGCTTCGCCCGAAACAACTGCGTCTCTATCCGAGTCTGCATCTAAGAACGGTCTCAAGCGTCGTTCCTTCCTCAAAGGCCTGGGCGTAGCTGGAGCAGCTCTGACCGGCGGTTCATTGCTCGCAGCCGCATCTGAAACCGCCCAGACAACAGGCATTGTTACCTCCGGCGATGTGGCCCTCCTGCGGTTTGTAGCCGCGGCTGAACTCATCGAGGCCGACATGTGGCAGCAATATGCGGAGCTTGGTGGTCTCACCCCCGGCCAACTCCCAGTGGAGACAGCCCCGTTCACACCGATGAACAGTTATCAGGCAGCCTTCATGAACCTCGATTCCGATGGCCCGCAGTACATCTCCAGCAACACGAACGATGAGCTGACCCATGCGGAATTTCTGAACGCGTATCTGATCTCGCTCGGCGCCGAGCCCGTGGATTTTGATGCCTTCCGTACTTTGCCCAGCAGCCAGGCGACCGGCGCCCAGCAAATCGGCCGGCTTACCAATCTGATGAACCTCACCGTTGACACGAGTTGGTATACCCGCTATCGCAGTACCAAGAATCCAGACTTTGGCGCCACTTTCCCGCAAGCCATCGACCTAGTGAAAGTAACCGGCATTCCCCGAACCGACGAGGATTTCAAGCCGAAGCATCACATTCAGGCAATTGCCAATACGGCGGCTTTCCACTTTGGAACCATTGAGCAAGGAGGCAGCACGCTTTACTCCGCTTTCGTTCAGAAGGCCACGAATTTGGAGGTTCTCCGGATTCTGGTCAGCATTGGAGGAGACGAAGTAGCTCACTTCCTGGAGTGGGTGGATTTTGCGGGCAATGGCGTACAGCCGCCAATCGCTCCGTTCACCGACCCTATCACCGGGCTTACCTTCCCGAACTTCGATAAAACGGTGAACCCAGCGTTGCAAACCAACCTGATCTTCCCCGTCCCCTGCGAATTCATCAGCCCAGATCTGCCTGTTTGCGCTGTCATTCGCCCCACGAATCCAAAAGGAATTGCCAAGGCAGTGGTCGCTTTCCTCACGGCGATGGGGATTTTTATCGGCCAGACGCCAGAATTTGTTAAGACCCTTAACACTCTGGCCCGACAAGCGGATGCGGCAGAACGCGGATTCTGATTCACAGCGAATTACGAGCTTGCTGTTCTTCCCAGGGCGCTGTTCGTGCAATCAGAAGGTACAGCGCCCACTTTTTGATTCTAACGCTGCAAATCTTTACAACGGTGCCTTAAGGAGCCCTTATGTTTGAAGGACTTTTTCAACCCATGCATTTGCTGATAATTTTTGGGATTGCTCTGCTCGTGTTCGGACCTAAAAAGCTTCCGGAACTGGGCAAAGGAATCGCAGACGGTATTCGCGGCTTCAAATCCGCAATGAAGGACCAACAGGACGCGTCCGACAAAGGCAGCTCCGCCAAGGAGCAAGGGCCAACCAGCGTTTGATCCGTCGGTCCGGAGCCAGGCTTTCTTTTTCCCCTCCTTCGTGGGCAGGGCACTCCGAGTGAATCTGAACGAAGATCAGGATTTTGCGGTTGCGTAAACAGGTAGCCACAACGAGTCTCGGGTCTGATCCGTCCGATGAATATTCCCCATGTCAGCCCCAATTGCCCGACGAACGGACAGGATTTTGGTGGTCGAAGACGATCCATCGGTCCAAAAGATTCTAAAGCGACTGTTTGAGGCTGAAGGTTTCGCCGTCGAGGGCCACATGGACGGCCGAGCGGGTCTCGACAGCTTTCATGCAGAGGTACCGTCCGCGGCCATTCTAGATTTGCATCTACCCGAGTTGTCTGGAAAACATCTCTGCAAAGAGATGAAAACCGCGGCACCTTCGATCCCCATCATTATTCTCACCGCCTCCTGTGACCTTAATGACAAAGTAACTCTGTTGGAGATGGGCGCCGACGACTACATTACCAAACCTTTTAGTCCGCGCGAGCTCCTGGCACGGCTGAGGGTAGCTCTCCGCCACAGCCACCGCCCGGCTGCCGACGCGAGTCAAGTCGCCTTTGATGGCGTTGTCGCGGACTTCGGGAAAGTCGAGGTGAGCCGAGACGGTACGGCAGTCCAGTTGACGCCACATGAGTTCAAAACTCTACAGTTTTTCGTCCAGAACCCTGATCGCCTTATCACACGCGCCGAGTTGCTGAAACAAGTTTGCGGCTACGGAGATGGCAATCCGAGCAGCCGCAGCATCGACAATCACATTATGAGACTGCGGCACAAGTTGGAGAGCGATCCGAGCCGTCCGACCCACTTTCGAACGGTGCCTGGTCTGGGGTATAAGTTCACCTTCTAACGTATTCGGTCCACACGAAAATGTAACTTCTGCGATGAGGCTTCACGTGCCGGGCCAAATCTGCAAAGGCCACGGACAACACCGTCGGCCTTGACTTTTACGACCTTCTCATCGAAGCGCTTATGGGGCGGAGGCCGGGAAGCCGCAGGCGAGAGCGAATCGAACAAGCGAAACCCTGAGCAAGAAAAAATTTAGAGCCAAAGCTTGGGCAGATAGCGAAGAAAGCAGGGAAGTCTCTGCGCTGGCGTGATCGGTACCGTAGAATGAGGCGGAGCGGTGCGACGAGAATAAGCGGTGGCAGTCTGGGTCGCGCCGAAGGCAAGAATTCCCTATCGTTCGCAAAGACCGCGAAGGATGGGTCACGCAGGCCGCTTTACCGAAGAGACGACAAAGGACGATGGATATCACATGGTTGACCGACCGCATCGCGGTTGGGGGCGGGATCTGGACGTCGGCCAATATGGCGCAGGTGGCGAGGGCAGGGATCACGCACATCATCGACATGCAGATTGAGTTCGATGACACGCCGCTGGCCATAGCTCACGGAATTGAAGTGCTGTGGAATCCGACAGATGACGATTTTGAGGCGAAGCCGCCCGCATTGTTTCGGAGGGGCGTGGATTTTGCGCAGGCGGCGCTGGGAGGAACGGACACGAAGTTGTTGATCCACTGTGCGGCGGGCGTGCACCGGGCGCCGATGATGGCGCTGGCGGTTTTGGGCTCGATGGGATGGTGCCTGGAGGACGCGATGGAGTTGATTGAGAGACGACGTCCGGTAGCGGATTTTGCCGGGGTGTATGTGCGGAGCGTGGAGAAATTCTTGGGTGTGTGAGGATCTAAACCGCCATCAGGACTGTGCCAGGAAAAAGCAGGTGCCCCTCCACTTCGGTCGGGATGATCCCTCAGCAGTAGGGCATGGATCGAAGAACGTCCAAGAGCGTACCGCAGAGGACTCGGAGAAACACCACGGTAAACACTGTCCTCCGATTCATTGAATGTCTAGGGCTTTGTTGCTGGCCAGCCGGGATCAAGCCTTTATCCGACCTCTTCGCTCCAAGTTTCGAGATTCTTTTTCACCAGGGCCATGAACTGATCGGCGACGGCGCCGTCGATGAGGCGGTGATCGTAACCGAGCGTCAGATGCACAACGGAGCGAATCGCAATGGAATCACTGCCATCTTCGTCGGTGATTACCATCGGTTGCTTCGTGATTCCGCCGACGCCCATGATGGCGGAATTCGGCTGGTTGATGATGGGAAGGCCAAAGACGGCGCCAAATTGGCCAGGATTGGTGATGGTGAAGGTGGAACCTTCGACGTCGTCGGGCTTGAGCTTCTTGTTGCGCGCGCGCTCGCCAAGATCGGAGATGCCGCGCTGCAGGCCGAGAAAGTTCAGGTCTCCCGCATTCTTCACGACGGGAACGATCAGGCCCCAGTCGAGAGCGACCGCGATGCCCATGTTGATTTGGCGGTGATAGCGGATGTTATCGCCTTCAATCGTCGCGTTGATGATCGGCCACTGTTGAAGGGCGATGACGGCGGAGCGTACGAAGAAGGGCATGAAGGTCAGGCGTGCGCCGTGGCGCTGCTCGAATCCAGTTTTTTGTTTATTCCGCAGATTGACGATGCGGGTGAAATCCACCTCGTACATGCAGTGCACGTGAGCGCTGGTGCGTCGCGACTCGATCATGTGCTTGGCGATCAGCTTGCGCATGTTGGTCATGGGGACCAGGTCGCCGGGATATGGGGACGGAGCGGATGGAATAGGGCGCGATGTGGTTGGCGCGGGTGCGCTGGGCGGCGGAGCGGCGGTCGCTAGTGTACCGGGCGCGGCGGCTGGAGACGACTGGCTTTCGATGAAGGACAGGATGTCCTGTTTGGAGATGCGGCCACCGAGTCCGGTTCCGGAAACCTGAGAAAGACTGACTCCGTGTTCCCGTGCGATTTTGCGGACCAGCGGCGAGGATCGAGCTTCTTCTTCGGTTTCGTCTTTGTGAGCAGGGGGAGGCGGCGTGGCTGGCTGCGGGGCGGGAGCGTTTTTTTTCCCTGCCGGCGTCTTCGTTTCGTCAGTTTTCGCGTCTTCAGCCTTGGCGGTCTTTTCAGGCGCGGGCGCGACAGGTTTGGCGGCAGCGGCCGCGGCTTCGCCATCCACAGCGATGGTTCCGACAACGGTGTTCACGCCGACGGTGGTGCCTTCGGAGACTTTAATTTCCTGTAGGACACCAGAGGCTGGTGCGGGAATCTCGGCGTCAACCTTGTCGGTGGAAATTTCGAAGAGCGGTTCGTCCCGTTGAACCTTGTCGCCGGGCTTCTTCAACCACTTGGTAATAGTGCCCTCCACGATGGATTCGCCCATCTGGGGCATGATGATGTCAGTTGGCATGATTTCCTTCCACGCGGAGCACGGTTTTAATAGCGGGTCGATCGCAACCCAATATTATAGCGTTTGGAAGAGGTTGCTGAGGGTCCGGCTGTACCGCCCACCAATGCGCCACCAAGCCGACTCGGCACTCCGTCTAATGATGGTCGCGATCGTGCATTCCTTCTTTTTTCTCGACATCAGGCTCGACCCCGAAGCTGGTTTTCCAATATTCCTGCACCGCCGGTGGAAGCTTATCGAGGTGGGAGAGCAGCATGGTGATCTTCCACATGTCCTGCTCGCTGAGAGTTTTGTCCCAGGCGGGCATGCCGGTGTAGCGCACACCGGTGCGGATGGTGTAGAAGATGTGCCACTCCGGATCGTCGGGCGGGTCGGAGATGAGATTCGGGGGCGGCGGATAAAACGACTTCGCCAGCCCTGACGGCTTGCGGTCGAGGCCTCCATGGCAGAGGGCGCAGTTCATGGTGTAGAGCTTCATCCCGTCTTCCAGATACGGGTCGGTGGGGGTGAGCGGGTTTGTGATGCGCGGAGCGTGGCGCTCCATGGAGGCATCGACGGCTCCCATCGCCAAGCGGTGTTCCATGTGCGGAGGTTCGACGTTTGCGGCCGTGGGAAAGAAACCGAGCATGGCCAAGCCAAGACCACCCAGGACGAGTACCAGGAGCGTAACCATCACACCGAGAGCGAATTTTCCCATGGATCCTCCGGACGGCTATTGTGGCAGATGGGCAGGCTCGGGCGCTAGTTGTGAGCGTCGATTAAACAGGGGCGAGGCGCCCGTTCTCACATATTTCACGTGTTTCCAACTCAATACGCTTTCAGCTTGCGCGCCTCGCGGACCACATCTTCAACCTTGGGGAGGTAGTGCAGTTCCTGCGGTGGGGAAAAAGGGACCGCGGAATCCAAGCCAGCAATGCGAACGATGGGGCCGTCGAGATCGTCAAACGCTTCTTCGTTGATGATGGCTGCGATTTCGCCTGCGAGGCCGCCGGTGCGCGAGTGCTCGTGAAGGAGGATGACTTTGTTGGTCTTCTTCACAGTCTGCGCGATGGCTTCGCGGTCGAGCGGGGAGACCGTGCGCAGGTCGAGGATTTCGAGATCGATTCCGTCCTTGGCCAGAAGGTCGGCGGCTTCGAGCGCAGTATGGACCATCGCGGCGTAGGTGATGAGGCTGAGGTCGTGACCTTCGCGCGCGAGGTTCGCTTTGCCGATGGGGACGACGTAATCTTGGGTGGGAACTTCGCCCTTGATGCGGCGATAAAGATATTTGTGCTCGAAGAAGATGCAGGGATTGTTATCCCGAATGGCGGCTTTGATCAGGCCTTTGGCGTCGTAGGGCGTGGCCGGGCAAATGACTTTGAGACCGGGATTGTGGACGAACCACATTTCGGGATTCTGCGAGTGGAACGGGCCGCCGTGGACGTATCCGCCGCTCGGGCCGCGCAGAACGAGCGGCGCGGGTGCGCCCCACAAGTAATGCGTTTTTGCGACCATGTTGCTGATCTGGTTGAAGGCGCAGCCGATGAAATCCATGAACTGGAATTCGGCGACGGGGCGCATACCGGTGAGGGATGCGCCGAAGGCCGCGCCTACGATGGCGGACTCGGCGATGGGCGTGTCGATGACGCGCTCCGGGCCGAAGCGGTCGATGAAACCGTCGGTGACCTTAAAAGCTCCGCCATAAATTCCGATGTCTTCGCCGAGACAGAAAACGGAGGGGTCGCGGTCCATTTCTTCCCAGATTCCCTGGCGGATGGCTTCGAGGTAGGTGAGGAGCATAGTTAGAATTCTTTCGCCGCGGATTCAGTCGGATCCACGCGGATCAAAGATTGCCCGAAAATCAACTTGTAGGTCTTATCCGCGGTTTGCGCCCAGCTCATGACATCTCCGACTCCCTTTTTCTATTTCCTATTTCAAATGCACTTCCGCTTCCGTTTGTTTGAACGTGCCGCTCCCCTTCTTTACTTTCGGCATGCCGTATTTCGGCTTGATCTCGTGGCATCCGTCCTCACAGAACACGCCTCCTTCGGCGGATTCTGGGGTCGGCATCGGCGAGTTCACCGCTATTTCGCGTTCGGCTTCGATCACGCGCTCGACATCTGAGATCAACTCAGTATTCTCCTTCGCCGTCAGCCACTTTTTTTCTTTCACCAGATAATTTTCGAACCGGGCGATCGGGTCGCGCTTCTTCCAGAAGTCGAACATCGGCTTGGGCACATAGGCGGCGGCGTCGTGAATGGCGTGGCCTTTCATGCGCATCATTTTGGCTTCGATCAGCGTGGGGCCTTCGCCGCGGTGGGAGCGGTCGACGGCATCGCGGGCCGCGTCGTAGACCTGGCAGGCGTCGGTGCCGTCGACGATCACGCCGGGGATGCCATACCCGATGGCGCGTTCCGCAAGGTCCTTGCAGCGATACTGCAGTTCCGACGGCGTGGAATATGCCCAGAGATTCGATTCGACGAAGAGGACGAGGCCGAGATTCTGCACGGCGGCGAAGTTGATGCCTTCGTAGGTGACGCCGGTGGATTGGCCTCCGTCACCGATGTAGGTCATGACGGCGACGTTGCGTCCCTGGAGGCGCGCGCCCAGCGCCACGCCGGAGAGCACGGGAATGAGGTCGCCGAGCATGGAGATGGGCGAGACCATGTTGCGCTTTTCGATGTCGCCGAAGTGCGAGGTGCCGTCGCGGCCGCGCGTAGGGGAATCGGCCTTGGCCATGTACTGCATCATGGTGTCACTGGCGCGGAACCCACGGACCAGCAGCGAGCCCTGGTTGCGAATCATGGGCGCGAACCAGTCGTCTTTATCGAGAGCGTAGGCGGAGGCGCAGGAGCAGGCTTCCTGGCCGAGCCCGAAATAAACTCCGCCGACGACCTGGCCCTGCTTGTAGAGATTCTCGAGCGCGACCTCCATCTTGCGGTTGAGCAGCATGTAGCGATAGATCTCGATGCATTGTTTTTTGTCGAGATATTTCGAGTCGCGGATGGGTGGCACGGGAGCGTTGAGATTGCCAGTTACTTTGTAGCGAACGTGCTCGACGCCGTCTTTATCTTTCTCTATCGCCTGGTGGACCGTGAGGTCGGGATGCTCCAGGCGGTAATCGGGAATGGAATAGGTTCGGACTGCGGAGTTGTTGAAGTTGCCTCCCTTGGTCGAGCTTCGCTCGACCGCAGAGCCGGGGGCGGTCGCCCCCGCTTGAGCGTTGCTGGGGCCCGCTCCGTTGCGCGAACGATTCCCGTTGGAGTTGAGCTTGGATTTGGTTTTCTTGTTCCGCATTTATACGCGACGCTCTGAGCGCAATCTATTGATGGTATCGCGAGTGCGGGGCGGAGTGCTAGAGAGACGGCGGAGCAGATGGCATTTATCATCAGCCAGGACGAATGCCTTGGCGACGCCGGCGGAACCTCTGGCTACGCCCAAGTAGTGTCGTTTTCTTTATGCAGGCCGCGGAGTTCGGCGGGCGGCTTCATGGGCACGCCGACGGTGCGGCCGAGTAGGACGTCGAGGGTTTCCACCCACAGCATTTGGCTGGAAAACACTACGCCGAAGTTGCGGGAGACGGCTTCGGCGACTAGATTCAGGTCGAGTGGCTTGCCCAGCTGCTGTTGCATCGAAGTGACCGGCTTCGCCGCGATGCCGCAGGGGATGATCAGGTTGAAGAAGCCGAGATCGGTGTTCACGTTGAGGGCGAAGCCGTGGGAGGTGACGAAGCGGGAGATGTGGACACCGATGGCGGCGAGTTTGGCTTCCGAGCAAACCTCAGCGGCTAAAGTCGATTCCTCATAGCGGCTTTTTTCGGCACGACGGAAGGCGTGTCCCTCCCGGTCCCATTCGGGCTCGCTGGTTGCGCTTCGCTGCACAGCCGAGACGGCTGTCTCCACATGGCTCGTGGTGGTTTGGGGATTTGTCCACACGCCCGTTAGGCCTGGAACCCGCTTCGCGGGAATGGCGAGATCGATACAGGTGCGGATCAGGACCTGTTCCAGGCGGCGGATAAATTCTACCGCGCCTAAGGTCTTGCGTTTGCCGTCGGGCGCAGCGTAACCGCGAAGATCGAAGATGGGGTAGCCGACGATCTGGCCGGGACCGTGGAAGGTGACGTCGCCGCCGCGGTCGCATTCGAAGAGCTCAACGCCGCGCTGGGCGAGGAGTTCGGGGGAGGCGACTACGTTGACGGCTTTGGCGTTGCGGCCCAGCGTGATGACGGGCTTATGTTCGAGCAGGAGAAGGACATCGCCAATTTTTTCTTCTTTGCGCAGGGCAGCGAGCTGCTGCTGGAGGCGGAGCCCGGTTGCATAATCGACCGTACCGAGTTGTACGACAGAAATCATAAACGATTGAGTATTGGGTAATTCAGTGAATTTCTGAAATTACAAAATTTTCCCAATTTCCCGATTTCCCAATTCTCCTAAGCGTTGATCGCGATCCCGTACACGCTGTTCGATGCGTCCAGCATGGCTTCGGCCAAGGTCGGGTGGGCGTGGATGGTCCACATCAAATCTTCGACGGTGGCTTCCAGTTCCATGGCGGTGACGGCTTCCGCAATCAACTCGGTGGCTTGTGGGCCGATGATGTGCACGCCGAGAATTTCTCCGTAGTCGGCGTCGGAGACGATTTTGATGAAGCCTTCGTGCTGGCCGACGATTGAAGCACGTGAATTCGCAGTGAAGGGGAATTTACCGACTTTCACGTTGTATCCGGCTTCGCGGGCTCTGGTTTCGGTAAGGCCGACGCTGCCGATTTCGGGATGGCAATAGGTGGCGCCGGGAATGTGTTCGGGATTGATCGGCTTGCCAGGTTTGCCGGCGATTCTGGCAACGGCCACTAACGCTTCCATCGCTCCTACGTGCGCCAGTTGCGGCGTGCCGAGCACGATGTCGCCGACGGCGTAGATGCCGGGCTCGTTGGTCTGCATCCAGGAATCGGTTTTGATAAATTCGCGATCAGGCTTGATCTTGGTGCGCTCCAGACCGATATTCTGAGTGCGGGGCTTGCGGCCCACGGCAATCAGAATTTTTTCCGCGTCGATCTTCTGCGGCTTGCCGTCGACCGTAATGGTAACGGCTAATCCTGCCTTTGTTTTTTCCACCTGGTCGACCTTCGCGCCGGTGTGAAAGTTAATTCCGCGCTTGCGAAACACGCGGGCGAGTTCTTTCGAAACTTCCTCGTCCTCCACGGGGACCAAGCGGGGCAGGATTTCGACGATCGTCACTTCGCAGTCGAACGAGCGGTAGATGGAAGCGAACTCCACACCCACGGCGCCGGCGCCGACAATCACAATCGATTTGGGAAGTTCCTTCAGGCTGAGAATCTCGATGTTGGTCAGCACGCGATCGTTGACCTCGAGGCCAGGCAGCATACGGGCTTCCGAGCCGGTCGCCAGAATGACGTTTTTCGCTCTAAGCTGGCTTGCTTTCCCGTCGTTTGTGACTTCAACACTGAGCACGCCATTTTGCGCGGCGCCGGTCAGCTTGCCGTAGCCCTTCACGGTTTCAACCTTGTTTTTCTTCATCAGGAACTCGAGGCCTTTGGCGTGTTTGGCTACGATCTTTGCCTTGCGCTCCTGGATTGCGGTCCAGTTGAGTTTGCGCTCGTCCACGCCCTCGATGCCAAACTCCTTCGCCTCTTTCAGGTGATCCCAAAGTTCGGCGTTGAACAGCAGCGCTTTGGTCGGGATGCAGCCGACATGCAGGCAGGTGCCGCCCAGAAATCCATCTTTCTCGATGAGTGCGGTCTTCAAGCCATATTGGCCCGCGCGAATCGCGGCCGTGTATCCGGCAGGTCCGCTGCCGATGATGGCTACGTCGTACACAGTTTCAGGCAATGGAATAATCCTCTGATGAAGAGATGACGAAAGGCAAACAAATGATTCTAGAACAGCACGATGGAGAGCACCAAGTGCTGGGAGCTGCGGTGGTCGGTCATTTTGAATTGCCGCTCTAGTCGAATTCTGACCCTTCAGCTTTGTGGCTATACTCAGCGAAGCTCGGCGCGGCTTTCGTCGGCCGAAACCCACGCTCAACCGCAACCCGAGGAAAATAACGAATGCCGAATGACGATCGCACCAAGATAATTTACAGCCGGACGCCGCAATCAGCGGCCATGTTGGCAAACGTCAAACGAGCGATGGCCATCACCGCCACACTTAACCGTTTGACGTTCCACGATGCGGACGAAATTAGGGCCTTGTTCAGCGAACTTATCGGGAAAAAGGTAGACGAGAGCTTTTTACTGATCCCTCCATTTTATACTGCCGGTGGGGACGAAATCCGCGTCGGGCATAATGTCTTCGTAAATCAGAACTGCACTTTCTATGACCTTGGCGGCCTCGACATCGCAGACGATGTGATGATCGGGCCGAACGTGAGCATCATCACGACGGGCCATCCCCTTGAACCCTCGCAGCG
>DATBYA010000179.1:0-58962 GCA_036514015.1 Candidatus Sulfotelmatobacter sp.
CCAGACTGGAACCTATCACTGACCGTCGGCCACTGCTTTTCAGTACTTCGGAACCTTCGGATCTACCCGATCCGACCACGCCGTGATCCCGCCCGCTAGGTTGTGAACTTTCGTGAAGCCTGACTGCTGCAGGAAGGCTACTGCCTTGGCGCTGCGTCCTCCCATCTTGCAGTGGACTACGATTTCTCGGCTGGAATCCAGTTCGTGCACGCGATTGGGCAGATCGTTCAGCGGAATCAGATGTCCGCCGATGTTGCAAATCTGATATTCGTGCGGCTCGCGCACATCGAGCACGAAGAGATCTTCTTTCGCGTCGAGACGCCGCTTCAGTTCTTCTACTTGAATCTCCGGAAGCCCTGCTCCCACCGGCTTTTCCTCCCCACGAATGCCGCAGAATTGGTTGTAGTCTATCAGCTTCGTCACCGTGGGATGGGCGCCGCAGACTGGGCACTCGGGATTTTTCCGCAGCTTGAGTTCGCGGAACTTCATGCCCAGCGCGTCAATCAGCAGCAATCTTCCGATCAGCGGGTCGCCGATGCCAAGAATTAATTTGATGACTTCCGTCGCCTGCATTACCCCGACGAGGCCCGGCAAAATGCCCAGCACGCCACCCTCGGCACACGAGGGAACCAGTCCCGGCGGTGGCGGCTCGGGATACAGGCAGCGATAACAAGGTCCATCTTCCGTGGCAAACACGCTTGCTTGCCCCTCGAACCGGAAAATCGATCCGTACACATTCGGCTTGCCGGAGAGCACGCACGCGTCATTCACCAGATAGCGCGTGGGAAAGTTGTCGGTGCCGTCGGCAATGATGTCAAAGTCGCGAAACAGTTCCATCGCATTCCCACTGCTCAGCCGCGTGTCGAATGTACGCAGATTCAGGAAGGGATTGATTCCCTTCAATTTGTCTGCCGCGGAATCGAGCTTCTTGCGGCCCACGTCGGCTGTCGAATGAATAATTTGACGCTGCAGATTGGTATAGTCCACCACATCGAAGTCGACCAAACCCAAGGTCCCAACGCCGGCGGCCGCCAGATACAACGCGAGCGGCGATCCCAGTCCACCCGTGCCGATGCACAACACGCGAGCCGCTTTCAGCTTCTGCTGCCCCTCCATTCCTACTTCAGGCATGATCAGATGGCGCGAGTAGCGCAGGATCTCGTCCTTGCTGAGAGTTACTGGAATCTCGGTGATGGTGGCCATAAAGTCCTCGGATGAAACCTGAATTGCCCGGCTTTCGAATCAGGGGATTCGGATGCAGGAAGCCAAACACTTTCCCGCGAGGGAACGGGTTCCTGCTGCGCAAGCACTGAGCCGGAGTACTACAGACAGAAACCTAGATCCCTCGCCTTCGCTCGGGATGACAACAGAGTGCGTTTCCGGCGGCCCTTGCGATGGCTTTTCCAGCGCCTCCGGCGATGGAAGGCACGATGGAAATGTTATCACCTTCCTGCAGGGCGGTTGCTTCTTTAAGCAGGTAGCGAATGTCCTCGTCGTTGACATAAAGATTGACGAAGGCGCGCAGTTTGCCGTCCTCAGTGTAAAGGTGCTTCCGTAGATCGGGATGTTGCGCCACCAGCGCACTCATCGCTTCCCCGACCGTCGAACCGGGCACTTCCACCGAGGCTTGCTTGCCAACATACTGCCGCAAAGGAGTGGGTATGTGAATTTTGCTCATGGACTACTGTAAGAGATGCGGGAACGGTCCGGCAAGATTCAGGAGCAGGTTTTACGGTGTTGGGTTTTGGGGGTGAGGTCTTGGAACCCAGCATGGCTAAGATTCTGTAGCTCTCCGGACGTGATCCTGAACCGCCCTAGCTCGGCGTTTCCCCCAGGAACAGGAAAGTAGGCCACCTTCCTACACCTGGAAAATCTCCTCCACGGGCTTGCGGAACGTAGGGGCACCGCGCTAAGGTTTTTCTTGGCGGCTGTCCCCACCTGGGACGTGTCTGCCGAGAACTCCTCACAGAATGATCTTGGAAGCCGGTGCGCTACCCCGCAGGTAGCGGTCCGAACCAAGCGGTTGCCAAGGAGCGGGTACTCTCGCTTTCCCCTCCTCGTCCGCGGTGGACGGACAACCTCCTCGTGAAGCGGCGCCGCGCCCGTACGGCGGTACCGTCGGGCCAGCAGGATCTCCCATTGACGGCTCGATCCGAGCCCAGACCGCCTCGCTGAGTTCTGCGGAAGGCGAGACCCACCCAGACTCCCGCGATCACCGGCACCGACTTGGGAGACACGCCCTAGGCGGTTTCTCCCAGAGGCTGTTCGCCGTATCGTTCGTGGTACCATCCGGCGAGTGGCTACCGCGAAAAATAACCCCAGTCTCAACCCTAACCGCGAGCGTCTGGTATCGGCGGCCCCGGTTGAGGACGATTCCTCCTTTGAGCCGAAGTTGCGGCCGCAGCGGCTGGCGGAATTCATCGGGCAGAAAAAAGTGAAAGACAATCTCGCGGTGGCCATCGAAGCGGCGCGCTCGCGCGGCGATGCCATGGACCACGTGTTGCTCTACGGCCCCCCGGGGCTGGGCAAGACGACGCTGGCCAACATCATCGCCAACGAACTGGGTGTGCACTTTCAGCCGACGGCGGCACCGCTGCTGCAGATCAAAGGAGATCTGACTGCGATCATCACCAACATGCAGGATAAACAAGTCTTGTTCATCGATGAGATTCATCGCCTGCAGCCGGTGCTGGAAGAGCTGCTGTATTCGGCGCTGGAAGACTACAAGCTCGACATCATTATCGGCCAGGGGCCGTCGGCGCGCACACACACGCTGGAAGTGAAGCCCTTCACATTCGTGGGCGCGACCACTCGGGCGGGATTGATTTCGGCCCCCTTGCGATCCCGCTTCGGCATTGTGCTGCGTCTCGAATTTTATGCTTCGGAGGATTTGCAGGTGATCGTGGAGCGGTCGGCGGAGATCCTTGGGGTCGAGGTCGACGCCGCAGGCGCGAAAGAAATTGCCGGACGTTCGCGTGGCACACCTAGAATCGCCAACCGGCTTTTACGCCGCGTGCGGGACTATGCCCAGGTGCGCGGTGCGGGCAAGATTGACGAGCCCACCGCGAAGGCTGCGCTGGAGATGCTGGAAGTCGATCAGTATGGATTCGATGAAGTGGACCGGCGCCTGCTTTTGACGATCATTGAGAAATATCAGGGCGGTCCGGTCGGCGTGAATACATTGGCCGCCGTGCTGGCCGAGGAACCGGACGCTATCGAAGAGATCTACGAGCCGTTCCTGATGCAGATCGGATTTCTAAACCGCACCCCCCGCGGCCGCGTCGCCACGCAGTTGGCCTATGAGTATTTCAAAATTACTCCCACCCGCCGGCAGAGTTCGTTGTTCTAGAATCAAGCCAGGGATGTGCCCAACGAAAACAGTGCAGCAACTTACAGCCATTATGGAGCGCGCCGGCAACGCATACGGTCCCGTGTTCGATAGCGCGAGCCCTATGGAGTCCTGAAATTGGAGGCGGTATCCTGAAGGTCAGCCCCCATAACATCATTTTATTGTTTTGTCAGGCGGCTGATGGTGTATCTTGCTCAATTCACCCCGTAGGGGGCGGGGGTCGAGCGGGGGACTTTTGCGTCTGTCTCGAGTTCCGAACCAAAGAGGCCGTCTTCTCGCGAAACTAGTCGTGGCCCTGCTCGTTCTGTCCGCGACGGACTTAGCCGCCTCGTCTTCCTCGCAGCGGTCTACACTCTTTCAGGATTCGCAAAACAATTCATACCCCGCCGGCTCATCGCCATCGACTACTGACCGGGAGAATTCGCAGTCCGCGCCGCAGAATCCTCCGTCGCCGCCCGCAGTGAATCCTCCCCTCCCCGGACAAGAACCCAAGCCGGCAGAGCAGAATCCTCCACCCTCCGCGCAGTTGCCGGAACTGCCGATCAAGAATCCCGAAGTGCAACCTGCGCCCAAGCCGGCGCGAGAGCCGCCATCACTCACCATCCCGCGGCTTGAGCGGCCTCCCAAGCTGGAAGATTTCCTCAGTATGCAGCCCGAGGGAGAAATCGCTCTGCACATGGCGAAGGTCACCGGCTTCATTCAGCGCAGTCCGCACGATGGCGAGGCTGTCTCGGAGCCCACCCAAGCCTACCTGGGATACGACCAGAAGAATCTCTATGTAATCTTCGTGTGCTTCGACGATCCCAGGCAGGTCCGCGCCCGCATGTCGCGTCGCGAGGATGTCTACGACGACGATCAGGTGGAGATTATGCTGGACACGTTCCACGATCGTCGCCGTGCCTATGCCTTCCAAACCACACCGCTCGGGGTGCAATGGGACGCCATCTGGACCGAAGCCTCGCGTGACGAGATCAATGGAAACTTCGATACTTCGTTTGACACCGTGTGGAACTCGCGTGGCAAAGTGACCAGCCGCGGTTATGTGGTCTGGCTTGCGATTCCATTTAAAAGCCTGCGCTTTCCCTCGACTGAGAAGCAGACATGGGGAGTGATTCTTTATCGCAGCATACGGCGCAAGAATGAAGACTCGTTCTGGCCGCAGATCTCTCGCAGGCTGCAGGGCCGTCTCGGGCAAGCCGCAACTCTCGATGGGCTGGAAGCAATTTCGCCCAGTCGCAATATCGAATTGATTCCTTATGGATTGATGCGCGGCTTCCGCGCGCTCGACACTCGCGATCCCACCGACCCCTATTTTCAGCATGCCGACGTGCAAGGGCAGCCGGGAATGGATGCGAAGTTCGTCATCCATGACCACTTCGTCGTGGATATGACGGCGAACCCGGACTTCAGTCAAATTGAGTCCGAGGAGCCTCAGATCACCGTCAATCAGCGCTATGCAGTCTATTTTCCGGAAATGCGCCCCTTCTTTTTGGAAAGCGAGGACTTCTTCCGCACTCCAATGGACTTAATGTTTACCCGCAGCATCGGCGACCCTTCGGCCGGAATCCGCCTGACGGGAAAAGATGGACCGTATTCCGTCGGCCTGATGGCGGCCGATGACCGCAGTCCGGGTCTGGCCGTGCCCGACTACAGCCAGCTCTCCGGGATGCGTTCCTACTTCACCATCGCGCGGGTGAGCCGCGACATCTTCCGCCAATCAAGCGTGGGAGCGATTTACACCGACTGGGAGTGCCCGACTACCGGGGAATTCAACCGCATCGGCGGGGTTGACTCTACCCTCAAGTTCGATCCCAACTGGACGCTCGAGGGCCAAGCGGTCGCCACCTCCAGCAATCTGAATTTGAACTGCGAAGCCAACCTCGACCCGTTCAGTTCGGGGAATGTAGGCCATGGCAACTATTACGCGGGTCCGGCGGAAAAACTGGCGTTGCACCGCGAGGGGCTGCACTTCGCCTATGACGGAATCTACAACGACATCAGCCCCGGCTTCGTGACCATTCCGGGATTCATCAACCGCGTGGATATTCGCGAGACTACACAGGAGGCGCGCTACCGCTTTCGTCCCAAAAAGGGCTGGATCCTGAGTTGGGGCCCGTCGTTTAACCTGCGCTACGACTTTGACCATGCCGGCCTGCGCCTCGACACCCACTACGCTCCCTATTTCTTGATTCAGGGACGAGGGCAGACGATCATCTACCTGACGCCTTACCAGCAATTTCGCGAACGCTTGCGTCCGCAGGATTCTTGCTTTCTGGGATTCTCGTTATTTTGTTCGCCATTCAACCCGGGCAGTCAGGACTATCACCAGCACACCTCCGGCGCCCACGCCCAGACCGGATTCTTCAAAAGGGCAACGCTCATCGCCGCCTATTACTGGGGCGACGGCGTGAATTTTGTGGCGTCGCCCGATTTGCCGCCGGCCCCTCCGACGCCGTACAACCAACCTTTCCTGGCGAACGAAGAAACTGCACAGGCTGGCTTGACGCTGCGCCCCATGCAGCCCCTCAAGATCGAGAATACCTACTTGTTCGAACGCCTGCGGGCCACCAACCGTGCGTATGATTTTGAGCAGTCGCAAGTTCCCGGCGCCGGCCGCGGCATCTTCAACGATCACATCATCCGCAGCAAGTGGAACTGGCAGTTTACTCCTCAGCTTTCGGCGCGCGTGATCCTGCAATACAACGGGCTGCTGGCGGGAACCCCGGGCGTGGGCTCTCCTTACACGTATCTGCCGACCCAGAAGGAATTCAACGCCGACTTCCTCGTGACCTACCTCGTCCATCCCGGAACGGCGATCTATGTCGGCTACAACAGCGATCTGCAAAACCTGAACCTAGAGCAGGGCGTCGGCGTGGTCCAAACCCCGCGCGGCTATCTCAACGACAGCCGCCAGTTTTTTGTGAAGGTGAGCTATTTGTACCGTTTCTGAAAGCTGGCAGCCATCCGCTCTCGGCTCGGACCGATAAGATTCCATTGCGTTTGGCTGAGAGCTGAGAGCGGATGGCTGACCAAGGTTCGCGATTGCTGAATCTCCGCCGAGTCCGGTAGAATCTAATGGTTCGAATCGAGATTGGAACTCATTATGAAACCAGCCATTCATCCCGCATATAACGAAGTGCGCGTGCATTGCGCGTGCGGCAACGCCTTTGTCACCCGATCGAGCCATAAGGGCGACATCAGTGTTGAAATCTGTTCGGCGTGTCATCCCTTCTTCACCGGCAAGCAGAAACTGATGGACACCGCCGGCCGCGTGGAGCGTTTCCGCCGCAAATACGCCAAAAAAGACGCAGCTGCGCCAGCTACCGCCGCGAAGAAGTAAATTCTCGCCGGGGCTTCGCGTCCATTCGATGGGCGCGGATCAGTCCGGAAAATCAGCCCTCGCTTCGGCGGGGGCTTTTGCTTGGCCACGACAGGTAGAATAAGACGGTGAAGAAGTTTTGGGACAACTCGGGTGGCCAAGGTGGGGGGGACACGATTGTCCGCGCGGCAACGCCCGCGCAGCCGGTCCCTGCGAAGCTGACCATCGGCACGGTGACCATCGCGCCGGCGACTGTGCTCGCGCCCATGGCCGGCGTGACTGACACCGTCTTCCGCCGCTTCATCCGCAATCTCGGCGGATGCGGCCTGATCATGACCGAATTCACCTCCGCCGACGGCGTGCTCCGCAAAAAAGATCAGAAGGCCAAGCGTTATCTCCACTTCTACGAAGATGAGCACCCCATCTCCGCGCAGCTTTTCGGCAGCGATCCGCAGGTGATGGCGGAGGCCGCCCGAATCGTTGAGGACTTGGGCTTTGATCTGGTGGATTTGAATCTGGGATGCCCCGCGAAAAAGGTCGTCAAGTGTAATGGAGGCTCCGGGCTGCTGCGCGATCTGCCGGCCATCGGCAAGATTTTTGCAGCGGTTCGTGCCGCCGTGAAAATTCCCTTCACGGTAAAGTTCCGCGCGGGATGGAATGACGAAGAAATTGTCTGCGTGGAACTGGCCCGCATGGCGGAGTCGTGCGGCCTGGCGGCTGTGGCACTGCACGCCCGCACTCGCGAAATGGGTTATAGCGGCAACGCCCGATGGGAGTGGATTGCCGCCATAAAAGATGCGGTAAAGATTCCCGTGATCGGCAATGGCGACATTCGCAGCCCAGAAGATGCCTGCGCCATGGTCAATCAGACGCGCTGCGACGCCGTCATGATCGGTCGCACCGCACCGTCGAACCCGTGGATCTTCCGCCAGATCGAGCAGTACTGCACCCGGATCAGCAATCGTCCTGTGGGGCCAGCCGGCCCCGGCTGTTCGGTCGAGCGAAGCTCGAAGGGGTTTGACGCCGGCAATCAATTCGATGGAGAGGCCTCGCGCTTTCAGCGCGACGGACAGCCGAGGACGGCTGTCCCCACATGGGCACTGGCGGAAGCCCGGGCTACTGCCAAGTGGTACGAGGAACCCAGCGAAGGCGACCGTTACCAGATGATCCGCACTTACTTCCAGATGCTGATTGAAGAAGAACTGCCCGACGCCGTCGGGAAAATGAAGCAGTTCGCGTCGTGGTTCACGCACGGCGTCCCCGGCGGAGCGGGGCTGCGCAAGGCAATCTACGAATCAAAGAGTGCTCCGGAAATCCTGTCGCGTGTGGAAGATTTTTTCGATGCCAGGTTATGGGGCGCGGGCGCTCTCGCCCGCGAAGCGGCGGGAGCAATTCCCTCACGCAACGATTAGGTGGATTAACCCCTACGCGGGCCACCGAACCTTCTCGAATATTGCGCGCAGACGCCTTCCCTGCTTGGGTTAATCATTTCGACGAAGGCTACCCGGCCCGCCCCCGAAGGCCCAGTCCAAGCCAAGCTTGGAGCGTTCCACCGCGCGGCCAACACCATGGCAGTCTTCGAAGCTCGACGATTCTTGAGACTGGGTTTTTGCCGCTGGACCGCGGCGCTAACTCCGTGATGCGACGACTTTCTTGAGATCAACCGGACCACCATCATCTCCCGCCGTGAACGAACCGACCAATTTGTCGCCGGTTCGCTTCAGGGAGATGGTGCCAGTATCTCCGCCCGTATCGAAGGTGATGGTAACTTTGTCACCCTGCCGGCTGCCGCCGACAACCGGAAAGTCTCCGTGACTTGAGCTGATCTTGCCTGACAGAACTCCCTCGGCTTCCTGCAGCTCAATGGTCACGGTGATCACCTCACCCGTTTTGTTCGTGGCCGTACCTTCGTAGCGTCCCGCAACAGAGTCGCTGGAATCCGGCGGGGCGCTATGCTGTTGGGCGACCAGAAAGATGGAGAAGAAGAACACAATGCAAAAGAGGGATACTTGTTCCAGTCGAGACATGCCGCGAAGCTTAGCAAAATCTTCAGCGAAACGCTACGGTATCTATTGCGCGTAATCACTGAAACGTGAATTCACGATGGTGCAGATTCAGTGACTTAGGGATAAGCAGCCCCGAAAAGGTGAAATCCGAGCTCGCCAATAAAATGAAATGTTCACCGTCATCACTCATAAAAATTTCAGGATATGGCGCTAAACCCGAACGGTGCTCGGAGAAGCAGATTTCAGTATGGGAGGAGTGGTTTCGTTTGGGGAGAGCTGACCTCAAGAGAAGCTAGCCCCACATCTATACTCCCCTAAACTCCGCTCGCCACCATTTTCCCCGCCTCATCCTTGCCGACATAAGCCCAAGGCGTTGTCGGATCGTGCGTGAAAACCGTGAGCCACTTCTCGGGGATCGCCTGCGCGTAATATTCCTTCTTGCTCTCGATCGTCTGCAGCGGATACAGGTCGAAGCTCATGCCCCAGGTGAGATCGATGTGCGCCGCGGTGGGGATTAAGTCTGAGATGTAGCAGGCCGTCGCGTCCTTCCCCGGGCCTCCGCAAATGATCACGGCCTGCATGTGTGCCGTGTGTCCGGGAAAGGTTTTCACGGAAATGCCGGGGACAATTTCTTCGCCGCCCTGAAGCAGCGTCATCTGCCCACTATCGACCAGCGGGTCGTAATTCTCGGGGATGAAGCTGATGGCGTCGCGTTCGCTGGGATGGCGCGCATATTGCCATTCGCCCGCAGGAGCGTAGTACTTCGCGCGCGGAAATGTGGGAACGATCTTGCCATTCTTGGCGCGCACGGTGTTCCATCCGCAATGATCAAAATGCAGATGCGAGTTGATGACGATGTCGACATCCTCGGGTGCCACGCCGGCCGCCGCGAGATTGTCGAGCAACCGGGCCGGCTGCCCGTAAAATTTGACCATACGCTCGGAAAGTTTGTTGCCCATCCCGGTCTCGATCAGCACAGTCTGTTTGCCGGTGCGAACAAGCAGCGAGTTGAGTCCGGCGGTGACGTAATTTCTGTCGTCGGCCTTAACCTTGCGCGACCACATCAGTTTGGGCACCACACCAAAAAGCGCGCCGCCATCGAGCGGGTAAGTGCCGTCAGAAAAAACGCTGAGTTCAAAGTTGCCAAGCATGAGGCGTTGCATAACCTAGTGTGCCACAAGCCATTGGCCACGGATTTGCGCGGATTCTCACGGAAAATTCTTAAAGGCTTATCCGTCAAGATCCGAGAGAGATTCGTGGCTGTGTTTTGCTAGTCTCTTCCTTATGCGGCAGCCCTCAGGCGTTACTGCCATTTCGGTTGTCTTCTTTCTGGCTGCGATTTATCTGTGGACGATTGGCGCCGTGAAGCTGTTGGCGCCCGACGCGATCTCGCTGATGAGCGGTTCCCAGTTCATGTACGGATTGGAGTTAGCCGGTCCGTATATGGCGCTGCTCGTGGGCTGGGGATGGGCACTGGTCGCGTGGGGACTGTTGCGGTTGCACAATTGGGCGCGCTGGGCCGCCATGCTGGTAATGATTTGGGGGATTGCGTGGCTCGTTCCCAAGATTTCGAGTGCGGAGTTGGGGGTGCCGCTGCTGTGGTATGGATTGCAGATCGCTGTGCGGGCCGCCGTAGCGTGGTATTTAGCTCAATCGTCCGCGGTGATGGAGAGCTTCAAGAGGCAGTAGCGGCCCGACACAAAATCTTAACGCTTTGCTTTGGCAGGTTGTTTCTCGCCGATGCGTTGACTAACTTCAAATTTCATCTTGCCGGTTTTCTTGTCGGCGTCGACGATTACGTGATCGCCGTGAAGGATCTCGCCATCGAGAATCTTCAGCGCCAGCGGATCCTGCACCAGCTTTTGAATCGCGCGCTTCAAGGGACGCGCGCCGAAGTTCGGGTCGTAGCCCTGCGTGAAGAGCAAGTCTTTTGCCGCGTCCGTGAGCTCCAGCGAGATTTTGCGATCGGCCAGCAAGCGGCGGACATCTTCCAGGCGCAGCTCGATGATGTGCACTAGTTGTTCCTTGCCGAGCGGGCGAAAGACGATGATGTCGTCGACGCGGTTGAGGAACTCGGGCTTGAAATGCGTGTGCAGCAGGGCCTGCACCTGCTCGCTGGCTTTCTCAAACTCTTCCGGCGTGCGCACCTGATCGGCCTGCAGATAACTGGAGCCCAGGTTCGAGGTCATGATGATGATCGTGTTCTTGAAATCGACGACGCGGCCTTTGCCGTCGGTCAATCGGCCGTCGTCCATCATTTGCAAGAGCACGTTGAAGACGTCGGGATGAGCTTTTTCAATTTCGTCGAAGAGCACGACTGCATACGGACGGCGGCGAACCTGCTCGGTGAGTTGGCCGCCTTCTTCGTAGCCGACATATCCCGGAGGCGCGCCGATCAGGCGCGCGACCGAGTGTTTCTCCATGTATTCGGACATGTCGATGCGCAACAAAGCGTGCTCGTCGTCGAACAGAAATTCGGCGAGGGCGCGCGCCAGCTCCGTCTTGCCCACGCCGGTTGGGCCGAGGAAGATGAAGGAGCCGATCGGACGCTTGGGATCACTGAGTCCCGCGCGCGACCGGCGAATGGCATTGGCCACCCGCTCCAGAGCCGGATCCTGGCCAACGACGCGCAGGCGCAGGCGTTCCTCCATGGTGACCAGCTTTTTCACTTCGCCTTCCAGCATCTTTGAGACCGGGATTCCCGTCCACTTGGAGACGATGCGGGCCACGTCTTCTTCGTCGACTTCTTCCTTGAGCATGCGCTTGCCGCCCTGGCTCTCCATTTGCCGGCTCAGTTTGGCCAGTTCTTCTTCAGCCTGGCGAATGAGGCTGTAGCGGATTTCGGCGACGCGCTGCAGGTTGCCTTTGCGCTCTTCGGACTGCTCTTCAACTTTCAGCTTTTCGATCTTCTCCTTGAGGGCGCGGACGCGGGCGATGAGATCTTTTTCTTTTTTCCAGTTGGCCTTCAGGGTGTTGGACTTCTCGCGAATCTCGGCGAGCTCTTTCTCGATCACCGAGAGCCGTTCCCGCGAGTTGGCGTCGTCTTCGTTTTTCAGGGCCTGCTTTTCGATTTCCAGCTGCATGGCTTTGCGCTCGAGTTGATCGATGTCGGTGGGCAACGAATCGATCTGGATACGCAGCGAGGCGGCTGCTTCGTCGATCAGGTCGATCGCCTTGTCGGGCAGAAAACGGTCGGTGATGTAGCGGTGCGAGAGGGTGGCTGCGGCGATGATGGCCGAGTCTTTGATGCGCACGCCGTGATGCACCTCATATTTCTCCTTCAGGCCGCGAAGGATGGAGATGGTGTCTTCGACATTGGGTTCGCCAACGAAAACAATCTGGAAACGGCGCTCGAGAGCCGCATCTTTTTCGATGTACTTGCGGTATTCGTTTAGCGTGGTGGCGCCGATGGCGCGCAGCTCACCGCGAGCCAGTGCGGGTTTCAACATGTTAGAGGCATCAATGGCGCCTTCGGCCGCCCCGGCGCCGACCAGCGTATGTAGTTCGTCGATGAAGAGGATGATCTGCCCCTGCGAGTCTTCGATTTCCTTGAGCACGGCTTTGAGCCGGTCTTCGAATTCGCCACGATATTTCGCGCCGGCCAACATCGCTCCGAGATCGAGTCCAACCACGCGTTTGTTCTTGAGAACTTCGGGCACATCGCCGGAGATGATTCTTTGGGCGAGGCCTTCGACGATGGCCGTCTTGCCCACGCCGGGCTCGCCGATGAGCACGGGATTGTTCTTCGTCCGGCGCGAAAGCACCTGGACCACGCGGCGGATTTCTTCATCGCGTCCAATGACGGGGTCAAGCTTGCCGCGGCGGGCCTGCTCGGTCAGATCGCGGGCATAGCGGTCTAATGCTTGATACTTAGCCTCCGGATTCTGGTCGGTAACTTTTTGTGAGCCGCGGACCACGGTGAGCGCCTTCAAAATCGCGTCGTAGGTCGCTCCCTGGCGGGCCAGGATTTGCTGCGCGACGTCCCGTTTGAGGTGGGTGATGGCCAGCAGCAGGTGCTCGGTGGAAACGTATTCATCCTTGAAGTTGGAGGCTTCTTTGAATGCTTGATCGAGCAATTTGTTGACTTCGTTCGAGAGCGTGGCCTGGGCGGCTTGTCCGGAGACCTTGGGAAGTTTGTCGAGCTCTTTGTAGACGTCGGACAAAACGGCTTGCGGGCCGATGCCGATCTTTTCGAGCACGGGCGGGACGATGCCTTCTTTATCTTCGAGCAGCGCCGCGAGGAGATGGAGCGGCTGCAGTTCGGGATTGCCGTGCTCGGAGGCGAGTTCGTTCGCTCGCTGCACGGCTTCCTGCGCTTTGACGGTGAATTTGTCCCAACGGATCGGCATAAATTCATTCCTTGCTAAACGATTTGTTCTGTTGAATGTGCGTCGGCCCTGCTCGTGCCTCTACTCCTTAGTTTCCCGTATCCACCTTCTTGCGGTCCAAGTCATTGCCGGGGGGACGAAACTGGAGTAGCCAGCCCCCGACCACAATAGGTTCGTCCTGTACCCTGCCGCCGAGGGCCTTGAGATAACCATCGAGGGGCTCAAGGCTGAGCAACGAACTACCCGGCGCCGACGGCGGCTGCGCGATGGCGTATTTGCCGATGACGGCGTCGGCTTGCATTTGCTTGATCGCTTGGAGCGCGGCTTTCACGAACGTACCTTGGGAACATTGTGAGGCAATACTGCCCACTTCGCCAAGTCTTCAACCACGTCAAAAGCAAACGGGAGGGCCGGCAGGTACGCCGCCCTCCCGCTAAAACCCCGCTCCGCCGGGCGCGGACCAATGCGTCCACCCCCACGTGAGCCTCGTACTTATGCGGCTTTGCTGGGGCCCTTGCTTTCCGTCGTTTTGCCTTCGATCGACTTCTCCGTCCCGGACTTGGCCTCGCCGACGGTTACTTTGATCTGCTTGGGCTTGGCTTCGGCCTTTTTGGGCAGATTGATCTTCAACACGCCTTTATCGTAGGTCGCGGAAACGTTCTCGGAGTCTACGGTGGTGGGCAGAGTGAAGGTGCGCGTAAAGCTGCCGTACTGGCGCTCCACGCGGCGGTAGTTCTCTTCTTTTTCTTCTTTTTCGATCTTCCGCTCGCCGTGCACGGTGAGGGTGTTGTTCTCCACGCGTACGTCGATATCCTTTTCGTCGATTCCGGGCACTTCGATCTTAAGAGTAACTTTGTGCTCATCCTCGTAGACGTCGACGGCGGGGGCGAAGCTCGATGTGGTCAAGGACTCGTCCTGGCCTTCTCCGCGATAGGACTCGCGGAAGACGCGGTTGACGCGGTCCTGCAGGGTAGAAAACTCACGGAAAGGCTCCCAACGGGTTAATACGGTCATGGTTACATCCTCCTTCAGAGATTTGGTGATTCCAGAATTCCTGATTCCAAGCTCCCGGCCCAAAGCCAAGACCTCAGGCTTGCCGGTTACCTATACTTAGATGCACAATGATCACGCAAGAAGCATAAAATGTGAGTGTCTTACTGTCAATATCAATAGTATGCTTGTTTTCATTAGCTTACGTGCGCAATGATGCATTTCAGATAGGCGGTTTCAGGGACATTTAGGAGAACTGGATGGTCCTTTGCCTGCCCACGAACCTCGATCAAGCGAAGAGTTCGGCGAGCATCCAAGGCGGCGTCGGCGAGCATTTCGAGGAAGTTGGTCTGACTCACGTGGTACGAACAGGAGCAGCTAATCAGGATACCGCCGGGGCGGAGCATCTTCAGGGCGCGGAGGTTGAGTTCTTTGTAGCCACGGAGAGCCGCGTCGAGATCGCGCTTGCTCTTGGCGAAGGCGGGGGGGTCGAGAACGATGGTGTCGTAGCGGCGGGAAGAGGAAGAGTAATCCTTGAGCAGGTCGAAGGCGTTGGCTTCGATCCATTCGATCTCTAGCGGGCTTTCCTCGCGGTTGAGCGCGGCATTCTGCTCGGCGACTTCGAGAGCAGCACGCGAGCTGTCGATGCCGGTGACGTGCGCGCAGCGTGGGGCGAGATGCAGAGCGAACCCACCCTGGTAGCAGAAGACGTCGAGCGCGTCTCCCTTGGCGTATTGGGCTGAGGCGGAGTAGTTTTCGCGCTGGTCGAGGAACGCTCCGGTTTTCTGGCCCTCCGGGGCGTCGTAGCGGAACTGGATGCCGTTCATGGCGAAAGTGGTGGAGGACTTTTCACCTTGCAGCAGGCCGGAAGCGCGAGCGGGAAGAGTTTCGAGTTCGCGAACGCGCGGATCGACGCGCTCCATGATAGAAGCCGGGCGAAGACGGGCGGTCAGTTCGGCGAGGACGGTCAGGCGCACGGAATCGATGTCCATGGCCTGGGTGAGGATTTGCAGGGAAAGAATGTCGTTGTATCGGTCGACGATAAGGCCGGGGAGGAAATCAGCTTCGCTGAAGACGACGCGGTAGCCTTCGGTGTCGCGGACTAGAGGCTGACGATAGGCGATGGCGTTGGCGATGCGCTGGCCAAGCAGGGCGGTGAAATCCGCGATGGTTTCGGAGGAGATCATGCGGATGGCGATTTGCGAAGAGCTGGAGTAGAGGGCCGTGCCGAGAGGCTTGCCGCGATGATCCGTGACGCGGATCACGGAGCCGGGGAGGGCGGAGCCGGAGGAAACGATGTCGGAGCGGTAGACCCAGACGTGGCCGGATTTCAGGCGAGCAGCGCCGCGAGGCGAAACTTTGACTATAGGAACAGTTGCGGGCGCGGGCTGATTGGGCATGCAGTCATCTTAAATGGGTTGAATCGTCGATGGATGGCTAGCCGGCTCGTATTCGGCGGCGGGATTTTTAGTGCACATCGGCATTTTCCCGTCGGGCCTCAAAAAGGTCTCCTTACAGCTTAGCGAGTGGGATCGCGCGCTACGCCGAGGGTGACCGGCGATAGGATTGCCGAAAGCAACAGCGCCAGCGTGCGCATGTCCGGAGCGCCTGCCTTATAGAGCGGCTCGGGCGCCTATCTCTGGCGCAATTCCGTAAATTCTATCGCGAGGGTACTGCGAGAGCCGCCATTTTAGCGGGTGGCTTGTTCGGTGGGTGCTACTGGGACTTGCGGTTTGACGTGAGAGCCGCTGGCGGCTTCGTGGCGGGCCAGGTCGAGATCGAGTCGCAGGGAGTCAAGCGCAACCATGGGGAGCTCGGTGCCGAAGGCATCGAGTTCGCCTTCGGTCCAGCCGCCGTTTAGGCGCATCGCGCCGGTGATATCTTCGGGAAAGGCCTGGCGATAATCGCCCTCGCGGAGAAGGATGTTGCCGATGAGGCGTCCGGTGTGGACGTCGTAAATGCGGCGGCTGGCCTGGCCGCGGGCATTGGTAAGACACAGAAATACCTCGCCGATCCCGCCGAATTCGGAGCGGTAATACCAGGCCTGAGACGCGTCAATCTTAGGATGATGGCGTTTGGGGCGGGTGGTCGAAGGGATTTGATCGGCCAGCTCATCGGCAGGATTGAAATAGAGAATGCGCTGGCAGGAGTCGCACACGATCGTCTGCGTACCAGAGCGAACTTCGTTGTAGGTCTGCGGCCGGAGCTTGACCCGGCAGGCCATACACTGCTGATCCCGAACTTCGGAGATGCCGCTGCCGCGAAACTTAGACACCCGCTCGTAGTGACGGAGCAGATCGTCGTTGACGCCGGTGCGAATCTGATCGCGCTTGGCGCGCCACTCGGCGAGAAGTTTTTCGTCCTCGCCGGTACGCCGGCGAGCTTCTTCCTTTTCTTTTTCTATTTCGGCGGTCTCGGCTTTGAGTTCGGCTTGCGCGGCTTTGACTTCCTTGTCGCGAGCGTCAGCATTGACCATCATCTCGAGAATCTTGTCTTCGTTGGCGGCGATTTCCTTTTCCGAGAACTGGATTTCGTGCAGCAGCGCCTTGTACTGGTCGTTGGTCTTGACCTCAAGCGACTGGTCGCGATACTTGGAGATTTTGCCGCGCAGGTCGGAGATGGCCGTATCGTACTTACGGCGGGCAGCTTCGTCAGCCTTGACGGCGGCCTGGGCTTTTTCCAATTGGGTTTTCGTGCCCGCGAGTCTCTGCTCGATGACCGCGACGCGCTTAGGGAATTCGGCCACCTCGTCCTGCAGACGACGGATTTCCTTGTCCGTGTCCTGCAGTTTCAGCAGATTTTCTATGTCGGGAAGCATTGACTATATTGATTCTAGCATGGGGGTGGGGACAAATTATGGGCTCGATTCTCTCCCCTGGCGGGCGGGAAAGAGCTTAACCATAGAGGACACGGAGTGGCACCGAGGCAGACCGGAGCAAAGCATAGAAAGCCGGTCCGCCGGGCTCAATTCTCCGCAGAGCTCGATCCGGGCGGGCGGACGCGCCGCCGGTGTACACTCTTCCTTCGCGCATGCTGCATCCGCCGTTATTTCTTGCCTGTGAGGATCGTTCGTGAAAAGACAGATTTCTCTCCTCTCGTGCTTTGCCCTGCTCGCACTGATCCCTGGTGTCGTCACTTCCACGACTGCAAAAGCGCAGACTGCCCCTACCAAGCCGCTGACCATTGAAACGCTGTACCAACCGGGGGGACTGGCCGGTCGCGCGCCCGAGACTGTGGAGTGGAGTCCGGACGGGACCAAGCTCACATTTGTGCAGCGCGACGGAAAGGGAGAGAAGGGTGAGTTGTGGTACGTGGACATCTCCACGGGCGAGAAGAAGGTGCTGGTCAGCGCGGCCAAGCTGGCAGCGCTTGATCCGGACGTGAATAAGGTGAAGAACGAACGGGAGCGGGAGCGGCGGACGCGTTATCACGTGGCGGCATATTTGTGGGCGCCGGACTCGAAACATCTGATCTTCGATTCGCAGGGTCAGCTATGGCTCTACGATTTGGGGACGGCGACGGCGGTGCAGTTTACCTCCGCGTCCGATCCCAGTGGAGATCCGAAGTTCTCGCCCGACGGCGGACATGTGGCCTATGTGCGCAAACACAATTTGTATGTTCATCCGGTAAACGGGAAGGATGAAAGGCAGTTGACCAAGGACACCGGCGACAACCTGTTCAACGGCGATATCGACTGGGTCTACGCGGAAGAGTTAGCGGTGCGCAGCAATTATTTCTGGTCGCCCGACAGCCGAGAGATTGTGTTCCTGCACATGGATGAAACCAAGGTGCCGACCTATCCCATCACGGACTGGCTGCCCACACATCCCAATATGGAGTACGAAAAATATCCCAAGGTGGGAGATCCGAATCCTGCGGTGAAGCTGGGTGTGGTGGATGCGGAGAAGGGCAAAGTTCGCTGGATTTCGCTGACCAGCGATCCGGACTCGTACATCCCGCGCTTCGGCTGGGTGCGGGAAGGAGTGGTGTGGGCGGAAGTGCTGAATCGCACGGAAGACAAGATGGACCTGTATTTCGTGGACGCGAAAACAGGGAAATCGAAAATTGTGCTGACCGAGACGACGCCCGGGGCCTGGATCGACTTCGAACAGGTGGAAGTTCGGTTTTTAAAAACCTCCGGGCAGTTTCTGTGGCCGAGCTGGCGCGACGGCACCATGCAAATCTATCTGTACAGTTTCGATCAGCAGAACCCGATGGTCGCTGAGGCCAAGCTGGAGCGGCAACTGACGCAAGGCGAGTTCGAGGTGCTGGGAATTGAGGGAGTGGACCCGGCCGCGGGCACAGTATTTTTTTCGGCGAATAAGGATGATCCGCGGCAAGTGCAGATTTTTTCCGTGCAACTGGATGGTTCGGGCTTCAAGCCGCTGACCTCGGAAGAGGGTATCCATTCCGGAGATTTCAGCGACGATGGGAAGCACTATACGCACACCTATTTCGGTCCGCAGACGTCGACCACGATTTCGCTTTGCGCCGTGGGAGGGGCTTGCAATCCGGTGTGGAAGGCGCGAGACTCCGTTGCTGAATATGGACTGCGGGCGCCGAAGTATCTGGACTTCAAGGCGGACGATGGGACGACACTTTACGGGCGGCTATTGCTTCCCGCGGACGCACCGGCCAGCGGCAAAATTCCGCTGATTGTGAACATTTACGGAGGTCCGGCGGCACAAATGGTAAGGAAAGGAGTGCCCGATCCGTTCGACGAAATTCTGTCGCGCAAAGGCTTTGCCATTTTTGCGGTGGATAATCGCGGGACGCCGGGACGGGACCGCAAGTTCCAGACTGCGATCCGGCATGAGTTTGGCGCGATTGAACTGAAGGATCAGCTGACCGCCCTCGATCAGTTGTTGGGGCAGTATCCACAGCTGGATAAAGATCGCGTGGCCATCTGGGGATGGTCGAATGGCGGATCGATGACGCTCTATGCCATGACGCATTCGGAGCGCTTTCGGGCGGGCGTGGCCGTGGCTCCGGTGACCGATCAGTTGAACTACGACTCGATTTATACCGAGCGGTACATGGGGCTGTTGACTGACGATAAAGCGGGATACCAACAGTCGGATGTGACCCAGGACGCCGAGAAGCTGCACGGAGCGTTACTGCTGGTGCATGGTACGAGCGACGACAACGTGCATTTCCAGAACACCGTTCAGATGATTAATGCGCTGATCGATGCCGGCAAACAGTTCCGGCTGATGATTTATCCCAACAAGACCCACAGCATTGCGGGGAAAGATGCGCGAGTGCACCTGTTCACGATGATCGTCGACCATTTTGAGCGGGAGATGAAGTAGCCGGGACTAGAGCCGGTCTCAAGAATGGTGGTTGAACCTTGGTAGCTATTTTCTGCGCCTCAGGTTCGTCGGCTGGTGATCCGCTGGGAGTACCACGTCGAGAACTTCTTCGCCATGGTTCGCCTCGGTGGTACGCAGATCCTCCTCAGGTTTCTATGAGCAGTTACTCGTACCGCAGCGCCACCATGGGATCGACTCGCATGGCTCGACGAGCGGGAAGGTAGCTTGCGAGTACTGCCACCGAGCAAAGAAGAACCGTAACCGCAGCGAAAGTGAACGGATCCGTGCTGCTCACTTCAAACAGAAGGCGGTTCAGCACACGCGTTACTCCATACGCCCCTGCAAGACCCAACAGCACGCCAAGAGAAACCAGGGCCATGCTTTCGGCAAAAATCAGAGCAAGCATGTCGATGGGACGAGCTCCCAATGCCATTCGGACGCCAATTTCACGTGTGCGTAGGCTGACCGCGTAGGCCATCACGCCAAAGATTCCGACACCCGAAAGCAGCAATGCAATGGTTGCGAAGCTCCCGAGAAGAAAAGTGCGAAATCGCTGTTGAGTGGTAGACGCCTCCCATAACTGATCCATCGTGGCGATACGGCCCACGGGTTGATCTGGGTCGAGCGCCGAGACTTCGCGTCGAATTGCTGTGCTAAGACTCGAAGGATTGTTTCTTGCGCGGATCACAAGCGTCTGCCACGGCATAGTCGCCTGTGTGTAAGGAATGTAGATTCCCGGAGATGGCTCATCGGTCAATTTGTTCTGTCGCACATTGCCGACGATCCCTACGATCTCACAACGGCCAATGCCAAATGCCGGCATGTCGAGAAATCGACCTACGGGATCTTGATTGGGCCAGTAAGTTCGGGCAACCGCCTCGTTAACGACAGCGACGCGTGGAGAATCCTTGGTGTCGTGGTCGGAGAAATATCGACCACGAAGAAGAGGAATTTTCAGCACGTCAAAGAAATTGTTGGAGACAATGCGTGCCTCTGCCTCTGGCTGATCGAAGAAACTCTTATAGGCACGACCGTCCATCTTGAAACCGACGTTCCAAGACTGTCCTTCGATGGGCAGCGCGAGCGTGGCACCTGCGGATTCCACTCCGGGCAGCGCTGCAATACGAGCCATCAGCTGTTGATAAAACCCAGTCCAACTCATTTTGTCTTGATCGGACATGGAACGGTACACTTCGACCGTCAAAAGATGATCGGTGCGGAAGCCGGGGTCGACTCTGTATAGGAGAATCAAGCTTTTTCCTAGCAGGCCAGCCGCCGCCAGCAACACCAGCGACAGGGCAAATTCGGTAACCACCAACATCCTCGCTAGAGGTTTGCGCTCTCGTTGATTCCGAGCGTTTTGCTTCAGAGATGCTTCGGGGGCATTGCGCGAGATCTGCCAAGCTGGCGCGAGGCCAAACAGGATTCCAGCGAGAGACGAAATTAAGCCAGTGAACACGAGCACAGCCAGATCGATATGTGCGGATGAAATTCTGGGAATGTCGATGGGCGCCCAAGCGATTAAGACATGCATGAGAAGGAAGGCACCCAGCACTCCCAACGTGCCACCGAGGAGCGCGAGGAGCAGACTTTCGGTCAGCAATTGCCAGAGGATTCTGCCTCGCGTGGCACCCAGCGACGAGCGAATCGCAATTTCTGACTGCCGCGCAGCCGCGCGGGAGAGAAGCAGGGTGCCAAGGTTCGCGCACGCGATCCACAGGACAAGAGCAGCCGATCCCATCAGGATGAGGAGCGCGGGCCGAAAGTTCCCGACCATGTCCTCGCGCAAAGGCACCAATCTCACTCCCAGGTCTCGATTGGAAGGGGGATACTCTTGTGCCAGGCTGCTCGCAATGGCCGTCATTCCGGCTTGCGCCTGGGACAACGTTACGTCGGCGGCGAGGCGCCCAACCACCGACATTCCGAGATTGCCGCGTGTGGCAATCTCTTCGCGTAAGTCCGGCCGTACTGACGTGATGGCAACCCAGATTTCTGTTTGTGGGTCAGGAAATTGATAGCTTGGCGGCATGATGCCGATCACCTGGTAAGCATAGCCATCCAAAGTGATGGATCGGCCTATCACGCCCGGATCAGAACCGAAGGAGTTGGACCATAAGGGGTAGCTCAAGACCACGGTTTGCTGATTCAAGTCGGCCGCGAGGGATCTGCCTTTATAGGGCTCAACGCCCAGGGTCTCGAAGAAATCAGACGATACAACCTCGCCCCGTATACGCTCGGGTTGGGGAATTCCAGCCAGGTTGAACGTCTTCTCTTCGTAGGCAGCGAGCTTGCGAAAAAAGCGGTTCTGTTCGCTCCAATCAACGAAGTCTGGATAAGACGTCTTCCCGTACAAGTCACCAGACTTTAAATTAAAGGTATTTACTTTCACGAGTTGTTCGGCGTTCGGATAAGGCAACGGCCGAATTAACACGGCATCCAGAATGCTGAACACAGCGCTGTTGGCCCCAATTCCCAGCGCCAAGGTAAGCACTGCAACCGCCGTGAAGCCAGGATTGTTTCGCAGCTGACGCAACGCGTAACGGACATCTTGGCTTAATCTCCCCATCTTAGGACGTGGGTTCTCCTACGTGCAGGAAGCGCCCCATTACACGTAGAGATACTAGCACCAACGATTGCAACCGCCGTCGGAACTCCTCACTCTTGGAGCAACACTTTTCCAATCCAGTTGGGGAGCGTAATCCCTTGATGGCAAAGCGCGAGAGAATACCGCCGTCGAACCAAATTGCTTAGAACCAGGTTGCTTCAAGGTGTCCACCGCCGGCCTTAGGCGTCCGGAAGCGAACCGGCCACCATCGCTCTACTGGGTTTATGAGACCGGTTGTAGTTGTTAGTGCAGATCAGAATAGGCTCGTGGTTTTGCTGCGATCGCAGCCGCTTATTTATGTCTGCCTGAACCTTTGCGAGGGCTCTCCTTCGAGGAGCCGTCTCGGGACGAGCTCTCTCTCGAGCTGTCCTTTGACGAGCTTTCTTTCGACGAGCTTTCTTTTGAGGAGCTGTCTTTCGAGGAAGTGTCTTTCGACGAGGAATCCTTCGAAGAGCTATCCGACCTGGATTTGTCGTCTTTCTTGTCCTTCGAGGAGGAGTCGCCGCTGCCCGAAGATCCGGGCGAAGAGGATTTCTTGGCGTAGTCGGTGACGTACCAGCCGGTGCCCTTGAACTGCACCGCGGGAGCGGAGATCATCTGTTCGACCTGGCCGCCGCATACCGGGCACTTCTTGACCATCTTGTCGGAATACTTCTGGATTTTTTCGAAGCGGTGACCGCACTTCTTGCATTCGTATTCGTAGAGGGGCATGAGTGTGAGACGGTTGTGAGGAACAAGTTTCACACTGATTCTAGGGGCGCGCGGCGATTGCGTCAATTACAGGAGCGCCCCCGAAGAGCGGAGTTGAGTCGTCTTGGCCGAGATTTGAACTCACTTCGTCCGCCAGCTGCCGGAACTTCGGTCCCGGTCTTTCCTTTTTCACCGTTTGCATCGGAGTGGTTTGGAGTGGGGCGCTGAATCAGTTCTTCAGACCCATGTGCAGGCGCTGGGGCGCGGTGTTTTGCCAGGCGGCCTGAATGGCTTTGCGCAGAGTTTCCTTCCTGGCGGCTTTCAAGTTCACGCGGGTCGCGCCGCGGCGTCCCCAGCCGCCGTTTACTGGGGCGAAAACATCAGGTTCATCTTTCGAAAAGTAGTGTTGCTGCTCGGGAGTGAGCTTGACCATGGCCCAGGCCTTGTCGGGATAGCCCAGAGTGGCGAAAACTTTTCCGGCGACGCGGAAGTCGGGATGATTCATGTGCGAACGCTCTTCGGTCTCGGGAAAAGCGAGGGCCATTTTGCGGAAGTCGCTGGCGGTCACGAGGCGGGTCTCCTGAGATGCGTACGTTAGCATAAACCGCCTGCCTAGGCGGAAAGTTACGGGCGTTTGAGAACCGCCTTTCGATCATCGTCTGGGTAGTGACATGTCGAGCTTCGCTCGACTGGACAGCCCAGACGGCAGTTCCCACATGGGCAGTGGTAGACTCCGGCCATGAAGGATAGGGAGCGAGAGCTTGCTGAGTTCGAGCCTGTGACTCAGAACAAATCCAGCAAGGAAAAGATCGCCGCGGCGGGGCGGGCGCTTTATCTGGTGGGGACGCCGATTGGGAATCTGGAGGACATCACGCTTCGGGCGCTGCGCGTGTTGAAGGAAGTCGATGTCATTGCTTGCGAGGACACGCGGCAGACGCAGAAGCTGCTGAATCATTATGCGATCGCGACGCGTACCACCAGCTATCACGAGCACAACGAGATGACGCGGTCGGCGGAACTCGTCAACGAGATGCAGGCAGGCGCGAGCGTCGCGCTGGTGACGGATGCGGGCATGCCGGGAATTTCTGATCCGGGATATCGGCTGATTGCGCTGGCGATTCGACATCGGGTGCCGGTAGTCCCGATTCCGGGGGCGGCAGCCTTTCTGGCGGCGCTGGTGGCCAGCGGGCTGCCTACGGATTCGTTTCGCTTCAGCGGATTTCTTCCGGCGAAGCGCGGGGAGCGGCGGGCGGCGCTGGAGGCGATCCGGAATTCTCCGCGGACGCAGGTGTTTTATGAGACGCCCCATCGTATTGTCGAGGCCCTGGAAGATGTCTGCGAGGTTCTGGGAGCAGCGCGGCGGGTGGTCATGGCGCGCGAAGTGACCAAGCTGCATGAGGAGTTTTTGCGCGGGCGTGCGAGCGAGGTGCTGGAGAACTTGAAGTCGCGCGAAGCAGTGAAGGGGGAGATCACACTGCTGATTGGAAAAGCGGAGAGCGATGCTCGGGTAGAGACCGACGCATTCGTCCGCCTTTCAGTCCGGCGGCGAGTGGAGCAGATCATGGCAGAAGAAAAGGTGGACGAGAAGGCGGCGCTGAAGAAAGCGGCGAAAGAGCGAGGGGTCTCGAAGAGCGAAGCGTATCGGGAATTGCAGCGTAGCAGGTGAGCAACGGGCGAGCTGCGCTCGACCATTGCCAAGGGCGGCTGCCCCCCGCATAAAGCGGTAGCGTCTATTTTCCCGCCAGCTCCCGCTTCACAATTTCGCTGACCATTTTGCCATCTACGCGCATGCCGGCGGCGTTAAACCTTGCCATGGCGTTTTTCATGACCGTGCCCATTTCTTTCATGGTGGGCGAACCCATTTCGGCGATGGCCGCTTTCACGCCGGCTTCTACTTCCGGCTCGCTGGCGGCCTTGGGGAGATAGGATTCAATGAGAACCATTTCGGTGGCTTCTTTGTCGGCCATTTCCTGGCGTCCGCCTTTGGTGAACTGTTCGACGGATTCTTTGCGCTGCTTGATCAGCGTGGCCAGCACGGCCTGGCATTCTTTCTCATCGAGCGGAGCCATTTTTTCGACTTGGCGCAGCTGCAGCGCGCTCTTGACCATGCGCAGGGCGGAGAGGCGCGCTTCGTCCTTGGCTTTCATAGCGCTGACGATGTCTTTCTGGATTTGGTCGACTAAGCTCATGAGGCGATTATAGACGGTGCAGTTGCTCGATGACGGTGGGGGCAAAATCAAAATCCGGGCTGCGATTCACGCCAGATTTTTGCGCGAGTTATTTTTCGCTCAAGCAAACCGGCTTATGCTTCGGTTTGCTGTCCACGAACTGTCGAGCTTCGCTCGACGGACAGCCGAGGCGGCTGTCCCCAGATATTGATTTCCACCTGGGTCTCGGCGAACGGAGACAACAGCGAAGCTCTCCGGAGCTGCCACAATCAGCCGGCATCCGATAAACTAGTAACGAACCTCATACCTAGGAACTCCAGGACATTATCCATATGTTGCATAAGAATCGTCTTTTTACTCCGGGGCCAACCCCGCTATTGCCGGCGGCGCAGACGGCCATGGCCTCATTCACCGCGCATCATCGGACGGCGGACTTCCGGGCTCTGTTTCAGCGGGTGCTGGTCGACATGAAGGAATTCATTGGCACCAAGAACGATGTGCTGGTGCTGGCTTGTTCGGGCACGGGCGTGATGGAGGCCTCGGTGTCGAACCTGACTTCGCCGGGCGATAAAGTTCTGGTGCTGACAGCGGGGAAGTTTGGCGAGCGCTGGACGGGCCTGGCCAAGGCGTTCGGCTGCAACGTGGAGGTGCTGAGCGTTCCCTATGGGGAAACTTTTTCGCTGGAAGCGATTGGGGCGAAGGTTACGTCGGATGTGCGGGTGGTGTTTGTGCAGGCGACCGAGAGTTCTACCGGAGCTCGGCATGATGTGGAAGGCATCGCGAAAATTGTGCGGGCGCAGGGCGACGGCACATTGCTGGTGGTGGATGCGATCACGGGGCTGGGCACGACTCATCTGAATGTCGATGGCTGGGGCGTGGATGTGATTATTGGCGGATCGCAGAAAGCGCTGATGATCCCTCCGGGACTGGCGTACTCCGCGGTAAGCGAGCGGGCATGGAAGCGTATGGATGCGACGACTTCGCCACGCTATTACTTTGATCTGCGCAAGGAACGGAAGTCTGCCGCGAAAGGCGAGTCGGCTTACACTCCGGCGACTTCCTTGTTTGCGGCGCTGGGAGCGGCGCTCGAGTTTGTGCGCGGCATGGGCAAGGGCGACCTGGCTAGGGGACGGGAAGAGCTGGTAAACAATGCTGAATTATGCGCGGAGATGACGCGAGCGGGAGCGAAGGCTTTGGGATTAAAGTTGTATGCATCGTCGCCGGCAGCGGCGCTGACCGCGATTTGCGCGCCCGAGGGAATCGATTCCAGCAAGATGGTGAAGGAATTTCGCGAAGCATTTGATGCGGTGGTGGCAAACGGGCAGGGCGAAATGAAAGGGCAGCTGTTTCGCATCGCGCACATCGGGTATTACGACTATCTCGATACCATCGGCATTCTGGGCGCGCTCGAACATGTGCTGGCGCGAGTTACGGGCCGGAGCGTCGAATATGGCGCGGCGGTGCGGGCAGCGCAGCAAGTCTATGCCCGCGCCCAGTCGGCGAAGCGGCAATTGGTCAGCGTCTGAAGGCTGCGCCGTACCTTGGTGAGAGCGGGGAGAGCGGTTACGGCGGGATTTAGTCAATCGTGAAGTCCGTGGGACTCGAGCTCTCGGCCAACGTGCCCCGCTTCGATACAGGCCGGTACCCGGCGAGCCGGGGTTGGCCACGGTCACACGGACGGGTGCCCGAGGTGGCGATGGCGGCAGCCGGAACTGCCACGATGAGCGGATTGCCGCTTCGAAAGGTGGTGTTCGATGTTTGGGCGGTGCTATTCCAGTTCACCACCGCAGTTGAGCCAACGTTCGTTCCGCTCACGGTCAGAGTGAATGCCGCGCCGCCTGCGGTCGCGCTGGCCGGAGCGAGTGGAGCCACGGTGGGCATGGTTCCAGCGGCTGCCGGCATGCTTTTGGCACTGGAACCGCACGCCAGTGTGCCGGCCATCAGCGCCCCGAGCCGTATCGTTTTGACGGGTAGCAGTGTCTGAGATGCCTTCATAGAGTTCTCCCAAGGGCCGGTGCCCGGTGAGAAAGAGTCTAGGAAGTTCGCGGGGCAGAGGTGTCGGCGGCGTGTCATTTTCCGTCCCTAGTGGTCAGATGGATTTCTGAAAACAAGAGCTTCAATTCAAAGGAAATCATTCGTGAAAATCATCATCGCGGAAAAAATCTCAGCATCAGCCGTGGCGCAGTTGCAGGAGCCGGGCTGGACTGTGCTAACGGCGGATCAACTGGATGGCAAACTGGAGAAAGAACTGGAGTCTGCGGATGCGCTCATTGTGCGCTCGGCAGTGCAGGCCGACGCCAAGCTTCTGGAACATGCCAAGAAGCTGCGAGTGATTGGGCGAGCCGGCGTGGGCGTGGACAACATCGATCTCGATGCGGCTACTCACAAAGGAATCGCGGTGATGAACACGCCCGGCGCCAATGCGGTTGCCGTGGCGGAGCAAACGCTGGGGATGATGCTGGCCATGGCTCGTCATTTATGCCGTGCCGACGCACTCATGCACGCGGGCAAGTGGGAAAAGAAATCGCTGCAAGGAACTGAGCTGAGAGCGAAAACGCTGGGGATTATCGGGCTGGGACGAGTGGGCATGGAAGTGGCGCGACGGGCGCGGGGCTTTGGCATGGAGTTGGTGGGACACGATCCGTTTGTTTCGGTGGCGGTGGCGAAGGAGCAGGGGATCCGGCTCACCGGGCTCGACGAGCTCTATGCGGCGGCCGACTACATCACGCTGCACGTGGGGCTAACGGCGCAGACCACGGGGATGATCAATGAGACATCCATTGCGAAAATGAAAAAGGGCGTGCGGCTGGTGAATTGCGCGCGCGGCGAGTTGGTGAATGAAGCCGATCTGGCGGCGGCGCTCAAGACCAAGCACGTGGCTGCGGCGGCGATCGATGTTTTTGCAGAAGAGCCTCCGAAGAACTCGCCCCTGCTGGCCCTGGAGAATGTTTTGCTCACGCCGCATGTGGGTGGGTCGACCTTTGAGGCGCAGGAGGCGGTGGGCGTGCAGATTGCGCAACAAGTCAAGGAATATCTGAAGCACGGAGTGATTCAAAACGCGGTGAATGTGCCATCGGTCTCGGCGGAGGAGTATGCGGTCATGCAGCCCTACATCGTGCTGGCGGAACGCATGGGGGGATTTCTGGCGCAGGTTTCGGAAGGGAGCATCGAGGAAATCTCGATCCGCTATAGCGGGCATATTGCGGAATGGAAAACGGAACTGATCCGCAACGGCACCATCAAGGGCATTTTGAACCAGGCGCTCGAGGAGAAAGCGAATCTGGTAAATGCGGCCACCATCGCCGAGGAGCGCGGGCTGCGGGTGTTGGAATCGCACAAGGCGAAGGCGTCGACTGGAGGCGCGGGGAGCGTGCTGTCGATTTTTCTGAAGACTTCCTCCGAAGAGCACATGGTGAAGGGTGCGGTGCTGCACGGCGATGCGCCTCGTCTGCTGCAGGTGGACGGCATTGACGTGGAAGCGCCGCTGGAGCGCAGCCTCATTTATCTGCGGAATCGCGACGTGCCGGGCGTGATCGGCAAAGTGGGAACGATTCTGGGCGAGGAATCGATCAATATCGCGGATTTCTCGCTGGGACGGCGTGCCATCGAGAAAGACATTCAGAAAGAGTCCGACCAGCCGCGCGAGGCGATTGCGGTGGTCCACGTGGACGGGCGCGTGCCGGAGGAAGTGCTGGCGAAGTTGCGGCAGATTCCCGCGGTGCAACAGGCGAAGGCAGTACAGCTGTTGTGAAGTAGTTTCGATGGGTTCCTTTTGTTAGGGGAAGACGTGATGCGGGTGGCGGCACTCTACGATATCCATGGAAATCTTCCCGGCCTGGAAGCTGTGCTCGAGGAGATCCGTGCGGTCGGCGTCGACCTGATCGTGGTCGGCGGCGACGTGCTTCCCGGGCCGATGCCGGCGGAAACGCTCGACCGTTTGCGGAACCTGGAAATTCCAGTGCAATGTATCCGAGGCAATGGCGAGGCGGCTGTGCTCGCCCAATGGGCAGGCACCGATATTGGCACGCTTCCAGAACCGGCTCGCGAGGCTATTCGCTGGACGGCACAGCCGCTCAGTCCCGAACGCCGGCGCGTGATCGCCAGTTGGCCGGCAACATTTCGCGTCGAGGTTCGCGGGTTAGGCGAGGTGCTGTTCTGCCACGCTACGCCGCGCAACGACACTGAGATATTCACGCGGATGACGCCGGAGGAGAGACTTTTGCCGGTGTTTGAAGGAATTGATGTTCCGCTGGTCGTTTGCGGGCATACCCACATGCAGTTCGATCGGATGGTAGGCAAGATTCGAGTTGTGAATGCGGGCAGCGTGGGAATGCCCTTCGGCTCGCCTGGCGCTGACTGGCTCTTGCTGGGACCCGAGGTTGAACTTCGGCATACGACCTACGATCTCACGCAAGCGGCTCAGCGTATTCGAAAGACGAAGTATCCTCAGGCGGAAGATTTTGCGGCCCGCAATGTGCTCGAGCCGCCGTCAGAGGAAGAGATGCTGAAAGTATTTGCGCGCGCGGAATTGAAAGGGTGAAGGACTCCAGGACTCCATCGCCCGGAGATTTGGGCGGGCGGCGTCGACCCTTCGAGTTCGCTCAGTGCGGGCACAGGGGCGTACAGCCGAGGGGGCGGTACGGGTTCGGTGCGCGCTTCACGATTCCGCCTCGTCTCTCCGCAGTTTGCGGCTTTCGGCCAGCAGGGCCATGGAGTGCATCAGGTTTTGCAGGGTGACGATGCCGATCAGGTGCTGGTCTTCGACCACGGGAATGATGCTGGAATTGCGGGCGGTAAGCTTGCGGAAGGCGGAGCTGAGCGAGTCCTGGCGCAGGGAGACTTCGAAGATTTTATTCATCACCGCCTGGACGTAGCCGTTTCCTTCGGCGCGCAGAGCCTCGAGAATACGTTGCTTCGAAATCACGCCCACCATGTCGCTACCGCGCACCACGGGAAAATCGTCTTGCAGGGAATGAACCGCTTTTTCCAGGGCATCTTCCAGGGTGTCCGCCGGGGAGAGCGTGGCGAAATCGGTGAGCATGACCTCTTCGAGGCGGACGTTGTCGAGCACGGACTGGAATACGAGGGCACGCTCCTCCAATTGCGCGGCGGAAAAGACGATGACGCCGACCATGGTGAGCCAGCTGTCGCTGAACAGGCCGGCCAGCATCAGGACCATGGCGATGGCGTTGCTGATAGAAACGGCGCGGCGAGTGGCGGTCGAAGCCTCCAGAGTGCGGGAAAGCAATGCCCGCAAGACGCGTCCGCCATCGAGCGGGTAAGCAGGCATGAGATTCAAAATTGCCAGATAAAGATTGGCCCACACCAGGCTGCGCGGTAAGTTGGCGGCCTGCAGAAAAGGCCACTTCCAAAGCTCTGCTCCGCGCCCGGAGGCGGTGACCGCGGCTGCGGCCAGGCAGGCCAGGGCGAGGCTAACCAGCGGTCCGATCAGCGCCAGGCGAATGTCGCGCTTCCACGTCAGGCCGGTCAGAGGAGCCTTGGGAACACGCGATTCATCGTAGAGCGCCACGCCGGTCAGGGGCAGCAGGATGACTGCCTTGGGGATCAGGCCGACCCGGCGGGCGGCTAACATGTGTCCGCATTCATGGGCAGCCACGCAGGCCAGAATGATGCCCACCAGCGCCAGGTCGCGCGGCCCGTTCGCCGAGCCCTGGTGTGCCGCGTACTCCGTCCAGAAAATGAACAGGGGCAGGACGACGAATGTCAGGTGGACGCGGACGTCCACCCCAAACAGACGCCCCATCGGAATCGACCAGCTTCGCATAAGCCTTTGCTACATTTATTCTACATGCATCGATATAGTGATTGCGGCGTCCAAGAGTGCAGAGGCATGCGAGTGATTTCGGGAAAATATCGAAGCCGTCCGCTGCGTTCGTTGCCTGGCAAGGATGTACGCCCCACTTCGGACCGACTGCGGGAGACGTTATTCAATGTGCTGACGGCGGGAAATCCGGCCGCGCTCGAGGGCAGCATCTGGCTCGATCTGTTCGCGGGGACGGGAGCGATTGGAATCGAAGCCCTGAGTCGCGGAGCCAAAGAAGTCTATTTCGTCGAACACTCGGCGGCGGCGGCGGATGCGATTCGCGGCAATTTGGCGAACCTGGGCGTCACGGACGGCTTCAAGATCCTGCAGGAAGAATTACCGCAGGCATTCTGGCGGATGGAGCGGCAACATGTGGCGGCCGACGTGGTTTTCATCGATCCGCCGTACCGAGTGCAGGAGGCGTACACGAAAACCCTGCGGGAGCTGGCGGATTCCTCGCTGGTTTGGGCGATGTCGGTGGTGATTGCCGAGCATGAAAAGAAATTCGACCCGGGCGAGGAATTTGGCCACTTGCGAAGGTTCCGTCACCTGGCCCAGGGCGGGGCAGCTCTGAGCTTTTATCGAATGGCGAGCGGAGGGGACCTGCGGGTTTGAAGGGCGGGGATTTCGAGCGGCGGAGAAGTTCCCCCGCCTCCCCGAACAGCGCTACATGATCCGATCGTCGCTGCGGCGAACGATCGGATGCTGCATCTCTTCCAGATCGTTCTTCACCATGTTGAGCCCGTAGACGCAGCCTTCAAAATTCTTGGAGAGAGTGGCAAACAGGGGTGCGACCTTGGCGTACTCGAAGTGCTCGAACTTGGAGACGATGTAATAACTTTCCTTACCGGCTTTCACCCACTCGACGAAATTTTCCAAACGCTGGCGGCGCAGCCGGAAATGATTGATGCTCTCCGGGAACATTCCCGCAAAGAACAGGGTGTAATCGCCGATGTGTTTGCGAACCTGGCGCTCGCGGTCAAAAGAAGGCGCGGGCCCGTAGACCGGATCGGATTCCAGCAGCATCTCGCCTACGTCGGCGAGCGCGCGATCGCGCCCGTCATGAACCTTGTAGAGGTGTTCGGCGTCGCAGAATTCCGCCAGCAAATGAGAAACGTAGGCGACGATCTGAGGATCGCGGATGCCAATTTCGTGAGCGTAGTGTCGTCCTACCAGATCCTGAAATAATTCCTGCAACGGATGCGATTCGGAAATCATTTTGAGCCCCCTGAACTCCGCATCGCGCACGGAGCTTCAGATACCTGCGTGAGTAGATACCTTAGTTCGATGCCGAAACGCAAGTGACTTTTGTTTATCGACATGATTCATTTTTCCAATCCGTTAGTTGAGGATCGATCGCCGAGGAGTTGTGCACGGTATCAGTTAGAAATGGGGTGGTTCGGGAATGAGTCGGGCGCGGATTTCACTGTATTCTGCTGGCAGTCAGAGAAGTCGGCTGCCAATTCGGCGTCGAAAGCCTTTCTCCGCCTGTAAAATGACCCGCAGGGAGGAATTGCATGCAACGCCAGAACATTTCGAGCGGCACACCGTGGGAACCGGTCGTGGGTTACTCTCGTGCGGTGAAGGTGGGTTCGTATGTACATGTGTCGGGGACCACGGCGACTGGAGCGGACGGCAAGATTGTCGGCGCGGGCGATGTGTATGCCCAGGCGGTGCAGACGTTGAAGAACATCGAGAGGGCGCTCCAGAACGCGGGGGCCGGCCTGAAAGACGTGGTGCGCACGCGCATGTATGTCACGAACATCGCCGAATGGGAACAGGTTGGGAAGGCGCACGGGGAATTTTTTCGCGATATTCGGCCGGCAACGTCGATGGTAGAGGTGAGCGCATTGATTTTGCCGGAGATACTGGTGGAGATTGAGGCCGATGCGGTCTTGCTGTGAATCGAAACATGCCAGATCGGGATTGAGCGCTCCGTTCAGGTCAACTGCTTCGACATCTTGACGAAATGACAAGGCAGTTTCGGGCGCAGGCCGGGGGTGAGCGGAGCCGTACCGGTTTCGACGTATCCTCGATTGCGATAGAAAAGGGGTAGTTCCTGGCGAAGATTGATGACCTGCAGGTCCATGAATCGGCAGCCCGCCTTGGCACAATGATCCTCGGCGGCGTTCATCAGCCTGGATCCGACGCCGGCCTTCTGATGCTCGGGATCGACTGACAACAAACCCAAGTAGGCCCGCTCGGCCTTCAGTTCCACGTAGACACATCCCGCAACCGCGCCGCCGTGGTCGGCGAGCAGGAATTTTCCGCTTTGTAGCAAGGACTGCACCGACTCCAAGTCAATACGATCCCGATCCATGAGGAAGGACTCAGCGACCCGGAAAGCAAGATTGATCAGGGCTGTAATTGCTTCCGCATCGTGGATTTCCCCGACCCGCAGATGCACGACCGTCCTCCTTCGGCGGGGTCAAAATAGCCCGGTTGAGCTCCCGGGCAACGCAAACCAGACGATTGATTTGTTCCAATTTTCTTGACATCCGCGCTGGCGTGAGCATAATCGCACAATCCCATCCTCGGGTGGAGTCAGCCCAGGGGTACCGAGGGGTGTCGAAGGAGGTACTGATGAGCGTGCTGGATCTTTGTGATCGAGAGATTGCGGCGGTCGGTCTGGAGGCCACCGTAGCGGATGCCATTCATAAGATGCTGGACCACCATGTGGGCGCGGTCGCGGTGGTCGACAACGAGTTTCGGGTTGCGGGGGTTTTTACCGAACGAGACGTGTTGCGAAAGATGTCGCTCAGCCATGTGGATCCGAAGCTGACTCCGGTGCGCGAACTGATGACCACGCCGGTTGAGATGGCCACGCGGAGCACGGGAGCCGGAGAGGCTCTGAGCATCATGTTGGAGCGGCACTTCCGCCATCTGCCGGTGGCGGATGACAACGGCAAGCTGCTGGGGATTCTTTCCATTCGGAATCTGCTGGAGTGGCGTGTCGACGACCTGAGCCGTGAACTGGAGTCGCTCGAGCAATATGTTTCCAATGACGGGCCGGGGGGCTAAAAGCATATCGCGCGCCCTGAACTGCGGCAAAGCTCTTCCGCTTTGTCCCCCACGATGGCTGGCGTGCGCGTCGCTGCAGCCGTATTTTTTCTGTTGTTCGCAGAATACAAAGTTGCAGGGCGGGGCTTTGCCCACGCTGGGTTTCAAACGTATCTGCACGATTCCATTTGCCAATAGCGCTGTCATTTTCTATCCTCCAGGTTTTGTCGGGGCTGGTTTTGCCGCACCTGGTGTTTTTCGCGTATCTGGTTGGAGTTGTTGAACTGCTGGGTGGCATTGCTCTGCTGGTCGGGCTGTGGGTGCGTCTGGCTTGTCTCGGCATCCCGTTTTTGTTGAGCCGAACGCTGACTGCCTACTGGGAACCGGGTCCCGGAGCAGCGGTGGGGCGTTATTTTGGCCCCCGGCTGGATACTTTGCCGTTGTTGCTCATCATCTTCTTTGCTGCGTTCTTTGCTGCGCGCGCCGGACGTGTGCGAGGTCTGGACGGACGGCGGTGGCGGGTCCATCGCAGTGAGTCGTTGTGGGAATAAACTGGCGGGAAAGGGAAACTCATCATGAAGAGGATTTATACCGCGGTCGCGAAAGTTGCGCTGTTTTTTCTGGCCATACCGGGAATCGCTCAAACTTCGCGGCACGTTGTGGTGCATGCGGGGCATCTGCTCGAGGTGAAGACCGGCAGGTTGCTGGCTGACCAAACGCTGGTGATTGAAGACGGACGTATCGTCAGCCGCGGCACGGCCGCGGAGTCGAAAATTCCCGCGGATGCGGTACGCATCGATTTGCCCAACGCAACCCTGCTGCCGGGATTGATCGACGCCCACACCCATCTGACCATGGAGCCCAAGTTCGGCTATGAGCGGTTGGCAATTTCTGTGCCGCGGGAGGCGCTGATCGGCGCGAAGAATGCCCGGCTGACATTGCTTGCGGGATTCACCACGGTGCGCAACGTGGGAGCGAGCGGCTACACCGACGTCGCGTTGCGAGATGCAATTAATGCGGGGGACGTACCGGGGCCGCGGCTGCTGGTGAGCGGGCCCCCTCTCGGTATCACGGGCGGACATTGCGACAACAACCTGCTGCCGTCCGAATATCACGCCGTCAGCGACGGGGTGGCCGACGGTATCAGCGAAGTGCAGCACAAGGTTCGCGAGAACATCAAGTACGGCGTTGATCTTATTAAGGTCTGCGCGACGGGCGGCGTGCTATCGCTGGGGGATAATCCGCAGGCTTCGCAATACACATTGGAGGAAATGAAAGCGATTGTGGCCGACGCTCACCGTCTGGGCCGCAAAGTTGCGGCCCACGCGCACGGAGCGCAGGGAATTCTTTGGGCGACGGAGGCGGGAGTCGATTCGATTGAGCACGGGTCTTATATTGACGATGCCGGCATTGCCGCCATGAAAGAGCACGGCACCTATCTTGTGCCGACGCTCTACCTGGGTGACTGGATGATCGAGAATGCCGGATTAACCCACCTGCCTGCGCCCTTGCTGGCAAAAGCGCAGGACGTGATTCCGGCGGCGCGCAAGAATATTGCGCACGCGTTTGCCAGTGGCGTGAAAGTTGCTTTCGGCACGGATGCCGCAGTTTACCCGCATGGTCTGAATGCGCATGAGTTCGCCGTCATGGTGAAGCTGGGGCTTACGCCGCTGCAGGCGATTCAGGCAGCGACGGTGAATGCGGCGGATTTGTTGGGGTGGTCGGGGAAAGTCGGTAGCCTGGAGCCCGGGGCGTGGGCCGACATCATCGGGGTCGACGGCGATCCGGGCCAGGACGTGACTACCCTGGAGCACGTGAAATTCGTGATGAAAGGCGGCGAGGTGGTGAAGAACGAGTATGCGAAGTAGCGCGACCCGGCGGAGTGCTTGGTTCCGGGCAAAGGGCGGCGCTGCGATCGGCGGACCGCCTGGGGCGCGGCGCCTGTTCCCACCTGTGAAATTGCGGACGCTAAGGACTTTGGCGGGCTCGCTCCGTGACCCAGTCGGTCCAGAACGACGAGGCTCCGCTGGCCAGTAACGGGGCTTTGCCTTCGACGGCATCCACAAAGTTTTCCAGCATGGGATAGTGCAGGTTGGCATGGGGAGGGAGATTTTCGCGGGCGCCGGGGTAGGTGAGATCGGGGCCATTCAGCGGAGATAGTTCCATCTCACCGTCGGTTCCGCGGATGCGGCATTCGTCGCGGGCCACCTTGGAGTGCCAGCGAACGTCCACCATGCCGCGAACTTCGCCGGCATACTCGATCATCACAGTCGCGTTGTCTTCGACCGCGTAGTGATGCACCACATTCGAGAGTTGGGCGGCGACTCGCCGGGGCTGGCCGAAAAGAAAATTCAGGACGTCAATGCGATGGGAGGCGATGTCGAACAGCGGTCCGCCGCCTGCCTGGGCGGGATCGACCAGCCAAGCGCGGCTGCCGTGTCCGTCGAACCAGCCGTGGCTGGTGAGTTCGGCCACGACCGGGGTGCCGATGGCGCCGGCTGCGAGTAGTTGTTTGGCGCGCTGGACTTTCGGGTAGCAGCGCCGGTAATAGGCTACGCCGAAAGTCTTGCCACTCTCGTCGGCGGCGTGCAGCATGCTGTGAGCTTCGGCCTGGCTCATAGCCATAGGTTTTTCGCAAAGCACGTGCTTGCCGGCGCGAAGCGACTGAATCGTTTGCGGTGCGTGCAGGAATACGGGGGTGCCGACATAGACGGCGTGCACGGCAGGATCGGCCAGCGCCGGATCGAGAGTTTCCCAAGAGCGTACCCCGAAGGGGGCGGCTTTCGCGGCATCGCGGGTGACGAGTCCGTAGAGGCGGCTTCTAGGTTCGGCTTGGATCGCGGGGATGACGCGGCGCGTCGCGATGTCGCCGATTCCGATGACGATCCAGTTGAGCATCGCGGTTGGTGATTCCGTCAGAGTGCGGGTCTGAGCGGCACCCGTCGAGCTGGGCTCAAGCGCAGGGCCGAGGGCGGTTGAACCCGCCTCAACCGGGCAATGCAAAAACAAAGGCCGGCGCCTGCCGGCCTTCGAAAATCGATCTGCAAATGAAAACCTGATTCAAGCAAAACTACTTCTTGGGTGCGATCGCGTCTTTCGCGGCCTTGGCGACGCGGAATTTCACGACGGTCTTAGCCTTGATCTGGATGGGTTCGCCGGTCTGCGGGTTGCGGCCTACGCGGGCCTTGCGGTGCGCCTTTACCAGACGGCCGAGGCCGGGCACAACGAAGATGCCATTTTTCTTGGTTTCTTTGATAGCGGTGTCGGCCAGTTGTTCCAAAAACGCCGCCGCGGTCTTGTTGGGAAGCTCGGTTTTCTCGGCAAGATGCCGAATGAGCTGTGTCTTGGTTAAACCTGCAGCCATATTTTTCTCTCCTCGAATGAAATCAGTTGAATACCGATGGGACCTATCTTATACCCATGAGCCTGTGGAAAACACCTTATTTCACTGGGGTTTTATTATTTAAGAACGCTGGAACAGGCATTTTTACAGGGCTTTCGATGCCTGATACGGATGAAGTGAGCCTTCCATGCGTACCAGCGTGGTAACCTGCGGTAAGTCAGCATGGTTTGGAGGAACCCACAATTTGAGTTGCGCCATTTGTGAAATCCGCAAGGAAAAGCGGTTTTGCCCCGCGCTTCACGGGCGCATTTGCCCGCAGTGTTGCGGCGAGCAGCGCGAAGTAACGCTCGATTGTCCGAGCGGTTGTCCTTATCTTGTGCAGGCGCGCACCCACGAAAAGCCGCGCTCGTCGGAACAGATCGATCCGTCGGCGCTGTTTCTCCAGGTCGAACTGAGCGATCAGTTTATGTATGAGAAAGAACATCTGCTGATGGGCCTGACCTATTCGCTGGCCCAGGCCGCCCGAGCCGACCCCAGCCTGCACGATCAGGATCTGATTGCCGCGCTTACGGTTTTGTCCAAGAGCTACGAGCGGCGGGTGAATTCAGGGTTGCACTACGAGCAGCCATTGACCAGCGAATCGCAACGCAGAGCCGCCGCTGTGGTCGAAGACATGGTGAAGGAATACCGCGAAGCCGAACAGAAACATACCGGCTACTCGACCTTGCGCGATTCCGAGGTGCTGAAGGCCTTGGTGTTTCTGGTGCGGCTGGCGCAGGGGCGTACGTCGGGGCGGCCCAAGTCGCGGGCTTTTGTAGACTTTGTGTTCTCCCAGTTTCCTGAGAAAGACCCGGTGGTCGTCGGGCAGGAAATCGGGAACCGGATCATCCTGCCCTAAGTACGATCTGTCGGGGAATTTCACCGAGAACACAGATCGGCATTTTATTTTGCGGGTCCGTGAAAATCCGTGGCTAATCTTTTTTGAGTTTCTGCACTCTTGGCCCGGCAGGCAGGGCATCGACCAGTTCGCAAATGGTCTTGTTGAGCAGTGGATGCCGAATGTCGGGCGCAACTTCCGCAAGCGGTTCCAGCACGAAACGGCGCAGGTGCATGGCGGGATGAGGAACGGTCAACTCCGGCAAATCGATGATCTTGTCGGAGTAAAGAAGGATGTCAATGTCGATCACGCGCGGGCCCTTCTTCTGGAAGCGCTGCCGGCCCATCTCGTGTTCAATCCTGAGAATGGCCGCCATCAGTTTTTCCGGAGGCTCTGTCGTTTCCACCACCACAACGCAATTCAAGAACCATGCCTGGTCCGTGAACCCGACTGGCTCGGTTTCGTAGAACGAAGAGCCCGACACGACATGACCCTGGCTTTCGAGCCGTGCCATGGCATCGCGCAGGTAATTCTCGCGCTCTCCAATGTTGGATCCGAGGGAAAGATAGACGAGGTTGGACATAGAGGGCAGCCGTCCAGTTGTACTCCGCGAAATCCCCCAGCACAATCGCGCAGCTTCGGAATTCGTAAAAACTCGGCAATGTTTAGGAGTCCGTTCGCCACCGCCAACCTCGACCAACGGTCCATCACCTTGGTCACTATCGTTCGTCTTGCCCCCGCCCTAGAATCGCGGTATGACGTTGGACTCGCTGATCCTGAGCACGGATCCGGAAGTGCTGCGTGTGATCCGTCCCACGCTCGAGAAATTATCGATTGAAGTGGAAATCTGCCATGACGCGCGCGCCGGCGCCAACATTCTGATCTCCGACAAATTCGATGCCATCATTGTGGATTGCGATGATCTGAACGGCGGTCTGGCGGTGTTGCAGGGCCTGAGGACCACGCCCAGTAACAAGAACTCGGTTACCTTCGCCATCTTAAACGGAAAGAGAACGACCACGCAGCAGGCTTTCGGCATGGGCGCGAACTTCGTTCTGCAGAAACCGATCAGCGCGCTGAATGCGTCGCGCTGCTTTCTGGCGGCGTTAAATTTCATGGTAAAGGAGCGTCGCCGCTACTTCCGCCAGCCGGTCAAGCTCCTGGTTAAAGTCGTATTCGAAGGAAAGACTCTTCAGGCGACCAGCACCAACATCAGCGAGGGCGGGATCGCTCTCATGGTGCGGGAAGCACTGCCCAAAGGCGCTGCGCCACATCTGAAGTTCTCTTTGCCCGGCAAGAATGTTCATCTTGAAGTGGAAGCCGAGGTAGCCTGGGTCGACGTGAACGGCCTCGCCGGGTTTCGGTTTCACAATGTCCCGAAGGCTTCCCAGGAACAGCTCGAACAGTGGCTCGACGAGCAAATGGAACAGGATTTTCCTGGAGCCAAAGAGCGCATGGCGGGAGCGAACTCCGGAGCCTCCCGCTAGCCATACTCTTCGGCTTTGTCACGCCCCCGCCTTGCCCCCATAAAATTACCAAATTGCTCTGAATTCAGAGGGAAAGATTCTTGGGGGTCGAGATCCTCCATTCCCTAAGCTGCAGTCCGGATTCAGGGGTATCCATCTTTAGACTTGCGCCGGCCGGTGCGCATGGCACTCTGGAAGACGACTTCGTTTTTGGAAATCAGGGAGAGACCGAGTGTTCAGCAATGACTTCCGTATTGCCAGGGTGCAAAGGACGCTGCGCTGGTTTGAGCAGGATATCCCTTTGCTGAATCTGCGAGTGAAAGAACTATCAAAAGAGCGGCAGGAATCGGCGCGCCGGTTTGCGGCGGCCGTGATTGATCAGACCCGGGCCGAGCTGGAACGATTGCTGCAAGAGCAGTCCGACGACAGTCGCGATTCCAGCGCAACCTCCCGCGAGCCGGCGGACTAGCGCTCCGCTTCAGCCTGCGAAACAGCATCCGGTTCCTCCACTTCGTCGCCGGCGCTCCGGCTCCGGTCGGAATGACAGGCAGGATGCAGGCTCAGCGCGTGCTCAGACTAGAGAGAAGAGCCCGCCGCGGCCTCCGCGCTGGCAGTGCCGGCGCTGGCCCGCTCGGCGCCGGGGAAAGTCACTTCATCCCACAGGGTCTTATCCCGCAGAATGCGGGAGACCAGTGCCGTATGCATGGCGTGACCGGCACGGTCGGCAACCACGTTGCCCAGAATCTGCTTCCCTAATAGCGCCAGATCGCCGACCAGGTCCAAAACTTTGTGGCGCACGAATTCGTCGGGAAAGCGGAGCGGTCCGTTCTCGACTCCATCGCGGGTCAGCACGATGCAATTTTCCCGCGAGGCCCCGCGAATCAGGCCCATGTTGCGCATGGCCTGCTCGTCCTGACGGGAACCGAAGGTGCGTGCTGCCGCGATGTGCCGCAGATAGCTTCCATTGGTCAGTTCCACTTGAAAGGTTTCTTTGCCGATCAGCGGATGCGGGAAATTGATCGAATAGGAAACGGAATAAGTGTCAGAGGGATACACCGCAATGAACTTGTTTCCCTCCCGCATTTCCAGCTCGCGGCGAATCTTCAGATATTTACGCGGACGGCGCTGCTTGCGGATACCCGCCTGCTGGATCATCTCGGCGAAGGGGCGGGCGCTGCCGTCGAGGATGGGCAACTCGAGATTGTCGAGTTCGACGATGGCGTTATCAATGCCCAGGCCGATGAAGGCGGAGAGCACATGCTCAGTGGTGGAAATGAGCACGCCCTTCTTCATCAGACTGGTGGCGTAACTGACGCGGGCTACGTTCCGGCTGATCGCCTCGATTTCAAAACCATCGAGATCGGTGCGGCGAAAAACGATCCCCGTGCCCGACGCGGCGGGAAGGATGCGCATCGAGACGGGAGCGCCACTGTGCAGGCCTACGCCGCTGCACTCCACCGCGGAGCGGATTGTCTGCTCGGGGGTCAGCAATGATCTGAGTAATTTCCAATGAATGCAATAGATTACGCCTAGCTCGATGAAAATCGTCTGTGGCAAAAAAGACACACTCCGTGGCGCTCGTGCGGCTCCCAGAGATGCGGGAAAATGGAATAACCTGCGACAGAACAGTCGGTTACGGCCTGCAGGGGACAGGGTCGGCCCGGGGACCGAGAAGGGGAATCTAGAAGGGAAACATGGGCGAAGAGCGCAGGCCGAGTCGTGGCCGCAGGCTGTTAGCGCTTGCTCTGCTTGCCCGGCGGTTTGTTGGGGTTGTAGCCGGAACGGGGGTCGAACATAGCCTCGTCGAGTCGCTGATTGATCGTGACCGAGTTGAGGAAGCGCTGGTTGGTCATATCGCCGTTGAAATAGCGGGTGAGATTGTAGGGCGCCATCACTCCTGAAACTTGCCGATAATTTTCGTAAACTTCTTCTTCGACATTTTTCTGGCGGTCCGTCGGGTCTCGCCAAGAGAATGACTTCTTGACCGGCAAGTGGGTGTCGCTATCGAAATACAGAGTGACGCTTTCGTTCTGTGCGTTGATGAGTGTGATCTGCGTCGCCGGATGTTGCGCCGCGATGGCGAAGCCTTCAAATAGCAGTACGACGCTGGGATCGTTCACCCAGGTCCGAAGCACGGTGTCGAGCGAGAAACGGCGGCGGCGCAGGTAGTCGTCGAGGTCTTTTTGTTCGACCGGATGCGGGCCTTTGTAGGTAATCTCCCATGCTTTGTTGCCGACGTAGAGTTCCGCGACGTCGCGTTCTTTGGTGAGTTCGACGCGCTCTTTGTCGGGGAATTCGGTGAAACTCCAGAAGACTCCGCCACTGCCGTTGGGCCGGCCGTGGTGGAAGCTGTAGCCGCGTCCCTGTTGCTCGCGGTCGCGGAGAGTGAGGTAGGTCTGGCCGCCCAAGGCCTGAATTGCCTGCTCGATTGTGGCCTTGGCCTTGCGCGCATTTTCCTGATCGGGAGCAATGGCGGGTGAAGAGGTCGACGACGACGGCGCGGCCTGGGGAGCAGGGCTCTGAGACTTTTCCCAGGCGTGGGAGCAGAGCGAACACGCCAAAATCAGAATCGGGAGAAATGGTTTCATTCCGGGAGAGAAGTGATCGCGTGCAATCAGAATTGTAGCGTTTCTTGCGGATTTTCTGAACGCGGCAGTAAAAGCTCCTCTCCTTGCTTGGATGCAGGAAACCCGAGGAATGCCAACTTTTCGCCCGGCGTTTTATCCGGTGGAGCGTAAAACCCCGTCCTTCAGGGGGCATATAAGCGACTTCGCTGGGAGCCTTTTCGCCCTTCAGGGCGGAGAGGTTCAAGAGCTTTTCCGCTCGGTCCTGTCCCGGTCCTATCCGGTAAGGACCGCACCCCCGTTCACATTGAAGACTTCTCCGGTAATGAAACTGGCGTGTTCGGTGCAGAGGAACAGCACGGGAGCGGCAATCTCCTCCGGACGGCCAACGCGGCCCAGCGGGATCGTGCTGCGGATTTCGTCTCCGCTCTTCGGATCTTCCAGGGCCGCCGCGCTCATTTCAGTGTCGACCCAGCCGGGCGCGACGCAGTTCACATAGATGCCGGCGGAGGCGAGTTCCGTCGACAGGCTTTTGGTCATGCTGATCAGTGCTCCCTTCGTGGCGGAATAGTCGCAGTGGAAGGCTTCGCCCCGCTGGCCGCTGGTGGAACTGAGAAGCACGATGTGTCCAGCCGGCGCGTTGCTGCGGGGCTGTGTTTTCATCTGCGCCACCGCATGTTTGACCAGGCCGAATACGCCATCGAGATTAATGGACATCGTGGAACGCCATTGCTCATCCGACATGCGCTCGATGGGGACATCATCCGGCGGCCAGACGCCGTGATTGGCGACGAGAATGTCGAGGCGTCCAAAATGCCGCACGGTCTCGGCCACCAGCGCTCGTGCCGCCTCCGGGTTTTTTAGATCGGAAACGATGGGATGACAGACGGTTGGGCCACATTCTTTGGCCAGGGCTTCGGCCGGGGAGCGGGCACTGCGATAGCTGAAGGCGACTTTGGCGCCAGCGGCGGCAAACATCCGTACCGTGGCCGCGCCGATGCCGCGCGAACCGCCGGAAATGAGAGCGACCTTGCCGGATAACAAAAGAGGGATCGACATGCCAGACTAGTTTCCCGTTTCTGCTCTGCCGTTGCAAGTGGAAGGGTTAGTCTCCCGCGCCGCTCGACATGCGTTCCGACTTCAGCCCCCGCAGAAGCAGCCGCACCAGCATGCCGTCGAAGCGCGTTCCGCTCATCTTCGACAGTTCGTCGAGCGCCTGTTCGGGCGTCCGGGCGGCGGCGAACGATTGCTCGGTGACCATGTTGGCATAGGCATCGGTCAGGCCGATGATGCGGGCCCATAGCGGAATCTCTTCGCCGCGCAAGCCATCGGGATAGCCGGAGCCATCGAAGCGCTGGTGGTGATGTTCAATCCCTTCCCGCATCATGCTGCTGTGCGGGATGGTGCCGACAATCTCCGCCCCAACGTGGGCGTGCATTCTCACCTGTTGGAATTCGTCATCGCTCAGAGGCCCCGGCTTGTTGAGCACGCGCTCGGGAATAAAAATCTTACCCACATCGTGAACCCGGGCGGCGTAAACCAGATCCGCCGTCTCCTCGGAAGAAAGGCCCAGGGCCCGCGCGATCACTTCCGTATAGCGCGCTACCAGATCGCCGTGGCCCGCGGTCTGCAATTCGCGAGACTCGGCCGCCCGGCTCAGCGATTCGATCGCTTCCTTGAGCACCGGTACATTGCAGTCCTCATGTCCGCCGCATAGCTTATACAGGGTGGAGCTCAACTCTTCCAGATGCTCGGGTCCGGTATGCTCACGCTGCAGGAAACCTTCGATATACGCCGAAATCTGCGAGCGCTGCCGGGCGAAATCCTGGCCCTCGACGTATTCCTGCGCCGTGGAGACGGAGTTTCCGCCCGAGCGTTTGGAAACGTACATGCCGGCGTCGGCCACGCGGATGATGTCTTCGATGGAGAAGCCGTGCATGGGAAAACTGGCCACGCCGAAGCTGCCGGTGATGTGATGCTCGTTCAGCATGGGATCGCTGGCCAGCCACTGCCGCAGGCGTTCGGCCAGCACCTGGGCCTGTTCCGAGCCGGTCTCAGGCATCAGGACAATGAACTCATCGCCGCCATAGCGGGCCACCACGTTCGACTGCCGCGACTTTTGTTCCAGCAGCCGGCCCACCCGGGCCAGCACCAGATCGCCCTCGAAGTGGCCCATGGTGTCGTTGACCTCTTTGAATTTGTCGAGATCGATGAGCACGACAGAGAAGGGCCGCCCGGAACGCGAGGCCCGTTTCCACTCCGCCGACAATGCTTCCCAGAAGAAGCGCCGGGTCTTGATGCCGGTAAGGCCGTCGGTAATGGATTGCTGTTGTAGTTTTTGGAAGACGAAGGCGTTGTGCAGCGCGGTGGCAAGCAAGTCGGCCAGCGTGTTGAGGATCAGAACGTCCTGCGGCGAAAACGCGTTCTCGTTGCGGCTCTCGATGTTGAGGACTCCGAGCAACGACTCTCCGTAGGTGATGGGGATGCAGAGAATCGCGCGAGAATCCGGAAGAATTCCGGTTAAATTGCCGGGCAACGCATGCTGCACCAGGGCACGCTCGCCGGTGCGGGCCACGCGGCCCAGAATGCCCGTCCCGAGTGGAACACGCTTGCCGACGGAGTGGCCCGTTACCCCGGCTTCGGCTTTGATCTCGATTTCTTTGGTTCCATAGTCGAGCAGGCCGATGCCGATGTGATCGAAACTGAAATTCTTCTGAATTTCCGTGACGATCTGGCTCAACATGTGCACCGGATCGTCGCTGGAAATAGCGGTGCGGGAGACGTTATTGAGAAAGGCCAGTTGGCGGGAGCGGCGCTGCTCCTCGGCAAACAGGCGGGCGTTCTCCACCGCGACGGAAACCTGCCCGGCAGCGGTTGCCAGTACGTCAAGGTCGCGTTGCTCGAAGACGAATTCCCGCTCGGGATGCATTGCGACCATCACTCCGGCAACTTTCTTGCCCATGAAAATCGGGACGGCGATGAGGCATTTCGCGGGGCGTCCCGGAATGTAGTCGATTCCCAGATTCTTCCGCGTCGACTCCAGATCGGAGCGGATGAGCAGCGGTGCGCCGGTACGAATCACGTATTCGCTGAAAGCATTTCTCGATTCACGGGTGCGCTTGGGCAAGACGCGATTGTCTCGAACCTCGAGTTCGAAGCGCAGCTCTTCTCCCTCCCGGAACGCGATGTAGAAATGGCTGGTATCGAAAATCTGTCCCAGTTCGACCTGGATGGTGCGTAGGATCTCGTCCTGGTCGAGGCGGGAACTGATCGCCTTCCCGATCTCGGTTAGAAGTTCGTACTCTTTCGTGCGACGATGAGCATCGTGGCTGACCACGTAGTTTTCCAGGGTCAGGCCCAATTGCAGGGCGAGACCTACCATGAGCCGGGGGCCGGAGGAACCGAACGCCCGCCGTTCTGCGTGGGGAAACAGGATCACGCCAAAATTCTGTTCGCGAGTCTGCAGGCTGACCGCGGTCAGATTGCGCACGTCCGCTTCGCTGAGAATTTTTTTGAATTCCACGAACGTTCCTACCGGCGCGACGGGCAGAGGCTCGGTCATCTCGGCCAAGTGCTGCGCGGTGAAGATTCCGCTCCGCCGGTAGGCGAGTTCGGAGATGTAATCTCCGGCGCCGCTCTTTTCCAGAGCCTGTAGAAATCCAGCCGAGAAACCTTGTTGTACCGAAGGCAAAAGACCGCGCCAGCGTTCGGTGATGAAGATGGCCGCGCGTTCCATCGGCAGGGCGCTGCGCAAGCGCTCCAGTGCGGCTTGCATGCTGGGCACCAGGTCCTCGGCAAAAAGCAGACGGCGCGGATCCACTCCCAGAGTGGACAGAGCCAGGGTATTTTCCTGCACGGCGTTGCGCTGGTTTTCAAACAGAACCATCACCATCGCTATGCCGAGCAGCATCTGGGGAACCGGGCCGAACAAACGGCTGGCATTGCCAAACATTTCCGTCCAGGGATTTTGCAGCTGCCCCACGCCCATCAAGACGGCCCAAAATGCCAGGGAAACCGCGAGTACCCAGAAGGCGAGCGATTTGCGCCGATGGCTGTTCAGATAAAAGACAGCCGAACAGTAGAGCAAGATCGCGGCCAAGCCTAAGCCCAGGCGAACTGCTGGCTGTACGTCCGGACGAAACACACCGTTGACGATGTGACCCCGCAGTGTGAGGCAGGCCAGAGCGACGCCGACTGTGCCAACGGCGGCGTCGTACCAGCGGAACCGAGAGGAGCCGCGCATCAGCCGGGTGGAAACGAAAATGCACAGTGCCATGGCCACGAGAAAAAGCTCGCTGATAAAAAAAGCGATGGAAGACTTGGGAAAGGTGTCGAGGATGTAGTGCAGCGAGTAAGCCGCCCAAGCCAACTGCCAGGCACGGAAGTAGGGCTGACGGCTCTGCTCGTGCAAATAAGTAAAGACGAGAAATAACAGAACCGAGACGAAACCCGGAATCAAAACCGTCGTAATGACAACACTGTTCATAGGGCCGTTGAGAGACACCTCTGGCCAAACTTACTGGCTCAGTCTAAGGGGGGAAACAGTGCCTTAATGTTTTCATATCCTGCCCCGGAACACAACAAGATTTAAGTACAGTGCCTGTCTTCGATATCTTTTGAAATCAAAGAGTTGCAAATAAAATCGTTATCGTGAGTTGGCTTGACGCTAGGGGGGGCTGCCCGTACCATCGGGAGGTCAAGTCGAAATCAGAAAATCGTGCTACCTGGGACTGCCCGCGTTTCTGCAACCAACCTGACCTTATGCCCGAATCCTTGAATGCAGCTCCGCCCCGCCCGCCAAGAGTGCGTTTTGCTCCATCGCCCACCGGATTCCTTCATGTAGGGAGTGCTCGAACGTTCATTTTCAACTGGCTGTATGCTCGCCGGACGGGAGGGACGATGATTTTGCGGCTCGACGATACCGACGCGGAACGCAACACCGACGCCTCCGTCAATTCCATTTTCGAGGGATTGAAGTGGCTGGGGCTGAGTTGGGATGAACAATACCAGCAGTCCGAGCGCGGAGAACTGCACCGCCAAATGGCGGAGGCCATTTTTCAGAAAGGGCTCGCCTACCGCGATTTTACGCCCGCGCATACCGGAGACAGCGAGAGATCGGGGCCGCAGGGAACCTGGCTGTTCAATCCGGGGATGCGGGAACTCTCCCGAGAAGAAAGCGATCGGCGCGCCGCGGCGGGAGAAAAGTTTGCCTTGCGCTTTCGCGTGCCGCGCCAGTCCGGAGAAGTTGTGCGCTTCACCGACGCCGTTTACGGCGAACAGATCAAGGCCGGCGCGGACATTGAGGACTTCGCTCTGTTGCGCTCTGACGGCATGCCAACCTACCACCTGGCCTCCTGCGCCGACGACGCCGATCTGCGCATCAGCCACATCATTCGCGGTCAGGATCATCTCTCGAACACCTATAAGCATGTATTGATTTTCGAAGCCGCCGGCTTCACCCCACCGCAGTTCGCGCATCTTCCCCTGCTGGTCGCGCCGGACGGAACCAAGCTCTCGAAGCGCCGCCACGGACCGGTCGTGAGCGTGACCACGTACCGCGACGCCGGATTTCTGCCCGAGGCGTTCATCAATTTTTTGTGCCTGTTGGGCTGGTCGCCGAAAAACGATCGCGAGCAGATGAGCCGCCAGGAACTGGTCGACGCATTCTCGCTCGAAGGAATCAATCGCGCGAATGCCGTGGTCAACTTCAAGGAGAAGGCTTCGTCAAGCACGGTCATCCTGAGCGAAGCCAGGGACGTCGGGGTGGCTTACCCGGAAGATACTTTCGATCCCAAGGCGCTGTGGCTCAATGCCGAACACATTCGCGGGTTGGCCATCGAAGACCTGTGCCAGCGGCTACTGCCGATCGTGTGCGAGGCCGGGTTCGAGGTCCCGCGGGACAAAATGCTGCGGATTACGCCGCTCATCCGCGAGCGCATCAAGCTGCTGCGCGACGTGCTTACCGCCGCGGACTTTTTCTTGGTCGACCAGTTGCCGCCGTACGACCCGGGCGAACTCATCCCGCAAAAGGGCGACCGCGCCATGGCGCTGAAAGTGCTACGGCGGGCGAAGGAAGTGTTGGCCAATGTGGAATTCAAACATGACCCGCTCGATCAAGCGCTGCGCGCGGCTGCTCAGGAACTGGGCATCAAGGCGGGACAGATGTTTCAACCCATTCGCGTCGCAGTCTGTGGGCGGAAGAATGCCCCGCCGCTGTTTGAGACGCTGGAAGTGCTGGGACGGGAGACGACACTGGCGCGAATCGAGCAAGCACTGCACAGGGCGGGATCGACGGATTTTTAGCCCAGTTTTCAGGCCGCTACGCCAGCTTGACATGAAGTACTTTGTAATATAAAGTACTTGCATGATCGCACCCGACGAGCCCTTCCTCCGCCCCCTCTCCACGCGCTGGATCCCCCGCGAGATGACGACTGCGCCCGCGCTTGATCCTGGCGACGCCGGAGGGCCGGTGGAATCGCGATATGCGCTGTTGATCAATCCCTTTTATGCCAAGGATGCGAATGCGAGCTTGGGCAAGCACGCGCTCACCCCGACGCTCGCGCTGACAAGTTTTGCGGCGACGACTCCGGAGTCCTGGCGCGTGCAGTACTGGGACGAAAATTTGCTCGACGGCCGGCCTCCCTTTCGTCCCATGCCAAGCGTAGTAGGAATCACCGTGCACTTGACCTTTGCGCGGCGCGCTTACGAACTCGCGGACTGGTATCGCGCCCGGGGGGCGAAGGTGATTCTCGGCGGCCTCCATGTGCTGTCGTGTCCGGACGAATGCGCGCCCCACGCGGATGCGCTCGCCTGGGGCGACGGCGTGCAACTATGGCCGCGAATTCTGCGCGACCTGGAGACAGAAAAGCTCCAACCCTGCTATGTCGCGACCTATGAAAATGACTATTGCGACGACCCTTCGCCGCGGCGAGCCCTGCTTCCGCGCCGCAACTTTCTCACCACCACCAGCCTGATTGCCACGCGCGGATGTCACAACCGCTGCGGTTTCTGCTACCTCGCCACCGATGGCTTGCGCATGCCCTATCGTATGCGGCATCCGCAGCAGGTGGTTGATGAGTTCAAGGCCGATGACCAGCCCTATGCGGTCTTTATCGACAATAACCTGGGATCCCGTCGCGACTATCTGCATTCTCTGTGCGCGGCGCTGCGCCCGCTCGACAAAATCTGGAGCGCGGCGGTCACCATCGATGTGACGGACGATCCCAGCCTGATCCGCAACATGGCGCTGGCAGGGTGCACCGGGGTATTTATCGGCTTCGAGTCGCTTTCCGACCACAATCTGGCCGACGCGCACAAGAAGACGCCGAAAACCGGCGACTACGCGCGGCGGGTGCGCATCCTGCACGACTACGGCATTCAGGTGAACGGCTCGTTCGTCCTCGGCTTCGATCACGATCGCAAAGACGTTTTCGCGCGTACGGCAGAATGGATTGAGAAGAACCGTTTGGAGTGTGCCACCTTTCACATTCTCACGCCCTACCCGGCCACGCCGCTGTTTCGCCAGATGGAGGCCGAGGGGCGCGTCCTTCATCGCGACTGGACGCTCTATGACACGGCGCATGCTGTCTTTCAGCCGAAGCATATGACTCCGCAGGAGCTGGAGCAGGGATATGCCTGGATCTACCAGCGTCTGTTTTCGCGTGCATCGATCTGGCGTCGCCGGCCCGAGGACTGGCAGGCGATTCCGCTCTATCTGGCCATGTCGTACCTCTACAAGCGCTCCAACCGCTTCTGGCATCTGCTGATCAAGCACGACCTCGTGAATCCGGTATGGAAGCCCTTGGTGGAGATGACTCGCTTGCGGCATGTCCGCTACCGGCGGAAGCTGGCTGAAGGCGAAGTCCCGAACGCGGCAGCTCCGGGCCAGGTCGTGTCGGCCGGAGTTTAGTCGGATCGCTGGAATCGTGAATTGGTCGATCCTAGTCGGCGTTGCCTTCATGTGGCTGGAATCTGCATGGCCGCGATTGTCCAAAGCCGGGATTTCTGAAGTCTCCCCGCCAACGAACTTCCCCTATGCAGCCCGCCGCGTCCGTCATCGTGCCGTAAGAATGCGATAAGATCAGAGCGATATGAAAACGTCTGACAGCGAGGCCGAGACGCGCAAAAATGCTTCTCCAGAATCTCGGCCGTCCAACTTCATACGCGACATTATTCTTGACGATCTGAAGACCAACAAATATGAAGGCCGGGTGCAGACGCGCTTTCCTCCCGAGCCGAACGGATACCTGCACATCGGCCACGCCAAGGCGATCTGCCTCGATTTCGGACTTGCCGACGAATTTGGCGGCCACACGAATCTTCGTTTCGACGATACGAATCCGGAAAGGGAAGAGACCGAGTACGTCGACTCGATTATGGCCGACGTGAACTGGCTTGGTTTTCGGTGGGATGGCTTGTTTTACGCATCGGATTACTTCGATCAGCTCTATGAATGGGCGCTGAAACTGGTGGGGGATGGCAAGGCCTACGTCGACGACCTCTCGGCGGAAGAAATTCGAAAATACCGTGGCACGCTCACCGAACCGGGCAAGGACAGCCCGCACCGCAACCGTCCGGTGGAGGAAAATCTCGATTTATTTCAGCGCATGAAGGCGGGAGAGTTTCCCGACGGATCGCGCGTGCTGCGCGCCAGGATCGACATGGCTTCACCCAATCTGAACCTGCGCGACCCGGTAATGTACCGCATCCTGCACGCCCAACATCACCGTACGGGAAACAAGTGGTGCATCTATCCCATGTACGATTTTGCGCACGGACAGTCCGATTCGCTCGAACGCGTCACGCACTCCATGTGCACGCTGGAGTTTGAAGATCACCGCCCGCTCTACAACTGGTTCATCCAGCAATTGGGGATCTTCCCGTCCCAACAGATCGAGTTCGATCGCCTTAACCTGACTCACACCTTGCTGAGCAAGCGCAAGCTGCTGCAATTAGTGCAGGAGGAGCGCGTGAGTGGCTGGGACGATCCGCGGATGCCGACGCTGAGCGGCATTCGGCGACGCGGCTACACGCCCGAGGCGATTCGCAACTTTTGCGCCGCCATCGGAGTGTCGAAGACCACCGGCTCGATCGAACTGGCGATGCTGGAACACTTCGTGCGCGAGGATTTGAACAAGCGCGCGCCGCGGGTGATGGCGGTGCTGCGGCCGCTGAAAGTCGTCATCGACAACTATCCGGAGAGTCAGGTCGAAGACATGGATGCGGTCAACAATCCCGAGGATCCGGCCGCCAGCTCGCGAAAAGTTCCGTTCTCGCGCGTGTTGTACATCGAGCAGGATGATTTCCGTGAGGTTCCCCCGCCGAAATATTTTCGACTCACCCCGGGCCGCGAGGTTCGTCTGCGCTATGGCTATTTCGTGAAGTGCACCAGTGTGGTGAAAAACGAGCAGGATGAGATTGTCGAAGTTCACTGCACGTATGATCCGGCAACGCGCGGCGGAAATGCTCCCGACGGCCGCAAGGTGAAGGCGACCATCCACTGGGTCTCGGCCGCGCACGCGGTGGATGCCGAAGTGCGCATCTACCAGAACTTGTTCCTGCAAGAAAACCCCGGCGACGTGGAAGCAGGCAAGGACGTGCTCGACAATCTGAATCCGAATTCGCTCGAAGTGATCGCCAACGCGAAACTGGAACCGTCATTGGCCGACGCCACCGTCGGTGCGCGCTATCAATTCGAACGCTTGGGATACTTTTGTGTCGATCCAGACTCGAAGCCGGGGAAGCCGATCTTCAATCGTACGATCGCGCTGAAAGATACCTGGGCGAAAGTGGAGAAGAAGCAGGGCGCGAAAGCCTGACGAAAGAGTCCAGCCGGGCCCTTCCGCACGAATCCGCGAGCGGAAGTCAGTTCGGGGCTAGCGGTCACCCGATGGGAGTACCAGGTCGAAACCGTGTTTGCCATAGTGCGCCTAGGTTGCCTGCAAGTCTTGCGGAGGCATTTCGTCTTCCGCTGTCCGCGGTTCGATCCACGTCCGGCCTAGTTATGAACGTGCGGGCTCTGGGCGGGATTGTGGTGGGCGCCGGGCGGTTCCTTCGTGACTTTCACGTCAAAACTTACCGGAAGAGTCTTGGGCGGGAAGCACTGGGCGTTGTCGCAGGCCTGGTAGCGAAGGACGCCGTGCATCACATATTTCCCCGGAACTACGGCGTGCAGCGGATGTACGGCTAGCACGATGGTGAAATCTCCGTTGTAGACGTTCAACTTCTCATCCGGAGAAAAAGGGAAGGCAAGGTCCTTGCCGGCAGGATACTCAATCTTTCCGAGGATGATGTCGGTGGGCAGGTCCATCCTCAGATTGGTGGGAATCAGGAACTCCGACTTGGGGGTGTTGGAGTTAATGTGAAATCCTGAGGCCACGCGGAAATTCAAATCCACCATGGTCTGAGCAGCTCGCGGAGCTGTGACCAGCGGCACCGGAGCGATCACGACCGAAGGCGGCTTCACCGATTGCGCCAAGGCTGCGCCCGCGAGCAAGGCGAGCACGGAGATCAGCTTCGGGGGGTGTGGTTTCAACATCATTTCGATAACAACCCTATAGTAGAGGGATCGCGGTCCCGTTCCTATTGTCACTTCTGAGCCTGCAAGGGCGGCGCGCTGGATGCTTGGCTCTTTGCCGCTTCCGTGCCTAACGCCTTCTTGATCGAGTCCTCGATATCCGCTTTGCCCTTCAGGCCGATAATCTTGTCCACGATTTTTCCATCGCGGCCGATGAAAAAAGTCTCCGGTAAGGCGGGAACGCCGCCGTAGGCTTCACCTACCGCTTCCTTGCCGAGCAGAATCGGATAGTTGACACCCATATCTTTCATGAACTGAACGATTTCATCCTTGCTGTCGTCCCCCATCTCGACGCCAACCACGCGCAGTCCTTGCGATGCGTACTGATTTTGCAATTCCACGAGCCACGGTGTTTCGATCTTGCAGGGACCGCACCAGGTAGCCCAAAAGTTCAGCAGGACCGCTTTGCCGCGCAGGTCCGACAGTCGCATGCTGTTGCCATCGAGCGACTGCAAGGTGAAATCGGGCGCAGGCCCCGACTTGGTGATGGGCGGCGGCGCCGGCCCAGAACGCCGAGCCATATGGAAGCCGAAATACAGCATGGCTGCGGCAACCACGGCGACCACTGCCAAGGCCAGCGGATTACGCTTCCCTCCGCTGGCCGGTCCGCCGGCCGAGGCGGCTACGTCATACTTGCCGCCCTCGACATCCGACTCCGGAAACGCCCCTCCGCATGCGTTGCAGGTTACCGTTCCAACCGCTGCAGCTTCAGGATTGGGACGAATTCCCTTTTCTTGGGTAGCCCAACATTTTGGACAGCGCCAGTGAGATTTTTCCAACGGCAACACGTCCGATCCTTGCGCCATAAATCAACCTCCAACTACAGAGTAAAACGATTCAGAAACGACAGCCAACTCGAGATCAGAGTAAAGCGGCCAATTACCAGCAGCACACCCAATGCAATCAGCAGGCCGCCGCTGGCTACTTCGAGCACGTGCATCTTGGCGCGGAAGCGGCTGTAAAACTTCAGGAAACGCTCCATCAGCAGCGAGGTCAGCAGAAACGGTACCGCGAGTCCCAGCGAATAAACCGCCAGCAGGAAAATTCCCTTCCTCACCGTGTCCTGCTCGCCGGCCAGCGTCAGGATGGCGGTCAAGATCGGACCCAGGCACGGCGTCCAGCCGAAGGCGAAGGCGAATCCGATGACGAATGCGCCAATCGGCGTGCTGCTGCCCTTCACGCTGTGCAGCCGCGCGTCGGTGTAGAGCGCCTTAATTTTGAAAATTCCGGTCAGGTGCAGCCCGAAGATAATGATGACCACCCCGGCCAGGATCGACAGTGTGTGCTTGTAGCGCGCCGCCATCTGCCCGATTTCGGTCGAGATCGCGCCCAGCGTGATGAACACTACGCTGAAGCCCAGGATGAACCCAATCGAATTCACCATGACCCGGCGCATCAGCTGGCCCTGTCGCGATTTCAGTTCCTCGATGCCCACGCCCGAAATCAAGGAAAGGTATCCGGGCACCAGCGGCAGAACGCATGGCGAGAGAAAAGAAATCAGGCCTGCGATGAACGCGGCAAGAGGAAGCGGAAGGCTGGAAAGAAAGCTCGACATTGGCTTTTATTGTAGCTGCTGAATCGCTACCTCATTCGATAAGACGCTCGGACTCGGTTTTAGTTGCAAAGAGGTTGCGGCGCGATTCGCTAGAGGGTATCAGCGTGGTTTTTGCGGCTGCGCCGGCACGGGAGGCGTTCCGAAATCCTGCATCTGTTCCGGGGATTCCCCCAGCTTGCGAAGAATTGCACCCGGCAGTATTGCGCCGACGATGGCCCGGTTCCCTTCCTGCCGCACCTGCAGGCTGTCAAAAAGTGCTTTCACATCGGCGTCACTGCCGGGCGATGCGACCGATACCTCGGCGCTGCGAAACATCGCCAGAAACACGTTTGCCTTGTCGGCGATTTCGCGAGCGTCTTCGTCGCTGCCCGCCCAGGCCTCCGCCCGCAGGTGCAGCGCGTCGACCCGCAGCGGTAGATGCAGCGGGCTGTAGCTGGCGGAGACTACCAGATCGGCGGGCTTGGGAAAAACCGTCGCCCAGGCGCCGGATTGGCGCGCCAGTGGCTCAACCCGCGCCACCATCCAAAACGGGCTGGCCAACTGCACCCGCTTGTAATACCGCCGGAGCAGAGCCGGGCCTCCAAACGGCGAGGCCAGCCGCCGGGAACGGTCGACGATGCCGCGGATCACCGCCGGGTCGTCGTGATTTGACGCTGCCACCGTATCCACCCCCAGAATCGCGATGCGGAAAGACCGTCCGTAGAGTGCAATGGTGAAGATGTCGATCGAGTTGTAGTTCTCGACTGCCCGAGCGGTCCGCTTCAGATAAGCGAGACACCTGCTGCCGTCAAACCTCCCGGTGAAGACTTCTGAAAAACGAGGCTCGGACGCCGCGCCTCCGGTCCCACCGCCGGCCCAGTTCTCCGGGTAGTGGATGGCAAAGGCCGCCGCGTCCAGATCGCGCTCGAAGTCAAAGCCAGTTTCTTGAATGAAGCGGTCGTATTCTGCGTCGTGCGAAACCGGGTCGTGCCCCGGGGAAAAAAGCTTCCCGCCATTCGCTTTGCGGGCCCACACAAAATTGGCGTACACGAAAGCGTCGGCGCCGGGCAGCAGCCGCGCCGGTTCTGGCGGCGCGTGCTTTCGCAGCTGGACGGCAAGTGTCACGGCTGCGGCCACGATTACCAGCGCCAGTGTTATGGGGAAAGCGCGTCTAATTCGCATGCAAATGCGGTCAGATGTGGAATGATAGCATTGTAGGGCTTGGAGTTTCTGCTTGGACCGAACTACACGAACTACACGGACCACTGCGATACCGCCGTGGAGTTCACCCTGATGTCGCAGGCTGGGATGAATTTTCAGCAGACACTGGCTTCCCTCACCCCCCACCCCGCTCGCCGGTTCGGCTATTCCGATCGCACCGGGCGCATTGCCGTGGGGTGGGAGGCCAACCTGGTAGTGCTGCAAGCCGACCCAGCCAAGCATGTGACTGCCCTGTCCAAGGTTCAGCTCACGACGCGTGATGGCAAAATCGGTTACTCCGCAGGGAATTGAGAAAACCGCGCTCGCTAGGCATTCCCCAACACGTGGGGACTCCAGTAGTGTCTTAACCCTGGGTTGATGCCTCTGATTGTTTTTCCCCCATGTTAACGATTTGACGATGAAACTTCCTCATAACCGATTTGCCTGTGCTACGTCAAAGCCCCATACGAGGACCAAATGCTGACGGATTGGCGTGACGCTGTGCGGCAGTTGAAGAAGGCGCCCAGCTTTACAGCAGCCGGTTTGATCACACTGGCACTAGGCATCGGAGCGACGACGGCAATCTTTACCCTGGTACACCAAGTGATGCTGAAGTCCCTGCCGGTGGCCAAGCCGGGTGAGCTGTGGCGGATCGGAGACAAAGTTCGCTGCTGCAACTGGGGTGGGTATACACAGGGCGACGACGGCGATTTTGCGCTGTTCTCGTGGGAGGCATACAGCAACTTTCGCGCCCGCACGCCGGAGTTCGAAGACCTTGCCGCGTTGCAGGCCGGCAATGCGCCTCTCGGCGTCCGCAGAGCGGGATCGCAGGCACAGGTGGACACCCGCAATGGGGAGTATGTATCCGGAAATTTCTTCCGGACCTTTGGTGTGCAGCCCTGGATTGGCCGCCTGTTGACCGACGAGGACGATCATGAGGGGGCGCCGCCGGTGGCGGTGATGAGCTACCGCATATGGCACGACAAGTACGGATCGGATCCTTCTGTAGTCGGTGCTGGCTACCAGATCAATGGAAATCCGTTCACGGTGGTCGGCGTGGCTGCGCCAGGTTTCTTCGGTGCGAAGCTGGCCGGGTGGGGCATGCCGGACTTCTGGCTGCCACTGACTACCGAACCATTGATCGATGGAACGACGGGGCGGCTGAAGAGTCCAAACACCAACTTCCTGGATCTGATCGGAAGAGTGCGTCCCGGAGTGAATCCCCAATCGCTCGAAGCAAAGCTGAAGGTCGAACTATATGACTGGCTCGCCAGTCACGTTCCCGATATGGAACCGGGCGAGAAGCAGTTATGGCAACAGCAAACGGTGCACCTCGTTCCCGGAGGCGCTGGGGTGGCAGCCTTGCGGGATCAGTATCAGGATGGACTGAAGCTGCTTCTGGTGGCTGCTGGATGTGTACTGCTGCTGGCGTGTGGCAACGTGGCAAATCTGATGCTGGCGCGCGGGTTGAAGGATCGCACGCAAACCTCGATACGAATGGCGCTCGGCGCTCCGCGAAGACGGCTTGTTCGCAAATCTTTGGTCGAGTGCATCATGCTGGCAGCGATCGGTGGGGCCTTGGGCATAGGGGTGGCGTACGCCGGAACAAGGCTGATTTTACATCTGGCTTTCCAGATTGGCGGCCCTAACAGGTACGTGCCAATCAGCGCGACTCCATCTTTACCGGTGCTGCTCTTTACGCTGGGTATGTCCGTTTTCACGGGAATATTCTTCGGGATCGCGCCAGCGTGGGTGGCTTCGCATGCGGACCCCATCGAGGCACTTCGCGGGGCAAACCGTTCGCTGGCCGGCGGTCGCTCGTGGGCGCAGAGATCGCTGGTAATCGCGCAGGCGGCGATGTCGCTCGTACTGCTCTCCGCAGCGGCCCTGCTCAGCCAGAGCCTGCGGAACTTGCAGCACCAGAATTTTGGATTCGAGACGAAGGGCCGGTATATCGCGTGGATCGATCCTCAGCTGGGAAACTACAAGCCGGAGCAAATGGAACCAATGTTCCGGCAAATCGACGATCGCCTGCAGCAGATACCCGGCGTGCGCATGGCCGCGCCCGCGCTCTACGCCCCGATGACTGGCGATAACTGGAATAACGGCATTCGAGTAGAAGGTCAACCCGAGCCGGGAGCCAAGGACGATACAGGAGCGGGATTCGTCCGCGTGATGCCGCGATTCTTTGATGCTCTGGGTGCCAAAATCGTATCCGGCCGACCTATTACGGAGGAGGATACGGCGGCGACGAGAAAGGTAGCCGTGATCAATGAAGCGTTTGCCAAGAGGTTCTTCAAGAACCAGAACCCGATCGGGCAGCATTTTGGGCCTGGCAAGCTGAAGTACTCCTCCACGTTCGAAATAGTCGGAGTCGTGCGAGACCTGCGCTACATGACCTACGACTACAAAGAACCGGTGCGGCCGATGTACTGGTTGCCAGAGGCGCAGACCGTGGAGTATGACGATCCGGCGTACGTGAGCGGAGAAATCTCGTCTCATTATTTGTACAACATCGTGGTCTGGGCGCCGGGAGACCCGCCGGGAATGGAAGATCGCGTGCGGAAGACGTTGGCGAGCGTCGATCCCAATCTGGTTCTCTACGGCGTTGACCCGTATACCAAAGTCGTGAGCGCTGACTTCCAGCAGGAAGAAATGATCGCAACTCTCACCACGCTCTTCGGCGTGCTTGGGCTGATCCTCGCCGCGGTCGGGCTGTACGGCGTCATGGCGTACACCGTGCAACAACGGACCGGAGAGATTGGGGTTCGGATGGCGCTGGGAGCGGACCGCATGCGGGTTTTAAAGATGGTGCTGCGCGGTGCCTTTTCCCAGATCGGCATCGGGATGGCGCTTGGGATTCCCGCAGCGATTGGTGCCGGAAAACTAATGACGGATCAACTGTTCGACGTCAAGCCATGGAATCCGATCGTGCTCGGGTTGGCGGCGCTGATGCTCGTCTTGGCCGCGCTGCTGGCATCGGTGATCCCAGCGCGGCGCGCTGCGGGCGTAGAACCCATGGTGGCACTGCGGAACGAGTGATCAGACAACGTCGGTGCGTTCCTTCAATCCGTACCGATAGATCGTGAACAGTAAACGAGCCAGTTCTCGGTTAGCGAGTAGCACTCAGCGCTGCATGTCTTTCCTGCTGCTACTCAGCAAGTGCGTTTTGGCCCAGTTGGTCATCACCTCCAGCAGTTGTGGCGAAGTTGCGAAAGCCGGCAGATAAACCCAACCGTTATTCGCACCGACAGGGTCGGGCAGCAACGAATGGCTGACGCCGGGAATGATCCGCACCGTTACATCGGGGTTGCCATTGCTTCGAATGGCATTCGCGATCTTCTCCGCCGAGCGAACGGGAACAGTGATGTCCGAGCCGCCGTGAAGAATAAGAGCTGGGCAATGCACACGGCCGGCATACATCAGCGGGTCAATGGTCAGAAACACGCGCTCCCGCGGAGTCAGCGGCTCGGCAAGTTCCTTTTCGACCTCTTTCTCCCGGTCGGCTGCAGGAACAGACGGATCATGCAGCACACTCTGCTCGGTCTGCTCGCGCGCAAGTTGCGCTCCTGGCACGCCGCTGCCATCCAGGGAGACAATTGCGGCAATCGACAGATCTCTCGAGGCGACAATCAGATCAATCAAGCCCCCCTCGCTGTAGCCGACGAGCGAGATTCGTTTCGGATCGATCCCCGGCTGGGTGCGGAGCCATGCCACTTCGGTCTGCACATCGTCGGCTTCATCGTAGGTCGTCGATGGCGCATGATCTCCCGTGGATTTTCCGATTCCACGGTCATCGACCCGCAGGACG
>DATBYA010000180.1:0-23870 GCA_036514015.1 Candidatus Sulfotelmatobacter sp.
CTTCCTGCCGGAGGATTCGGCACAGCGCACTTACGACCGCTTGTACCCTCTCTATCGCAAGTTGTATTTCGCCCTGGGACAGCGGGGCAGCGACGGCTTGGGCGACATCCTGCCAACCTTAATCGCGGTGGCAGAATCTGCGGTCCAGCCGCGCGCTGAAGGCGCACGCGAGGAGCAATGATGAAGTTTCAGAAAATCATACGATTGATCGCAATCGGTGGGTTCTCGTTAACGGTATTCTCCATGCCTACAGAGGCCAAGACTAAGGTGACAGACCAGCCATTTGGGAAAACGCCCGACGGAACTCCGATCGAAATCTATACGTTGAGTGACGCGGTATGCGAAGCTCGAATCATGACTTACGGTGGAGTTGTAGTTTCCCTTAAGGCGCCTGATCGTGACGGTAAACCGGCGGATGTTGTGCTTGGATGGGATGATCTCGACGGGTATGTGGCCAATTTCAACGGGTCCTCGGACGCGTTCTTCGGAGCCATCATTGGTCGCTATGCGAATCGCATTGCCCACGGCAGCTTTACCCTGGATGGCGTGAAGTATTCCCTACCCCTGAACGATGGCGCAAACTCTCTTCATGGCGGACCGCGGGGCTTCAACAACGTGGTCTGGAAAGCAAAGCCGATCGCAGATGGAGTAGAACTCAGCTATCTCAGTAAAGGCGGCGAGGCCGGATATCCGGGCAACCTGTCGGCTGTGGTTCGGTACACGCTGGTGAAGGGCGACCTCCGGATTGAATATTCTGCCACCACCGACCAAGACACCGTGGTCAATCTCACGAATCATTCTTACTTCAATCTCTCGGGACATGGCGACATCCTGGACCATCAGCTCACCCTGCACGCGTCCCGATTCACCCCAGTAGACGCCGGGCTCATTCCAACCGGTGAGTTGAAACCGGTCGAATCCACGCCTTTCGATTTCCGCAAGGCCACTCCCGTCGGAGCCCGCATTAACGCGGACGACGAACAACTTCATCGGGGTCATGGCTACGACCACAACTGGGTCCTGGATCGTGGCGGAGGAAAAATGGCAGAAGCGGCGGAACTCTACGATGCCGGCAGTGGCCGGGTCCTGAAAGTTTTGACCGACCAGCCAGGAATCCAGTTCTACAGCGGCAACTTTCTGAATGGTTCGATCAAGGGCAAGGGCGGAAAATGGGATGAGTTGCATTCGGCTTTGTGCCTGGAGACGCAGCATTTTCCAGACTCACCGAATCATCCCGATTTCCCAACTGCCGAGTTGAAACCCGGCGAGCGCTATCACACCGTCACCGTCTACCGCTTCTCCACCCGCTGATGTGGAATCGACTTTTTGCCGCGACTCTCGGGCGCGCCAACGGCTTGCTAGGGCGCAAACGCATCCCAATGCGCAGTCCCCGTCGTGGCCCAATGTGGAATCATCTTTTCTCCTCCCTTGTTGTCGTTGGCTTGATGAGTCAATTCTGCTGGCCCCAGCAACCATCGCCGAGCGTTAGCATTCAGGTGCAATACGACCAGTCAGAGGGCCAACTCCCGCCTGTTTGGAGCTACTTCGGCTACGATGAGCCCAATTATACCTACGCCCCGAATGGCAAGAAGTTGCTCGGTGAATTGGCGGCAGCGAATCCGATGCCGGTATACATACGCACTCACAATCTGTTGACGAGCGGCGACGGATCCGGTTCCCTGAAGTGGGGATCGACGAACGTGTACTCGGAAGATGCATCCGGCCACCCAATTTACACTTGGTCGATTCTCGATCGCATTTTCGACACCTTTCACGCCACCGGCGTCAAGCCTCTCGTCGAGATTGGGTTCATGCCGAAGACGCTCTCCGTTCACCCGGAGCCCTATCGCCACCAGTTTCCGCGGGGTAAAGTCAACGACATTTACACGGGATGGGCCTATCCTCCGACTGACTATCAGAAGTGGTCGGAGCTGGTTTTCCAATTCGTTCACCATCTTCGCGAGCGCTACGGCGATGCCGAAGTGCGGACCTGGTTGTGGGAAGTATGGAATGAACCCGACATTGGATATTGGCAAGGAACGCCAGAAGAATATTTCAAGCTTTATGACTTTTCGGTCGAAGCCGTCCTGCGAGCTCTTCCCGAGGCGCGCATCGGAGGACCTGACAGCACCGGCCCGGGCAACGACAATGCAGCAGAATTTCTGCGCGCCTTCCTCCAGCATTGCGCGCAAGAGAAGAATCATGCCAACGGTAGGGTTGGATCGCATCTGGATTTCATTAGCTTTCATCCCAAGGGATCTCCCACCTGGCAAGAGGACCACGTGCAGATGGGGATCAGCCGACAACTGGCCGCCATCCAGCGGGGATTCAAGATCGTGGCATCATTTCCGCAGTGGCGGCAGACACCGATCATTCTGGGAGAGTCCGATCCGGAGGGTTGTGCAGCTTGTTCCGCGGAGAAGAATCCACAGAACCGATACCGCAATGGTGCGCTATACGGCACCTACACCGTAGAAGTTCTGAATAACATCTTCGCTTTGGCGCGCGCAGAACGCGTCAACCTTTTGGGAGTCGTGACCTGGGCATTCGAATTTGAGGACCAGCCTTATTTCGCCGGGTTTCGGGAACTGGCGACGAACGGCGTGGACAAACCCGTCCTGAACGCGTTCCGGATGCTAGGGCTGCTGAGCAACGAGCGAGTCAAGGTAACCAGTTCAGGATCGCTCGCGGCTGAGGAGATCGTGCGCCAGGGAGTGCGGCAACGGCCTGATATCAACGCGATTGCCACCCGCAGCGATCGCGGCATCGACATTCTGGTCTGGAACTATCATGACGATGATGTTCCCTTCCCTTCTGCGCCGGTTGATCTGGTTATCACTGGGCTGCCCAGCAGCGCAAAACGCGGCCTGCTCGAACAGTTTCGCGTAGACTCGGACCACAGCAACGCATTCACCGCATGGAAAGACATGGGTTCGCCGCAATCACCCTCGGAAAGTCAATCCCAGCCACTGGAGAGCGCCGGCCACCTGCAACTCCTGGACTCCCCTGCATGGGTGGAAATCCAGAAGGGTGGCATCCCGTTGCACTTCATGTTACCTCGGCAGGGTCTTTCCCTGGTGCGCATCAATTGGTGAATCCCTTCCTCGCCTATCTATGCTGGCAGCAGCCGGTTCCAAACCTGCATTGAAGTCGCTTGCCGGTTGGCCCACGCGTAGTAGGGACTGAACGTGAGCGGGACCTTTCGGGTTCTTTGCGATCCCCGCTATAACGGGAGTAAAGCATCTTCTCTGACGATCCCCGCTAGACCGCTCCCGTGTGATGAAGTACAACCATCCCCCAGCAAGTCATTCTTGAATTTGCTCTGAAATTGTTCCGCCGGTCTCGATCCGCGATTCACCGCCACCGTCGTTCAGCGAGATGCCGCCGGGTTGGTCGATCTCTTCCAGGCAATCAATCAGTGGTCCGCGCTGGATTGCAACTCTCCCAACTGTCGGCAACGCGCGGATTTGCTTCGACCACCTGGGGCAGGACTAGGACCAGTAGTTGCACGACGTCTCCCGGCGACCAGCGGCGCTGGTAAGGCGAATCGTCTTGGTGCGCCCGGCGGCCGCGGCCAGAATCACGGCGGGGCGGAGTCAAGAAACTCGGCGCGGTGATGTTCGCCACTACCAAAAAACGTCGAGACCGATTTCGTCGGCAAGTTCGATCTCTTCCTCTTCCAGCAGATGCTTGCATGCGCTCGACGGACTTGGGCATGAGGCCGTTGCTGAATCAGAGATGGCTGCCGCGAAGCTGTCGATACCGATCTGCATGATTTTGGAATTCTGATGGAGGTGCTTCCATTTCGATGACGCGCCGGGGTTTTTGTTGCAGGGCTAGACGTTTATCGCGATTCGCCGTATGGCAAGTAAGCCGCGAGGTAGAACAAGTTCTCTGAAGAACCGCCGAGCCTTGCCGAGTTCAATTTCCCCCTGCAGGTGGGCCGTGGATACTCAGCCACCCTGCGCCCCAAGCGAATCGTTCTTCGCGTCGGGTCGAGCCACCGCTCGCGTGCCGTGTTTCTCGCGTGAGTGCTTCTGCATTGCTCGTGCTGCTTCGGCTTGGCGACCCCCGAAGCCGTCCCTAAACGAGTCGACGCGCTCAACATGTGAGCAGTTGTGACATAACAGGACAACGCCATTCGGGTCTTTGCTGATTGTGTACATTCTTCGAGGCTACCTCTTTCCGTTTCCATAAGATGTGCAATACGGAACAGAGGGGGATTACTGGCTCCAACGATCGGTGTCAGTCAAAGGAGGTTGATGTGAACCAGTCCCCGGCCCCTCTCTCAAGGAGCGTAGGAACGCTCCGATCTCCGGAGTGGCGTTCATCCCTCGTAGGTCTGGATAGTTTGGGAAAATTACGTGGAGCAGACCCGCGCTCTCCTCGGCATTCAATCTATCATCACCCATTGAGTTACCCGCGGGCTATAGTGTCGCTGTCCCAGTTGCGATTCATGAACGGCCACACAAAATCTGGAGGCCACTGGAATGCAGTTTCCCGAGTGGTGGCCAGTGCCTCGGGCGGCTTGGGTACGCCACAGTCGCATCTCGATCCGGCGATGGGTTGGCGAAGGGTTCTCTGCTCATCATCGGGAACAGCCCCGCGGCAGCGTGGCGCAACCCGACCTATCGGCTGGCCACCAGACGGGAACCGGAAACACCACAGGGAGGGCTGCGTCAGTCCCTCACTTCTCCTTCAATCGTAAGAGCCTACTATTGCCGTTCGGCGGTGTCTGTTCAAGACTGTACAGTCGTGAAATACATCTCGAAATGTCTTCCGAGTGAACTTGCAAAAAAATGCATTTCTTGGACGGGCGACCTGTCGGGATCCTTAGTGGCCTCCTACAACTTCCGGCCGTCACGACTACATACCTATCTCGTCAGGCTGATGCAACTTATCAGAAGTTACCGGACCGTCCGAAAGGATGCGCTCGTGCATATATAGGACTCTGTCTGTCCAAAAGTGAGCGCCTTTGATTGCTTCGGACGGCAAATATAACCCGCTGGCTCGAAGCCGTTGAAAGGACCCGTCAAGCAAGTGAGAGCCACCAAGAAGCAGCTGAGCGACCAGCTAACTGAACAGCTAAACGACTGGCAAGCTGAGCGGAACTTTCAGTGCGATAACCTTCTACTCCTTGACAAGATGCCCAAGACAAACGCGATGCCGAGATAGCAAACGATGCTGACTTGGCGCCCCACTTAACCCGCGCTAGGTGCGTGTCTAGCCGGCGGCTGGATGTGGTTTTCCCGGATTGTTCCGATTCGGTTAGCAATAAAGCATTGGAGCGGTCAGATGGCAAGGGCTGTAGATAAAAGAAGGCCTGAAGTCCTCCATTATCGTCGGATGTCCCCCAAGATAAAACCCTATGTACGATGTCGTACATAGGTGTAAAATAGCTTCCTAAACCCCGAACAACCCGAAGGTAGTCAAAGTGCCGTACCGTTCGCGACACAACGTATCGCCCAAGAAGGGCGAGTTCGACCCAAGGAAATTCCTTGTGACGGTCGGCGCGGGGAAGCAAGTTCTCTCCTTTGCCAAGAAGCAAACAATCTTCACACAGGGGGACGCGGCTGACGCCGTCTTCTACATTCAGGAAGGCAGGACTAGACTCAGAGTCGTATCCAAGTCTGGTAAGGAAGCTACCCTTGGCATATTAAATACCGGAGACTTTTTCGGAGAGGGCGGCCTCGCTGGACAGCCCTTACGCATGGGGTCAGCAACAGCAATGACCCCCTGCAAGCTTCTTCGCATTGACAACAAGTCGATGATGCGTGCGCTCCATCATCAACACGAATTTTCGGATTTGTTCGTAAACTATCTGCTGGCACGGAACATCCGCTATGAAGAGGCCTTGGTTGATCAACACTTCAACTCCAGCGAGAGAAGATTAGCTCGCCTTCTGCTATCGCTTGCTCGATTCGGCAACGAAGGTGCACCGCAGACTGTTTTGCCCGAGATCAGTCAGGAAACTCTGGCAGAGATGGTGGGCACAACTCGCGGGCGGGTCAACTTCTTCATGATTCGGTTCAGAGAATTAGGCTTCGTTGAGTACGGTGAGAATGGAATACAGGTTCATAGTTCCCTTCTGAATGTCATTCTCCATGACTAGACAGCTTCAGTCTTTGCGTTACCTGTCACCACCGCCGGCACCTGGCGGCTATCGAAGCCAAAGTTCACCCTAACGGCTGCATGTTTGGTGTAGTGACAATTCTTGGATCGTAATCCCCCAGTAGGCAGTGCCAACCTATCCTCATGCAGAATCCCGTTACAGAACGAATCAGGACGAAATAGCACAAATCAGTGAAGCGAAGCGCCTGTATTTGACTGGTGGCAAGAGCAAGCCACACGGCGCAGCGGGGGATCACAGCCCGCCGCGTCTGTGTTGCCGATATTTCACCACTTGTCGAGCTGCGGCATGTTTGTGCCCATTTTTTGTGCCCGCTGTTGACTTTCGACATCAACGGTGAAACCCCTGTGGCCGCGGTTCTGCTGGAGTTCAAACAGGCGGGTACGGACGCGGAAGCGGTAGCCTGCCACATCAAGCCATCAAGCTTCGGGTTGCGCAACCTGCCGATCATTCTGCTTTCGGCCTACTCCGAAATGCGCGAACGGATCCCGTGGTTAGCGGATGAATATGTGATGAAAAGCGAACTTCCAGAGCAGCTGGTGCCAATCCTCGGACCAGCGCAGAAACGCGCACCCCGTTGCACTTGACGATTCCAGAATCGAGAAGCAGCAGTATAAGTTCCGTTACTGCTCCGTTTTGGTGGCAATCTGTTCTATGTTGTTCAGCGGTATCAAGAAACCGCAATTCCAAAAGTAGATAGTCACAAGGATTTCCACTGTCCAGTGCAAAACATGAATGAGTTCATTTCGCCATCTGTATAAAGTTGAACAGACACAGAAATGACATCGATGTAAATTCTCGTTCATTGTATTGGCCGTGCGGCGGTGCGCCTTGCGCCGAGCGAGTCGTCACCCCAAGCGAAAGGAGAATGCGGCCCCTTGCCGTTTGCTGGGCGACCTCGATCATCCACAGCGAGTCGGTGCTGGAGCAGATTGTTGTGAACCCAAGTGCTTAGGAGCAGAGCGATGCCTGCCAACTGTGCGAACCCTTTATGCTCCACATCATTTCGTCGTCTTGCGGAAGGAAAGTTGTTCCGGCTTGGAACTGTCCCGCCAATCGTATCGTCAAAAGTTTGCCGAGAGGAGTACTTCTGGCTGTGTCATCGGTGCTCGTCGGTGATGACCTTACGTCTGAAAGAGGACGGAACCGTAGGAGCCGTTCTGTTCCTCGAAGCGATTCGCGGCGTTCCCGTCCCTGCCACTTTTACCTTGGCACATCCCCAGAAAGGGCTAATGCTCTGCACTGTTAACCCTCATCTACCAGCGCTCTCGGCGATCTTTTACAAGATTGAACAACAGATGCGAATGCCGATGAGTGAAGGCCTACAACTGATCCAGCGCGAGCTTGTGGGGCCCGCAGACTTTGGCAGCAGAGTTGTTTCGACGGTACAAATGAAGGAAAAGCACCGCCCCTACTCCCGGCTATAGGTCAAACAGAGGCGATCAGCGTAAGGTTCCTCTCTGGTCGAGGCACCCCCAAACCGTAACTATCTATACTGGCCTCGCCCCTCTGCACCACGCATGAGCGCCAAGCTCAGAGCATGGCGCAAAACGAAGGCACCCCAGACTTTTTCGCCTCAGGGGACGGCTCGTTTGATCAGTCGATCAGTCTGCCCTGAAGGCTGCTCATGACTAGCCTGCGTTCCCTAGTGACAATCGGCATTGACTGTCTAGTTTTGAACATCGTTTTCGAAAAGCCTGAGTCAGACTGTCACTGTTGATGACAGGAGTAGTGCCATTGATCCAAACTAAGACCTCAGCTTCGCACAGGGTCCTGCTTGTGGATGACGACGAAGGCGTCCGCACCATGATGGACCTGACTCTTAAAGCCAAGGGATTCGATGTGGTCGCCGCAGCCACCGTAACGGAGGCGCTAAAGCTGATCGCGACAGAGAGCTTCGATGTCCTAATCACCGATCTCCACATGCCCAACCCGAGTGACGGATTTACGGTGGTCAGTGCGATGCGCCATTCGCAGCCGGATGCCCTTACGCTGCTAGTCAGCGGCTACCCCGATGTTCAGAGCGCCATGTCCGCCATCCTTCTGGAGGCAGATGAAATCATCGTTAAGCCATTCGAGACTGGTAGACTCGTTGACCTTCTTCGCGACAAGTTGCTTACCCGCAAGCCTGCTGTTCGCACGCAAAAAGAGAGGGTGGCTGCGATATTGCATCGTTGCACAAGCGAAATTGTCGAAGGTTGGTTGGCGAGAGTCAAAAAGAGCAAAGAACTAAACTCCGTTTCTCTTGGCGATCAAGAGCGCACCGGATATCTTGCGAAGCTGATTGAAGACTTGATAATGCGCCTGCGAGCTCCCAACACCCCCGGAGAAGAGAGCGATTCTATCTGTTCCGCCGCTGCCGTCGCACACGGGAAGATGCGAAGGTCGCAAGGCTACACTCCTGCCATGCTGGTGCATGATTCACGCATCCTGCAAGTAACCCTCTTCGGGACGTTGCAGAAGAATCTGAGTGCTCTGGATTTCAGTTTGCTGCTACCGGATGTCATGACCATCGCGGATGAAGTGGATTCGCAATTGACGCAGGCAATGGAGAGTTATATGGGCGTCGTGCGGGGGCCAGTGGCAGCATAACTGGAAGTAGCCGAGTTAAGAGCAGTCTACGTACGCACACAGAGCGGGATGAGATTCCACTCAAAGAAGAAAGGCGGTCGGCATGGAGAAACCGAGCGGAATACGAATCCTTCCGGTCGTCCCATGGGCGCGGCCGATCAACACTCCGAAGGAATCGGGACGGAAAGCTAAGAAGCAGTTTGCAATGACCCCTATTGGCACAATTCCCGACGCCCGAGGTCAGGCCCGATTCAAGATTGAGGTTGACATCACAATCAATTCCCGCACTTGCGGTATGCTGAAGGGATATACGGTGGACATCAGCGAATCCGGGATCGCAGCCATGCTGAGAATTGAAGTGCCGTTGGGCGAGGTCGTAGAGTTGGACTTTGCGCCTCCCTGCGGTCCTGTGACGGTTCAGGCCATAGGTCGTCAAAGGAACGCATTTCGCTACGGCTTCGAGTTCGTTGATTCGAATTCCGTGCAGGAACTCATTCGTCGCACGTGCCGCGATCTTGCCATCGACCAATCCCTGACGTGGCCTGATCTGCGGTGACGGACTACGAGGATGGCAGGGAGCGCTTCCTCGGACTGTCACCTCAGATGGGACTCGACTTGCATACGTGCGGACCACCCTATCTCGCCGCCACTCTGCCTCAAACACTATTTCAGGCCGGGAAATATTGGCAAGTCTGGGAGGAGCACCGTTTTGCGCGGCACGTGGAATGACATTCGCCAACGGTGATGCTCGCCAAGTCTCGGTTGTTGCCGTTGAGAAGCCTTCTCCCAAATGGGCAGAAGCCAAAACTCCTTCGGGAACCTGCCTACAACGCAAAAACGAAAGCGCCCCAGACTCTTTCGAGTCAGGGGACGCCCTTGTCGAACAATCCTCCCCGAAAACTGCTCACAACCACTCGACGTTCTGCTCCGCATTGGCGCCGTCGTAATCCGATTTGTTACCCAAAGTTCACTCATCTCGACGCAAATCGCGCTCACTCCGAGTAGCCTTCGTCCCCATCGTCAGGCACCTCGCCTTCGCACTTGGAATCACCAGACTACTTTCTGCCATGGTGCTCGGTTCCTGTCATGCATTTGGCCGGCAGGTTCTTTCGTGTCTAGTCTGCATAGAAAAAGGTCTCACCGCGCTGAAGGGCCCTAATCGCGTAGGGCAATTTGCTGATTTCCGACTTTGACATCGCTCCACGCAAACCTGCGTTGCGAGCCAATTCCATGATCTGAGGTGAAAGATTCAGACTGAAGAGCAGGATCGGAATGTCTGTACCAGATTTGGCGATTTCTCGGGCTGCTTGTACGCCATCCATATACGGCATCGAGAAGTCCATCAATATCAGGTCGGGAGCAAGCTGTTGCGCCTTTGCTACAGCGTCGGCACCATCCACCGCTTCGCCACAGACGTGCCAGTCTGAATTCAGTCCCAACAAGGTGCGCAGCCCGCATCGAACGGGAGAGCTGTCATCTGCGATCAAAATTCGTGTCATTGCGGGGCTCCGTTTCGTAAGGCAACACAAGAACCTGCGTGACCTGTGATGAGGGTTTGGCGAGAATGGAAGCGGCTGGAGAAGAGAGTGAGAAACTGAACTTAGACCCTCAAGGCCCAACAAACTGAATCGCTAAAAGGGTTGACAAGAATTGCAGACTTGATGCGCGATCCGTTCATGAAGTTCATACAACACCGCCTTGGTCTATCACAATCCGCATAGAGTAGCCTCGGATCATTTTAAAAACTGATCAATTTTGCTCAGAAATCCCGCGCCCGCCGGTCTGAGAGTTACGCCTCTGTCGTCCGGGGGATTATCTCCCAGCAAGCAAGAAAAGGTGGGCTGATTTGTCCTCTAGCAAGTCGGCGCAGCAAAGTCAGATCAGAGCTCGCTTCGGAGAATCTTCTGGACTTGAACACCGCGAGCCCCGATGAATTTGTGCGACTCGGGTTGGACTGCGAGAGGAGCGACCGGATTGGGGACAATCGTCCTTACAGAAACAAGTTGGATTTGTTACCCCGCATGGTGTACCACAACACGCATATACCGCAACCAAGCATCAATGTGGCGTTGCAAGGGATACCGAATCCATCAAAGTCGCAGGTTAACAAGATCTTGGGAAGCAGGTCTTCAGGGGCTTGCTGGAAAGGCACCTAGAAAAGTGGCACCGGACTCACAAACCGCCTCCAGATCATGGCGCTGGATGAATCCAGGATTTGTTTGCCAGCGCACAAATTTGCGAGAGCCAGAGTTCTGGCCGGCCCGTAGAGATAACATCCCGGGACCTTGGCTATCAGGAACACTCGCCTCAGGAGGTTTCTGTGACGGAACCGATGCAGCTATGATTACCAAGCCAGGGGCAACAACATCAACGACAATCGCTGTGCGCTACTTCATGTCGGGACACCTTTCTGGCTTTCAATACGCGGGCTTTGGATGTAGAAGCGGTTGGTTTCGGTGTCAATGAGATAGCGAAGTGTCCAATGCGCGAGACGCATTCGTTAGCGTGGCAATGCGGCCTTAACTAGTTCTACCCCAGCCTTCGGGTCGGCGACCTCTACGACTAGCTCGCTGTACCGTTCGTCCTTCAATACGATGACAACCGTGTTCTCCGGATTGTGAACATCCCAGAAAACCCGCTTGCCGTCCTGATAGAAGGTCCCAGCCGTCAGCACTCCGGGAATATTGGTGCCCGGCATTTTGATTCCGTGCCACCAGCCGTGTGCTGCGGCGGGGTCTGCCCTAATTTCCGCAATATGCGCCAGCGGAATTTCGAGCGAACTCTTGAACGCCCACAGCTTGTCGGCTCCCCGAACGTGCAAGACCAGATTCCCACCGGAAATGGACAAATCCACCATGGTTGCTCCTCCTGTTTCTTTCGTGAATATGCGACCCTGCCGTCGCGAGCACATCCGGTCGGTTGGATCATGTTGGTTGGATTATGGCAGATAGTGCTGGCTAGGGTCTTGAACGGATCCAAAAAGATAGACGAAAATTCGAATTCCTATTAGTTCTGCCTATGGCGATTTATGGCGATCGGGGCAACCCTATGCCAGTTTATGATCGGACAACAGCGACCATGGAATAGCAGGGCCTGGCCGAGATCATCGCAGGCGCAAAGTCTCCATGCTCGGAGGCGATTCTTCCCGCAGTTTGAATTCCACGCTGCCCTGGCGAAGCCGGGGAAAACGCAGCAAGAATCACGCGGCAGCGGGATAGAGCAAAGCCCGGGCCCGGTCGATTAGAACAGACACATCTTCAGACTTCGAGACCAAGGCGGATATGCCTGCGGACCGAGCTTCCTGCTCCGAGAACACATCGCTGTACTCGCTGAATATAATCACTGGCACCATGGGCATCAACGTTTTCAGAGTGCGAGCGGCGTCTATGCCGTTCATCACGGGCATGGACAAGTCCATCACAATCAAATCAGGATGCAACGCCTGAGCCTTTTCAATCGCGTCTTGTCCGTTTTCTGCCTCACCGCATAGGCCAAACTCCGCCTCCGATGTGAATACGCGGCATAGCGCCTGACGGATGGACGCATTGTCGTCAACCACCAACACAGACTTGGGCATAGGAGAGGACCAGAAGGTCAACATGGACGACGTGGCATTATTCAGATGCGGGATGCGGCAAGAAGGGTTTTCCGCTACCCACGAAGACCACAACCGGTAAACGGCTATTTTCCGTTGCAACAAAGCAAGGCCCATCGTGTAGTCACCCTTACCATTCAGTCGGGTGTGAAGTGGCTGGCCGTAACCCATTGCGTCTGACCCGTGGAGATCGTTCTATTCACGCGCACCTTTTCGCCAGAGCAGGAGTTCAGCTTTGTCTTCGGCAAACGAACCGAAGGTGCCTGCGTGCGGCTCGAAGCAAATGCTTGCTGGGCGGTCCGATCCTCCCCTCCGGTGCGGAAACCAATGATCAAATTCACCCGTGGACTTATCCCTAATTGGCGGGATAGCACCGGGATGGGCCCAGGACTCACCGGCGGGTCCGGCTTGATCGAGACAATTCCCTGACCAAATGCTGAAAGTCGGGGGGCAGTTTGCAATCAACCGAGACATTTCTCCCGGAGCGGGGATGGACAAACTTGAGATGCGCAGCGTGGAGGGCAACGCGATCGATGAGTTGCTCCGACCCCTCCACCTGGTGATATTTTCGATCGCCTATCACGGGGTGCCCGAGCGTCGCAAATTGGACACGGATTTGATTCTGTAGTCCGGTCACCAGCTCGACGCGGACGAGAGAAGCATCCGCAAAAAGGCGTTCGACCGTATATCGCAGTTCGGCACGCGCCGCTGTAGGATCACGGGCGCTGCGCAACTGTTGGTACATTCCTTCGCGACGAAAATAGTGCACCAGCGTCGCTGCCTCAGTCTGGACGCGGCCTCGCACAACTGCGAGATAGTGTCTTTCAGGAGTGTGGTCCAGAAACTGCCGCACCAACGCACTTCGGTCTGGGGCGGTTTTCGCAAACAGAAGAGCGCCGGAGGAAAAGCGATCGATGCGATGGACCACCAACGCCTTTTGTCTTTTCCGTTCGAGCTTTTCCGCGAGTAGCGACCATGCGGATGGAGTATTAGAGCCCTTAATCGGAACCGCCAAAAGTCCGGCCGGTTTGTCGAGAACGACCACGGCATCATCTTCGTAAAGGACGGAAAGCTCCCGGGAGAAACGAGGCCGACGTCGATCTTCGTGGGCTGAAACCCGATCTAGCTTCCCGGCATGGGTGCGCGCCTTACGCGGAAATTTCCTCATTGGACGGGCGCCTGACGATCGAACCATTATCAGACCATTCCGCTGACATCGCAAACACAAAGATCACGTCCGAGGATCAAATGATCCAGGCGCAGTCGCTATAGCAAGCGGTTTTGATTGCCTGTGAGCTGCTCGTGGGGCAGTCGCATGGCAAAACAGCTGAGCATGCTCTCGGGCGGCTTTTCGACTGAATATTTCGTCGCAGATTGTCGCAGATAAGACACTTGCGCACATCCTGACCCACGACAATAAATACCTGGCCCGTTTGAGCGCTGCGGTTCTGCGCATTTACTATTGATGGCGCGAGGAATATCCTCCCAGAACGTTTATGATCAAGATGCTCGATGTTCCCGCTTTTGCCGGATGGTTTTAATGACGGCTGAAGCGAGTGGAACTGGAGCCTTCTGTGGAAATGGCACCGGACAACTTCAAGGCCCTCGCAACGCTGTCCGTGAAATCTTGTAAGCCTTCGCGAGCTGAGAGAGACTCATCCCGCCGGTTCTGTCACGGAGTAAGCCTACTCGATCACTCTCAAGCGGCCTCCGACTTCGCACTTGACCCCTCAAGTCGGGCGGCCTAAGCCCAGCTTTCACCCTCTCGATAATTGTGATTATAATTATAATAAGGTTGCGTTCCAGTTCGGCAACCGCTGACACAATCCCCACGACCGCCCTTTCCCAACCGTCCGGCGGTGGTCGAGGTTCTCCCGGAACGACACGAACTTGATACCGAGATGATTTGGAGGGTCGAGCCTTGCAAAAAGTGTCGGACGCTGCGAGCCAAACGGTCGGCTGCCCACACACTAAAACGGTGTCAAACTCCTTGCGGTGGGCGGCCGCGAGCATCTAATCGAGAGCCGTGGGCTTCCCCTTGAGCTGCCGATCCGGTCACTGTACTCCTGGATGATCTCGAACCCTCGCTGCTATGCCAGCCGGCGCAGGTCAGGAGCCGTTTCATCGGATTTGCTGCTTGCTGCCGGACTGATCTTATCCTTAATAAGTGAGGTGCCGCGGGGATGCCGATAACTGCTTCTGGGAGAGAAGCGGTGACGATACGTGTACAAAGCAGACATCCGAAACGACATCTCTAAGCGACAGAAATAAAGCGGGTTGTAGTTGTTCTCACGTCGTTGTTCGACACGGCGAACGAGGTGCCGTTTTGAGAATTCGTTTCTGGACTCATCGCAACCACGGTGCCCAATCGATCCCCGGGAATAATGGCGAACCCGTTTGCCATTTGCAGCAGTCTTTGCACTCCAGTGTTCTGGTCAAAGTCGAGATCGAGCTAATCCGGACGTTTGGCGGCGCCGCTATCCGAGCAGCGGTAGACTGAGAACCCGACGCAGGCCTCGCGGAGTGCCGTCCGCGATCACGGATCGTCTGGCCGTATTGGTATGATGCATACAAACCGCTCGGATTGTTTTCGAACTCGGCGCGCGCACGTGGCGGTCAACGATTCTATTTCGTCGGATTTCTGTTTATTGGATTTCGAATCATGGGAGTGGGTATGAACGGATTCTGGGAACGCTTAGCCTTTGCCTTGCGCTGTTTCTTTTCCATCCTGCTCCACGCTGACATTCCCCTCGACATCCTACACAAGCTGGTCAAGCCTGCTAGTGCGGCTCCGCCGGCGGCGACAGCTTCTGTACCTTCCGTTCCCCGTCTGAAGGAGGTTGAACAGCCGCCTTCGGAAACCTTCGATCGCGCCATCCAGGTGCTTGCGCTTCTGCAACGCGATGGGAGGCTGGTGGATTTTCTGGCGGAGAACATCTCCGCCTATCCCGACGCGCAGATTGGAGCGGCTGTCCGAACCATCCACGACAATTGCCGACAGGTGCTCGACCGGTATGTAAAGCTGGAGCCGATTCTGAACTCAAAAGAGGATCAACCGGTCACCGTGCCGGTGGGTTTTGACCTGGCGGCTATCAAGCTGATCGGCAACGTGACGGGCGAGCTGCCACTTCGCGGTGTGTTACGACACAAAGGCTGGCGCGTGAAGGAAGTGAATCTTCCCCCGTTGCCACAAGGCGCAGGCCGGATGGTGGTTGCGCCAGCCGAGGTCGAACTTTCATAGCGACTGATCCACATTTGTTCTGTAAATATTGGTTTGCAGAGGAGACTTTCATTGGCGGGCAAGTACATCGTTGGCATCGATCTAGGGACTACAAATTCGGCGATGGCGCGCTGCAACGCAACTGCCACCGGAGAGGAAAGCCCTATCGAGGTCCGCAGCATTCCGCAACTGGTGAATCCGAACGAAGTGGCAGAACGCACGTTGCTGCCGTCATTTCTCTACATCCCGGGTGAACTCGATTTTCCCAAGGGCAGCCTCACGTTGCCCTGGGAACCCGAGCCAAAGTTCGTCATCGGCGAACTGGCGCGCAAACGCGGCGCGGAGAGCCCAAAACGCCTGATTGCATCGGCCAAGTCCTGGCTCTCTTACTCTGGGGTGGATCGCAATGCGCCGATCTTGCCTTGGCAAGCGTCCGAGGATGTACCCAAGCTATCACCGGTCGAAGCTTCGTCGCAGTTCTTGCAGTATTTGCGCACCGTGTGGGACCGCGAGGCGGGGGAGCAAGGGGAACTCGCTCTGGCGGAACAAGACGTACTGCTCACTGTGCCAGCTTCGTTCGACGAAGAAGCCCGCGAGTTGACCAGGCGCGCCGCCGAACAGGCCGGTTATCCACATATCACATTACTGGAAGAACCACTGGCGGCCTTTTATGCGTGGCTTGAAAGCCAGGGTGATGCCTGGCGGCGCCGCATCAAGGTCGGCGACCTCGTTCTTGTGTGCGACGTCGGGGGCGGAACCACGGATCTTAGCCTGATCGTGGTTTCTGAAGAGAACGGCGACCTGACACTGAAGCGCGTCGCCGTTGGCGATCACATCCTGCTCGGCGGCGACAACATGGATTTGGCGCTGGCGCGCGTTCTGCAGCAGCGCCTTGAGGCCTTGGGCACTCCTATCGATACCTGGCAGTTGCACGGCCTGTGGCATCAGTGCCGCATCGAGAAGGAAAAACTGTTCGAGTCCCCCAAGATGCAGAAGCGCCCACTCACCTTACTGGGCAAGGGGACGAAGCTCATCGGCGGCACGATCAAGACGGAGCTGGTTCGCCAAGACCTAGACCAGGTTCTGGTCGAAGGATTTTTTCCAAAGGTGGAGAGCGGCGAATTACCGGCGCGGCAACGTCGCGTCGGCTTTCAGGAGTTGGGCCTGCCGTATGCCGCCGATCCAGCCATCACCAAGCACGTAGCGCGGTTTCTGTCGGAGCAAGTTCGCAACAGTCCCGAGGCTGCGGGCATCCGGCGCGGCCGCAGCGGACTGGCATGCCCGACGCACATCTTGTTCAACGGCGGCGTGATGAAGGCGGCGGTGCTGCGCGACCGGGTGGTCGAGGTGCTGAACAACTGGTTGCGACAAGAAGGATTCGACGCGCTCGGGACGGGGCAAATCCTCGAAGCGCCCGACTTGGAGCATGCCGTTGCGCGAGGCGCGGCCTACTACGGGAAGGCGCGTCGGGGTCGCGGCGTGCGTATACGCAGTGGAGCCTCGCGCACCTACTACATCGGGATTGAAAGCGCCATGCCGGCGGTGCCCGGCATGGAGGCTCCGCTCAAGGCACTCTGCGTCGTTCCCTTTGGTATGGAGGAGGGCACCGAAGCTACGATTCCCGGTCGAGAGTTTGGCCTCATTGTCGGCGAACCCGCCGAGTTTCGTTACTTGAGTTCCACTGTCCGTAAGCAGGATCATGTCGGCAGTCTGTTGGAAGACTGGGGTACCGACGTCGAGGAACTCAGTCCGCTTGAGGTCACGCTCAAACTGGATGGCCAGCAGGGAGCGATTGTACCGGTGCGTCTCGCGACTCGGGTCACCGAACTCGGGACCCTCGAGGTCTGGTGCGTGTCTCGGGACGGCACGCAACGCTGGAAGCTGGAGCTGAACATTCGCGAGAAGACCGGGAAGTGAGGTCGTCGGTGCCTTCCCGATATCTGATCGGCATCGATCTGGGCACGACCAACTCTGTCGTGGCGTATACCGATAGTCAGGAAGTTGCTGATGCGGCCTCGCCTATTCATGTGTTCCCCATACCGCAGTTCGTGGAGCACGGGGAAGTCCTGACGCTCCCGGTACTTCCTTCCTTTCTTTACTTCCCCACCGAAGATGAGTTGTCCGCGGGAGCCGTAAGTGCCACATGGGATGAGAATCCGCCAATGGTCACAGGTGTGCTCGCGCGCCAACAGGGAGCGCTTCAACCGAGCCGCCAAGTATCATCGGCCAAGTCGTGGCTTTCCCATCCTGGAGTGGATCGCCGCGCCAAGATCCTGCCGGCCCAAGCGGAACCGCCGCAGCCGATGATTTCTCCCGTCGAAGCATCCGCGCGGTACCTCATGCATTTGCGCGACGCCTGGAACGGCGCCATTGGGACGGATGCAGAAACTCGTTTTGAGCATCAGGACATCGTTCTCACCGTTCCCGCGTCGTTCGATGAGGAGGAGCGTGAGTTGACGGTCGAAGCGGGCCGCCGTGCTGGCCTCAACAAGCTCACGCTGCTCGAAGAGCCTTTAGCCGCGTTTTATGCGTGGATCGCGGAAAATCGAAATGCTCCGGCAAGTGGCCGGTCCTCGCGCCCATATTCGATAGGAGAAGGGGGCGATGAGGATCTCCGCGATGAGGAACTGATTCTGATCTGCGACATCGGCGGTGGCACGACCGACTTCAGCCTAGTGAGCGCTCGTTGGATCAATGGCGAGCTGCAGTTTGAGCGAACCGCCATTGGCGAGCACCTCTTGCTCGGCGGCGACAATCTCGATTTAGCCTTGGCCCGCCGAGTAGAAGAGAAACTCGTGGAAGAGAAGCTCAAAGACATCAAGCTTACGCAGCGACAGCGTTATGCGTTGCGCCGGGCCTGCTGTGCTGCGAAAGAACGGCTGCTAAGTGATTGGTCTTCGAAACTGTCGCACGTATCGGTCACGATCCTGGGCAGCGGCCATACCGTCGTTGGACAGGCGCTTAGCGTTGACCTGACGCGGGAGGAAGTCCTGCAAATTCTCACCGTCGGTTTCCTGCCGATCACTGCGCCTGATGAGATGCCAGTGCATGGCCGGTCAACAGCTCTGCGCGAACTTGGCTTGCCTTACGCCAGCGATCCCGCCATCACCAGGCACCTTGCCGCATTTCTGACGCAAGCGGCGGTCACTATGAACAGGTCGCCGGCGAACCACCGGATGGCTCGACCCAACGCCGTACTCTTCAATGGCGGATTCTGCGTACCAGCGGTAACACGTGAGCGGATCATCGAGGCAATTTCCGTCTGGTTCGGGGGAGCCAAAAGCGGCTGGCGGCCCCAGCTCCTTAACAACCAAGAAAGTGAGGTAGAAAGTGCGGTTGCTCGTGGTGCCGCTTACTACGGTGTCGTACGGCGGGGTGCCGGCTTGCGCATCCGAGCCGGCAGCGCGCGTACTTACTACATCGGGTGGCGGTCCGACGACGGTCTGCAAGGCATCTGTGTTTTGCCTGCCGGAATCGAAGAGGGCTCCACTCTTCCACTCCTAAACCGCGAATTCTCGGTGCTGGCGAACCGCCCGGTGTCGTTCACGCTCTACAGTTCGCGCACAGGACACGATGCGCACGGCGAAGTGGCGGCGTTGGACGAAGCGAATGTCCATCGTCACGCTCCGCTGGTGACCCTGTTGCGCTATGGCAAGAAGATGCGCGACGTATATCTGATTGTGCATCTCAGAGCCAGTCTCACAGAGGTTGGAACGCTCGAAATCTGGTGTGAATCGCGGGACACGCCTCATCGCTGGCGGCTGCAATTCGAACTGCGCGGCGAAGAGGCACAAGCGCGGGAACTCGATACGGCGAAACCACAACCGGTGCGAACACATTCATCTGTCTTCGCGACCTCCGACGTAGCGGTCGAATCGGCTGGGCAACTAATCCGCGGTGTTTTTGGCGGCTCGGCCGATGGTGACAGGCAGGCGCCCGAGACGCTTGTCCACCAAATGGAACTGGCGCTTGGCGGCAAGAGAGACTCGTGGCGTATCTCGGACATTCGCCGGCTCGGCGATGTCCTCCTCGAACTTGCCGCCGGACGCAAGCAGTCTCCGCGCCATGAGGTCCGTTGGCTCAGCCTATCCGGCTTCTGTTTGCGACCGGGATTCGGTGCACCGGGTGATGACGCGCGCGTGAAGAAGCTGCTAACCATCGCGTCCAACGAACTCGTCTTCGCCGACGATCTGCAATGTCGGGTCGAGCTGCTGGTGCTGTTACGCCGGATCTCCGGCGGCATCAATGCCAGCGAACAGCAGGCGCTCTATCGCAAGTATAGGAGGCATGCCGGTAACAAAAAGAAGGGCCGCCTGAACCGGCAAGTCGATTACGAGGAGTGGCGGTTGGTTGCGAGTCTTGAGCATTTGTCAGGCACCACCCGTGCCTCGCTTGGACAGGAACTATTGGCGAAGATTAGAAAAGAACCTGGGGATGCAATTTGGCCCTGGGTGCTCGGCCGGCTGGGCGCTCGGATTCCGCTGTACGGTCCACAGCACTGTGTCGTGCCAGCTGAAATTGCCGGGGAGTGGGTGGAATCCATTCTGGACTTCTCTACGTTCGCCACGATAGTCTCCGCCATCGCATCGATTGCGCGGCGCACTGACGATCGCTCGCGTGACATAAATGAGGCAATTCGCGATCAGGCAATCTCGCGCTGGATGACGCTCGGGATTGGCGAGGATACCATTCCGCTTGTGTCGAAGTACATCCCACCCCAGCGGGCGGATGCGGTCCGAATCTTTGGCGAATCGTTGCCACCCGACCTGCAACTTGTGAGCTCTGCGAAGTGCTTGTTGTCGGTACCCGCCTTCCACGACTCTGGTCCGAATTTCTCGAAACCGGAGATGTAGGCCGGCGACCCGACCCTCCGAAACAGGAGGCGAAAGGCCGCAGAAAAGGGGATCAAGATTCGACCCTTTTCCGAACCACCAGAGCTGAGAGCCCCCACATTCGACTTCCCTTCTGTGGCTCAAGTATCCTTTTTCCGAATACCGGAGGCCAGAATGAGCCTTTTTCGCATTGCTGCTCTTCTTATCATGTGTGGCATCGCGCTCTCTGCTGTCGGAAAATCTGCAACGCCACGGAACTCCGCAGCCAAGCAAGCCGCCCAGCCGGATGACATTCCCAAGTCCATCGCGGAGAGCGTCAGCGGCACGCTCCAGTTTGCGGAAGGGAATTTTATCGGCCTCGCTGAAACCATGACTGAAGACAAGTATTCGTTCACACCCATAGTCGGCAGGTTCGACGGCGTCCGTAGCTTCGGCGAACAGGTGAAGCACGTCGCCTGCGCTCAGTTCGCCTTTTTCAACGAGTTTGAGGGCAAGAAACCGCCCGAGGACTGCGAAAAGGGCGGCCACGATGCGGCGAAATCGAAAGCCGAGTTAATCAAATATCTTAAGGATTCCTTCGACTACTCCAACCGTGTCCTCGCCACGCTCACGGTGAAGAATGCGCTCGACCGTGTCGAAGGCCGCTATGCCGGACCGAACACCAAACTGGGCATCTCGGTCATTGCGGTCTGGCACATTACCGACCACTACGGACAGCTGGTCGAGTACCTGCGCTTGAACGGAATCGTCCCGCCGATGACGCAGAAATACGGGCTAAAGGTTCGGTGACTCGTCGGAACACCGTGTTATGGCACCTGGCGTGCACGCATCGGTCCACAACGTTGAAACTCAACGCCTTATGCGCTTGGGGTTTTCGGCACAGCCGCAACTGGATGACGGAGCACGGACCGGGATATGGGAACCTCTGCCCTCAAATGCACCTCAACCCGCAGACAGCCAAAAAGCTGGAAACTTCTTGGACCCTAAGGTGCATCTGAGCTCAGGACACTTTTCCCGGACCCGGGGGGCACCCCTGTGACCTGTGCCTTTTAAAGGTTCGTTATGAAGATGGACTATGCGGCTCCACGCCAAAAGCACTCCGTTTATCCTCCTGCTCTACCTGGCTGCTGTTCACCCCGGGTTGGCGCAGGAACGAGAGCAAGAGAAAGAGAAGCGGATAAGCACCGTTGGGGCTGATCGAGTCACCCACAAAACTCCGGATCTTAAGGAGCCACCGACCGTGCCCCGCCTCTTAACCCCTAATGAGGGTTTGGCGATTCTGGGCGTCGCGCTGGATTCGCGCCATCGTCATTCGGATTTCTCTTCCGATTGCTCCCACTTTGTCCACGTACTCTATGAGCGCGCGGGCTTCCATTATAAGTACGCGAGCTCTTCGGACCTTTATGACGAAACCGGCGAGTTTCGGCGAGTTGCAACTCCGCAACCGGGTGACTTGGCTGTCTGGCGCGGACATGCCGGGATCGTGGTAAATCCCGCCCAGCATTCTTTTTTCAGTGTGTTGCATTCAGGTCCTGGTGTCGATTCATACGATTCGCCATATTGGAGACAGCGGGGACAGCCCCGTTTCTTTCGCTACCTCAAGCCAACGCCGAGTGGCGTCCTCAACAGCTCGATCCGGACTGCGAGCTGGCAGCCCAACGTTTTGAACGACGCGGAACCGTACGAGTCGACTCCCGATGGCCGGGTGTCTGGGGTAGCGGGGAGGACATCCAGTGAGGCCGCAGCCTCCGCAAAACTTGCGAAAAATATGCCCGTGGCCGCGGAGGCATTTCCCATTGTGATTCTAACTTCCGTTCGGCCCAAATCCGATCAGGTGGCCTCAGCATTCTTGCAAGCATGCAATGATTCGGAGGAGCAGCTTCGTGGGCATGACCTCTTCCGGTCGGCTGAATCTCTGGTCGTCTTCGACCATTTCGAAGTGAAGAAGGTGCATATCACAGGAAACCAGGGCTGGATTGAAATTCAGCTCGATGAGCTGTTTTCTCTCACCGAAGGCGACGCGGAGATTCACAAGCAGTCAGAACAGCAACGATGGGCTCTCAGGCGGGAAGATAAAAGGAATTGGAAGCTCACGCCTTCAAGCAACGCGATATACCTTCCTCAGCACACAGCCGAGCGTGTCTTGGCACACGAACTCACGCAACTCACCGAGGACACTCCCGACACCGCAAGTGGAACACTGGAGAAGACCAAGCTGGTGCGACTGCTGGATGTGCTTTTCGAGAAATAGCCAAAATAACAACTCTCTTAGTGCCGATCGGCGCGGAGCAGTGCTGCGTTAGTGACGACCAAGGACTCCTACGAGCACTTATCGATCAAGATGCTCGACTCACAGGGAGGATGTTGCGACTGCGAACTTCTCTACGATGTGGCCGAATTCAGCAGACTTAAAACCGATTACTGGCGCAATAGAACAAGACGTCCGAATGCACGTGCCAAACACGTTTCAATAGTGTTTTGCCTTACGGCAGGTCGCAAAAATCTCCCTGAAAGTGAGTCAGCTCGCCACTCGCTTTGCAAGGTTTTCAGTGTCGCATTTGTTTCACACGGCGCAATGCTAACCCGAGTAGCCCGCTCCCCAGTAAAACTAAACTGGAAGGCTCGGGGACCGTGCTCACCGGACTCGACGTAATGGAAACATTATCGAGCAGAGCCCCTACGTTACCAGGAGTGTTGCTCTGAAACTCAAGGTGGGTGACTGTTGTGGACGGAACAGTAAATTGTACGCTTACGATACCGTCTGTGTCGTCAGTACTCCCCAGAACAAAAGTTTTTAAGTAAGGACCGAGACTGACTGTCGTCGATGTCGTGACTCCTCGCTGCGAGCCAATGAGATCGAAGCTCAAGGTGTAATGGACGCCGGGGTTCAAAGTGATGGCAGTGGTCGTCTCAAGAACGCCCTGACTTTTACCACCGCTACCGTCGAGATCGATGCAGTTCCCCGACTCCGGCAAAACGCAAAGGCCCCCGAAGAGCCCCCCTCCTACGATGTCAACATTGGTCCCGTTGATCGCACTGAATACCCCTGCCGCAGTCACGCCAAGGGCTGGGGTCAATTCGTTAAAGTTCTCCTTCAGGGTGACCGAGTCGGCTAGAGCGGAAGAAACAAACAATATCGCGAAGGCCGAACCCGTTGCGAGGTGACGAAGAGAGAACATGACTCCTCCCGAAGGGTAAAGATTTTGACCATATATAGCACAATTTTGTTGTTAGCCACAACTGTCAATTGACAGCGCCGGGACTGCTTTCGTGGTCCGGTAATACTGCTGCTTTCTCTGAATATCACGATTGTCTGGCATGGCAGCGGTTTTTCGAGCTGCAGTCGGAACGAGAGCGCGACCGGTTTTCCGGAGCAGGACGAGTTGCGTCTGCCCATACAGATCGCCCCAGAAGCTCTCTTTCATCTCCGCCAGAAAATGTTGGAAATGCTCCGTGATCGGGATTATCTTTGCCATTGGGTGTAGGTCTCCTTTCGGAAAGGCTTTAGCTTGTGAGGCCAAA
>DATBYA010000181.1:0-8541 GCA_036514015.1 Candidatus Sulfotelmatobacter sp.
ACCGGGGAGAGCGGATTGAGAACCTTACGCAGAACCCAGATCCGCGACAGATCTTCTTTTGGGATCAGCAACTCTTCTTTACGAGTACCGGAGCGCTGAATATCGATGGCCGGAAAGACGCGCTTGTCGACCAGCTTGCGTTCCAGGATGATTTCCGAATTGCCGGTGCCTTTGAACTCTTCGAAAATGACATCGTCCATACGGGAACCGGTGTCGATCAGCGCGGTGGCAATAATCGTCAGCGAGCCGCCTTCTTCAATGTTGCGGGCAGAGCCGAAGAAACGCTTCGGGCGCTGCAGGGCGTTGGAATCGACGCCGCCCGACAGGACTTTGCCGGAAGGTGGAACGATCGTGTTGTAGGCGCGGGCAAGACGCGTAATGGAATCGAGCAGGATTACTACGTCACGCTTGTGCTCAACCAATCTCTTAGCCTTTTCGATCACCATCTCGGCGACCTGGACGTGCCGTGCGGCGGGCTCGTCAAAAGTGGATGAGATGACTTCGCCTTTCACCGAACGCTGCATGTCGGTGACTTCTTCCGGGCGCTCGTCGATCAGCAGCACCATTAAAACAACTTCGGGATGATTCGTGGTAATCGAGTTAGCCACGTTTTGCAGCAGCATGGTTTTGCCGGCGCGCGGCGGAGAGACGATTAAGCCGCGCTGACCCTTACCCAGGGGGGTGAGCAAATCCATCACGCGGGCGCTGGCGTTCTCCCGTGTGGTTTCGAGTTTGAGGCGCTCCTGAGGATACAGAGGCGTCAGATTGTCGAAGAGGATTTTGTTGCGGGCTTCATCGGGCGACTCGAAGTTAACGGCTTCAATCTTCACCAGCGCGAAATATTTTTCGCCTTCGTGGGGAGGACGCACCTGGCCGCTGATCGTGTCGCCGGTCTTGAGGTCGAATTTGCGGATTTGGGAAGGCGAGACGTAGATGTCGTCGGGACCCGGGAGGTAATTGTAATCGGGAGAGCGCAAAAAGCCGTAGCCGTCGGGCAGGATTTCGAGCACGCCTTCGGCGAAGATGTGGCCTTCTTTTTCGCTCTGCGCCTGCAGGATTTTGAAGATCAGGTCCTGCTTGCGCATACCGCTGGCACCGGGCAGATCCAAGGTCCTTGCGATCTTGGTTAGCTCGGTGATGTTCTTTTCTTTCAGTTCAGCAATGGTCATGGTGGATTCACCTGAACCCGCGCACTAGAACGTATTCGTTAGTGTCGGCGGGAGATTTTAAAAGGAGGGGACGCAGGAAAGACGCAGTACCACTAGGCAGGAAGGCGGGGCTGGGTTAAGCAGCCCGCCGTTGTGCCTCAGCAAAATTCTCTGGTTCCGACAAAATTTCTTGCCGCTCCGAGTCAGCGATCCGGTCCAATACGCCGTTCATGGTTTCCTGGATTCTGGTGCTGGGCCGGTGGAACTTCCGCGTGGCCTTGGAGGCAAGCTGACAAAGCATATACCGATTACGTAGAGTCTGTAAAGCGTCAAACACACGATCAGAGCGCATGTGCTTACTTTCTCCTTACTTTATGATTGTGGCCTTCCGCATTCGTCCTTTGTCGAGGAGGGTGACCGAAACCCCAAGATGCGCTATAAGTCACTGATTCCTATCAGGTTGTAAAGGAGTTAGCGTAAAAACTCACTTTTTGAATAGATGCGCAACAGGGTACCGAAGATGCTCGATTTTCTGGGTTAACTCTTGAGATTCAGAACCGAGAATCATCCCCGCAGCTTCCCTAGCCTCTGTGGAACTCGCTAATGTATCTGCAAGGAAGAATGTGGTCAAGTAATTATTTGTAACCCCTTCGCCCTAAGGAAGAGAGGCAAAATTGGAAAAATCACTCTCTGATTTACCCGACCCTCATCCCTTGCGGTCCGTTGCCATCCACCGAGTTCGAGAGAAAAAAATCCCAAGGGGCTGAATCGCTTCACAGGCAAAATATTCTATCCAAAGGACTTATACCCTGTTCACAATCCAATTAAAAGTATTCTCCTCTACGAATAAACCGGGAGATGGTTCAAGTCAATGAAAATCGGACGAGGGAGGTGAAATCCTGAGCTGACGTCTGATTTATATTGCAGTAAGTTCTGTCGCAACAGAATATGCGGAACCTTACTTACCAATCGCGAGGCCGACGAGCTCATGAAAATATGACATTCGGCAAATGGTGGCGTTCCCAAGACACAATTGACCGCGGAACCTAGGCACGGGTGGGTTTTGGAGGCCATCAAGCACAACCTGGATCGTTTGGGTCGGCCACCTACGGCTTTCATCCTCCCTGGGGCTTTTTCAATTATTGGGTGCCGGTGAAGGATGTGGCGCGAATCACCGAAGTGCGCGGAAGCGAACCGGTATTTCTGGGAACGATGGTGGCGCTCTCTACCTTTCATATGTGTGGGCGTGGTCTGAGCGTTTGGCCGGATTTCGGCGGTTCGGATTTCGTGGCCTTTCACTTGTTTCTAGTGGATCGAGAACAGTACACTCTGGGCGCGAAGGACAATCTCAGATTACGGAAGTTCACTCCTCATGAAGAACAATCACATCTCGCGCTCGGCAGTCATGCTGCTGGGACTGGTAGCTAGTTTTCCCATTGCATCGAAAGCCGATTCGATTATTTTCAGCGACTTCGGGCCGGGCCATAGCTACAACTCCGAGGCGGGGCTTACGATCGCAGGAACACAGTCCATGCCCGGGTTTGTTGAGTGGGGCGAGCCATTCACTCCGAACGCCAGATTTGACTTAACCGAGATTGAGATGGCGCTGGGGTGGGTCGCTGGCGTGAATGAGGTCACTGTCAGTTTGGACACTAACAACGGTGGCGCGCCGGGAAGGGCGCTCGCATCGTGGTCTTTCGTCGGATTGCCACAAGTTGGGACAACCAACAGCATAGTGCAGACGATGGCCTTCGCCCATGGCATAGTGCTGCAACCAGGTCAGACGTATTGGTTGGTGACGGCGCCATTCGCTGGGAACACGCAAGCGGTTTGGAACTTGAACGCGACGGGCGTCACTGGGCTCGGTGCTGTCAATTTCGGAAATGTTTGGCTCACTACGCAGGTTCCCTCAGGCGCATTTGAAGTGCTTGGGAAAAGCGTTGTTCCCGAGCCTAATATTTGGTTCCTATTCGTCACCGGACTGATTGGAATCCTGGGTGCGATCCGAAAAGAAAAAGCCGCGATACGCTGAACGCGAAGCGCCAATGTACAGGGCCAAGGGACATTCTGAATCGTAGCTGGTGAAAAATTCCGCCATTGCAGGACGAGCCTCGGCTACTGAAGTTTTCCCTTACTTCGAATCTGGCGCCGATGGAGGAATGGACTCCTTACACGCATATCGATCCTCCACACTTGCACGGATTTTTGGTGTCGGAGGGTGGACAGTTCTTGCTCACGCCATTGGCCGACGGAGGCACGCGAGTGGAAGGCAACTTGGTACCGGCATGGGCTTTGGCCGGCCGGATATTGGCGGATGTGGTCGGATGCGATGTTCACCGGATTCATTTCGCGTGCTAAGACACATTCGGGACGGGGCGGAACGGACGGCGAACTGAACCGGCGCATGATTTCGAGCAACACCACCGGCTGTTTTAGTAAAAGGTTTTCCGGGCCGAAGAGGTCTCGTCCATGTCCGATTTCGGGCATTCCAGTCCGCGAGTGGACGGACTTTGACGGAATGGCGGGTGGTATTCCTTTGTCGTCAATGTGCTGCGGCGAATGAATCTGGTATCTGATCTGCTGGGATCTTGGCGTCGCAGATCATTCTGAGGTCATGGGAATCTGCGCGAGAGATGCTTCGCTCCGCCTGAAAAACGGCTACGACGCTCGGGATGACTGCGCGCGACGGGACGCGGGAGTAAAGCTTTTGGAGTAACCCTATGGAAACGATGCTTCACGATTTGCGGTACGCGCTGCGGGTTTTGAGGAAGAATGCTGGCTTCACGTTTGTTACGGTATTCACGCTGGCGCTCGGCATTGGCGCAACGACCGCTATCTTTGGCGTGGTTTACGGAGTCCTGCTGCGGCCGCTGCCCTACGACAAGCCAAACCAGATCGTTCAGCTAAGGGAATTGGATGATCGCGGCCACCAGATGAATTTTGCCGACCCCAATTTTGAGGATATCCGGTCGCAGAGTCATTCCTTGCAAGGGTTGGCCGAATATGGAGCTTGGGTGCAGTCGGTCTCGGGCGGGGCCGAACCGACGCGGACGATGGTCGCCTCCGTCTCCCAGGATTTCTTTCCCCTGATGCGGGTTCAACCGGTCGTGGGGCGCGGGTTCCTGCCCGAGAATCATCGCTTCGGGGCCGCACCGGTGGCCTTGGTCAGTTACGGATACTGGAGGCAGCATCTGGGCAGCGCGACCGATCTCTCCGCTGTCAAGCTCACGATCCTAAACCAGTCGGCTTCGGTGATCGGCGTCCTTCCTGCGGGATTCCGATTTCCAGAAGAGTCCGAGATATGGTTGCCGCGAGAACTCTGGGAGCGGTTCCCCAGTCGGACTGCGCACAACTGGCAGATCGTTGGTCGGTTGCGGGATGGCATTGAGCCGGATCAAGCACACGCCGAGCTGGTCGTGATCGCTCGCCAGATCAAGCAACAATTCGGCCAAGACGTGGACATGACGGATGTGGCAGCGGCGCGACTGCAGGAGGCAATGACCGGCAACGTACGCGCGGGATTGTTGATTCTGATGGGGGCGGTGGGTTTTCTGCTGTTGATTGCTTGTGCCAACGTCGCAAACCTGCTGCTGGCCCAGGCCTCGACCAGAGAGCGGGAGTTGGCGATCCGGGCAGCAGTAGGAGCAGGCAGGGGCAGACTGGCGCGGCAGTTTTTGACGGAATCGCTTTTGCTGTCGCTGGCGGGGGGCGCGATGGGCGTGCTGATCGCGCAGTGGGGTGTGATTGGCTTGATTCACTTGGCTCCGCCAGAGTTGGCACTCCTGAAAGACACGTCCATCCAGCTGCCGGTACTGTTCTTTGCCTTTGGAGTCTCTTTAATGGTGGCGGTTGGACTGGGATTGTTCAGCGTTCTGCGGGCGACTTCAGGGGACGTCCAACAGGCGCTTGTGGAGCAGGGCCGTTCGCAGATGGGGTCGCGGCGGAGCCAGGCAGTTGGTCGCGCCATCATTGCCGGGCAGTTGGCGATCACACTGGTACTGCTGACTGGGGCGGGACTGCTCGGTCGCAGCTTGTTGCGCGTGTTGTCAGTTGATCCCGGCTTCCGCACCGACCACATCGTGACGGTGGATCTGGCGCTGTCACCTGTCGAACCGGATGCGGACAGGGCACGCGCGCAGTTTCTTACCGAACTGCTGGCACGATTGCGTCCGATTCCTGGCGTCGAGGAGGTAGGGGGCACGGGAGCCTTGCCCCTGACCTCGGGACTCGCGGATGGAACCTATGTCATGATGGCGCCCGGTGATCAGCCGCCGCGCTCGATTAAGGATCTGGAACAATTGTTTCACAACACCGCCCGCACTGGGCACGCAGATTATTGTCCGGCGAGCGACGGCTATTTTCGGGTGCTGGGAATTCCGCTGCTCGAGGGGCGCTTCTTCGATGATCGCGACACCATGGATGCGCCCCATGTCGCTGTCATCAGCCAGTCGCTGGCGCGAGAAAAATGGCCGGAGCAGGATCCGATTGGGCAAACCATCGAGTTCGGCAATATGGATGGCGACTTTCGTCTGCTCACTGTCGTCGGCGTGGTGGGTGATGTGCGCGAGGACAGTTTGGAAAAGCCGTCTGGCCCGATCGTGTATGTGAACTATCGGCAGCGGCCGGGGGCGACATATCGTTTTAGTGCGTTGATGCGGACCGCCATCGACCCCGCGGCGGTGATTTCAGCCGCTCGGGGAATTGTGCATGCACTCGACCCGAATGTGCCACCCGAATTCGGCACGTTCACGGAGATATCGGCGCTGTCTTTGAAGTCGAGGAGATTCAACCTGATGTTACTCGGGGTATTTGCGGCGACTGCTCTTCTACTGGCCGTCGCGGGACTCTATGGCGTGATGGCCTATTCGGTGGCGCGACGGACAGCAGAATTGGGCACTCGGATCGCTCTGGGTGCGACTCCCGGAAACGTCCTTCGACTGGTACTCGGGCAGGGACTGGTAACCGCCCTGATTGGGGTGGCGATTGGCGTTGCCGGTGCCATCGTCCTGACTCGCACCCTGCGGTCTTTCCTGTTTCGATTGAGTCCGACTGATCCGGTTACGTTTGCGGGTGTCGCCTTGCTGCTTATCCTGGTGGCACTTCTGGCTTGCTACTTTCCAGCTCGGCGCGCGGCCAAGGTCGATCCCATGGAAGCGCTGCGTTACGAGTGAAAAGATCTCTTGGGTCATTGGGGCGCGGCTAATGTAGCCGCGCCCTTTCCAAGCTGCCTTCTGAGATGGACGCCGTACAAATTCAGGCGTCGTGGTGGCGGTGGTGGCCGGACTGGCTTTTACTTTTTCTTCTTTTCTTCTGCGTTATTTTTTTTCTTCGGCATTATCTTTGGGATCCTGCAGCCAGCGCTTGATGGCGTGGTCGCTGAGCTTCAGCTCGACAACGCTCGCCTCTTCGGACTCCAGGTTTACGATCATCATGCGGAGCTTGCCGCCGGATGGGCTGGCATAGATCAGAGTGGTTTCGCCGTCGCTAGCCTCCGTGCCATCACCATGGCTGCTATTCCTCGAACGGACGCGAACGAACGGATACCAGCCCGGGCCGAGAGAATTCTCGACGAGGCGTATGACCTTGTCGGCGGAAGTATGGGGATGGAAGTCTTCGAAGACGGCGAGCTTCATGCCGCTGACGCCCTCAGGACGAACGAAAAACAAAGCGAAGCCCAGCATCGGGATGTGCGTGCGTCGGACTCCGTATTGAGTCTCGATGGCATTGACCACGGCGCGGAACTCAGGCTCGCCGGCAAACGCCAGGGTCGAGGCGGCGGTGATTGAAGCCAAACTCACAAGCAGGAGAAGCGGGCGAAAGAGTTTCATTTTTGTTCTCCTCGGTGGGCCTTCGACAAACTTTTTTGGTCCAGCTTTGGGATGCCGAACTCGCCGCCGAGCTCGGCCAACTGATCGATTTCGAGCGGGCCGACAATGTTGACGAATGTGATTTCTCTGGGCTCGGCGGCAATGATGACGATGCCAGCCATTTTGTCGTTTTCCAGTTTGAAGAAAATGTCGACGTTGTCGCCATCCTGGCGGCTGCGGACGCCGACCACTCGAGACCAGCCGGGAGAACGGAACTGGGAACGCAGGGTCTCTACTTCCGTCGGAGAGTAGGCGCCGTCTTCGTCGAACTCGAAGCTGCGAACGTAAATCCCTTTCAGATTCGCCACCAGGGCAGCGGCTTTTTGTTCATCGGGATCCTTGGCGGAAAGGAACTTACTGGCCCAGCGGAGCATGGGGCCATCCATGGTCACCTCGACTGTTTCCTTGGCGCGGGCGGAGAGCTTTTCGATGTCGGGGGGAATCGCGGCGTCCCGGGTCGGCGCATCCTGGTTCTGCGCGCCCTGCGCCCGCATCACCGGAAATATCAGCACCAGCAACAGCAGCAGCACTTTCTTCATGGTCTTACTCCTTATCCTCTGGCTTCTCGGACTGGCCTGCATTAATTTCGTTGACCCTCGACTTGGCGAGTTGCAGCTTGCTGCCTGCGATGCGGAGGGCCAGCATCAGGCGCTGCTTCGCGGCTTCTCCCCGGGCGCGCTCTCGCCGCGCGCTGTGAAGATGGACACCTAAAAGCATGGCGGTCGCGAGCGCGGTGAGCGTCGCCCATCGCAGCAGCGGCCGGGTGAAGAACCTCAGCCAGGAACCGGCGTGGATGGGTTCCGCAGCCGAAGATCGTGCAGCCAGAGGAACTTCAGAAGCTCGAGCCAGGATTCTGTCGGCGAAACCATCCGGGGCTTGCTCACGGCGAAGCGCACGCTTCAGGACTTCGTCCATGCGGTTTGTGTCGTTGTCGGGAGTCAGGTTTCTATTCATGTGAGTCACAGGGTTACTTTTCCTAGGGCGCGCATCACCTTTTCGCGGAGCATGGCCAGCGAACGCTGCAGATGACTCTTAACGGTGGCTAAAGGCATGGCCAGAACTTCGGCGATGTCTTCTGCGCACATGTCTTCCTGATAGCGGAGAATCACGACTAGGCGCGGCTTCTCGGGCAGCGAGGCGACGAACTGGCGCAGCCTTCTCGCCAGGAATGGGTCTGGGGAGTGCGCGGGGGCGGCGGGCTCGGACATCTCGTCAAGGCTGATCTGGGGGAGGGTACGGCGGCGCTTAAAGTCGATGCAGCGATGAGCCGTCACTCTTCGCAACCAGAACGTCACGTGCGCCTCCGACTTCAGAGCCGGCAGATGGGCGTGGAGTTGAAGAAAAACGTCTTGCGCCAACTCCTCGGCGGCGGAGCGGTCTGCCAGAAAATGTTGGGCAATGCTGAAAACCATGGACTGATGGAGGCGCACAATTTGCGCGAAATCGGATTCGGCAAGGTCCGCGGGATTCGCGGGAGTGCGCTCTGCCATGGCCAAGGTTTCTGACTGCCTCACTGTACATATACG
>DATBYA010000182.1:0-153538 GCA_036514015.1 Candidatus Sulfotelmatobacter sp.
CCCCCGCCACTTGCACGGCCTGCCGAATCTGCCGATAAGAATGGTGGCAATGCTCATAGAGCAGGGTGGTCGCAATCTCCACTTCGAGGGGTTCTTCATCGAGCAAGTCTACAATCGCCTTTGACGGCGCCAGGGGCTCGCCTGCCATCAACTCGCGCGCCGCCTGCCGCAACTCCCGCCGCGTCTCCATCTCATACGTGTTCGGGTCTGCATACTTCACCAGCGTCGGCGCCACTCGTACTTCTTTGAGCAATTCCTGCTCGGCCCGCGCGCCCAGTTCAGGGTCCGCCGCACGAATCGCGTCCACCAGATCGCGCAAAGAATCTGCGTTGACGTTGTACGCCGCACCGGTCGCGGCCTTCTTCAGCGACTCGCCCAGCCCGCGCACTTCCTTATGCGTATGCGACAACAGATGCGCCACCTGGGTCTCCAGCGTGCGCGCATTCACAATCTCGCCCAGCGAAGTATTGGTCGCCAGCGGCAGCAGATAGCGCGTAATGTCAAACGCCCGCGCCTTTAGCGTGCGCTCGTACGTTTCCTGTTTCATCTCGCCAGGCTTCGGCGTGATGCTGATCAGATGCCCCGTCATGTGCGCCGAAAGCGCTTCATATTCGGCGAACAGGAAATCCAGGGTCTCGCGATAGAGCTTGCGCGCGTCGTCATCCGCGGCGAAGTCCGGTGTGTAATAACCGCTCTTCTTGAAATCCTGATATCGCGTCGAGCGCTCCTGCCCGTCCCAGCGCTGCTCATCCGCAAGTTCGATCGCGGCAAGAATCGACAGCCTCTCGACCGCCAGCGCAATATGCGCCAGGTCCGCAATGGAGCGGTGCCCATACTGAAAATAAAACGTGTTAAGAAACTTCTCCGCCTTCTGCGTGCTGATCTCCCGCAGCGACTCCTTCATCGAAAGCGACGACCGGGAATACTTGGCCATGGCATAGGCTTGGATCTCGGGCTCAACCCCAAATACGGCGAACACTTCGGTCGAGGGCGCGTCGGCAGCAGCCAAGGGAATCGACTGCTCCGCAGCCGAAGCCCTCTGCGTCGAGCGATGTCCCGAACCAGCGGAACTCGCCGCGACGGTTGACAGATTCTTGTTGGAAGGCTCGGGCATCACGATCACACTGTTGGCAAGAGTCTGAGGCATGAGTGGGTGAATGTTACCCGTCGCCCTTGTGGATTAGCAATGTGATTCGTTAATGCCAGTTTTGTGCAGACCTATAGAGACAGCCACTCTCGGCGGTCCCGTCGAGCCACTCCTGTGGGGACAGCCGCCCCCGGCTGTCGGGTGGAGCGAAGCTCGACAGCGCCCTCCCTTACGGCAGGTATAATTCTGCGTTCCATCGCATTCGTCACCCAAGGAATCGGGAGAACGCCAAAATGTCTCTTTCCACACGCGTAGCGCTAGTCACCGGAGCCTCGCAAGGCATCGGACGCACCTGCGCCCTGCGCCTCGCCAAAGATGGCGCAACCGTGGCCGTCGCCGCACGCAATCAGGAAAAGCTGAATGAACTGGTCAACGAAATCACCGCTGCCGGCGGCAAGGCGTCCGCATTCGCTCTCGACGTTGGCGACGAAGAGCACGTCAAGTCCACCATCAAGTCCGCCATCGCTCAGCTCGGCAAAATCGACATCCTGGTCAATAACGCTGGCATCACTCGCGATCAGCTGGTCATGCGCATGAAGCGCGCCGACTGGGACGCCGTCCTGCAAACCAACCTCACCTCCGCCTATCTCTGCATCCAGCAGGTCATCGGCTCCATGCTCAGACAGCGCTGGGGACGCATCCTCAACATCACCAGCGTCTTCGGCCAGATGGGCCAGGCCGGACAAGCGAACTATGCCGCCTCCAAAGCCGGATTGATCGGCCTCACCATGGCCATCGCACGCGAAGTCGGCTCCCGCAACATTACTTGCAACGCCGTCGCCCCCGGTTTCATCGAAACCGCCATGACCGCGGGCCTAAGCGAAGAATTCAAACAGACAGCCGTGAAACAGATTCCGCTCGGCCGCGTCGGATCTCCCGAAGACGTAGCCAGTGCCGTGGCCTTCCTGGCGTCAGACGAGGCTTCCTATATCACCGGGCACGTCCTGAACGTAAACGGCGGCATGCTGATGGGATAGTCAAGACCTTAATCACAATGAAGACACCGGAGCCCAGAGGAAGTGACGGCCAAACATCCAATTTCTCGGAACTCCTCCGTATGCCTGTGTCCGGAGCCTGCCCGGAGCAAGACCGAAGCATGGTCATGGGTGTTTCGCTTACGCGAGCCGAGACGGCGTCGCAAATCGCCCAAGCCCGCGAACTCTTCCTCGAATACGCGCAATCTCTGGGCTTCAGCCTCTGCTTTCAAAACTTTGACCAGGAACTCGCGGCTCTTCCCGGCGACTACGCTCCGCCCGAAGGTCGCCTTCTGCTGGCAACGTTTGAAGGACAACTCGCTGGATGCGTCGCCCTGCACAAACTTGAGCCGGGCATCTGCGAAATGAAGCGCCTCTATCTGCGCCCGCAGTTTCGCGGCCAAGGATTAGGCCGCGCACTTGTGAACCAGATCATCGCAGAGGGTCGCCAGATCGGCTACCAGCGCATGCGCCTCGACACCGTGGAACCGGTGATGAAAGATGCGGTTGCGATCTACCGCAAAATCGGCTTCCACCAGGTCGCACCTTACCGCACGAATCCAATCGCGGGCGCTCTGTACATGGAACTTCATTTGTAATCTCGCCGCCACCTCGGCAAGAATTTCCGCTGCTCGACAATGGAGAACGAACCTATGGAGAGGCTCCTGATCCTTGCACTAGCTCTTATACTCGCCGCCACTTCCGCCTTCGCGGCCGACGGCAAGCCCGTTTCTTACAAGAGCGGCGACGAAACAGTGCAAGGCATTCTCTACACGCCCAGCGGCAAAGGTCCATTCCCCGCTCTGGTCGTCATTCACGAATTCTGGGGGCTCAACGATTGGGTGAAAGTGCAAGCCTCGATGCTGGCCGACTAGGGCTACGTCTCGCTCGCCATCGATCTTTATCGCGGCAAGGTGGCCACCACGCCCGACATGGCGCATGAAATCATGCGAGGTGTCCCTGAAGACCGTGCCAAACGCAATCTTCAGGCCGCCGTGGAGTTCCTCAAGTCGCAGGCCGAAGTAAGCTAAGGACCGCCCCGGCGCGATTGGCTGGTGCATGGGCGAGGTTATGCTCGCGACGTGGCCTTGCAGGAATCGGACCTCGCCGCGCTCGTGATCAACTACGGCCGCCTGGCCACCGCCCCGGAAACCTTGAAAAGAATCAATGCTTCCACCCTGGGCCTGTTCGGCGCACAAGATTGTGGCATCACACCGGACGACGTAAAAAGTTCGGAGCCGCAATGGACCAATTGCGGGAAAAAGGTCGAGGTAAAGATCTACGATGACGCCGGCCACGCTTTCGAAAATCCCAATAACTAAAGACGGGTACCGCGCCGCCGCCGATGCATGGAACCGTACGGTCGACTTTCTGGCGATGACCCTAAGAAAATAGGACAAAAAACGCAAGCCGCCCCAAAACACGCGCCGGACGCTGGATTCTGCTTGCCCGGATTATTGCTTTTACATCGTCTAAGAAATAGGTTTTCGGATGGATGTCAGGCGTATTTTCTGATGGCACTCATGTCCGGCTCATGGCACGAATTTCCCACTTGCCAGAAGATACTGATCTGGTTACTATGACCCATCCTGTCATGCTCCCTACCATGAATATCGGCGAGACCATCCGCAACTACCGACTCCAGAAAGGCATGTCCCAGGGCGATATCGAAAAACGAACCGGCCTGCTGCGCTGCTACCTGTCGCGCGTCGAAAACGGCCATACCATTCCATCGCTCGACACGCTCTCCAAAATCGCCGGCGCCATGGAACTTCCACTGTCGCAGTTTTTCGCCGAACCCGGCCACAACAACGGCTCCAAGGGACTGCCGCAACTTTCCGACGACGAAGTCCGCTTCCTTAGCCAGATCCGCCGCTACTCCACCAGTCTGAATGACAGCGACCGCAAACTGGTTCTTGCCATGGTCAAAAAAATGGCGTCGAATTCGGGAAAGTAGCAGTTCGCCGTTGGCTCTTCGCTCTCCGCTAAGCCAAACCGATTCATCGCAGTGCGTTGCCTGGCGGCCACTCCGGCTAGCTCGCGGAGTTTCCGATTTGGCTGAAGGCTGACAGCTTACTTTCGTTCCATGTCCCTGAGTGACCCACTGGCATCTCGCTCCGACCTTACGTTCTCACTACACTGTGCATGGAGACACGTGTGACCACCGACGAGGAACTGAACACTCTCGACTCGCAACTGCGCCGATTGAAAATCGAGTACGAGATCTACTTCAGCAATCCGACCAAGCGGCCTCCCACCGACGTTGAGTGGAAGGTTTTAAGCCTTTTGCGTAAATTTTCCGACGGCGGCCGCATGAGCTTCTCCCAGCGTTACCGCTACAACGAAATGGCGCAGCGCTATGCGGTTTATAGCGACTTATGGCGGAAGAAGTCCCGCATCCGCGAAGAAGGTTATCGCCGTCCGCAGGATGCTTTACTTTCGGTTCAGGGAGTTCGCACCACCGAAGAAGATCACAAGCAGCACCATCCGGTGTATGGCGTGAGTCATGCATCCGTGGCTGCCGCGGGCGCGGTTTCGTCCCCCCGCTTCACCCTGCGCAGCGTCGACCAGGGGGATCGCGAGCAAGTCGAACGTCTCTACAACACTCTGGTGGCCGCCAAGAAGAAGGCCGGCGAAAGCGTCTCCGGCAACTTCGATTCTTTTACGGTCTTCGTTCAGAAGAAGACGGAAGAAATCCGCAAGCAATACCAGTGCGCCGACGTCGAATACTCCGTCGAACTCGCCAACGGCCACGTCAAACTCAAAGCCAAAGCCAAGACGTAAGAAGCCCGCGGACGATTGGTTTGCTTCAACTCGCAATCAGCCGAGACCATCAGACACTCTCGAATTTTGCCCGCTTGCTGGCTAGCGGCGATCTGGACATGCTGAATATGGGTAGCTCCGTGGCTCAATGCCAGGCGGGTATTCGGGAAGCAACCCTCACAACAAGGGCCGAGAGCGCGTCTGTTAGACGCGGCAGGCGTTCATTTACGACGGCGGGAGGTTGCCAGCGACCTGGGGTGGAGTCATTTCATCCGCCGGTTGGAGGTTAGGAATCAATTTCTTCTCCCCCGTCGCCGGTGTTCTTCACGGTCGTTCCGAGACGCGCATTTACGACCGATCAGCGATGCGCGTTTCGCACCATCCTCGCGCAGAATATTCCAAGCAATTGATAACCACAGATCCCGGGACCGATCGATCGTTGGCGAAAGATCGCAATCACACCGGGCATTTCAGCTTTAGGAATGAGCTGCGGGCAAACCTGCCAGCGCCTGATTGCTGATAAAATCTTCGGTCGCTCCGCAGTTATCGTTCACACCAGAGGTCGAACATGTCCCCCAGCAGTTCCCGCATTCAGCGCGCCCTTCTCAGCGTCACCGACAAGACCGGTCTGGTAGATTTCGCCCGCAAGCTCACCGTACTGGGCGTCGAACTCGTCTCCACCGGCGGCACCGCCAAACTTCTGCGCGAATCCGGAGTGAACGTCAAAGACATCTCCGAACTGACCGGCTTCCCCGAAATGCTGGATGGCCGCGTCAAAACGCTGCACCCCAAGGTGCATGGCGGAATCCTGCATCGCCGCGAAGACCCGAAGCACGTGGCCGCCGTCGCCGAGCACGGCATCGCTCCCATCGACATGGTGGTCGTCAATCTCTACGCCTTCGAGAAAACCGCAGCCCGTCCCGGAGTTGCGTTCGAGGAATTAATCGAGAACATCGACATCGGCGGTCCGTCCATGATCCGCTCCGCCGCCAAGAATTTTCACGACGTCGCCGTCGTAACTTCCCCCGCAGACTACGACTCCATCGCCGATGAGCTCTCTCGTTCCGCCGGCGCGCTCTCGCAACCGACGAAGTGGCGCCTCGCGCAAAAAGCCTTCGCCACCACAGCCGCATACGATTCCGCAATCGCCTCTACCCTCGAAGGCATCTCCACAGACTCGTTTCAGCAGCAGCCGGAAGCAACCGCGTTTCCCAGTACCCTGCGTTTGACGTTTCACAAAAAGCTCGACCTGCGCTACGGCGAAAATCCGCACCAGAAGGCCGCGATGTACTCTGACGGCTCGGATACGGGCGTTGCCAATGCCCTGCAACTGCAAGGCAAGGAACTCTCCTACAACAACATCGTCGACCTGCAAGCCGCCTGGAATCTCGCACAGGAATTCGACGAGCCGGGACTCCATGCTCCTGTCTGCGCCATCATCAAACACACCAACCCCTGCGGCGTCGCCACCGGCAACACTCTCGTCGAAGCCTATAGGCGCGCCCTGGAATGCGATCCCGTCTCCGCCTTCGGCGGCGTGATCGGCGTGAATCGCCCCATCGACGCCGAAGCCGCCGAAGAAATGCACAGACTCTTCCTCGAAGTCATCGCCGCCCCCAGCTTCGATGAAGCAGCAAAGAAAAAGTTCGCGACGAAGAAAAATCTCCGCCTCGTACAGGTGACTCCGTGCAACGAGAAGTGGGTCTTAAAAAATGTTTCCGGCGGCCTCCTCGTGCAGGACATCGACGCCCGCCCGCTGCAGGACGTCGATCTTAAAGTTGTCACCAAACGCGCCCCCACTCCGGAAGAAACCCGGGCTCTGCTCTTTGCCTGGAAAGTCTGCAAGCACGTGAAATCCAACGCCATCGTCTACGCGCGTGACGGCCAGACCGTGGGCGTCGGCGCCGGTCAGATGAGCCGCGTGGACGCTGCCAAAATCGGCGCCATGAAGGCCCAACTCCCGCTTCAAGGCACCGTCGCGGCCTCCGACGCCTTCTTTCCGTTCGCCGACGGCGTCGAAGAAATCGCCAAGGCCGGCGCGACCGCCATCATTCAACCCGGCGGCTCACAGCGCGATCCCGAAGTGATCGCTGCGGCCGACCGTCTGGGCTTGGCCATGCTATTCACAGGAGTCCGCCACTTCCGCCATTAATAAATTGTTAATTGGCGAGTTGTTGATTGCCGAATGGTTGATTGCCGATTGTAAAGATATCCATCGGAGCAGCCTGCCAGGCCTCACATGGCAATCAACAGTTCCTGCAGTCCCTGACCTTCTGGTTGCGCCACAGTCCCCGTCCAGGCCAGTGTTTTTTCCATCCTGCCGTTCCGCAGGTTAGAATAAAAGCACCTTTTCCCCGGCGGCTTTGCATCCAAACAAGCTGAGGTTTCGGAAACGCGCTTCCAGCGCAGTCAGGTCGAGCATGAATCGAATTTTTCGCCTTTTTTTTATGATACTGATCGCGGTGGCCGCAACCGCCGTGGTGAGCCAAACCAGCCCGTCCTCTCCGTCGGAATCGAAGCCGGCCGACGCCCAGACTCAATCCTCGCCGCCCTCCCCGCAATCGTCGCCGCGCAAAGTCGATCATGCCGCGTCCTATTACCACTACACCATGGCGCACATGTATGAGGAAATGGTCACAGCCTACGGGCGCAGCGACCTGGCCACCAAGGCGACCGAGGAATACCGCCTCGCCATCGAAGCCGATCCCTCGTCCGAATTCCTGACCTCTGGCCTGGCTGAACTCTATGTAAAGACCGGCCGAATCGCAGATGCCGTCAAAGAAGCGCAAGACATCCTCAAGCGCGATCCCAAGAATCTTGAAGCCCACAAACTGCTCGGCCGCATTTATCTTCGCTCTCTCGGCGATATGCCCGGCGGCTCCGGCTCCGACAACATCCTGAAGCTAGCCATCGACCAGTACGAGCAAATTGTTAAGCTCGATCCCGAGAGCGTCGACGATCATCTGCTGCTGGGCCGCCTCTACCGCTTGAACAACGATATGCAAAAAGCGGAAGGCGAACTCAAGACGGCCATCAAAATCGACCCCAGTTCGGAAGAAGCCGTGACCACGCTCGCCATGCTCTACACCGACGAAGGCGACACGGCCCACGCGTTAAAAGTTCTGGCCTCCATCCCTGACTCCGCGCGCTCCGCCAAACTCTACGCCGCTCTCGGCGCAGCCTATGAACAGCGCAAGGATTTCAAGGCCGCGATTGACGCTTACAAGCACGCCATCGTTCTCGATCGCGACAACCTCGACGCCATCCGCGGGCTGGCCGAAAATTACTTGAATGATGGCCAACTCGAAATGGCACTTGAACAGTACAAAGTGATCGCCGACTCCAATCCCGAAGATGCGCAAACCTACGTCCGCATGGCCGAAATCTATCGTCGCCAGGCCAAGTACGATCTGGCCCTCGAAGATTTGAAACGTGCCGACACTCTGGTTCCCGACACCATGGACGTTCCCTACAGCATGGCTGCGGTTTACCAGGCGCAGGGCCGCTACGACGAGGCGATTCAGCTCTTGCAGGGTCTGCTGAAGAAAACGGAAAAAAGCGAAACTGGATCGAGTCAGGCCGACCGCAACAATCGCGCCATCTTCATCGAGCGCCTGGGCATGGTCTATCGCGAACAGCAAAACTACAGCGCCGCAGTCGACACCTTCCGCAAAATGTTGACCCTCGGCGATGAAAACGCACGCAGCGGATATCAGGAGGTTATCGACACCTACCGTGAGGCTAAGCAGTGGCCACAAGCCACCGCCGTCGCCAAAGAAGCGGTGCAAAAGATGCCCGACGATCGCGACCTTCGCATGGTGCTCGACGCGCAACTGGCCGACACCGGCGAATTCGACAAGGCCGTCGCCGACATTCGCTCCATGCTGAAAGGCGGGCCCGAAGATCGCGAAGTCTATCTCCGCCTGGGCATTATCTATACCCGGACCAAGCGCTGGAACGACGCCCTCGAAGCCCTCTCCAAAGCCGAGCAGATATCCACCAAGTCGGACGACAAGGCCTATGTCGAGTTCCTTCGCGGCGATCTGTATCAGCGCCAGAAGATGTTTGACCAGGCCGAAGTCGAATTCAAGAAAGTTCTGGCCGTAACCACGCCCACCGATCCGCAGGCCGCAGCCACGCTCAACTATCTCGGTTACATGAATGCTGATCGCGGCGTGAAGCTCGACGAGTCGCTCAACTTCATCAAGCAAGCTTTGACGTTTGAGCCCAACAACGGCGCCTATCTCGACTCCCTCGGCTGGGTCTACTTCAAGCTGGGCAAATACGACCTGGCGGAAGAAAATTTGACCAAGGCCGAAGCCCACATGGGAAGCGATCCCACCGTGCAGGAACATCTCGGCGACCTCTACCAGAAAACCGGCCGCCTGAAACTTGCCGCCGCTCATTGGGACCGCGCCGTCCAGGAATGGAGCAAAACCGTTCCCGCGGAACAGGACGGCGAAGCCTTCGCCAAGGTCCAGCAAAAACTCGACGCCGCCAAAGTAAAGCTGGCCAAGGAAGAATCCGACAAGCGGTAAGGGTTGCCCTGTGAAGACGAACGTCTGAGGAAAGTACAGCGGAAACGGGAAGCGCGACTTCCACGAGGAGGAAAAAATCCACCTCCGAGTTTGTTTTGAAAGGGCGCGGCTTCTAGCCGCGCCGCGAGCGGTGCAAACCGGGCGCGGGCTTTGCCGCTGAGGTCGCTACTCCATCCCCTACGCCGAACTCTCTGATTTGCACCTGCCCGGCCAAGGCCCCTTTGCTTTGCTAGACTCCCTTCATGCCCGGCCGCAATCACCTCGTCAACCTCACCATCCGCGAAGGGAGGGCAACGGACATCCCTGAAATCCTGCGCCAGCGCCGCCGGATGTATGAAGACATGGACTATCACGAACCCACCGCCTTGGACACGATGGTGTCACTGTCCTCTGTCTATCTCACGACTGCCATCGCCGACCGCTCTTTGCGCACGTGGCTTGCCGCGGACGGTGACCGCGTCGTCGCAGGAGGCGGGGTAGTCGTCTCTCCCTGGCCGGCTCACCCGTACGACCTGCAATGCGGGCGCGCCACCATCCTCAACGTCTACACCGATCCCGAATACCGCCGCCGCGGCATCGCCCACAAACTCCTAGAGACCATGATCGCCTGGTGCCAGCGCGAAGGCTTCGCCCGCGTGACTCTCCATGCCAGCGACCGCGGCCGCCATCTCTACGAATCTCTGGGCTTCGAGGCCAGCAACGAAATGAGCCTTCGGTTGCGCTGAATCACTGCCGCTGCTGACCGCAGACTTAAAAGAGGCCGCGATTTCAATGCGCAATCAAAAATCATTCCTCAACAATCAAGAATGCTAGACTCCAAACATGCTGGCCGCCTATGCGGTGCACGTCGAGCACTCCCGCGGACGCCGCTTCCCCGAACCCCCACACCCTTACCGCAACGACTTTCAGCGCGATCGTGACCGCGTCATCCACGCCCGGGCCTTCCGCCGCCTGGAAGCCAAGACGCAAGTCTTCACCCGCCGCTACTCCGACCACTTCCGCAACCGCCTCACCCACACTCTGGAAGTCTCCCAAGTCTCGCGCACCATCGCCGGGGCGCTAGGCCTCAACGTCGACCTCGCCGAGGCGCTAGCCCTGGTCCACGACATCGGCCATCCACCCTTCGGCCATGCCGGCGAAAAAGCGCTCAACATCGCCATGCGCGAGCATGGCTTACTTTTCGACCACAACCTCCATGCCCTCCGCATCGTCGAAGATTTCGAACAGCGCTACGCTGCCTTCCGCGGTCTGAACCTAAGCTTCGAAGTGCGCGAAGGCATCATCAAGCATTCGCACGATTATCGTGCGAAAGAACATCCCGAGCTCGCAGAATATCTGTTAGATCAGCGTCCGCCACTCGAAGCCCAGCTCATCGACCTGACCGACGAAATCGCCTATAACACCGCCGACCTCGACGACGGCTACGAAGCCCATCTTCTCTCGCTCGAACAAATCCGCAAAGGCGTTCCGCTCTTCGGGCGCTTTTATCGTGAAGTCGAGCAAATCTATCCCGACGCACCCGACAAACTGAAATTCAACGAGGCCGTGAAGCGGGTGCTGAATCTTTTCGTCGACGATCTGATCACCAACACGCGCGCCCGCCGAAGTGAATCCAAAGTCCAAACCCTCGATGACGTTCGCAAACATCCCGAACGGCTCGTCGCCTTCAGCCCGGCGATCGAAGCCGAGCGGAAGCGGAACAGAGACTTCCTCCACGAAAATCTCTATTACAGTCCATCTCTGGCGGAAGAAAAAGAGGACGCGGAACGAGTCGTCAACGAACTCTTCACTTTCTGGATGACCCACCCTGAGACTCTTCCGCAAAACTATCAGCAGAAAGCCAAGGAAGACTCTCTCCCAAGAGTAGTTTGCGACTACATTGCCGGCATGACCGACAATTTCATCTTCGAACAATACGAAAAGCACTGCGGCGCGGGCTAAGCCAGGTCCAAGCGGTTCGTTGATGAGGGGACAGCCGACCGGGCTGTCTGCCCGGGCGAAGCTCGGCTTCCGGCGATGGAAAATGCGCTCCCGCAATGAGTAAACCCGGCGCTTCGAGGACTGCACCAGTTCAAGTCTTCTGGCTGCCGCTGGGGTGTGGCGCAGCGCTTCCGCGCTGCCATAGGTCGATGAGTGGCCCGCGTTTCGAGCGACTGCAAGCCAGCCGTCAGCAGCGTTAGCGTTAGTGAGAATTCTCAGGAATCTTAGCTTCTGAGAACCTGCTAGGTTACCGCCCCGCCACCGCCACCACCACGTCCAACAGCACCCGCGGCCCACGCCGCACTTCCTCCACCCGGATCCGCTCATCGTTCCCGTGCTCTGTGTTCCCTTCTTCCTCCGTCGCCGTATACGGATTGAATCCGTACGCATTGATCCCCAGCGGCCGGTAGCGCTGATTCTCCGTGTAACCGCTGGTAATGTGCGGCACCACTGGCGCTCCCGGAAAATAGGTCGCCGCCGTTTGCCGAATGGCTGCAAACAGTGCATTATCCGTCCCGGAATAATTCGCCACGCGAAACTCATCATTCATCGGCTCGACGGTAACGTTCGGATCATTCACCACCTGCCGCACCGCCTCCAGCACGGCTTTCGGATCGCCGCCCGGCAGAATCCGCACATCCAGATTCGCCCAAGCCTCCGTAGGAATCACATTCGTCTGCTCCGATCCTCCCATCATGGTCAGCGAAAGCGTGTCCCGCAGAAGAAAGTTCAGCGACTCGTCCTTCTCCACTTTCTCCTGAAATTTCTTGTCCTCAATCGCCTTCTTGATATTACGAAACTCCGCCGCCCGGTCTGCCGACGACTCTTGCGGCGCCATGTCGCGCAAAAATTCCTCCACCACCGGCAACACTCGTAGCGGCGTCCGGTAGGCAATGATCCGATCCAGCGCCCGCACCAGCCGGTTCGGCGCCGAATCCGGATTCGGCCGCGACCCGTGCCCCGGTCTTCCATGCGCCACCACGCGCAACCAGTACGTAGTTTTCTCGCCCACGTCGACGCCCACGTACTTCACTTTGCCGTTTTCCAGCAGATTCTCTCCACCTTCATTGATCAGAAACTCCGCGTTCTCCAGCAAATCGCGCTGATGTGCGATGAACCAATCCGTTCCGGTTCCCTCGGCCTCTTCATCGGCGACGGCCAGAAAAATCACGTCGCGATCCAGCGCCTCCTTCTCGCGTTTCAGCATCACCATAGTTACCAATTGCGCCAGGCCTTCATCCTTCATGTCCTGCGCACCGCGTCCCCACAGGTAGCCGTCTTTAATCTCCCCGCTGAACGGAGGCACCGTCCAGTGCGCTGCATCGCTGGTCACCACATCCATATGGTTGAGCAAGATGATTGGCCGCTTCGCTTCGCTCGCAGAAGTCGTATGCGGGATCCGCGCCCAAAGATCTCCGCGCCCCAGAGTGTACTCGAACACGCGATTCTCAATCCCTTCCTGATCGAGAATCCTCTTATAGAACGCCACGGTCCGCATCTCGTTTCCCGGGGGATTCGTCGTATCAATCCGCAGATACTCCTGCAGCCACGTCACTGCCAAGTCGGAATACCGTTGTAGATGGTCCGCTGGAATACGCGAAGAAGCCATCTGGGCCGCCTGGCCCCACGTCACTCCACAGAAAATCATCCCCAGCCATACTCCACCCCAAGCCCCTCTCCATCGCCCGCGTCCTGCTCCGATAGCTGCCAAACATGCCTCCCGCAAAGTGGATTCCACGCAGTTTTTATATCAGGTTTGCCAAAATTACCCTGCCTGCCGTCCCAAACCTATCTTTTCCCCCATCGCCAGGCCACGATGTCTATAGCTATCAAGCCTTTAGCCGTTCAACCTTAAGGCCCGATTTGGCATCCCACATGTAATAGGAACAACAGGCGCCGCAGTGGGCGCCACGGTTCCAGGCAAGCGTTGCGTCCGCGCTGGCCGGCTCAGCGAAATCGCTGGCTTTCTTTCTCGCTACAGGGACGCAATTGAATTCACGCACGCACCGGCGTGTCGGAGTGGAGCTCAAAATGCTCCCCCCAACTTGGAGGAAGTCCTTTATGAACAACCGCCTACTCTTCGCCCTGCCCTTGGCCGCCGTTCTTGCCTTCCCGGCCATCGCGCAGACCACCTCGTCTACCTCCGATCAGACTCAGCCTGCCGCCACCCAGCAGACTCAGTCGACCTCGACCGACAGCAGTACCGCAAGCGGCAAAGCGCCTCTGGCAGCGCCGTCCCGCGAAGGCTTCTGGGGACGCGTCAATCCTTTTGCGCGCAAGAAATATGTGCAGCGCCAGACCGAGCCAATTCGCGACCGGGTCAACGAACTCGATGAACTGACCTCCTCCAACGGCAAGGCGATCAAAGACACCGACGCCCGTACCCAGGCTGGCATTAAGCTCGCCTCCGACAAGGCCAACGAAGCCGACCAGCACGCCCTTGATGCTGGCAACAAGGCGACCGCGGCCCAGCAGAGCGCCCAACAGGTCACAACCCGCGTCCAGACCGTTGAAAACGTTGTTGGCAACATCGATCAGTACAAGGCGTCAAACCAAACCGAGATCCGCTTTCGTCCCGGCCAGACCATGTTGAGCAAGAATGCCAAGGATGCTCTCGACACCATGGCCGAAGGCGTCAAGGGCCAGCGCGGCTACATCATCGAAGTTCAGGGTTTCTCGTCCGGCAGAGCTCAGACCGCAATCACTAACTCGCAGAAGATGGCCGAGTCGGTGGTGCGTTACCTCGTCCTCAACCATGAGATTCCCGTCTATCGCATCTATCTGGTCGGCATGGGCAACGCCCCCGCTCCCACGACAGATGAAACCGCCAAGGGCAAGCGCGTCAGCGGCGGCCGCGTTGAAATCAGCTTGCTGAAGAACGACCTGGAGCAGCTCTCTGTCAATAGCGGAGCTCCTGCCACCAGCGCCGATCAACAGCAGCAGCCAAAGTAAGTTTGGTGGAGCGCGGCCTTTAGGCCGCGCTCAGTTGCTGCAATCGATCGGGATTTAACCCCTGAGGTTGTCGCGACAATGTTTGGGACCACGGGCGCCTCGCCCGCAAGTCCCTCCCCCGGAGAAAGCCTCTCGCGCAAGCGAGGGGCTTTTTCTCGTTCGCAATGGCCCTCGTTGAGGTGTGCAATCAGGACTTCGCACAAAGCTCACTGGATCGAGGGAGTTCACCATACCGAAACCCGTATCAACGTTGCGTCCTATGCTGCCCCGGCAGTACTGGTGATGTCTTTACCGGCCCGTTGGCTCATCCCATAACAGCCATTCGAACCCACCGGAGGGGGTTTTGAGTGAAATCGGCTGGTTGCGACAACGGACATGAAAGCCGGCGAACCCTAGCAGAAAACTCCCCGTCACAACTCTTCGTTGTACAATTTGAGGCCGGATTGACAAGGGAGAACGGGCCCCCCAGGATTGAACGCCCTGAGCTACACTTGGCGTCCAGATGCACACAACCATTCTCGCCACATTTTTTGAGATCTCGCGCACGGCGGTTTCGATGTGCAGCGCCGGCATCGTACTTTTCGTTGTTGCGCTGTGGGCTGCGAAGACCGATATCGCGAGGGCCGGCGGCCTGGACAAGATCGTAGTCCTGAGCAATTTGTGTTTCGCCATCCCCTTGGCGGTCTTCGGCGCGGAGCATCTCTCGGGCGCAAGATTCATCATGCTCGGCGTACCTGCGTACATGCCGTGGCGTTTGTTTTGGGCGTATTTCGTCGGCTTTGCTTTGTTGTCCGCGTCCTTGAGCATTGCCACAAAAATTCAGGTCCGCTGGTCTGGCCTGCTGTTCGGCGTCATGATGTTTCTTTTTGTGGCGATGTTGCATTTCCCGCGAGCTCTTGCCAACCCCAGAGACCGGATTGCATGGGTGATTGTCATCCGCGAAATGTCGTTCGCGGGCGGAGGTTGGATTCTTGCGGGAAACGCGATGCGCGGGCAAGGCAAAAGCAAACTCATTACGGCGGGCCGCATATTGATCGCGATTGCCGCTATATTTTTTGGCGTCGAGCATTTTCTGCACCCAGCCGGATGCCCCGGAGTCCCGCTCGAAAAACTAACGCCCGTGTGGATTCCGGGGCGCCTGCTCATTGGCTATCTGACGGGTGCAATTCTTCTCTTAGCCGGGGCAAGCATTCTGCTGGCCAAGAAGACGCGGATGGCGGCAACTTATCTCGGTACCTGGATCGTACTGCTGGTGTTGCTCCTCTATGGGCCGATCCTGATCACGCAGATGTCCGACCCGAGCACCGCAGTCAAGGTTGAGGGGATTAACTACTTTGCGGACACGTTGCTGTTTGCCGGCGCGATTCTCGCGCTCGCCAGCGCGACTCCACGCACGGACTAAAATGCGGCTTGCCAATCTGTACTGGGGCGGGCTACATTCCGCGAAAAACTGTCCCAGTTTAGGTTAGCTCCACATAACAGGCGCTACCCTGGGTCACCGATTAACGTGTTACGACCAAGCCATCCTCACCGTAGTAGTCGGCGTTCGGAGATGGAAGCGCGAAGCCGGGCAATGGAGTCAGACTCCCATTCGACTGATTGACCGAGAATCCCAGAATCACTCCAGGGACCCTCCGCAAACCGAATGTCCCGTCGTATTGCCGATCGCGTAGACGAACTTCCCGGAGGGATCCGCGCGAATGATGTCGCCGCACTGCTGAGCGGTCCTCTCGGCTTTGTTTTGGGCCGGGAGAGTCGCGATATCTCCTCCCGCAATTTCGCTTGGGAAAACCTCGTACACGTACCACCAACGGTTCAATGGATCGACAGCGATCGCGTCGAGGTCAATCGGCGGAGCGCTCTCCGGAGGCGGATCGATTACTGGAGAGCCTGGGGCGTTGGCGAGCTTACCGTTGGTGTGAATGGACGTCGTAGACGGCAATCACTCCGTCGCATAAACTCGGGGACGACCAGATGCATGGACGTCCTGGCCGAACCCGAGGTCGAAAGCAGCTGGGCTGCAGCTGCCCTGCTCGTCGGGCAGGAGAAAAGGCTAGCCAGCTACAGGAGCCAATGATCCGTTGCCTTTGTTGACGGCGTAGGCTTCCGTGTAGGGACGCTCAAATTAGGCACCGCCACGCCGATGGGACAGGCGGGTGGTGAGTGCATCGTCCACACCATCGGTTCCCTCGCAGGAGCGCATCCCGACCCGAGGGCCGGACAAAGCGGGCCTCCAACGCGGTGGCGTTGTGCGACATTGTGGACGAAACAGAGAGGGTATGTCGCCATCGTGGTGGAGAGTGCCTCAAAATGCGGGAGCAATCGCCTTTCTCCAAAAGCCGATCGATGATGGCCTGATTAAGGAGCTGGAGAGGTCAAGCGCATGGCCGTGTTGTTGCAAACCACCGACTACGCTCTCCTCCTGCCCCGTGCCACCTTTGCCGTGAACAGGAGCTTCTTCCCAATGTAGCCCACTATGGCATTCGTTAGCGCAATCTGTGCGAGCATAGACAAACGGCAAAGTGACGGTACGAAACTAATAACGCAACCAGGAGCACCAAGGACAGCCGGCCGCTACGACACGGTACACAGCCTTTCGTTCAGAGCAGAGACAGTTTCTTTATTGTACAGTCGAGCCTATGAATCATGTTCGGCCTGACGAGACGAGCCAGTCGATCGGCGACCTACCGTATCCCACTCCTGTACAAGTTCTCCAGATCGACGGCAGCTCCCATAATTTGCCGCTTTTGGGCACTGCCTCGAAATGGGAATCGCTGGAACCTTTCCAAATTACGCGGAAGCGAAGCCTGTCAGAGGGACTGGTGGAGATGCAGAGCGCACTCTTCCGCATTGTACTTTTGGATATTTCCGTCTCCACTCTCCCCGACATTGAATCAGTCACCGAAGTCCTGGAGGTAGCAAAGGGGCTGCCAGTGATCGCTCTGATTAATGAAGGCGGCATGACGAAAGCGAAGGAGGCAATGCGCTTAGGGGCGCAGAACTATGCCCTGAAGGGATGCACATCGGATTCTTTGGTTAATACCCTGAAGCATGCGATGGAGCGTCAACACTTGATCGCGGAAATTGAGGATGGGAAGGAATCAGTCGCTCGTGAGTCCCATGAGTTACGAAATGCGCTGGCGTGTATTCATCAATTTAGCACTATTCTTCTCGATGGCCTGGCAGGCCCAATTTCAGAAGAACAGCGTGAATACGTCGGCATTATCTTGCAAAACGCTTCTCGAGCTCGAGCCGTCGTTGAAAATCTCAGAGACTATGTTCCCTATGACAGTGTCGAGTTGATGGAGCAGGCAAATTTACTAACCTCTACGATCGGAGTGAACTAATGGGTGGAACAACGAAAAACACCATATTGGTTGTCGATGACAACCCTGACATAAGAAAAGGCCTAGGCTTGCGATTGCGGGCGAATGGGTATGACGTTCTGATGGCCGCAGACGCGCTCTCTGCCACCGCAGCAATAGTGAAACAAGAGCCAAACCTTGTGATTCTTGACTTGGGGCTTCCTTGTGGGGATGGGTTTGTCGTGATGGAACGATTGCAGAAGCATGACCAGTTGGCTCAAATCCCGGTAATCGTACTAACAGGACGTGGAAAGACGAACAACATGGACCGAGCCTTGCGGGCAGGAGCCGTAGCCTTTTTCCAAAAACCCGTGGAAGACGCTCCGCTGTTGCTGGCCATCTGGAAAGCGCTGGATCTGCCACAGGACCGAGCGTTGGCTAACGACTGAAGCCTCACTCGGGGCGGAAAGCCCAGCCGTCAAAACGTGCCTGCAAGTTAGACTGTGGATTGCCTTTCTTCTTGCGCCGTCCCTTGCGCGTCTCTTCCGGGCAGAGTGATCCCCTAGCTCTGGTCCTCTAGTCTCGCGAGCTACTGGGCCATCTGCTGATCGCATTCCGTGATCTGTTTCTGGCAAAACTCGTATCCCGCCTGTTCACTGCCGCAAGACAAATAACTGGACAAATAACTGGTCCTTGACTCTTGTGACCTTCTCATAGAAGCACTCAGAATCCTGCGCAGGGTGGAATACGCGGAGCTTTCCAGGACGGCTTCGAATTCGCCTGTGGGTCGACCGGGGCGAGCCAGAATGGGCGGATCGCGCAGCACCACAAAACTCTAGCTTTCGATTTTCCCGGGCCGGATTGCTGGGGACTCGCCTCGGCAGCAGAGGCCATACCGTTGCCAAATTCGGAACCACGGGCTGTGCGCGAGCATTTCATCGTGCCTTCGATTGGCAGCAGAGATGTCGCTTGCGCTGAGGGGCCTAATATCCGGCGCTTCGAACATTTCCTGTAGCTGCTCAATCTCGTCAATGATGCGTTCAACGTCCATGCGTCACAATCATCTAAGAGAAGACGCGGAGCAGTCAACCCGAAGCGGCAACTAGCCTGAAATCCCTCGCTTTGTGACCAGATAGACGGCAAAGCTCCCCAGCCAATGACCACCTTCGTAATGCTTGCCAGTGACGGCCGCCAGTCCCGCACTCCTGTGCTCCTCAGCCACCGCCATGATCATCGGTAAGCGCTTGTCGTCTTGGGGCAAACCCGCTGCAATGCCTTCTAGCATCCATGCGCGACTCAGGTTCAGCCCATCCAAGTGCGCCAACTTGGGGTCACTGGGATCGGGCGACACCACTGGCTGTAGCCAAGAGCCATTCTTTGCGCGGGAAATTTGAGGCAGAAACGTGCGGAGCCAGCGAGCAAACTCAGAACTCGGCAGCGCACGCCGCATCACGTCAGCCTCGCCGAGACAGGGCGAAAGAAAGTCCTCGCCGGAAGGTTCATAAGCCAGCGAACAATCCTTGTCACCGAGATAGAACTGCCGGGCTTTCGATGCCAGCAGGTCGGCAAATTTTGTGTCTCCATCGGCGCGGGCGTAGTCCAGCATCAAGCCAAGAGCGAATGCGGTCTGGTCATGCTCTCCGATTCGCACCGGATGGGAAAGCTTGGGCAGCCAGCCGTTCACCCGTTCCAGCACTGCCTGTTCCAGCGGACGCAGGTTCGCGGCCATCTCGCGTGCCTGAGGGTCATCCCACCCCCGAAGTTCCGCAACCAGTTGCAGCAGCCATGCCAGCCCATAGGGACGCTCAAAGCTGGCGCGTCCCTCAGCGCGGAGGTACGCCGCCTCCTGCGCGATGTTGTCCGAGGTCAGGCTTTGTCGCAGCGCTTCTCGCGCAGCGGGAGCAAAGGTGGCATCGGGAATGGTCCTGATCAGCCGGACCAGCAGCCAATGTCCGTGCACCGAGGAATGCCAGTCGTAGCAGCCATAGAATGCGGGCGTCAGCTTTCTCGGCGGGGCCACATCCGCATCGCTGTTCAAGCTGTGACTGAGCTTGTTTGGATATTCCCTGTGGACGCACGCGAGTGCGAGATTGGCAAACCGCTCCGCAGCGTTGATGTCAAAACCGGAGGGCATAGCGGACGTCTGAGCACTCGCAGCGTTCGCGGCAAGAATAAGAGAGACAGCCCAAAATGTGGACCTCATCACGTTGCCACTCTAAACGAAATGTCAGCGCGATTGAAGCCGCTTTTAGAACTTGGCAGAATCCAAGCGTGCCCGATCTCCCTGAGGAGTGATGATCTCTTTGGTGAACCGTGTCGCTGACGTTCATTCTCGGAGGGATACGAGCGGACCGCTGGTTTTTATTCCGTTCACCGTCAGGGAAGAAGTGTTACTTCGTGGATTCGAAAGCTGACGAAGAACTTCTCGACCGCACCGGACGCCACTTCTCCAGTGCTGGCAGCAACTCTATGACGGAATCCCGGCGCCCCATGATCACGAGTCTACCAACCAGAGATTCTTTCCCTCTTGTCCGAATCCGGTGAAAACGGTGCATTCGATAAGTGCAGCAGATAAGTTCTCGGACGCGAGGCGTTCAATGCACTATTCCGCCGCTTGGACAGATTCCGGGTTTCTCCTCGGTTGCGCGCACGAACACGAAACGATTGCGGAAGCGGATTCCTGTATTCCATGCGCTGGCGGCTATGTTGTCGCTGTCGAAAGGGGGGCCTGCGCTCGTGAACAGTCCCCAAAGCGCCTGACGAACGATTGGATTATCGTCTACGATTAGCAGCAACCTGCCAGGCATCCCGGCCCCCAAACATAGATTTTAGCCAGTGACTGACGTTCAGATGCAAAATGAGGAGCAGCTGTTGACTCCTGAATCCGAGCGTCGGGAAGAGCCAAATACTTGGCGCCTTTTGCGCAGATCGGATACTGCCAAAGGCAGAATGCTAGCGAACCCACACGAATGCAGAATCGGCGCGGTAGCCCAGTTCACGCGCCACAACCTGCTCCGACTCGTCCTGCTCAAGTTGAAAGAGAAAGAGGATGAATCTCGATGCGCCGCGCCCGTTTGTAGTTTTGGATAGCGAAGTTGTGATAGAGAAGAAGACGCGATCCACTTTCCGCATCCGGTACCCGTTGTGCGGGGTCGTCCCGCCAAGGCGATTTCTGGGCTTATTGCTGGGGCGGGTGATGGCCATTCTTAATAAGCGATTTTGGCACAAAGTTTGCAAGAAAACTGGACCTGCGCTCAGAGCATTGCATCAAACTCAGATCAGGATGTATGGGAAACTCAGCACTCCGTAGGAGTAAGAGGCTCGTAAGAATGAAAGAAATATCGCGAGTCGCCGATGGAAGAGGTCGTGTGGCAATTGAGAGGGTTTCGCCGCAGATTGATTGCGGCCGATTCCCCATCAAACGCATCGTTGGCGAAACAGTCGTCGTGGAGGCCGACGTGTTTGCGGATGGTCATGACCATGTGATCTGTCAGGTGCTTTATTCACGCGAGGGCGACAAAGAGTGGCAATCGTCACCCATGACGACGCTAGGTAACGATCGCTGGCGGGGGGTGTTTTCGGTCCCGAAAGCGGGTCGTTACGAATACACCATTGAAGGATGGATCGATCGTTTCTCAACTTGGCGCGACGGTCTTGGCAAACGAATCGCCGCCGGACAAGATGTCCATATCGACTTGCTCGTTGGAGCCGAGTTGATGGATGATGCCGCGGGGCGTGCCAAAGGGGACGATGCCGCCTTGCTCCGAGAGGGGGCGCGAAAGATACGCGAAGAGAAGGACATGGAAATCGCAACCTCCATTGCGCTCGAGGAAGATTTGTTCAGAGCGATGCAACGCTATCCCGAACGACAGTTTGCTACCCGGTGCCAGACACCCCTGGCCATTGTTGTGGACAGAGAGAAAGCCGGCTTTTCCACTTGGTATGAAGTGTTTCCTCGATCCTGCTCCTCCGGGACCGGACGTCACGGGACACTTCGGGATTGCGAGGGGTGGCTTCCTTATGTTGCATCTATGGGTTTTGACGTCGTCTACCTGCCGCCGGTGCATCCCATCGGCCATGCCTTTCGAAAAGGAAAAAACAACTCGGTTGTGGCCGAGCCGAGTGACGTGGGTAGTCCATGGGCGATCGGATCGCAGGAGGGCGGCCACACATCAATTCATCCAGAGTTGGGGACCCTTGAAGACTTTCGGCATTTTGTATCTCAGGCTGCAGAGCATGGCCTCGAAGTTGCGCTGGATATCGCGTTTCAATGCACTCCGGACCACCCCTACGTGAAGCAGCATCCGGAGTGGTTCCGTAAGCGTCCGGATGGAACCATACAATACGCAGAGAATCCCCCGAAGAAATACCATGACATTTACCCGTTGGACTTCGAAACCGAGGACTGGAAAGCGTTATGGAACGAGTTAAAGAATGTTTTTCAATTCTGGATCGATCAGGGGGTTCGTATCTTCCGTGTCGACAATCCTCACACGAAGGCATTTTCTTTCTGGGAGTGGGTTATCGGCGAGATTAAGAAGGAGCACGGCGAGGTGCTCTTCTTGGCGGAAGCGTTCACCAGACCGCATGTAATGTACCGACTGGCCAAGCTCGGTTTCTCTCAGTCCTACACCTATTTCACCTGGCGCAACACAAAACAAGAGTTAACGGACTATTTCACCGAGCTCACGCAAGGCGAAGTACGAGAGTATTTCCGTCCCAACTTCTGGCCCAACACGCCAGACATTCTTTCGGAGTTCCTCCAGGTCGGCGGTCGTCCGGCTTTCATGATCCGATTGATTCTGGCTGCCACCCTGGGGGCCAGCTATGGCATTTATGGTCCGGCGTTTGAGTTGTGTGAAAACACGCCCATGCAAGCCGGCAGTGAAGAGTACTTAAATTCCGAGAAATACGAACTCAAGCATCGCGATCTGCATTCCGCGTGGAGTTTGAAGGACATTATTTCCAGAATCAACCGAATTCGCAAAGAGAACGCGGCACTGCAAAGCAATCACAATCTGCGCTTTCATGGTACTGACAATCCGATGCTGATTTGCTACAGCAAGACGACGGACGATCTGAGCAACGTAATCGTGGTGATCGTTAACCTCGATTCATTCCACCGCCAGACGGGCTGGGTTAATCTCGATCTCACTGCCCTCGGGCTGAAGGCGGATCGTGAATTCCAAGTTCACGATCTGCTAGGCGAAGGCCGGTATTTGTGGCAGGGTTCGCGGAACTATGTGGAACTGACACCGGAAAGTCTTCCGGCACACATTTTACGGGTACGCCGATGGATTCGGACAGAGCGCGATTTCGACTATTACCTGTAATGAAGAGTCTGGGAATTGCCTTCTCCGGTCCCCGATGTAGATGTAAATGGAAGGATGAGAACCATGGTGCAAACCTTGCAATCGCTGAGTGATTTTGACGTGTATTTGCTGGCTGAAGGAACCTTTGACCGTGCCTACGAGAAACTCGGCGCCCACCTCACGGAGCGTGATGGGCGCCAGGGAGTGCAGTTTGCTGTGTGGGCGCCGAATGCCAGGCAGGTCTCAGTGGTGGGCGATTTCAACCAGTGGAATCCTACGGCCAACGTGATGCGCTCCAGCTCTGCCGGAGTGTGGGAGAGCTTTATACCGACTCTCGGTCAAGGCACCATATACAAATATCACGTGATCTCCCGCTACCGGGAGTATACGGTCGACAAAACCGATCCGTATGGTTTCGCCGCGGAAGTTCGTCCCCATACGGCTTCGCGGGTGTGGAACTTAGAAAACTATTCCTGGAATGATGGTTCGTGGATGACGAACCGGGCAAAGAGCCAGGCGCTGGACGCTCCCATCTCGATTTACGAAATGCACTTAGGCTCCTGGCGGCGTGTGCCCGAAGAAGAAAATCGCTGGCTGACTTATCGGGAGATGGCCCCGTTGCTGGCGGATTACGTCCGGGAGTGTGGTTTTACCCACGTCGAATTCATGCCGGTTATGGAGCATCCTTTTGATGGTTCCTGGGGATACCAGCCCACCGGCTACTTTGCTCCTACTAGCAGATTCGGCACGCCGGACGATTTCAGGTATCTCGTGGACTATCTTCATCAACATGAAATCGGCGTCATTCTCGATTGGGTTCCGGCCCACTTCCCGAAGGATGAGACTGGTCTTGGATATTTCGATGGCTCTCATCTCTACGAACACGGCGACCCACGGCAAGGGGAACAGCCGGACTGGAACACCTTTGTATTCAATTACGGTCGGAATGAAGTCCAAAGTTTTCTCATCAGCAACGCCATGTTCTGGCTCGACAAATATCACGTTGACGGTCTCCGGGTGGACGCCGTCGCTTCAATGCTCTATCTCGATTATGGACGGCGCGAAGGAGAGTGGATACCAAACCGCTATGGCGGAAAAGAAAACATAGAGGCGATTCACTTCCTGAGAAAGGTAAATGAGCATGTTTATGCGGCATTTCCCGACGTCATGATGATGGCGGAAGAATCGACTGCCTGGCCGCAGGTCTCGCGGCCCACCTACGTTGGAGGATTGGGATTCGGTTTCAAGTGGAATATGGGCTGGATGCATGACGTGCTGGACTACCTGTCGCAAGATCCAGTGTTCCGAAGTTACCAGCATAGCAAGATCACATTTAGCCTGGTTTATGCCTTCACTGAAAATTTCGTCCTGCCTTTCTCGCACGATGAGGTCGTCTACGGGAAGGGTTCCATGCTGCGTAAAATGCCGGGCGATGAGTGGCAAAAGTTCGCAAATCTGCGGCTCCTGTACGGGTTTATGTTCGGCCATCCCGGCAAGAAGCTCCTGTTCATGGGGGATGAGTTCGGCCAGTGGTCGGAGTGGAACCACGATGCGAGCCTGCAGTGGCACCTCCTGCAGAGTCCGCTTCACTCGGGTTTAAGGCATTGGCTGGGTGATCTCAATGCGGTGTATCGCAATAGCCCCTCGCTGCAACTGGACTCCGATGCTGCGGGGTTTGAATGGGTGGATTGTAATGACGCGCAGAGAAGCGTCATCAGCTTTCTTCGCCGAGGGCGGAATTCGAACGAGCAACTGCTTTTTGTCTGCAACTTCACGCCGGTCGTTCGTCAAAACTATCGCGTCGGGGTGCCTTGGAACGGTCTTTGGGATGAGATCCTCAACAGCGACGCCGCCCTGTACGGGGGCAGCGGCCGGGGAAACTTTGGCGGCTTATCGGCGATGCCATTCCCGATTCATGGACGCCCATTCTCCCTGAATATGACTCTCCCTCCTCTTGGAGTTGTGGTTTTTCGCCCGCAGTCTTCCAGCAGCGTTTGAGAACAGGGAATACGCATCATGGCAAAGCGTCCAGGCAGCGCGGGAGATCCTCTGTGGTACAAGGACGCTGTCATTTACGAATTGCACGTTCGCGCATTCAAGGACAGCAACGGCGATGGTATTGGCGATTTTCCCGGCTTGATCCAGAGACTGGATTATCTTCAGGATCTAGGGGTCACCTGTCTGTGGTTGCTTCCCTTCTTCCCATCCCCTCTGAAAGACGATGGGTATGACATTTCCGACTACTTGAACGTCCACGCGATGTACGGGACGATGGACGATTTCAAGGCTTTTCTAGCGGCGGCTCACGAGCGTGATTTGCAGGTGATGATCGAACTGGTGGTGAATCACACCTCCGATCAGCATCCGTGGTTTCAGGCGGCGCGACAGTCTCCCGCCGCGCCGGAGCGAGATTTTTATGTGTGGAGCGACACTGACCAGAAGTACAAGGATGCAAGAATCATTTTTACTGACACCGAGCGGTCCAACTGGACCTGGGATCCCGTGGCGAACCAATTTTATTGGCATCGCTTCTTTTCTCACCAGCCCGATCTGAACTACGACAACCCAAAAGTGGTCGAAGAAGTTCTGAAGGTGATGCGTTACTGGCTCGATATAGGGGTTGATGCATTGCGCGTAGACGCGGTCCCCTATCTGGTGGAGCGTGAGGGTACCAGTTGCGAAAATCTTCCGGAAACACACGCTATCGTCAGAAAACTCCGTAAGGAGATTGATGCAGACTATTCCAGCCGGGTGCTCTTGGCGGAAGCGAACCAGTGGCCAGCCGATGTACGTCCTTATTTCGGCGACGGCGATGAATTCCACATGGCCTTTCATTTTCCGCTCATGCCGCGCATTTATATGGCTCTCCGCCAGGAAGACCGCTTGCCCATAACCGACATCATCGCGCAGACTCCCGCTATTCCCGAAGCATGCCAGTGGGGGCTGTTCCTGCGAAATCATGATGAGTTGACTCTGGAGATGGTCACCAGCGATGAGCGCGATTACATGTACCTGGCTTACAGCGCGGACCCTCGGATGCGCATCAATCTTGGCATTCGCCGCCGCCTTGCGCCGCTGGTGGATAATAACCGCCGGCGGATCGAACTGCTGAACAGTTTGCTTCTCTCTTTTCCCGGTACACCGATTCTTTACTACGGGGATGAAATCGGAATGGGGGACAACATTTATCTCGGTGACCGTAACGGCGTTCGCACACCCATGCAATGGAACGGAGATCGCAACGCCGGGTTTTCCGCCGCGACGCCGGCCCGGTTGTTTAGTCCCGTCATCATGGACCCGGTATGGGGATATGAAGCAATCAATGTGGAGGCTCAGCAGGGCGATCCATCTTCGCTTTTGAGCTGGATGCGTAACATGATTGCCCTGCGAAAGCTGTTTCGCATGTTTGGGCGGGGCAACATCGAGTTTCTTGATCCGTCGAACCGCAAAATCTTGGCCTACCTTCGGCAATATGAAGGCGAACAGGTCTTGTGCGTCGCCAATCTCTCCCGCTTCGCGCAGCCGGTCGATCTGGATTTGTCGAAGGTGGAGGGTATGACACCCGTGGAAATGCTCGGGTACGTGGAATTCCCGCCCATCGAGCGTCACCCATATCGGCTGACATTGGCATCTTACAGTTTCCTCTGGCTAGAGCTGCAACGAAGAGAGAAACCCACTGGGAGCACAGTGGATATGACGGAACATGCACCGTTGAATGTAAGCTCTGGATGGGAGAGCGTCCTTGAGGCGGCCGGCCGCCTCCGCCTGGAAACTGTGGAACTCCCGGAGTACCTGCCCAAACAGCGCTGGTTCGCGGGAAAATCCAGACAGATCAAGTCGGTTCGAATTGCGGACTGGATTCCGCTAAGTATTCCGTCGAACGTTTCATCGGATCCATCGCAATCTGCGCTGGTACTGGTGCAGGTAGAGTTCGACACTGGAGCTCCCGACCTATATTTCCTGCCGCTGGCGATGAGTTTTGGAGATGCCAAAAACGAATTGCAGCGGACTGCCCCCAACGCCATCATCGCTGCGGTTCTCTCGCACCGGGGAGCGGGTTTGCTCCACGATGGAGCCTTCGACGACCAGACTTGCATGTTGTTGTTCTCGCTGATTGAAAATGCGAGCAGAGTAAATGCGGGTCACGGGGGAGTCCGGGGCATACGTGGAAAGGCTTTCCTGGATCTCGTGGCGTTGGCCGGGAAAGGATTACAGGTGCGGCGGGGCTCAGCGGAACAGAGCAACACTTCAATTCTGTTCGGAGATCGGTTCATACTCAAGCTGTTCCGCCGCCAAGAGCCCGGACTGAATCCGGATGCCGAAATTGGACAGTACCTGAGCGAGAAAAGCAACTTCAACCAGATTCCTCCTTTTGCCGGCTCGATTGAAATCGACGGACTCGCGGCGACTGATGGCAAACTCGCAAACCTGGCGCTGTTGCAGGGCTTGGTGGCAAACGAAGGCGACGGCTGGAGATGGACGTTGGAAGAGCTTGACCGGTATTACGAGGCGTGCGCCTCCTTACCATTCCCAGAAAAATTGAGCGGCCAGGTCCAGGGTCCACTGGAGCTCTCTGAGAATCCCCCAACTCAGGTGGCCCTTGACCACCTTGGTTTGTACCTCGAAGCTGGCGCAATCCTCGGGCGCAGGACTGCGGAACTTCACCTGGCGCTGGCTACACCCACAGATGATCCCGCATTCGCGCCGGAGCCGTTAACCGCGGTCGATCTTAACGCGCAATTTGCCGGCATCCGACAGCACGCCTCCAGCGTCTTAGACGTGCTGAAGGAGCGTCTGTCCTACTTGCCCGATGAAGTAGTCGAGGTTGCGGCGTCGGTGCTCAGCCGCCGCCGTCAGATTCTCGATCGTTTCGGCCCCCTCGATGGTGATTTCCCGCCGATACAACGAATCCGAATTCACGGTGACTATCATCTCGGACAAGTACTCCGCGTAAAAACCGATTTCGTGATCCTGGATTTTGAAGGCGAACCGGCCCGGCCGCTGGCGGTTCGGCGGTCCAAGCAGTGCCCACTCAAAGATGTCGCCGGCATGTTGCGGTCCTTCAGTTACGCCGCCTATGCCGGTCTCCTGAACTATACCGCCCGGCACCCCGAGGATTTGACTCGCCTCGAACCTTGGGCGCAGCTTTGGGAACGGTCGGCGGCAGCGGAATTCTTGCGCGCGTATCATGAAGCCGCGCCAGGCACCGATTTTCTGCCGCCCGGAAATGCCGATTTCCGCAAGCTGCTTAATGTTTTCCTGCTCGATAAGGCACTCTACGAAGTACTTTATGAGTTGAACAGCCGCCCCGAGTGGGTACGTATCCCCTTGCTTGGGATTATGTTGCTTGTGCCCTGAATGAATCGTGCACGGGGAACGACATCCTGTCCCCAGGTGGAGAAAGAAAATAAAGTAAATGGAGACCGAGGCCAGAAGAGTGGAAGGTGATTTCATCCCACAACAATCGCTGGAAAAGATCGAACAAATAGACGCAGCCGATCTGGTCGTTGGGATTTTGGCGAATCTCGATCACGAGTCGGTGGCGACGGTGCATGAGGCGCTGCGAACACTCCATGGAGATTTGCGAATCGTGATTCTGTTGGGCGATGCCAGTTCGGTCCCGGCTCAGGCTGGTTCGCCGAGTTCTGGGAATGGGCCGCAGTTGACCTTCGTCTCCTGGCCGCCAATCGGGGCGGATACTTCGGGTACTCCGATGCAGAGCATTTCCGCCGCCTATCTATCGCTTTTCGCTGCCGGCAGAAGACTAGGAGCTCAAGCGGGCTGCATCATTGCCTCGAAGCTGGAATCGGTACCCCCCCAATGGGTCTGCGAGCTCGTGCAACCCGTGCTGGAAACGGGGTTTGACCTGGCAGTTCCCCACTACGTTCGCCGAAAATTCGAGGGATTGCTGAACGTTAGCATTATCAGTCCCCTCATCCGATGTCTCTACGGAAAGCGGATCCAAAACCCGCTAGGGCCGGACTTGGGCTTCTCTCGAGCATTGTTCGAAATGGTCAGCGGGAGCGATGGCAATGCCCATCGGATTCATCCGCTCGCATCACTCGCGCCGGTTGCGATCTGCGACAACCTTCGCGTCTGCCAGGTGCACGTTGGTCCCCGCATCCTCCCACCCACGGATTGGACAAACACCAGCTCTCTTTTGGTCCAAGCTCTGGGCCCGGTGTTCCTGGCCATGGAACGGAATGCGGCTTGCTGGCAGAAAACGCGCGGGTCAATTCCAGTATCCGGATTTGGCGAGCCGCTGACTGCGTCCCACGAGACCGCAACGGTCGATGTGAACCGCCTCCTGAATTCGTTTCAACTGGGAAATCGAGACCTGCAAGACATCTGGGGGCTGGTTCTCCCCCCTGCAACTCTGCTGGAGCTCAGAAAGCTGACGCGTTTGACGCCAGAGCAATTCGAGATGCCCGATGAATTGTGGGCTCGAATTGTGTACGACTTCGCTCTCGCCCACCGTCTTCAAACCATCAACCGTGAGCATCTGCTCCGGTCGATGACTCCTCTGTACCTGGGGTGGGCGGCGGGTTACGCAAAGGAAATGGAGGCTGCCGACGAGGTCGCGGTGGAGCGCCGGCTGGAGCGCCTCTCGAACGCTTACGAAGTCTCCAAACCATATCTCGTGTCGCGGTGGCGATGGCCCGACCGGTTCAACCCATAGTCGAGCTCAGAGAGGGGATTTGTTTATGAGGGAGCAAGTCAAGCAAGCCTTGGATCAGTCAACGACGCGATTTATAACCGCACTAACCCGGCTGCTGCCCGGATTGGTGGTGCTCATTGTGGCGCTCCTGATCTCTGTCATATTGGCCTGGATCCTGGCCATCATAGTGCGCCGGTTACTTGTCAGCATTCGGTTTGATCAGCGTCTGGTGGGATGGGGCTTCCCTTCAACGGCGGAATGGTCCCCCATGAAGAGCCCCTCTGTCCTGGTGTCGCGATTCGTCGCTGCTGTAGTCGTGTTGACTGGACTCTTGATCGGTGTGTCGGCGTTTGACGCGGAATTGACCTCCCTGCTCGTACGTAGCGTCTTCGCCTATGTACCGAACATCCTAGGAGCCTTGCTGGTCCTGTTAGCGGGAATCATCATTGCCCGTTTTCTTGCCAGAAGCGTTCTGATTGGCGCTGTAAATATGAACTTTCAATACGGTCGTTTGTTGAGTGTCGGCGTGAAGTGGCTGGTGCTTGTGTTGGCGGTGGCCATGGCTTTGGAGCACCTTAGAATTGCTTCGGGAATTGTCGAGCTTGCGTTCGGGATTCTCTTCGGCGGGATTGTGCTAGCTTTGTCCTTGGCCGTAGCGCTCAACGCTAAGGAACTCGTCGCCAAGTCACTCGAACGCGAGACCACCAAGACAACTACCGAGCGCATCGAGGACCCGCTCCGCCACCTCTAGGAGCCCGTTCTTGAATGGCATGCTTTTTCCAGCAATGACGATGACGACGCTTCACATGGTTCATCAACTGTCCGTTAGCAGCATTCTGGGATACGGCCGGGAATTCGGATAACGGGCAAGGCGCCACCGTCGCGATAACCAGATCGGCCGTTACGTGATCGTAGAGCGGGAGGAAACACGGTACGGACCCGCGGGGTGGGGATTCGCCGTCCGGTACTCGAACGATCGATGATAGCCGCCCTTGGGGAGTCGAGCGATGACGGGGTCGGCGGCGCCCTCTGCCAGATATCTCAGTCAGGAAAATCTGCAAAAACTAGCTCGCTGTGGCGAAGGCTGAATTCGCACCAATCGGTTGTAAAGCGCAACAATCTGCCGCCAGTCGGATGAAATGATGAAAATGGGTAGTAAAGTCCTGTTGACTCCAGTGGCCACGGGCCTTTCCTCGCTTCGACATCAATTTTCAGAATCACTCCAGATCCTGATGGCCTGCGGGAACGGAAAAGCCGCCAACCTTGGAGACGGAAAGACCAAGCCGAACGAATTGTCGCTCTGTGTTTCGAATCGCCGGAGGATCATTCCAAGTCGGCGGCGATCCTTCACTTGAGCTCGGTCATCATTGGTTTCTATTTTCCGACAGTAACGGAAAGAACCGTCCTTCAACCTTCTGGCCGGGTGGAATGACCGGTATACCTTGGAGCAGCGGTTCACTACTCCCTGAGCGCACGCCATCCTTCATGACGTTGATCACGGTCGCACGGCGCGAGCGGTCAGAATGGTTAGCAAACGATCCATGTACCAACCGGGGATGATGGAAGGAAGCCTCACCCTTGTTCAATTCGACAGCGACCGGACGCTCGAACTCGCGTCTTTGTTGGTTGTCCAGAACTGCGCTGATTGCATCCATGTCGCCGGCGAGTCCCGTTATGGGTAGATCTGGCCAATGATGACTCCTTGCAATGTACTGCAAGCACCCGTTCTCTCGGGTCGAATCGTCAAGGCCAATCCAGCAGGTGAGATGAGCGAGAGGTTGAGTTCGCGTCCAATAAGAATAGTCCTGATGCCAGGCCACTACTCCGCCATGATGAGCAGGCTTGCAGAAGAGTTGATCGTGCCAGAACCGAACCGCTCCGCCAAGAAGTTGCGCTGCCGGGATTGTAAATGCAGGATGCCAGAGGAGATCGTGAAAACCGGGCGCTATCCGCCATGCGCCCAGCGCATGGAACAAAACGTGATTCGGATCACCCGACTCATTTGAGTTATATTCGTAAAATAAGTCTCGCTCTTCGACTCGCGCGTCAAGCAGTCCAGCCAGTTCGAGCCTGAGAACTTCCACCTGTTCGTCCGACAAGATGCGGACTCCTTTTAGGTATCCATACTCATGGAAAAACTCTATTTGCTCTTTGCAGAGGGCGTACTCTGCGGCGGCGCACCGGTCCGTTGGCAGGAAAAGCGAATGAACGGGATGATGATGAACTGAAAGGTCCTCGATCATGATGAAAGAAAGTTGGTAGCGCTACCAGAAATCTCTTTGCTGCTTCTGACTTCTGCCAACAATACTGGCAAGACGAGCGCCTGTAAAGGGGTTTAGGACAGGTCGCCGAAAACAGAATCTCAGTAGACATGGCAAGTTTAGAACTGGTTTTTCCTCGAAAGTAGTCACAAATAAGTCACACGACAAACAGGACTCAGTGCACCGTCGCCCCGCCGCTGGTATTGCTTGCCGGAGCTGCAGGGGCAGGGGTCGTTCTGCCCGGCGCCGAGGCTCAGGCGCATGGACGCTGAGATCGGATTCCCGCTGTCGCCTAAAGTGCTGGTAGGCTTCGAACAGCCCAGCCGAAGGCGTAAGGAGTTAAGGAGTGGAGAGAGCCGAGTCAACGCAAGAAACGTCGTGAGGGTGAATAGGAGGTGGAAGTTAAGTAAAAGAGCCGGGGATTTGTTTGCTGCTCTGGATGTCGCGGATATCCCGTATGCTTTGTTCCAACGATCTCAGGTCCTCTTCAATCGCGTGCGATAAATGTTTGAGTCCGTCTAACATCTCCATCGCACTCTTATCCACGGTATTGAGTTTCGCTTTCTCAAAGTGACTTCTCGCTTCGCTATAGCTCATCAGATTCCTCCAGTCGTTCCCCCGAGGACTAAAGCGTTTTCTTCCCGAATCGAGTTTGGAACCCGTCCCATCGCTATGCGAGAGATAGTACGGGGGGGGAGGCGGTCGAGTGAAGAACACCCCCTTTATCGTCATTCCCTATGATCCGGCATTCAATGATTTCTTAATGCTCACTATTGACCTGTTCTTGACGAATGTTCACCTCCCCTTGGGTTGCCGCCCTCCTCCAGCGAGTTTCCCGCAGAGGGCAGGGCGTGGGTGATCCGTCAGGAAGGCGATCTGCGAGGATTTGGCTGCCGGGAGGGGTTCAGGTCGCCTCGGGCGGTTCGCGCGGTACAGCAGGCACGAAAGAGCCTTTTGGGCCACCTTGCGCGGCATCGCAGGAGCGAGACAGCGCCGTCGTTAATCAAAGGACTCCTCGGTTGCGATGCAACAGAGGCCGCGCACCGAAAGCGCCGGCCACCTGTTTTCTGCTGATCGCCGCGTCGATCTTGCCAGCGCGAAAGCTCGCGCAGTACGACGGCGGAAAGCGGGTTCCTGCAACGGTAAGCGCCATCGCCGACGCGCTCCGGTGGGCCGCAGGAGATCATGGCGGAAATTGATCGGCGGTGGCCGACGAGGAGCACTGACCAAAGATCGTCCGACCGACGTCAGGCTCAGTAGGGCATTAGGTCGCTCGGTGCAAGCGATTCAGCAGCAGCGTTACCTCCTGTTGCGGGACTGATGAGTACGCCGTGTCTGGAGCGGTTTTGCTCAGACTAATGTTGTGCGCGTCAAGTACGCTGTAAGTGCGGATGAGATGCGGCCAGCTCTTGAAGCGCGTCCTCAGAAATTCGCAGCACGAAGAGGATGGTTAGGGGAAAAGTGACATACCTACGATCTTTCACAAAGCTTTAAAGGGTGCCTTGCAAGAGCAATGTGCGAAGGTCATCGAGTTGTGCAGGCGACCAACCAAGTCTGCCTAGATGAACCGATCCCCTATGTGGTGAGGCCAGCCATCCTGACTGATGGAGCTGTCGTTCAGAATTGGACAGCGTGAACTTGCTGCCTGAGTTGCGAATCTGACAACGGAGAAATCAAGCCGCCAGTTGTGCCGCCACATCCTGCCCGTCGCGGACATGGAAGCAACCTCTTACATAAGGTATTTCCTCGCACTGTGGGCAGTATGGAATGTCGACCTGAACAATTGTCCCCGTGCCAACGCAATCCTCCGCCATTCGATGTGCCGAGATGAACGCTGCCTCCCACTTGATGCGCGTCCCACACTGGGAGCAGTGAGCTTGGTTGTCCCCATAGTCAAAGCAGGCGGTCATCAGGAACAGTGCTTTGTCCGCGGCGAACGTATCAACGCTGACGTGATGCGGTGTTTGCAATCTGCACTCACCTTTCACCATGCCGACCTGTCACAAGACTCGCAAGGCGTGCGGGGGTAGGGCGACCTTAGTCGGCCGGAAATACACGGAGCACGCCTCGCATTGGCGAACCCTTAAGTATGCGCACCGAGGGGAGCATATCTACCCGCTCTACAAAGCGCATCCACTCGCCAAGTCAAGAGCAATGTAACGCTGAAACAACCGCACCGCTGTTCACATTTGCACAACCACCAGAAAAAAAAACTCAGCCAGTCCCATTCGGTCAGACTGTTTTGACCCCTTATCTCTGGCGATGCATCCAATCCTGCATGAAGACTAGGAAAAACGTGGTGGTTTTTCCGGGGCGAAAACGAAGCACAGTGCCGTCGCGTCCGAAGCACCGCCACGACTGGTACAAAAGCTTGGCAGGTGGCTTTCGATGCGCGTGTGAAGTGTGGCAATGCGAGTCTGCCGAGGGAAACCAACCGTGCAACAGGGCTGCCGAGCAAGGTCGCAAATATTGCCTATCTCATCTGGCATTCAAGCCGTAGTGATTCCTCCTCAAAGAGAAAAGCCTGCCGCGTACTCGCAGCATTCTCCGTCGGCCTACGCCGCCTTATGCCAGCCTTCAACGTAGCCCACCTCTCTCTTCTCTTTGCGCAGCCGCGATCCTCTTGCGCCCGGCGGCCGAAATGGTGTGCCTTACAGGAGCCAATGTGGGAGCGCTCTAGGCGGTACGCCGCATGTTCCTCTAATCGGTCTGTTCACAATTGACCAGTTCTCGGGCTGGATTTCGCAAATAATGCTTACGCATACATGCGCCCGTTTTGAGGTTCCCGATGCCTGTCCGCATTCTCATTGTCGAAGATTCGGACGTGCTCAGGCACAGCGTTTGTTCCATGCTACAAGGCTGCGCGGACTTTTACGTCGTTGGCGAAGCATGCGATGGAGTTCAAGCGATCAACCAGTCAAAAGCGTTACAGCCGGATGTGATTCTGCTCGACGTGTCGATGCCAAATCTGAACGGTCTTAGGGCGGCACCGCGCATACTCCAAGTGTCGCCTCAATCCAAGATTCTCATGTTTAGCCAGCACGATGCCTCATACCTTGTTAGCGCTGCGTTGAATGCTGGTGCACTGGGCTACGTCGTGAAATCCGATGCTGGACAGGATTTGCTGGCCGCATTACGGGCGACCAGCAAGGGAGAGCAATTCCTCAGTTCGGGAGTGACTGCGGCTTAAAGTTGACGAGTTGTCCTACACCCCACAGCAAAAAGCGCCCCCAGACTCAATGAGTCGTGGGACGCTTCCCGCTGAACAGCCCTCCCCCAAGGTGCTGCTCAACACCAACGTACGACCTTAACTTCATGGGTGGAATGGCTCCAACGGGCTACGGTGGAAATGAACCACGGGAGTGCAGCGGAAAAACAACTCGGGCTGCCTTTTCGTGAAACAACGGTGATCGCGGTCATGGATTCATTCCCGCCTAGCTCGCATAGAAGAAAGTCTCACCGCGCTGAAGTGCCCTAATCGCATATGGCAACTTGCTGATTTCCGACTTTGACATCGCACCGCGCAAACCTGCGTTGCGAGCCAATTCCATGATCTCAGATGAAAGGTTCAGAGTGACAAGCAGGATCGGAATGCCTGTACCAGATTTGGCGATTTCTTGTGCTGCTTGTACACCGTCCATCCGCGGCATCGAGAAGTCCATCAATATGAGGTCGGGAGCAAGCTGTTGCGCCTTTTCTACGGCATCGGCACCATTCACAGCTTCGCCACAGACCTGCCAGTCTGAATTCAGTCCCAGCAAAGTGCGCAGCCCGCATCGAGCGGGCGTACTGTCGTCTGCAATCAAAATTCGCGTCATTGCGGGGCTCCGTTTAGTAAGGCAACACACAAGAACCTGCGTGACCTGGGATGAGGTTTTGGCGAGAGTGGAAGCTGCTGGAGAAGAGAGTGAGGAACTGAACTCAAGGCCCTCAAGACCCAACAAACTGAATCGCTAAAAGGTTGACAAGAATTGTGGACTCAAGAATTGTGGACTCGATGTGCGATCTGTCTTTCGTTCCAGTCATACAGTACCGCCTTGGTCTTTTCCAATCCGCACAAAATAGTCTTCCGTCACTGGAAAATCTGGTCAATTTTGAACAGACACCTCACGGCCGCCACCCTTAGGATTACGGCTCCTGCAACCGAGCAGTCCGTACAACTGCTAGCCGCATGACAACTTGGCCTTTGCAATGCTGCTGCAAGGTATCCAGACAACCTATTCAGAAGATATGGATCATCTACGAGATATGGATCATCTACGGGTTCTTCGAGACAAGATTGGGCATCTCCGAGTGGAGATCGCGGACATTAAGGAGTTGAATGACCAGTTTCGGCGGGCAGTTCGGAATGGTGCAGTCGCCCAAGTCGCTCACGGACGGAGGCAGGAACGCTTACAAGCAATCCAATACGAGCTAGGGCGACTGGCAGCCCTCGGCCGCAGAGTTGTTTCGACAGAACAAATGACAGAAAAGCACCGCCTCCGGCTGCCTCCAGTCAAACAGAAGAGAGCAGCGTAGTATTCCCGTCTAGGAGAAGCACATAGCCGTAACTACCGATACGCTCTTCCTCTGGACTGTCCAATAGTTGGCGAGACGCCGACGCGATTTCAGCGCCGCCTGCGCCGCCCTAGCCACAAGCCGAGACCGATTCCTCTGCTGATCGCTGATCTCGACAACGCCCACTGGAATCGCCCGTGCTCCTCCACCGCGCGCACTGCGAGCGCCCACACCTCCAGTGCCCCCCCAGTGCGGTAGCCGTACATTATTTTTATTTTTGCAACCGGGATGACCGTTTTGCTATGGGCTGCGATGGGTCCGCCGTAGATGGCTTTCACATTCGCTTGGCTGAGCATGCTTTCCTTCAGTGATTGCAGTAGGCCTAGACTGCTCATTTCAGGATTTGCTTGGAAAAGAACCATTATCCTCCCATCCTGATCCTGATCTTGATCTGGCGTAGCGGCGATCATGAGAGTCGCGCCGGAGGTAAACTAGGGTATGCGCAAGCACCTAATCACGCCAATTCCGCCGGGTGTTCCGTCGCTGGATAAAGGCTGGCTGGACCTCGACCGTGAGGCTGTGGTCGAGGTCACATCGGAAGACAAGGATTATCCGGTGGAGGCTGCGCTGATCTCAGGCGAAACGCGGGGCTGGCGTGCCGCCGATTCTGGCACCCAAACCATCCGGTTAATCTTCGATCAGCCACAAAGACTCACACGCATCGCGCTCGTCTTCGAGGACGCCGAGACAGAGCGTACCCAAGAGTTCGTCTTGCGATGGTCCGCAGATGGCGGGCGCTCGTTTCTAGAAATTGTGCGCCAGCAGTGGAACTTCAGTCCTCCTAGTTCAATCCGCGAGGCGGAGGTATATCAGGTTGAACTCTCCGATGTCACCGTGATTGAACTGGTCATCGTGCCCGACATCAGTCGGGGATCGGCTCGCGCCTCGCTCAAGAGTTTGCGGGTGTCTTGATTGGCTGCACCCTGCTAAGCGCCCCGCGGCCCCAGCGGCGCAGGGTTTCAAGGTTCCTAACGGCGCTCGGACTCCGGTCAGACGGCGGCGACTGCGAAAAGTGCGAACGATGGCTGCGCACCAGAGCCGAAACAGGCCAAACATGGCAGCCAAGTTATAGCAGATGGGATTCTGGGCTACATTCCCATGTTGTTGAATTCAAAGGTGAACGGAATTGTGACGAGGGACTGAGATCTCTGTCTGTCCTGTCTTGATTCGGACTGTGAAACGGAGCATTAAAGGGCCCGCCTCTCCGCAATGACCGCCGGCGCACATCAAATCTTAGGCGATCTCCCTGTATGCCGGATGGCGGAGGATCCGGCGCGCGCTATCCAGGAAAGAGAATACTGCGGCTGACTGTTCGTTTTTCCGCCAGGCCACGTAGAGTTCGATCTTCGCCTCGGGTTCATTCAGTCGCACGGAAACAAGATCCACGCCCGCGACCGTACGATTGAGGATCGCGCCTACTCCCATGAGAATCGCTTGGCCGGATGCAACCATGGCAGCGCCAGCTTCCTCATCCTCAACATGAGTGACCGTTAGGTGTGATGTCAAGCCCTGCCTGCTGTACAAGCCCAGGATCTTGTCGTAAAGCCAACTGGAGAAACTGCGGTCGAAAATAATTGAAGGTTGGGCGGCGATATCTTTCAACTTCAGAAACCTGCGCTTGGCTAACGCATGCGTCTTAGGCAGGAAAACGACGAAATCCTCCTCGAAGAGCAACTCACAATCGAGGTGGACTTGGTCGATGGGAGGGCGGAAGAAACCAATATCGATTTCCCCCTTGCGCAGTGCCTCATTCTGAAGGCTGGAGCAGATGTCCTTGCACTGAACGTCCAGCGCAGGGAACCGTTCGCGGTGCTCCAATAGCGCTTTGTTGATCACGCCACCCAAACGGGAAGGAATGCCAACTCTGATGACCCCGGATTCCCCTTTGTGGGCACGGCGAGCCGCTTCCATCGCATGTCCGGCCTGCACGACAAGTTTTCTCGCTTCATCGAGAAAGACCCGTCCTTCCTTGGTCAACGCCACGCGCCGCTTATTTCCCTGCGGAACTTTGAATTCAGCATGATTGCGTCGCTGCAGACGCCACGGCCATTCACCATGTTTGTCGGCAACGACGAGAATGGCGACACCAATCCGGTTACCGATCGCGTAGGTTGGTCTCCGCGCAATGCCTACTACGGCGACCACTTTTATGATTTTGATCTTCGCCTGTCACGCGCCCTCAAATTTGGGGAACGCAAGCAACTTCTGCTGGCATTCGATGCATTCGATGTGTTCAATCGCCAGAACATCAACGAAGTAACTTCCGTCTATGGGGGCGGTACACCAGATTTTTGCGGCGGCACAACGCCTTTCAATGGGCCTGCGCCGCAGCACTACAACGATGCCCCCTCTCTCGCGATTCAGCGTGGGCAGGTATCCTGTTTGCCTTACTCCGATTTCGCAATCGCTCCAGCGCCGAGCACCCTCTTCGGTACACCAAGAACTATGTTCAACCCACGGCAACTGCAGATTTCGGCGAAGTTCACCTTCTAGTTGACTGGCACTCGACCGACCAAATGATATACGCTGTCAGCCGTTGTTCGGCTCCATTTTTATGGCTGCCTGCGCCGCTGCACTCTGTTCCCTGGGACAAGAGAATTTCCGTCCGCCTCCCCTCTTCACATCGCAGCCGACGTTTTCAAGAAAATGGACGGAACAACCAACACAAATTCCAGGAAGAACAACAAAGAGGAGGAAACGACCGTGACTGAAGTACAACTTCTCATCGGTGATCGTGATGCGGCTGCAATAAGTGCGGCAACATTTGTCCGGCAAAACCCGATCTCCGGCGACGTGGCCACGCGTGCAGCGGCCGCCGGCATCGACGATGCGATCGCCGCCGCGGAAGCCGCGGCTGCGGCTTTCCCCGCCTGGTCCGCGCTCGGCCCACACGAACGGCGCAAAAAGCTCTTGCGCGCCGCCGACTTGCTCGAAGCTCGTACCGCCAATTTTATTTCCCTGATGATGGATGAAATCGGCGCCACTGCGGGATGGGCGGGATTCAATGTTTACCTTGCGGCCCAGATGCTGCGTGAAGCCGCGTCGATGACCACCCAGGTTGCGGGGGAGGTCATTCCGTCCGAGATTCCTGGCAGCCTTGCATTTTCCGTGCGCCAACCGGCGGGCATCGTCCTTGGAATCGCCCCTTGGAACGCCCCCGTCATTCTCGGAGTGCGCGCCGTGGCGATGCCGCTCGCCTGCGGCAATACCGTGGTGTTGAAGGCGTCGGAAATCTGCCCTGCGACGCACCGCCTGATTGGAACGATCCTGCGTGAAGCCGGCCTAGATCATGGAGTGGTCAATGTCCTGACTCACGATGCCGCCAGTGCTTCAGCGATTGTCGAAACCCTGATTGCCCACCGCGCCGTGCGGCGCGTGAACTTCACGGGATCGACACGCGTCGGCAAAATCCTGGCGGTTACCGCTGCCAAGCATTTAAAGCCGATCTTGCTTGAGCTGGGAGGCAAGGCCCCCCTCATTGTTCTCGACGACGCTGACCTCGATGCTGCCGTGGATGCCGCTGCCTTCGGCGCATTCATGAACCAGGGACAAATCTGTATGTCCACAGAACGCATTATTGTTGATGAAAAAGTGGCGGACGCCTTCGCGGAGAAATTCGTGGCGAAGGGAAAGGGACTGCCCTGCGGCGATCCGCGAAAAGGCGACGTAGTTCTTGGCTCGGTCGTCGGCATGCCCACGGTGGATCGGGTACGCGCCCTGGTGAACGAGGCGGTGTCTCGCGGAGCGAACGTGCTTCTGAGCGGTGATCCACACAGCACGATCATGCCCGCGGTGATCGTCGACCACGTCACTGCTGAGATGCAGATTTTCCGAGACGAGTCTTTCGGACCCTTGGTTTCGATCACTCGTTTTAAAACCGTGGAAGAAGCGATCACTCTGGCCAATGACACCGAGTACGGACTTTCAGCCGCCGTCTTCGGACGCGACATCGCGCGCGCCGTGGAAGTCGCAAAGCGAATCGAGTCAGGAATGTGCCACGTGAACGGACCGACTGTTCATGACGAAGCGCAAATGCCTTTTGGAGGCGTGAAGGCAAGCGGCTATGGGCGATTCGGCGGGAAGGCTGCGATCAACGAATTCACCGAGTTGCGCTGGATCACGATCCAGACAACTCCCCGGCATTATCCTTTCTAGATGCTGCCAACCAAGAGCCTCTCGCCCACTTCTCTGCTCAAGCTCTACGCACCGCTGGGACGGGCCGGCCCCAGACTTCCCGCGCCGTTTCGGCCACAAGGCGCAGCTTTGCTTCCTGGTCCGCAGCCGTTACTGCGTTGCCTTCCATGGTTGAGGCGAAACCACACTGTGGACTGAGGGCCAGCCGCTCCAGTGCAACAAACTGAGAGGCAGCGTCAATGCGCTTCCTCAGTTCGTCCTTATTTTCCAACTTGGGCTTCTTGGAACTCACCAGACCGAGCACAACGCTTCGGTCCGCCGGCACTTCACGCAAGGGCTCGAAACCGCCGGAACGCTCGTCGTCGTACTCCAGCAAGAATCTCTGGAACCTCGTATTGCGGAATACCTTGGTAATCGGGCCGTAATCCCCGGTAGCATAGAACTTGCTCTGGTTGTTTCCGCGGCAGAGATGCAAGGCGAAGGTGATGCCGGAATGATCGCCGATTACCGCGTTATCCATTTCAATCGATAAATCCAGCAGCCGGTCGGGATCGTTGCCGCGCTGGCGATACCCCTCGCGCAGATCCGGATCCAAAAGCGCAGTGTATTGAGGCGAGTCAATCTGAATGTAAGTACAACCAAGCCGAATCAGTTCTTCTACCTCGTCACGCAGAATATCGACTAAGTCGCTCAGATAAGCGTCGACGGTCGAATAAGCTGCGGTTGACTTTCTGCGGTCGTAATAAGCCGAGGCTTGTTGCGCGCTGATCATAGTTGTCTTGGCGGGGTGATTGGTGCGGGCGCGCACATAGGTAAACTCTTCGGCACAAAGAGGCCGTCTGCGCCGCAGCTTGGAAACTACAACCGGGCGCGGCAAAACCAACTGTTCTCCCTTCTCGTCCCGGAAAGGAATTGCCCAGCCGCCGTATTTGTCGAATCCCTCGACCGCGTCAATCAAGTGCCCGTAGAAGGCGTAGCGGCGCACCTCGCCGTCGGTGATCACTTCAATCCCGGCGCGGATCTGCAGCTCGATGCATTCGTCCACAGCCCGGTCTTCCACCTGCTTGAAAGCCGCGTCCGAGAGTTTTCCAGCGGCGAACCGATCACGGGCGTCCTTTAGATATGCAGGACGCAAGAGACTTCCCACTACATCGCTTGAAAACACGGCTATCTCCTCGCAGGAAGGTTACTTTGGGTACAAGAGGCTCAAAAATAGCACTCCCGTGGGGATATCGCAGGAAAAGCGTGCTTGCCCACACAATTGTCGGGTTTTCCGAACTGACAGAACTGGCCTGGGATGATGTGTATCTTGTTCCGCAGGGCGCAGAGTCCCAGAAATCTCGAACCTCGTCCTTGAGGGCAGAATGTGGCCACGCTGTTGCGCATGCAAGGAAGTATATCGTGTATGTGCTATCCGGAACTTCCAAGCCCCGGCGGTGTCAAGTCCATTTCGAGGGGTACTAACCCGTGCACGCCAAAGAGCGCGCCATTTCGCTCTGGTTGAAAGAGCCGTCCAACCAACGCTCGCTCGTAATCAAAGTTCAGGTCAGGAAACTCGGTCCGACCCATGCATCTCTTCGGTCACAAGCTCGATCACGATTACTACTTCCAACTCCTCTACGAAGAGGAGCCGGCTGCCCCATCAATAGCTCGATGTTCTACTGCACACCATCGCCTGTTCCGAGCTGGCCCGCGTGCCAACCGAACTTTACGACTTGCTCGTAATCCCATTTCTTGCGCCACATCCAGCACAAACCAACGGCGACTGTTCGTGCCATGACAACCTTGGCGGTCTTGCGTAATCCGGCGTCACGGCAAGCTGTTGGGTGAACCAGTTTCGTGTCCTGCTCACCGCCGCGGCTTACGTTCTGATACAGGAGCTGCGTTTGCGCGCCGGTACAGCTTGCGCCCGGACCCAGGTGGCATGCTTCGCGAGCGGCTGCTCAACTTAGGTGCTCGAAGTGTTGGTTTCGGCACGACGCATTGTCGTTCATCTGCCCGCGTCGTTTCCGTTTCTACCGGCCTTCCAGCAAGTCGCTCTGGCACTGGCCGCTGCCACTGGATGACACGACTTCGAAACTTACGAACCCAATCCCGACAATCCCTCCCCAGAAGGCCGGCACCGTTTCGGCCCTTTCTTCATTCGTATCGTAGGATTGTGCAATCCGGTTGCATCCGCATGGAAATGAATCGCTAAGCTTCCACCTCCGCGCACGATCTCTACACTACGACCCGGTTTTCACGACGCATCTAGATCCAGAAAGGCCTTCATGAATAATGCAGGTCAGGCGCTATAATATTGTCGAGTCAGGTGAACTGCACCAGGCAATGTCGCGGCTTACCGCACACCTGCAAAAATAGTGGCGCTGTCATCTAACGGTTAGGATACCGCCCTCTCAAGGCGGGTATACGGGTTCGATTCCCGTCAGCGCTACCAAGAACTAGCCGCCAGCTTGCAATTAAACTTACAACAAAGCGAGCTAAAAGTGGCTACACGACCCAACGCGGTCTAAAGTTAGGTCCTGCCAGAGACGAAGTGCGTCGCGACGAAGGCGCTCCTTGACAGCGGCAAATGCCCAATCTAAGTGCTAAAAGATCACAGCTTGGTTTGCAATTGCTCTGCGCTGCACGGCCTTGATGCGAGGGATATCTCTGCAATCTGATCGGCAGCTCGATGATTGGAAGATAGAATCTGCGTGGCAAAATCCACTTGACAGCTTATTCCCCCTCTGATGGAATCCCGATGCTGAGTTCAAGCGTCAATTTCACCGAGCCTCTCCTCAGTCAGCAATGCCGTTCCCGCTGCATCAACACGAATGGTGGTTTTGTCAGAAGCCAAACTGCAGCAGTTCGGATCGGGTTTATGGTTTGGAGGCTCAATCGCTGGTACATCTCTGGCTGCAGGAACTGAAGGATGACCCATTCCGAATTCGGGCCTTTCGGGATTTAGTGCGGAGCAACATCTCCCTGCCCGTTGCTCGCGTGGACGCAACGCTCGTCAGGCGGATCGAGCAGATGCTGATTTTGGGCCAATTGCATCTCCACAAGAAAAAGAAAGAGATTCAATCTGGATCGGGGGTCCAGGAGAAACAAGCGCCGCCCTTCCCGCTTTCACAGCAGCAACCTAGGGGCACTTCCCCTCCACCTCCGGCGATCGATCCGCCGAGCTTTTCTTCCGACGTTGACCCTTCCGCGCAGGCCGCGACGCTGGTGGCTGCGGCAGCCAGCGGGGCCCCGTTTTGTCCGGAGTGAATGAAGAAACGGGCGGCGGTCGCCGCCTCCGGCTAGGCCCCACGACGGATCGTTGCTATGACAGATCAATGGTTAGCACGGATCGAAGCTATCCTATGGCCCGACGGGTCCCGCCAGAACGTCTGGATGATCGTTGACGGCGCGCGGTCAGTCGACGTCTTCCGATTCCTCCTCGCGTGCCATCTCGAATACGCGTGCTTGTACAGCGGGTCGCTAACACCCGAACTGGAGATGGCCGCCCCCTATCTAATACAACTCGATCACGGCTATCGAGACACCCATCGCCTCATCCGGCAGGCATGGGGCAATAGCTGGGGTGTTTTTCTAAGGAGCGAGACTTCTCTCAAGAAGCTCAGGCGCCATTTGCGCGAATTCCTTGTAGTGCGAGATACCAAGGGCACCCGCTTGGTCTTCCGCTACTACGATCCGCGCGTGTTAAGGGTATATCTGCCGACCTGTGAGACGGGGGAGTTGCGGACGTTTTTCGGACCGATTCAGGTGTTTTGGACAGAAGGCCAAGTTCTCGAAGACATGCTGCAGTTTCGTTCCGACCGGGGCAATCTGGTGCGCCGGACCATTCCGATCGATTCAAAGACACTTTCCGAGCCACTCAAACCGGACAGCGGAGAGAACCTCGACTCGGAGATATCCCAACGGTACACTGCCTTGAGGATGCGCCCGTCACAGCTCGCGGACTTCTCACGAGTCGAAGTGCAGAAGTTTAAGAGCTGGATGCTTGTCCATCTGCATAAATTCTTCCCGAGAGAGTGCCAATCGGCGGGCGACACGCAACTCGGGGAAACCATTCAGTACGGAATCAGGCGCGCTGCGTCATATGGGATCACCAGCAAACGAGATGTTTGTAAATATATCGATCTGATGGTTGTGTTCGGCCGCGACTTCGATACGGAGAGTCGATCCCGCTGGGCGGGTGAGATTCTCAACAAACCCGGAAACTCGGCCATAAAGATGAGATCTCTTTTCCGGGAAGCGAAGCTCCATCTGAGGGAAGGATAGCTTCCCGCATGGCCGATCCACCTCCAACACCGGTACCCACATCACCAGGTCCAGCACCTACGCCGGTGCCGACGTCGCCGGGTCCCGCGCCCACGCCCGTACCCACATCGCCAGGCCCCGCGCCAACGCCGGTGCCAACGTCGCAGGTTCCGCCACCGACTCCGACACCGGTCCCAGCGTCTTCGTCGGACGATCTCGACGCTGCCGGACAGGACGCCGATGCCAACGCCGGTCAAGGAGACGTCGGCGACGCAGGAGCTTCCTGTCCCGGTGGCCCCAATCTGCCTGTGACTCCGATTATCACGATCAATAATCCTACCGTGCTGGTGAAGCGATCTTACACGAATCCAAAACGACAGCCTGTTGTTTTGCAGACCGACGACGCCACCTTTGACGGATTCGGGACTCTGAATATTTCACCCAGCGGTACCATCAATTTCTTCGACGCCGCGACAGCCGGAAACCCAGTAGCGGACGGAGCGGGCTTCCTCGGTGGCCCGCTCGGGAACGGAGTCACTATCTTTGCCGAAGGCGCGAACCCGAGCGGAGCGATGAATGACGTCACTCTCACCCTGACCTTGACACCGGGGACAAAGCCGGTAAAACCGCCGGCCAAAGGCACCATGACGTCGGTTCGGGTGACCCTCGACATCTGCACGAGCCGCACCTCCAAGACGACCGATCCAGCCCTGGTCGCCGACAAGATCGGTGGGGGCCGCTTCTTGCGCGTGCAGAGCTCCAACACAGCCCATCGCGGGATGTTGATCGTTAGAAAAGCGGAACCTGCAGCGTTCCCGGGGAACCTAGTATTGAATCCGCTCGACGGAAAAGTGAACGTGTTCGACGCTACCGCAGAAGTTCCCGCGGGACAGGCCGCGCTGGGCCGTCACACTATCGACAACGGAACGATCGACGCAGCGAACGGTACAAAACGATGGGCCGAGGGGGTCAGTGTCAGCGGTGCGCTACGAGACACCGGCTTTCAGCTTGGCATCGACGGCGTCGACGATGATGGTGACCGCGTTACAATCACAGCCTTCACCGTGGACAAAATTGAATGTCAACTCAAAGTGACGCCGTGCAAGCGGGGCGGTACCCCGGCTGGCACCACGCAATCCACGATCAGCACGAAGGACGATCGGACCTTCGGTTCCGGTTACTCGGCAGTGATCCGAGGCTGCGGCGATTTGACCCTAGTCGCGTCGGTGACGCCGACGGTCGTACCAATCACTTGGCAATCAGAACGGGCCGCGGACGACAAAGGGTTGACAGGTCTACCCACCGACAGCGCCGGAGCCGATGATAAGCATCACAATTTCAAGACCGACGCAACCGGGTCGTTCAACCTGATGGCCTTCGTCGACGCTAACGGCAGCGGCAAGCGCGATCCCGAGAATGACGGGCTCACGTTTAACGTCGTCATGGTGGAGCTTACGGTCCCTGCAGGGGCCGCGAACAACACGATTGTGACCAATCCGAACTATCATATCAAAGCGTCTCCGGGGGTTCTGCTTGTACACAGCTCGACCAGCAACGGCATTGTCCCGGCCACCGGCGCCTCTTACACGGACGCCCAGTTCACAAAACATCTGATCGCCATGAAAGTTACCGTGAAACTCACCGGGGGCGGCACTGACGGGGTCGCTGGGGTCGTGGGGGACCAGAACCGCGGGACCGAAAAGATCACGCTCGGTTACATTCAACAAACCACAGCCGACAGTGTTTCCGGAACCTACGCCGATGGAAAGACCGAAAAGGAGAAGATCTTTGCCAGTCCGCTCCCGCCGAGTCCGGTAACGACCGGTACTCCCCCGGAACTGGCCTTCCCGGTGCGGGACACGCGTGGCGCAGCAAGTAACGGCTCGAGTGCATTTATCATCAGTTCCTCGGATAACAACCACAGCGTTATAGCCACCGGCGGTCTGCAAAAAATTGTCAGGTTCGTCGACCCTCCGGCCATCGCAATCGACCTGGCGCATCCCGTCAGTGGATCGGCTCTCGCTTCTATCTCCGGATCCAACGACTTTGCCGACTTCCTGGTAGGTTTTTCATCCGATTTCGACCAGAACTTCGCCGTTCTTGCCACCGCGAGTTGGTCAACGACCTACGGGACCTTCGTGGCGGGTACCGGCTGGAACAACACCGGCGCGGCTGTGACGCCCTCAGGAGCGTCGATGGCCGTGAACTCACCGGTTGTGCCGGGGGAATCCGTCAACGTGGAGCGATGTCCGCCGAATTTCGTCGATAATTACCTCATGGATGCGCGCTAATGGCGGGAACTAAACGAAAGATGGTTTTGCTGGGATGTCGACTAGCGGCCGCAGTCTCCGTAGCAACCGGCCCGTCCCTGCAATCAGCCAGGAGTATAACGATGAACCCACATGTTGAGCTGTATCAATTCACTCACGACGGTGACGGAATCGGCGTTGCCCGCATATCCGAAGTGCAGATCAAACGCAGCACTCGCGACGGCCAGGAACGCGTGAGCCTCGATCTTCGGATTGAAGAGAGTCTTTGGGATGGCCACAATCAATCCGCATATTCCTATTTCTTCGATCGTCCTGCCTATGAGATGGCCCGACTTAAGTTCCCCGATCCTGTTTGGGGTCGCGTCGACCTGCGATCCGGTGCTGAGGTTCTGCTGGTGACGCCGTCAGCTCCGCCGTCTTTGGGGGGAACGCAAAATCCCGTTTATGTGGAGGGAATTCCAGCTGCTGACGATCCCGTCCTCCGGTCCATTCGCGAGGTCCTAGTCTCGGAGCGTGCCAAGCAGTCAGACGCGGATCGTTTTGACCGCCGTCTTCGCTGGTTAGCCTCGGGTGACGTTGTCCAGAAACTCTTTGCCGGAGAGATTCTCGCCAAGGAGGGCCAAGCAGGGGACCGGATGTCCCGCGTGATCCTGGCCTTTGCTCGCGCCTTCTCCGAGGAACAGGATCCGTACACGAAGATTAGCTTGGGAACTTGGCTATGGCAGAATATTTATCCGCAAACGGTCAGTGAGGATGGTCGCATCGCAATCGTGAACGCCACTGTCGGCTCTGCCTCTTCAGAATCCCCGGACGTGCGTACTTTCGTGATCGACCGCGTTTCCGACGTTGACCCGAGACTATTGGGGAAACCCGCCGTACGGCCCTCCCGCGAGGTAATTGCGCTGCTCGAAGATCGCCGTCGAAATGAGCCCGACGCCAGCGTGCGGGAGAGTCTGGATCGGGTCATCAACGCACTGCGCCGTTGATAACGCATCAGCAAATTCCAGGCTGGCACCCGCGTAGCAAAGCAGGTTACTTCATGATTCCCGATATGTCTTTCGTGGTGGTTGCACGGGACGAGCCTTCTTCTCTCCTCGAAGCAACCGTAGACGGCATCCTTCAGACCAGCGCCAGCTACGCGCCGGAAATCGTGATCGTGGATGATGGCAGCAGTGAGCCGGTCTCGCTCGATCTGCCCGGGGTGCGCGTGGTCAGGAACGCGGCGCCGATCGGCACGGCACAGGCTCGCAGGTACGGGCTCTCCATGACGGGTGGCGATGTGCTCGTGTCGATGGATGCGCACATGCGCTTCGCGCCCGATTGGCTTGAGCGGATGCTGGCGCACGTGGAGTCAGGGGCGCTGCTGTGTGCGGCCTGGTGGGATTACGAACTGGCTCGCCCGGTATGCTGGGGCGCAGATTTTCAGTGGTGCGACGAGCGGAATTACGCCGCCGGGCAATCTCCTGGGCTCGGCTTCCGGCATCGGATCAAGCATCCGGGTGAAGGCGCCGTCGAGGTCCCCATGCTGATTGGCGCGTGCTACATGATGTTGCGGGAAAGCTACGACCGAATCCGCGGATTTTCCCCGTTCTTCCGTACCTGGGGCAAGCTGGAGCAAGACCTTTCGCTGCGCGCCTGGATATGCGGCCTGGGAGTCAAATGCGTCACCGATGCGCGAGTCGGCCACTTCTCACGCGCGAAGTTTCTCTACCCTGTACGCTGGGAGGATATCGAATTCAACCAGGTTGCGATCGTGCGGACCGTCTTTGAGGAGCCGGTCGCCGAGGCGATCGAGCAGGTGCTGCGTCCGCTGCCATCCGACGTCCAAACCTGGCTGGCGCGAACGGACTTTCACGAATGGCGGCAAGCGATTCAGTCGAAGAGGCGCATCAGTGACGCGGATTTCTTCCGGCGGTTCGTCCCCCACCTGCCGGAGTCCGTGATGCAAGCGGCCCGCCGTGGTTTTCAAAGAAGTGGCTGTCGCGCATCACCGGCCCCAGCCGGACGGCGCTCTTAGCCAACTCGATCATTGCAGCCCGCACTTCCTTTTTACTTTCAGTATGAAGATTCAGTTGGGCGGTGTAGAGCACGCCCTGGTACTTCCACTGGATAGCTTGCACTGAACATGATCCACCACAATTCGTCGGCTTGGACCAGCCTGTTGCGGTCTCCCCCCAGCTTAACTGCCTCGGGAAACGAAAACCTTCCTCCGCGCTGATCTGTGGTCGCCGATCAATTACCACCCTTCATTTGCCAGTCGTCAGCAGGACATTGCCGGTAGATGGCCGCGTAGGCGTCTGGACTATCCTTGGCCCGGCGGTCCTTCTCCATGTCGGCAACGAGGCTAGCGGACACGGCCTTGACCGTCTCCCCAATCTGTTTCCCCAACATGTCCTGCAACGCTGGGATTTCCTGTGGCTTTATCCAACGCGGTGCGCGTTCGGTCGGAAACGTAATCGCATTCAGCTTATTGACGAGGATCTCCCTGTAGGAAAGAAATATCTTGATAAACGGCTTGGCGTGGTCCTCGATCTCGTGCTTTAGCGTCACCCGGTACGGACAGGAACCGACAGGGTAATCAGAGGAGACCGCCACGGTAATCGGGTCCAGGGCAAAAGCAACCTTGACGGCTTTGGAGAAAAAGGGAATCATGGCGTCGGCCCGAGCTGAACCATTGTCCCATTCGATCTCGACCTTCTTCGTGAGAGTCACCTTTGTGTAACCGGCCCGGTTAGCGCCACTCGTGTCCTCTCCCCCCGGCAAGATGGTTGAATTTGGAGTGGAGGGCACCTCAGCATGCTTGAAAGTGACGACATAGAGTGGCGTTGGGGCTGCCGCCTTGGCCGAAGTCGAAGCCGAGGGTGCAGGCTGAGGTGCTGGCGGCTCGAGATAGAGCCCGTTCGTCATGCCCAAAATGCACCCGGGGCTTCCATCGTTTATGCCCCATGGCCCAGGAGTCGGTCCCAGCATATCGAGGAAGGGACTCCCCGAGTCATTCACACCCAAAGAGCCAGGTGTCCACGCATACATCCGCCAAGGATCATCTCCCAGGGGTTTGCGTTGCATGTTCATCCCCCCTACGATCACTCATCCAGAGCGCATTCAGGATACACCCAAGTCTGAACAATATCCCCGATTTTCCATTGTTGCCAAAAATCCGATCCAATGTTCTGAGCAACCAACCTTTTTCTATCACTTCCAGCCATCGCATAACACTAGAGCCAAGTCATGCCGTCTGCGCGCATCTGTTGACGAAGCCAGCCGTTAATCTTGCTAGCTACCGGATTTTCTCCTTTGGCCCGCAAGGCGTGCTTTCGAAATTCTGAGCTTTGGGACTGCACGCTAGTGCGGGAAAATCTTTACTGGCTTGGTTCAGACGGTAGCGATAGACGTGCCGCGATCTTCTGGCTGCGTGACTGGGAGGCCAGCGTTAGGGCATCGGAAACGAACAGGGCAAGTGGAAGAATTTGACCTATTTTTTTATCCAATCTCTCAAACTCCACCTAATTAGACAAAAAACAGACAACAATCAAATCAATGACATATGTGCGTTCGGCTGCGCTGAAAACGATTGAGAATCTTCCGTCCTAACCCCTAGCCCCTAGCGATAGCGCCACGAAAACGAGCTTCGATTATAAAGCAAAGCATCCTCTATTTCGGCGGGATGCCGTTCCCGGTTGCGCCCGCTCGCGCAATCATTCTCTCACCCAATTCCTTGGAAATATCGCAGGCTCTCATCGCATTTTTTTGTGCAACTTGCTCCCCTCCACAGGCCGGTAAGCGCTATAGTAGATCTAAGCCGCAAACGCAAAACTGATGGCACGCAAGAATTCGCAGGGAAACGTGTATGTTTTTCATTCATCAACAAATCCAATCATTCCTAAACTTAGGAGTATGTAAGGAGTATCCGATTATGGCTAGACCAAAATTCCCCAAGAACACCAGTGACGTGAAAGAAACAGTCTCCAATACCAACAGTCTTCAGTCGTTGTCTGACATTCGGTCAGACACGAGCGTCGGATTGGCGCAAGTCCCGCCGACCAGCGCCGGAACCGAAGCCAGAAAGACGGAGATCAAGAAGCCCACAAGAAAGCCGGAAATCGTCAAAACCGAAGCCCGCGCCAATCTCGTTCCCATCAATGTGGAGGACGAAATCCGTCGTCTCGCTTATTTGCTCTCCGAGCGCCGCGGATTTGAATCTGGTCACGAAGCCGAAGACTGGCTGGCTGCGGAGCGCGAGATTCGCCAACGCTACCGCCAGCAGAGCGCTTAGCGCCCACTGTCCAAAAACCCTCCTGGCGGCCGAGCCCCGGCCGCCGATCTTTAGGTCGAACCGACCGGTCGAGGTCGAAAACTCAGGTGGAAAAACCCGATCTCCAGGGTCCCCGATTTGTTCAGGATTGCCTCCGCCTTTCTCCCCGGCCCAGCGACGGGCATTCCTGCAGACATCCCCGCACAAGGCATCCGCTGTTGCCTGAACGTACGGTTTCTGAAAAAATACGTTGGGGTCGTCCCACATGGCACTAATCGGCAGTTTTGCCTTGCTCCTGGCACTGGCATTGAGCATCTATTCGTTCGGTGTCGGCCTCGTCGCCCTCTTCTTTCCAGGTGACCTTCTCTGGGAGCGCCTCGGTGAAACCGCTCGCCGTGCCGGAGTCGTTGTTTTCGGATTCGTGGTTCTCGCCGCCATTGCCCTTGTCGTGGCCGCCTTCCGCGACGATTTCACCATCGCTTACGTCTTTCACCACAGCAACCGCGACCTTCCCGGCCCTTACAAGTTCGCCACGTTATGGTCCGGCCAGGAAGGCTCGCTGCTGTTTTGGTCGCTGCTGCTCGCGGGATACGGCTTCGTTCTGCGCCTCCGATATAAGACCGATCCCCGTCTCTTCGCTTACGCGTCGGTCGTCCTCGCCGGTGTGCAGATCTTCTTCCTCGCCCTGGTGAACCTCGCCGCGAATCCCTTCGGCCTGCTCGAGGGACCGCTGCGCGCCGATGGCAGCGGTCTGAATCCTCTGCTGCAATATCCCGAGATGGTCATCCACCCGCCCATGCTTTACCTGGGCTACGTCGGATTCACCGTCCCCTTCGCCTTCGCGCTGGGCGCGCTGATCATGAAGTATCCCGGCGAAAAATGGATTCATATCACCCGCCGTTGGACTATGGTCACCTGGGGATTTCTCACCTGCGGCATCTTTCTGGGAGCCCACTGGGCCTATTCCGTGCTCGGCTGGGGCGGCTACTGGGGATGGGACCCCGTCGAGAACGCGTCGCTGATGCCTTGGCTCGTCGGCACCGCCTTCCTGCATTCGGTCATGATGCAGGAGAAGCGCGGCATGCTGAAAGTCTGGAACATGTGGCTGGTCTTCGCCACGTTCTGGCTGGCGATTCTCGGAACGTTCCTCACCCGCAGCGGTATCATCAGCTCGGTCCACGCCTTCGCGCAGTCGTCGATTGGCAGCTGGTTCGCGTGGTTCCTATCCATCACCTTCGCCGTTTTCGTTTTTTTCTTTTTCAAAAATAAGGACCACTTGCGCAGCGAGCACAAACTTGAATCGCTGATCTCCCGTGAGTCGAGTTTCCTATTCAACAATCTTTTGTTTGTGTTGCTTTGCTTCACCGTGCTCTGGGGCACATGGTTCCCAAAGATTTCCGAACTGGCGCAGGGCAACAAAGTCACCGTGGGCGCGCCTTTTTATAACCGTGTCGCGATCCCGGTCGCCCTGCTGCTCCTGATTCTCACCGCAGTCGGACCCCTGCTGGCATGGCGCAAGACATCTTTCGAAAGCTTGAAGCGCAATTTCATGGGGCCGACCATCGGCGCAGTCGGGGTGATGGCCTTCCTCATGATCACCCCGCCATCCTGGGGATCGCCCTTCGGCATGCGCCCCTGGCAGGACGTCGCCTACTTCTATTCCCTGATGGCCATCGGGCTTTCGGTCCTGGTCACGCTCACCATCGCGAGCGAGTACTATCGCGGAAGCAAAGTCATCTCCGGACATACGCACCAGGGCATGTTCGCGTCGATGGTCCAACTCACCCACCGCAATACCCGGCGCTATGGCGGATACATCGTGCACTTCGGCGTCGTCGTCGTCATCATCGGGTTCGCCGGCTCCGCCTTCAATCAAGATAAAGAACAAGAAATGGGTTACGGCGACAAGATGACGATCGGTAGCTACACACTGATCTGCCGGTCTTATACGGATGAAGATTTCCCCAACTACGCCGGCGAGTGGGCCGTGCTCGATGTGCTCAAGAACGGCAAACAGATCGCCACTCTGACGCCGGAGCGCCGCTTTTACAAGGCCAGCCGCCAGACCTCGACCATGCCCTTCATTCGCTCTACGCTCAATGAAGATCTATACGTCGTGTACGAAGGTCTGAACCAGGACACCGGCCGCCCGATCCTAAAGGCGCATCTCAATCCCTTGGTGATGTGGATCTGGCTGGGAGTCTGGATCATGCTGGGCGGCACCGTGCTGGCGCTGATACCGAACGCCCCAGCCCCAGCCCGCGTCCCGGCAGCAAGACTAGTAGAGCAAGCAGTTCCAGTGGCGACTGGGGACTAGGAGTTTCAAGGTGGGGACAGCCGCCCTCGGCCGTCCGCCGCGCATAGCGAGGCGCTTTTGATCTGCAGCGGTATAGACCTCGAAACTCGCGCGAACCGGAAAAGAAAAAGAAAATGACCACGGCCTCCAACCCGCTTCTCCACCGCCTGTTGCACTGCGGCTTGCTCACTCTCGCCGTTTTCGCCCTCGCCGGCGCCGGCGATCCGGCCACGCGCTTCAACGAACTTGGCCACCAGATGATGTGCATCTGCAGCTGCGGACAAATTCTTCTCGAGTGCAATCACGTCGGCTGCCCTGACTCCGACGGCATGCGCAACGAACTGATGGCCGCCGTCAGCCGCGGCGACAGCGACAGTCTGGTCGAACAATCGTTCGTACAAAAATACGGGCCCACCGTGCTCGCCGCGCCCACCACGACCGGTTTTGACCGTACCGCGTGGATCGTTCCCTTCGTCGCGCTGGCGCTGGGACTCAGCATCGTGGTCTTGATCATTCGCGCCTGGAAGAATCGCCCGGCACCTGCCATTGCCGACGGCGTGCGCCCCGTCCGCGGCGCCGAACTCGAACAGTTCCGCGAAAAGGCGCGCAAGGAGACCGACTTATGAGCTTCGAACTAGCTTGCTGCCTGCTGGCAACCGCCGCCGCGCTGTTCTACATTTTCTATCCCGGTGCGTTCGATCGTGGCCGGGAAAAGACTCGCGCCTCATACCTGGGCGAACGCAAGGATATCGTCTACGAAAACCTGCGCGACCTGAATTTCGAATTTAAAGCTGGCAAAATGCCCGAGACCGACTACCAGTCGCTAAAAGCCTCGCTGCAAGACGAAGCCGCCAGCCTCCTGGCCGAAATCGCTCGTCTCGAAGCGAAAGCTGTGAAGCCGGTGGATCGTCGGCGGCTAAGCTGATGCGGCGAGGTTGGTTATGGGGCTGAATCAATACGTGGACGAACCAACGTCAGAGACGGTGCAACGCCTGCTGCCCAGCGTTGCCCTTGAGCCCGTGCTCAAACCGTTGTCATTATTAAAGGATCCTGTCCGTCAGCCTGGAATTACCGATAGCACCGCAGGCAGACTGTCGATTTGCACCGCTTTTTCAACCGGAAAAGCAAAGATTAGCGTAAGACTCCGTCAATTCGACGCGAGAAGCACTACTATTTCTGGTATCGGCCCTTGGAGGAAGCTGAATTCGGAAACTCGGCCGAGAGGCTGAAGAACGCATTTTATCGAGAAGTCGAGAAACTTGTTTGCCGCGAAACACTCGCCCGACAAAAGCGCGGCTGCTAAGACGCTCATTTAAGTGCGAATACGAATCGCCCGAGAAGGGAACGCGTTTTACGGATATTCAGGACTGTGCATGGGGGGATTTGAGGCACCCCCAATCGCAGGTAAGCAGCAGATTCGCCCTCTGCCGCCCTCGCCCCGCGACAGACGGTCGCACCATAGTGAATGAAAGTGAAGAAATTTCGCGGCTCGCTATCATGAAAAGGAGTTGATTTTGACCAGGCCATTGCTCTCCAACTTCCTAGCTCTCCTTCTCGCACTCGGCGCTGTCTCGGCCTCCGCTCAAACCCTGACCGGCAGCGTAAAAAATTCCACCACCGGCAAGCCCGCTGCCGGCGACGACGTCATCCTGCTCAGCCTCGGTCAAGGCATGGAAGAAGCCGGCCACACCAAAACGGACGCCAAAGGCAAATTCAGTTTCAAACTCGACGCGCAGGGCCCTCATCTAGTCCGCGTAATCCATCAGGAAGTCACCTATCATCGCATGGCTCCTCCGGGAACGACTTCGGTCGAGGTCGCAGTCTACGACGTCAGCAAAAAGGTCGATGACATCCAGGTCGTCGCCGACATCATGCGCTTCCAGGCAATCCAAGGACAGCTCCAGGTCGAGCGTACCTTCGCGGTCAACAACAACTCCAAACCGCCCCGCACCCAGATGAACGAACACAACCTCGAGTTCTACGTGCTCGACGGAGCAACCGTCACCGAAGGCGAGGCCATGACCGCCGGCGGCCAGCCAGTGAAGTCCGCCCCCGTTCCCGAGGACAATGCCAAGAGCCGCTACGCATTTCTCTTCCCGCTTCGACCGGGCGAGACGCGATTCAGCGTGGTCTACACCGTTCCGTACACCGGCAGCGCCAATATTGACCCCAAGAGCGTTTATCCTCTCGAACATTTCGTCGCCATCGCGCCCAAGACCATGGAGTTCTCCGCCGCTCCGGGAACCAACTATCAGCTCGCTCCGTTCCCAGGTCAGCCCGACGCCAACGTGGAGGTAGCCTCCAACTCGCAACTGGGCCAGCCCATGGCATTCAAGCTCTCCGGCGAAGGCGCTCTGGCCGCACCCGCCGATGAAGACGGCCAGCAAAGCCAGGGCCCGCCTTCCGCGCAAGCGGAAAGTCGCCCCGGCGGTGGTCTCGGCCCGCCCATCGATGCCCCTGACCCTCTGCAGAAGTATCGCTGGTACGTCCTCGGTGGATTCGGCGCAGTGCTCGTCATTGGCGGAGTTTACGTAGCCTCCCGCCAGCAAGCCTCCAACCGCACCGCCGGTTCCAAAGGACAGGCTCCCTCGCTGGCGGAGGATGAAGACTATGCTGCCGCAGAGATCCCCGCCGGGCGCGACCTTCGTTCAAATGACGTCCGTGCCGGCAGTGCCAGTCTCAGCGAGTCCCGCACGCAGCCCACTGCTGCGCGTCGCTCTTCCATGCTGCTCGAAGCCCTGAAAGAAGAAATTTTCCAACTCGAAGTGGAACACAAACAAGGCCGCATCTCGCAGCAGGAATACGACAGCGCCAAATCCGCCCTCGACCAGACCCTGCAGCGCGCCCTGAAACGCGAAGCGCAAAAGGCGTAAGCGGAGACTCATTGAATTTCAAAACGGCCCCCTACCCGCGTTTGCGTGCGCTTGGGACGAAAAATAGGCTACCCATCTGTAACATCCAACCCTGACGTCCAAAGACCGGGAGCGGATCACCCCCTGGAAGGACAAGGGCGCCAGAAACTACGCTGGGAGAGCGCAACTCCTTATTTCGCAATGTTTTACCCGCAACTCACTGCGCCCCAAGGATTTTTCGTCGAATTCTCGTAAACTCCGTCATTGCTCACTCCGTAATGCTAAGATCCCGCAGGGGCGGTGGTACCCCTGAAGATCCCGGAAACGGCCTCATGCATCTCTGCGCTGGGCCTAACATCCAATGAAGAAGCTCCACAGAATTATGGGAAATGCATTCAAGACCGCGTTCTTGCTGACTGCTCTCACGCTGCTGCTGATGTTCATTGGTCGCGCTTTCGGCGGCCAGAACGGGATGTTCCTTGCGCTGGCCATCGCCGTCGTCATGAACTTCGTCTCGTACTTCTATTCCGACAAGATCGCACTGTCGATGTACCGAGCGCAGCCCGTGACGCGGGAAGAACTCCCGCGAGCCTACGCTGCCGTCGAACGTCTGACGCAGAAAATCGGCATTCCGATGCCGAAGATGTACGTGATCCCGTCGGAATCGCCCAACGCGTTTGCCACCGGACGCAATCCCAGCCACGCCTCCGTCGCCGTCACTCATGGGATTCTGGGTTTATTAAGCGATGAAGAACTCGAAGGCGTCCTGGCGCACGAACTCGGCCATGTCAACAATCGCGACATCCTGATCAGCTCCGTTGCCGCCACGCTCGCCGGAGCGATTACGATGCTGGCCAGCATGGGACGTTGGGCGATGCTCTTCGGCGGTTTCGGAGGCGGCAGCCGCGACCGCCGCGACGGCGGAGGTTTCGCCGCACTGTTAATGCTGATCGTGGCTCCGATCGCCGCAATGCTGATTCAGCTTGCCGTCTCGCGCTCGCGCGAATACCAAGCCGACGCCACCGGCGCCCACTTCACCGGCAATCCCTACGCCCTGGCCAGTGCCCTGCAAAAGCTCGACGCCTACTCGCGCCGCATACCCATGCAGGCGAGCCCCTCGACGGCACATCTTTTTATCATTCAGCCGCTGCTGGGAATGAATTTCAGCAGCCTGTTCTCGACACATCCGCCGATCGCAAAACGCATCGAGCGCCTGACGGGAAGGCCCGCGGAGTTTATGCAGTGAGCTCTCGGCTTTTCAGCTCTCAGCTTCAGCTGCAGCAAGAATGACCGGCCGTCACGTTCCAGAGGAGACAAGCCAATTCCTCGTTGTCGTCCCGAGCCAAGCGAGGGATCTTGGTTCAGCTGAGAGCGGACGGGGTAATCCGGTGACGTAGGTAACTCCGCCGTCGCAGTGCCCAATAGTAGAATCGAAACAATGTCGCCCGAGACCGCTATCGCTGTTTCTCACAAAGCTGCTGAACTCGAAAAGGCTCTCCGTCGCGTGATTCGCGGCAAGGATGATGTCGTTCGCCTCGCATTGGTCAGCATTTTTGCCCGTGGACACCTGCTGATTGAGGGCGTTCCCGGCGTCGGCAAAACCACGCTGGGACAGGCGCTCGCCCGCGCCATCGACTGTACGTTTCAGAGGGTGCAGTTTACCAGCGATATGCTGCCCTCCGATGTTCTGGGCATTTCGGTATATTCGGCGCTGGAACAGGAATTCGAATTTAAGCGCGGCCCGGTTTTCACGAATGTTCTACTCGCCGACGAGATCAACCGCACCACGCCCAAGACGCAGTCCGCATTGCTGGAGGCCATGAACGAAGGCCAGGTCACGGTCGATGCGCATTCCTACGCGTTGCCGCAACCCTTTCTGGTGATCGCGACTCAGAATCCCGTGGAACATCACGGAACATATCCGCTGCCTGAATCGCAGCTCGATCGCTTTCTGATGCGCGTGCGCATGGGATATCCCGACGCCCAGGCCGAGCGCCAGATTCTGCGTTCCGAAGCCGGAGCCGCGCATCTGGACGATCTGCGGCCCGTTCTCACGGGCGCGGATGTACTCGAAATGCAGCAAGCCGTGAAACAGATTCGCGTGGATGACTCGCTGGTAAGCTACGCTCTGGAAATCGTGCACCGCACGCGCGAATCGGAATTCCTCTCGCTCGGGGTCTCCCCCCGCGGGGCCCAGGCTCTTTACCGCGCCGCGCAAGCCATGGCCTTCCTCGAAGGCCGCACATTTTGTACGCCGGAAGATTTCAAGCCGCTCGTCGTCCCTGTCTTCGCCCATCGCGTGGTCGTGAACGGCCTCTACGCCTCCACCCTGAAAAAATCCGAGCAGTCGGATCAGGTACTGAAAGAAATCATCGAAAATGTTCCGGTGCCGGTATAAGAGCCGTTGGCCGTTGCCAGTTTTTCTCTTACCTGTCTCTCTGCCATCCCCGTGGTGAGATCTTCATTGCTTGGGCGTGAGAGAATGCCAGTCCCGTGGTTGCGGAAACTATACCCGAAGCTTACGACTCCACCGGAAGACAAGTGTCGCAGCCGTTTCTTCGTCGCCGAGGACCGCATCCTACGTTCCCGATGGGGCGCTATCTCAGCCAGCCGCTTAAGGTCAAATGCGAAGGCATCCGTGACGTTCAGCAATTTCTGGCGGGCTGCAAATACATTTCCGATAAGGACCTGTTCGACCAGGAGGAATACTGGCAACCCCGGAAGAATTCGAACAACGGAAGAAGGGTGATTGCGAAGACTTTGCGTTCTGGACGTGGCGGCAACTGTTCGAGATGGGATACGACGTTCGCCTTGTCTTCGGGCGGCACGGACGCTACGCAACCGGACATGCGTGGGTAGAATATTTCAGCGGTGGCAATTGTTTTCTAGTGGAACCTCTTCTTTATAGGATCGGCGGCCCATTCCCCAGGTTGAACCCTCTCCGATATCGTCCCCAGTTCTCGGTTTCGTGGGATGCGAAGACTCTCAGATACTTCGCTCACAAAGAGCCGCAATCTGGCCCCACTTGGCGCTCGTTAGCTCCCCTCGTTTGGGAATATCTGCGGTTCTGGTCCTGGCTTTGGTTAAGGGTTTCCTACCGCCTGCCTCGAATCGCGTGGGAGATTTCGCGACAAGGCCTCTTCAAACGCGATCTCTGGCATGGTGGCAAACGCGACTAACAAAGGCCAGGGGTTCGGCCCAGCTATAATCCTCCCGTGATGTCCTTCCTTCGCTTCCTCATGTTGCTCTCGCTCGTTGCCTGGATCGGCGGGTTGATCTTCTTCGCCTTTGTGCTTGCGCCAACGGCGTTTCAAATTCTGCCCAATACGCATCTTGCCGGGAACTTAGTTGGGCGAGCGCTGGGCAAGCTCCACTGGATCGCCATTGTTTCCGGAATCGTATTTCTGGCCAGCTCCCTGCTCTACAGCCGTCTCACCGAAGGAACTGCGCATGCCTTTGCGATTCGGAACGTGCTGATCTGCCTGATGCTTGGACTCACGTTGCTCTCTCAGTTCTGGATTATTCCGCGCCTGGACAGGCTGCGGGCGTCGATTAGCGACTTCGCGACCGTACCGCTGGACAGTCCTGCGCGCGTGCAATTCGACGCACTGCACGCCTGGTCAACGCGCGTGGAAGGCGCCGCATTGCTGCTGGGCTTAGTGGCGGTTTACTTAACCGCAAGCGGTTTCAACCGGCGATAAGCGCGCGAGCAGACATTCTTGGCCGGGCGCCATCTTGCTGGCAAAAGCAGAAAAGATATGCCGCGTTTACTGCCGGCTTCGCGCTTCGAGGACTTCACGAATCTTCAGGGCGAGCACGTCCAGCTCGAACGGTTTCTGCAGGAGAACTCCGGATCCGAGATTTTCGTCAGGGACTGCGCCGAATTCGCTTTCCGTGTAGCCCGACATAAAAATGACCTTCATGTTTGGGCGCGTTGCGGAAAGCCTGCGCGCAACTTCGGAACCGCGATTGTGCGGCATCACTACGTCGGTCAGCAGCACGTCGATTGAGCCCTTGTATTGCTCCGCCAGAGCCACCGCATCGCCGCCATCCTTGGCCTCCAACACGGAGTAGCCGCGTTCCTGCAAGAACTGGCAAATCATCCAGCGCAGGTCGGGCTGATCTTCCGCCACCAGAATCGTCTCCCTTCCGGTACGCGCAGTCTTGGCAGGAATTTCTACGGGTTCAGCTTGCGGAGGCGCGGCCCCGCGCGGAAAAAAGATTCGCAGGGTTGATCCCCGCCCCGGCTCGCTGCTCACTTGGACAAGACCTCCGCTGGAGCGGACGATGTTATACACCACCGACAGGCCGAGACCGGTTCCCTCATCCTTCTTCTTGGTGGTGAAAAAGGGTTCGAAGATTCTGCTTTGCGTATCGTGATCCATACCGACGCCGGTATCGGTCACTGCCAGCATTACAAAAGCTCCGTGCGGCAGGCCGGATGGCCGGCGCGCGCGCGACGCATCCGCAGCGATGAGAGCGGTCTCTAACGTAAGCTTGCCCCCGTGCGGCATGGCGTCGCGGGCGTTGACCACGAGATTCATGATGACCTGTTCAATCTGTCCGGGATCGGCGCTGATACAACAGGCGTCGGAGTCGAGTTTGACCACGAATTCCATTTCGTCGCGCAATACACCAAGCAGCATCTCGCTCAACCGGTTGACCAGGGAGTTGAGGTCGAGCGCTTGCGGGCTGAATACATGCTTGCGGCTGAAGGAAAGCAGTTGGCGCGTGAGCCCGGCGGCGCTCTCGGTGGTGCGGACAATGGTTTCAACGCTCTTGCGCACAGCCGGACTGGCGCTGTCTTCTGCCAGCACAATTTCCGCGTATCCCCGGATGACCATGAGCAGATTGTTGAAGTCGTGCGCAATGCCGCCCGCCAGCCGGCCGACTGCTTCCATCTTCTGCGATTGCCGAACTTGCTCTTCGAGGACGCGCCGGCCGCTGACCTCGCGCGAGGTGACGACGATGCCCCCGACCGCGACGTCATTGAGCAGATTGTTGCCGACGGATTCCAGCCACACCCACGAGCCATCTTTGCGGCGAAAACGATACTCAGGAGGGGCAACGCTTCCGACCTTGAGCGTGACACGTTCGAGCGCCGCCCGCACTGCGGGCTCGTCTTCGGAATGAACGAAAGCCAGAAGACTCCGGCCCAGAAGCTCGGCGGGCTGGTAACCCGCGACCCGTTCGATCGAAGGACTGTGGTAGAGCATGGTCCCATCGACGGCGACGATGGTGATTACGTCCGAGAGATTCTGAATGAGATAGCCAAACCGCTCTTCGCTGCGCCGCAGGATGGCGGCGGCTTCCAGACGATCGCGGATGTCGCGGAAAATTCCGAGCACCGCAGGCCTTCCCCCCAACACCGTAGCGCTGGCGCTTACCTCGACCGGCACTGTCGTTCCATCGGCCCGCAGCAGTTTCAGTTCGCGGCTGCGCGCTCGCCCTTCGGGGTTTGGCGTCAGAAATTGCGGGTCCGATTCAGGCCGACTCTGTTCGCTTTCTGTGGGATAAAACTGGGATTCAGGCTTGCCTACGATCTGTTGCTCGGGGATGCACAGCATCTCGCCGGCTTTATTGTTGGCTTCGAGAATGAAACGGGTTTCGGCGTCGACCACCAGAATGGCGTCATTCGCCGTGTTAATCAAGTTATGGTACTTCTCTTCGGAATTCCGGATCTGCTTCAACACGGCGGACGAAAAGCCAATCCCGATCAACAGCAACAGTCCGCTCGCCAGGATGCCGACCAGGGACAACACCCGGTTGATCCAGCGAGCACCCTCGCCTAGAGTCGATGAGAACCCGTCCTCGAGCGGAGTGACGAGCGCATCGACTGCAGCCACTCGATCGGTGATCTGTACGATTTTCTGCGCGTCAGGACGAGAGGAATTGATTTCACGATGAAGCTGGTCGGCCAAAAAGCGAAGCTGGTCAATATAGCGATCGGCTTCGGTCCAGATCGTGATGGCGCGCCCCATGTAGCCGAAGTGTCCGAATCTACGGAAAAGCATGGACATGATGGCTACGTCTTCCGGGCTGTTGCGGCCCCGAAGGAAGCCCTGACGAACCAGCGCCATATCGGGCGAAGAGAGTTGCAATTGCAAGCGGGCCTGTTGGTCGCCGGTGGGAACCGCGATTTCCGCGAGATATTGTTGGTAGTCACTTTCCGCGTGGCTGGAGCCGTACTTGGTCAGACTGAGCACGGCTCGTTTTTCCGCCTTCGACCACAGCCCTTCGCCGCCAACGTAGGCGCGGACTCCAGTGAGAATGTCGGAACGAAGCACGCCCAGCAAGAAGACGCAGATCACGATGGCTACGAAAACGCCAACAATGAACAGCAGCTTACTGACAGTAGGAAGGCGCCGAAACATTTCTCCCTGAATTCGCATGCTGGAATCCGGAGCCCGGAAACCAGGAAGTGGCGGAACATTCAACTTCCGCGTCCGCGGGACGGAAGGTCAATTTGTAGCAGTGCATTTACAGCAGGCCTCAGGGCATGCTTTCAATCGGCCGCTTTGAGGCGTCCCGAGATGGTGTTTACAGGATATCGTGCTCGGGGGAAGAGGCGTCAAGCCAAATTGGTTCAGGAATTGAGACCTTGGAGACCCGGTTAGAGGTTACCGGAGGGGAAAAGACCTGTGCTAGACCCGGGCGATCAATGCAAGACGCGAGAGCGGAAGCAGTCGATCAGGTGATCGTTTACCATGCCCACCGCCTGCATGAAGGCGTAGCAGATGGTGGATCCGACGAAGTTGAAGCCGCGCCGGCGGAGATCTTTGCTCATGGCATCGGAATCTGGGGAGCGTGCGGGGATCTGCTTCACTGACTGGGGCGAGTTCAGTCGCGGCTTGCCATCTACGAACTGCCAAATGTAGCGATCGAAGCTGCCGAATTCCTTTTGCACCGCCAGAAATGCCTTCGCGTTCGCGATGGCGGAGGCGATTTTGAGTCTGTTGCGGACTATGCCGGGATTGCGCAGGAGTTGTTCGCGCTTGCGACGATCGAAGCGCGCGACTTTGCCGGGATCGAAGCCCGCGAAGGCTGTGCGATAGTGGTTCCGCTTGTTGAGTATCGTATTCCAACTCAAGCCGGCTTGCGCGCCCTCGAGAATCAGAAATTCAAAGAGCGTGCGGTCGTCGTGCACGGGCACGCCCCATTCTTCATCGTGATAGCGGACGGAGAGTTCGCCGCTCGCCCACGCACACCGCACCGGCTCAGACTTGTGATCGATCGGTGCAGCCATTCGCTGTGCGGCCATGGGGGAACAGTTCCGTCTACTCCAGCGACTTCGGGTCCGATCGGTTCACGGGTGATTTGGAATCGAGCAGCGTGACCAACTGATGGGCACAGGGGGGGATGCCCACTCTGCCTTCACGAATGATTTCCTTGGCGGTCAATTTCTTGCCATAGAGCTTTTCGTTGGCGCTGCCGTCGGAACGCAGAGTCGAACCTTCCAGGGAAACTCCGGCGAACAGGCCTTTGTTGCGCGAGTAGGAGAGGATTTCGGCATCCATGACGATATCGGTGGCGCCTTCGGCGGTGCGGCCTTTGGGACCGGCGGCGGCCGAGGCATCCGCGCCCAGTTTCACTTTGCTGTAAAGCAACGATCCTGCGCCTTTCGGGTTCATGACCAGGAGTACAAAGTCGGTGGCCTGGCCGCCCAACTGGAATCCGATACTGACGCCTTCGAGCGCGTACAAGGCTGGGGCTCCCCACTGGCCCTTGTAGTGCTCGCCGCTGCGGCAGATCATCACGCCACGTCCGTAGCTGCCGCCGATGCCAAATGCGCCCTTTTTCACGGAGGGCAGAATGACAAGGCATTCGGCCTTGTCGAGCAGATCCTGCGGGACGTCGTCGGGGATGTTCAAGATTTCTTTCATGATGATGCCGGCATCCTTGACACGATCTGATTCGCGCTCGTTATCGGCCAAAACAGCCGCGCTTGACACCAGCACAACCATGAAACACGCCATGAACTTCTTCACGAATCCCTCCAAAGAGATTTTGAGGCAACAATATTTGCGCTGTGTCACTATGGTAAACCCGAATCCCGGTGGCCCATAGGGGACATGCGCCCGGAAGGTGGTGGCCGAGGGTAAGTGATAGAGGGCGCATGGTTTTGAGCCATGACGGAACGTGTACTCCTTTTGTAACTTGGCACATTGCAGCCCCGGCTCCTAAAGTCAATCAGATAGCGGCATGCGGTGGGCACTGTATTCGGCATCAAGCGTGCATCCAATAGCTTGGGAGTGTGCTCGGACGCGGTTTAGGGTGGAAAATTTGGATTGCAAGAGCATGAAGTACACAACCGGGATCTTTCGCCTGCTGACGCTTCTCCTAGCAACCTCTGCCGGAGTCGCCCAGTCGCCGAGCCAGTCTGCCTATATATCCAGCACTCCCAGCCTGAGCGCTTACAACGCAGCCAGTGGCGCGGCTGGCAATGCCGGTGTTGACGCTGATGCTAAGGTGAACGACAACGGCAACGTTGACGACTCGCAGAGCGCAATGATCACTTTGCACGCCCGGGTAAATGAAGTCAACGTGCTCTTCATAGCGACCGACAAGCATGGCAAGTTTGTGCGCGACCTGAATCAAAATGACTTCAGCATTCTCGATGATCACAAGCCGCCGCAGGCAATTCTGAACTTCCGCCGCGAGACGGATCTTCCCTTGCACCTGGGTCTGTTGATCGATGTGAGCGGGTCGGTGGACAGCCGGTTTGATTTCGAGCAGGGCGCTTCCACGAGCTTTCTGGAGCACACGCTGCGCACCGGCTACGATAAGGCGTTCGTTGTGGGCTTCAACACTCACAGCTTGATGGCGCAGGATTTTACCGACAACGTGCAACTGCTCTCGGCGGGCGTGCGCAAGCTGCACGATAGCGGGGGAACTGCTTTGTATGACGCTGTGTACCATGCCTGCAAAGAGAAATTCCTGAAGGACCGGCCCGATCGTCCTGTGCGCAAAGCAATCGTGATCGTCAGCGACGGCGAAGATAATCAGAGTGAAGTTTCAAAGGCTCAGGCCATTGAGATGGCGCAGCGCGCTGAAGTGATCATCTACGCGATCTCGACGGACGACAGCGGCTTGGTGATGCGCGGCGACAAAGTGCTCGAACAACTGGCTGAGGCCACCGGTGGACGCGCATTCTTTCCCTTCAAGATGAAGGACATCACCCACTCGTTCGCCGCGATCGAAGACGAATTGCGCAGCCAGTACGTGGTCTCTTACAAGCCCGCCAACTTTGACGCCGACGGACGCTACCGCTCGATCGAAATTTCCTCGCTGAAGAAGGACCTGCAGGTACGGGCGCGCAAGGGGTACTTCGCGCCGCAACAATAGGAGTACCGTTCTCAGTTCTCAGTCTCAGATCCCATTTTCCAGTTCCTCAGTTCAGATTTGTCAAGACTGATTAGAAATGTCCCCATCGTTAACTAATTAGAAATGTCCCCTTTTGTGGTTGATGTTGTCGTTGGGATGCGCACTGAAGCGAAGCCCTGTAGTTTAGGGCGAAGCGTAAGTGCGCATCCCAACGAGCGGCGCTCCGATCTGCTCGTTGGGAATCGGTGTCCGCATAGCCTGGTAGGATTGGCGCCACGGATGGTCTTTTTTCGCCTTCCTCGCCACTATGGGCCGGGCGCGCGGGGGAAGCGGGGCAGAGGCTTTCTGGGGCTGCGTTTTCAGCTCCGTAAAAGCGATGGCTTCTCCGCGGTAGTACACCTTCATGGTTCCGTCCTCCCACTCGCAGACCAAAGCCTTGCTGCGTGTGGGCCCATAGCGCCGTGAGCCTGGCTTCAGCTGCAGACTGTCGCCTGCATGCCGGATTACCCAGTCATTGCTGATCCCGCGCTCGGTCTCTAAGCGGAAGACCTCACGGAGTTCCCGAGCGCTCGGCTTGCGACCGTGATAGTCCTCCGGCTGCGCCGCTGGAACCACAAACCGTCGGTTGTGCGCCGGCAGATATTCTTTTTCCAGATACTGGTTGGCGGCTTCGTAGCTATCGATCCCTTTCCGCCGCATTTTCTTGATCAGCCGATCCTGATGGGTCCCGTGGTTCCGCTCCACCCGCCCCTTGGCCTGGGGCGTACTGGCCGCCACAATCCGTATGCCCAGCTTCTGGCACATGCGTCCAAACTGCGTAACCGGAATCTTGCCCCGCATCTGTTCCGCCGCGGTCGCTTTCCGTTTGTATACATTCTTCCAGTCGGTATAGAGCACACGCGGCACCCCATATTTCCCGATCCAGGCTCGTAACACTCCTACCGCCGCCCAGATCGTCTCTTCTTTCCCTAGACAAGCTTGGGTTGCGCTGGTGGCATCGTCCACCATGTTCATCAGGCAACCCCTCGGACCACGCCCTTCCAACCAGTCGTGAAAACTCCCGTCCAGCTGTACCAGTTCGCCAAAGTGAGTCTTGCGCTCCCTTCGTTGGCAGTGTTTCTTCCGCTTCCGTTGACGATTCCACAGTCCTTCGGCCAACATCCAACCACGCAAGGTTTCATGATCGATCGCAATCCCGTCTTCTTCCGCCAAGTGCTCAGCCGCCAGCGTCGGCCCGAATCGCTCTTGTTCCGAACCGGAATACTTCTGCCGGATCAAACTCAGCACCCGGCGTCGAAATTTCGCGGGTTTGCTCCGATTGGAAACTCGGCCCACATGGCCATGCTGCAACCCTTGGCTGCCCTTCTCCTGATAGCGTCGCCACACGCGTTTGACTTGGCGGTAACTCAACTGCAACATGGCGGCGGCATCGATCAACTTCAGTTTCTCTTTCGCCACTCGCCCCATCACTTCCACTCGCTCCAGCTCACTCCTGCTCATGGCCGTCCTCTTCAACAAAACCTCCCTTGGCTGGAGGTTTCAGTTTAAGGGGACATTTCTATTCGGTCCGTGAGGGGACACTATCAAATAGTTTCAACATTCCTCAGTTCAGATTCTCCTCTGTGCTGGTCGTTCTCGTGCGTTCTCCTGCAAAGTTGCTATCGCAGAATGCAAGATAGACTGTGATTCGCGTTTGCGAGGGCGCTGCTGGTGTGGTACCGTCCCATTGATTTCCAGTTCATCCTTCTGACTTCCGACTGTAGAGGAGAGGCTCATGTTTGCCATCATCTTTCTGGTCATTCTGGTTGTCATCGCCGCGGTACTGATCGGCATGTACAACAGCCTGGTGCAGCTGCGGGTGCGCTGCGATTCGGCCTGGTCCGATATTGATGTACAGCTTAAACGGCGGCACGATCTGATTCCGAACTTGGTGGAAACGGTTAAGGGATACGCGGCCCACGAGAAGGGAACATTTGAGAACATCGCCAAGTTCCGGTCGCAGGCAATGCAGGCGACCACGCCGGAGGGCAAGGCGGTGGCGGAGAACCAACTCACCGGCGCATTGAAAAGCTTATTTGCCGTGGCGGAAAACTATCCCGAGCTCAAGGCTTCGGAGGAGTTCACGCAACTGCAGGGCTCGCTGAGCCAGACCGAAGACTCGATCCAGAACGCGCGGCGCTATTACAACGCGGTGGTACGCGACCTGAACACGAAGATTCAGTCATTCCCGACGAATATTCTGGCCGGAATGTTTAATTTCGCGCCGCGGCAGTTCTTCGAGACCACGGACACGGACCGGGAGCCGGTGCAAGTGAAGTTCTAGTCCGATGACGGCACACTCTGCGCTACAAACGTTGCTGGCAACCTCTCTCTCGCGTCGCCGATGTAGACGTAGCCAGCTACGTCTCTGCGAAGTCCTGGCCTGCGTTCTTTTTTCCGTATCACCGCTCCTGGCAAAATCTTGGCGCGTCACCGATTTTCAGGACGATATTATCGTCGACCGGGACGGCAGCGCGGGGGTAACAGAGCGTATTACACTGGCCTTCGTGGGCCAATGGCAGGGGATTCATCGGACGATTCCAATCGAATATCCCGGGCCAAACGGGACAAATTACGAGCTCTTCCTCAAGGTCACGAACGTTACCGACGAGAGCGGCGAAAAGCTGAAGTATGAGTCGTCGACGGCCAATGGCGCCCGTGATCTGAAGATTTATATTCCCAACGCGGTCGATGCGACGCGGACGGTCGCGATCACGTACCGGGTCCGCAACGGCACGCGGTTCTTTAAGGATTACGACGAATTCTATTGGAACGTTACCGGCAACGATTGGCCGGTGCCGATTGATCACGCGGCGGCGACGGTACGATTTCCGGCTGCCGCTGCGGGTTCGCTGCGAGCGCAAGCGTTTACCGGCGTATACGGCTCGACCCAGCGCGACGCCACTGCCGCAGTGGCGGGCCGAGACGCACAGTTCGCAACCAGCACTCCGCTGCCGATGCGCGGCGGGTTGACCCTTGATGTTTATATTCCGAAAGATATTCTTCAGGAACCGAGCGGGCTGAGGAAGTTTTTCTGGTTTCTGGGCGGAAACCCGGTCGTATTCCTGCCTCTGGTCACGTTCGCCGGGATGTTCTTACTGTGGTGGTACAAGGGACGCGACCCCGATCCCGGAATCTCGGTTGCTCCGATGTACGAGCCGCCCTCGGAGATTTCTCCGGCAGAGGCGGGCACATTACTGGACGACAGGATTCATCCGCGCGATATTACATCGACCGTAGTCGATCTGGCGGTGCGGGGATATCTCAAGATCGAAGAAACCGCGGAGAAAGTCTTGGTTTTCACCCACAAGGACTACATTTTTCATTTGCTCAAGCCGCGCGAGCAATGGGGCGCCGATCTGGCTCCGCACGAGCGCGTGATGCTCGAGAATGTATTCGCCATCGGCAACGAGACTCGACTCTCGAGTCTGAAAAATCGCTTCTATACCGCCGTTCCGGCCATCCGGCAAGACATTATGTCGGCGTTAAAGCGCAAGGGGATTTATCTGCTCGACCCGGAGTCGGCCAATGGATACAGCGTGGGAGCGGCAATCTTGATTCTGGCTGCGTTCGGCATTTTCCAGTACTTGGGATGGGCGAACTTTTTCAATTCCACGGCTTTATTGGTACCGTCTGTGTTGCTCTCTGCGCTGATCTGGTTTTTGTTTGCCCGAGTGATGACCGCCAAGACCATGAAGGGAGCGCGCACCCGGGTCGCGGTGCTCGGCTTTCAGGAGTTTATGAATCGCGTGGATGCGGAGCGGCTCAAGCTTATGCCGCCGACGACGTTTGAGAAATTTCTGCCGTTCGCGATGGCGCTGGGAGTGGAGCATCACTGGGCGCAGGCGTTTGCCGGAATCGTCAAAGATCCGCCGGGATGGTACGTGGGGCCGGGAGGCGTCTACGGCGGATTCAATCCGATTTTCTTTTCGAGTTCGATGCATAGCATGGCGAGCGATATGCACCAAGTTTTTGTGTCAGCGCCGCGGGCAAGTTCAAGCGGCTCCGGCTTTGGTGGAGGTGGCGGCGGGGGCGGCGGGTTCTCGGGCGGAGGATTTGGCGGTGGGGGCGGTGGCGCATTTTGAGGGTTTTTCAGCAACCCGCGTGCGTGACAGCGAGCACGACCGCAGGGCCTCTAGCCCGTGTTGATTCCGCGCTTTGCGCGGCGCTGAAAGCGCCTCTCTTCCACGGTCGCTGCGTGGCAAACCTGCGTCGTGAAACTACATCCGCTGAGGGCAGGCTTCGGGACGGCCGCGGTCGCTACGTGTCTCTATAAAAGAAAAAGAGCCGCGAGTTGATCGCGGCCTTTTTCTTTTCTTCGAGCTTTCTTCCCTTTCACGGGTTGTTTATTGTTCGCCGCCCGTGACGTTGCTGCCCCACAAAATATTACTAGCATACATTGAGTTGCTGCCCCACAGGATGTTACTGGCATACGCCGAGTTGCTGCCCCATAAAATATTGGAGCCCCACACTGCATCGCTGCTACCCCAAAGCGCGCCGCTGCTCGTGCCCGACATCGTCGAGGGCGGAGCGCCCACAGCGAACTGAGAAGTTCCCCACACCGCCGCGTCTGACCAGGTGGCTGACGTATTCCAGATTGCGGTCGGGCTGCCGGTGAGGTAGACGTTGCCGGAGTTCGCGTTATACGACGCTATGGGAGACATCGCCGTGCCCCTCGCCAGATCGGTATTGCTGAGGGCGGCCTCCACGTCGACGTACCCGGCGCCGACGGTGAATACGTCATATTGATCGGTGTAGGTAATTCCCGTGGTCAGATCGGTCGTGCTGCTGAATGCCGGCAACGACTTCCATGCCGTCTTCATCAGGCGAGCCTTCACCTGATCGGGAGTGAGGCTCGGACTCTTCTGCAGCAGATCGGCAACTACTCCGCTCACTACTCCAGTTGCCATACTGGTGCCGCTCAGGGTGAAGTAGCTAGAAGAGGAAGCGCTGCTTCCACCGTTTTCGTAAAAGCTGTAGGGAACCTGGTTGCTGGGATAGCCGGCATAGAGCGTCGAATTTGGAGCCTCGAGCGAAACCAGCAGGTTGCCGGGAGCAACGATGTCAGGCTTCACGACTTCATCGATTGCGGTCGGTCCTTTCGAGCTGTAGCTGGCGATCAGATCGTCCAAGCGGGTCGGCGTTCCCATTGGCTTCATCGCGCCCACCGTGATCACATACGGATCGTTGCCGGGCGACGTAATGGTGGCATAGCCATTGGTCGGCAGATAGCGGCCATTATTGCCCGCGGCCACCACGACCACAATACCGCTTTTCCACGCGGCCTCGACGGCCTGGCACAAGGGGTCCAACTTGTAGCTCTCGTAGATTGCCCGTCCCAACGAAAGATTGATCACGCGGATGTTGAACAGAGGCTTCATCGCGATCGCCGTGCTGATGGCGGAAATCACCGCGCTGTCACTGCCGGAACCGTTCTGGTCCAGAACTCGCAGGTTGATGATGTTGGCCTGCGGAGCGATGCCTTCAAAGGTTTTCGAATACAGGTTGCCCGTCGAACTGGCGCCATCCCCCGCGATCAGGCCAGCGACATGCGTACCGTGGCCATACTGATCACTGGCGCTGGCGTTGCCCGGGACGAAGCTCTGATTCCAGACCACGCGTGACGCGCCCCGGAACCCGCCATTCAGATCGGGATGGCTGCTAACTCCACTGTCGATCAGCGCCACACCGACGCCGGCGCCAGTATAGCCGGATTGCCACGCAGCGAACGCATTCACCGCCGGCGCGGCATTGCTGAGGCTAGGAGTCAATGGCCGGTCTAGGCTGATATATACGACATTCGACTGGTTGGAGAGGTTCACGATGCCGTTGCCGTCAAGCACCGCGACCAGGCCATTGACCAGGGGCAAATCCGACAGGATCGTGCCGCCAAGCTTTAGAACGTCATTGACCAAGCAGCCCAGCAGGCCGAGAAGACCACTGCAATTCACCTGTGTTCCGGGCGCATACTGCACGATGACTTGTGCTTTCTGGGAAGAGGGGTAGTTTTGCAGATCCGGCGACAATTTCGTGTTGTCGGCGTGAGCCAACGTGACCGTAGCGATTAACACGACAAGCAAGAGCTTCTTCATTTTTCCCCCAAATTAAGAGCGCCCACGGGCGCGTAACCTGCCCCCAAGTGACCTGTATCTGTGCAGGTGGGGGCCCATTATGAATTTGGAATTGCCTTATTTTTCAGTGACTTAGAACCAGGAAATGTGGGACTCAACGGGCACTTTGTCCCACGCCCCGGGCACGGGCCAACTTGTCTCGCTCAGAACTGGGTTTTGGGCAGCGGGCGGGTGGCCGGGGCACGTCGCTGTCAGTAACTAAGTGATGGAAAACCATGGTAACAAGGGTCACTCGTTTTGGGCGGACAGGGTCCCGCACTTGGTTGAGAATTTAAGCACCACTCATGTCATGGATACGTTCCATTGGCGCACGTTTGTTCATTGCCGGGATGGCTCTGGCGGGAAGCGTGTGCTTTGTGCTGGCGTTCTCGCACTGGCAGTCGAGTGATCCGGTTAAGTTCGTTTGCTATCTGACCGCAGCCTTGCTGGCGTCGTCGCTGAAAGTGGGTTTGCCGGGAGTCGAGGCAACCCTGTCGGTAAACTTCCTGTTCACCCTGCTGGGCATCCTGGAATTGAGCCTGCCGGAAACGCTGCTGATTGGATTGGCCAGCACCCTGGCGCAGTTTTATTGGAAGCCGGCGCGCCAGTTGAAACTGGTTCAGCTGGTCTTTAATTTTTCGCAGGTGACGGTGTCGACTGGCGTCGCATACGGCGCTTACAAGCTGGTTGTGCTTCATGTTCTGCATGCTCCCGGACCGCTCGCTCTTCTGGTAGCCGCCATCATTCACTTCGGTTGCAACTCGGGAGCGATGTCGGCCATCATCAAGCTGACGGAAGATAAGCCCATCTCGAAAGTGTGGGCAGAACATTACCTTTGGTCGTTTCCCTACTACATGGTTGGAGCCGCTGCGGCGGGGCTGGTCCACTTCTTGAACGGGCACATCGGATGGCAGTCGTCACTGCTGATTCTGCCGCCGATTTATTTGATGTATCGCTCGTATCGTCTGTATCTCGGCAAACTGGAGACGGAGAAGCGGCATGCGGAACAGGTCTCGAGCCTGCACCTGAGGACGATTGAAACGCTGGCCCTCGCCATCGAAGCCAAGGATCAAACCACCGGCGAACACTTGCAGCGGGTGCGGGTGTATGCCATGGAACTGGCGAAGGAACTGGGTTTGAGCGAGGACGAAACCGAGGCGCTGCGGGCGGCATCGGTGTTGCATGACATTGGCAAGCTGGCGGTGCCCGAGCACATCATTTCGAAGCCGGGAAAACTGACGCCGGAAGAATTCGAGAAAATGAAAATCCATCCCACGGTGGGAGCGGAAATTCTGGAGCAGGTCGACTTTCCGTATCCGGTGGTGCCGATCGTGCGCGCCCACCACGAAAAATGGGATGGCAGCGGGTATCCGAACGGATTAGCCGGAGAGGCCATTCCGATTGGGGCTCGCATTCTCGCGGCGGTCGATTGCCTGGACGCTCTGGCTTCGGACCGGCAATATCGCAAGGCCCTTCCGCTCGACGAGGCCATGGCCAAAGTGGTGGCGGATGCGGGCAAGAGTTTCGATCCGCAAGTGGTTGCGATCCTGCACCGCCGCTACATCGAACTTGAGAAGATGGCAAATGAGCAGCCGCTGCAGGCTCCGCCGAAATTGTCCACTGATATCAAGGTGGAGCGCGGCTCGGCGCCCGCGGCGGGGTTCGAAACTTCCGCCGGCCCAGATGCTGAGGGGCCGGGAGCGGGCGGAGATTCGACTGCGCTGCTTTTGATGGCTCGCCGCCTGGGTCAGGAAATCATTGCCCTCAATCGCAGAGCTGGTTCTTCGTTAAGTGCAGAAGACATTCTTTCTCTGCTCGCGGTGCGTTTGAAAAATCTGGTACCACACGACTCCATGGCCGTCTACTGCCCCAGCAAAGGGGCGCTGAGGGCGGAGTTTGTCGGTGGAGACAATTTCCGGTTGTTCTCTTCCTTGAAGATTCCGCATGGAGAGGGCCTCTCGGGATGGGTCGCGCAAAACCATAAGTCCATTCTGAACGGTAACCCCTCGGTTGAACCGGGCTATTTGAATGATCCCACGAAGTTCAGCACGCTGCGTTCAGCGCTGGCTGTGCCTCTGGAAGGATCTGGCGGAGTTGCGGCCGTGCTGGCGCTGTATCGCGCAGATCAGGATGCGTTCACGGCGGATGATCTTCTGATTGTGGAGGCGCTCACTTCAGGACTGGGAACGGTGATCGAGAGCGCGGGCAAGGCCAAATCCTCGGCCGTGAGCGCGGGAACGAGCTAACGACCAACCGACGAACGTCGAGCGACGCGCAGCCTCATGACCAGCGCCCGAGTTCTTCCGGCGAGTGAGTCTGGTTTCGGCTCCGGCTGCATAAATCCCATCATTCTCCTGTTCGCGGGTTTATTCCATCTCGAAGCTTACATACATCAGGCCGCCGTCGCGCTCAACTTGCAGCACGACCGGGTCGCCCGGCTTGAGTGCGCCGACGGCTGCGCGGAGTCCATCCATAGAATCGATTGAAGTGTTGTTCAGTTTGTGGATTATGTCGCCGGCTTGGAGGCCGGTGTCGGGCATAATCAGATCCGCGGCGCGGCCGACGACAACTACCCCGGACGGGAGTCGCAGCGAGCCCAGACGGGTGCGCAATTCGTCGGTAAGACTGATGGCGAGAATACCCAGTCGAGAGATCAGACTGTTGTCGGGATTGACCGCATCGAGAAGTTCGTCCATGTGATCGTGCTGCTCGATCGCCGGAACGTAAAGAGTTTTTCTCTCGTCGCCGCGGAGAATCTCCAACTTCACCACCTGATCGAGACGGTGCAGATACAAAGCGGAGGAGAGCGAAGGCAGGGTTTCAACGCGCCGGTCATCGGCGGCGAGAATGATGTCCTCAATCTGCAAGCCCGCCGCCCCCGCGGGACCATCCGGCTTGACGTCGACCACGATGACACCCCAGCGCTGCGGCAGATGCAGGCCCGCCGCCAGGTCAGGGGTGATCTCCTGCGCCACTGCGCCAATTTCGACGCGATGGACGTGCCCGTATTTTCGCAGGCTGTGGTAAACGAAATCCACCACGCGAGCCGGAATGGCGAATCCCAAACCTTCACTGCCGCCGCCTTGCGACAGAATGAAAGTGTTGATCCCGAGGACGAAGCCATTCATATCCACCAGCGGACCGCCACTGTTACCGGGATTGATGGGAGCATCGGTCTGCAGGTAGGTAAGCGGCTTGCTGGAATCCGCCTGACGAGCGAGCGCGCTGACCACTCCCATGGTGACTGAATTCTGCAGACCTTCAGGGCTGCCAATGGCAAATACAAGTTGGCCTACATGGGGCCGCTGCTGGCTGAGAAGTGGAAGGGTAGGCAGATTGGTCTCATCGATCTTGAGCAGCGCGAGGTCGGTTTCTGCGTGCTGCCCCACCAGGCGCGCTTCCACGATGCGGCGCTTCCCGATCGGCACCTGACCGGCGGAGTCGCCCATGGGAAGCGGCAGGGCGACGCGAATGCGCTGCGCGCCCTCGACCACGTGAGCATTGGTCATGATGTAGCCGCTGGAGTCTACAATGACTCCCGAGCCCACCGCGTGCTGACGGACGATGAAGGCGGTCTGGGATTTGTCCTCCTCGCGGAGAGGTCCGTATCCGGTAACGAGAATCTGCACTACGGCGGGAGAAACCCTGCTGGCAAGGCTTTCCAGAGCGCCATTGAGTTCCACCAGGATGCCGGCAGCCTCGGCTGGTTTGGACTCGCCCGTGCCCTCTTTCTTCTGCGGGGACGCTGGCGTAGCAGGCGGCCGGCTGCTTTGGGCCAAAGCGCCGCCGCTGGCCAACAGGACCGCAAAAATCAGAATGCGGAGGGCTCGGGGCCTGGATGTGACGCGAATGCGAAACAGATTTGCCATAGGAATACGCCCTTACTTAGGTCGACAATTGCCTGAACAGAAACACTACCACGCGCGTGGGGGCCTGGCGTCAAGCGGTTAATCTGGTCGCGCAGGTGGGTCGCCTCTGCCACGCCCCCCCGAGGAGGAACCTAGTTACTACCGTTAACTAATGAGTTATCAGGCTTTTACGCGAGTGTCTTTCGTGATATAACCGCCCCTGAGCAGAAAAGCGGGTCTGCGCCCCGCCGGAGCTTGCTTTTGACGAGATTGGCCTCATTCGCAGACGGGAAACAGAAAACAGGCCAGCCTGGAGGAGGTACCGTGGGGGAAGAAGCACGGACCGGAAAACGGTTTCCGCTGGAATTGCCCATTAAGATACATAAGGGCGAGCCCGGAGGAGACTCCGAGGGAATCACCGGGAATCTCAGCGCGGCCGGAGTGTACATTCGCGCTGATTCCTCGATGGAGATTGGTTCACCGGTGGAATTTGAAATCACGCTGCCCCCGGAGATGACGGGCGGTCAGGAGCATGTGACCATCCAGTGCAAGGGGCGAGTCGTGCGCGCCGACGAAACCGGCAAAGGTGGAGAAGGCCGCGGTGTGGCGTGCGTGATCGACTCATACGAGTTCGTGAGGAACTCATAATTTGTTTGAATCGGACTTTCTTGGAGCGTTGACAACATGCTCAAACTGATACTGGCCGATAATCAGGCGATCTTTCGGGCGGGCATTGCCAAAGTGCTGGCCGTGGAAGATGAGATGCGTATCGTGGCCCAGGCGCAAACGCCTGAACAGATGTTCATGGCCCTGGACAAGTTCCGCGCCGCAGTGCTGGTGGTGGCGGCGGGATTCCACAATGATTTCGCCGCGATCGTGGCAGCCGCAAACAAAGCGAAGACGCGCGTCATCGTGCTGGCGGATACGGGCGAGAGCGCGCAGCGCCATATGTCGAGCGGAGCCCATGGAGTGGTTTATCGCAACGTGACCAGCGCGGCGCTGGTTGACTGCGTTCGCAAAGTGGCGCGCGGCGAAACCTGGGTGCAAGACGTCGCCGTGCCCAGTGAACTCACCGAAAACGATATGGTCGGATTGCGGGTGCGCGACCGGCTGACGGCCAAGGAACTGCGCATCGTGGCGCTGATCGTGCAGGGTTACAAGAACAAGGAAATCGCTTCGCAGCTGGGCACGACAGAGCAGGTGATCAAGAACTATTTGCGCAACGTCTATGACAAGATCGGCGTGTCGGATCGGCTGGAGCTGGCGCTGTTCACCATTCATCATCGGATTCTGAACGAGGCCGCGGCCGCCACGACGCAAGGAGCAGCGCCGCAACCGCCCGCGGGAGTCGCACAGTAAGCTCATGGTCGTACATTCAGGCCGCCTGCGGGCGGCCTTTTTGTTTGTCACCACTACGCCGCAACTCCCGCATCGTTGCTGCCACGCGGAGCATCTATGGACGCATGGAATTCCGCACGCTGGGACGCTCTGGTTTGAAAGTACCGGTGTTGAGTTTTGGCACCGGCACGTTTGGTGGGGGAAACGATTTTTTTCGTGCCTGGGGTGCGAGCGATGTCGCCGAGGCGACTCGGCTGGTGGATGTCTGCCTCTCCGGAGGCGTGAATCTTTTCGACACCGCTGACGTTTATTCCGACGGACTCTCCGAGACAATCCTGGGGAAGGCCATCGCCGGGCGCCGCGAAAAAGTCCTGATCTCCACTAAAGCCACATTCCGTACTGGGCCCGGCCCGAACGATCTGGGGTCTTCGCGTCATCACTTAATCCAGGCTTGCGAAGCGAGCCTGCGAAGGCTGGCCACCGACTACATCGACATTTATCACTTGCACGGTTTTGACGCGCTGACTCCGGTGGAAGAAGTTCTGAGCACGCTCGACAATCTGGTGACGAGCGGCAAAGTCAGGTATATCGCATGCTCGAATTTTTCCGGCTGGCACCTGATGAAATCCCTTGACGCTTCCGATCGCCACGGCTGGGCGCGCTATGTCGGCCATCAGGTTTATTACTCGTTGATTGGCCGGGAGTACGAATGGGAACTGATGCCGCTGGGGCTGGATCAAGGAGTGGGCGCGCTTATCTGGAGTCCGCTGGGTTGGGGACGGCTCACCGGCAAGATTCGGCGCGGTCAGCCTTGGCCGGCGGTGAGCCGGCTACACAAAACATCGGAGCAAGGCCCGCAGGTTTCGGACGAGCAGCTGTACAGAGTGGTCGATGCCCTGGATGCGATTGCGAAAGACCGGGGAAAGAGCGTACCGCAGATCGCGCTCAATTGGCTGTTGCAGCGGCCGAGCGTGGCTACCGTTATTGTGGGCGCTCGTAACGAAGAGCAGTTACGCCAAAATCTAGACGCAGCAGAATGGAATCTATCGCCGGAGCAGATCGCCAAACTCGACCGCGCCGGCGAAGTGACGCCGGTTTATCCCTACTGGCATCAGCGTCAATTCGTAGAGCGGAATCCGCCGCCGGTCCCTCTGCCCGAGAAAAACGCTAACTGATTTTTTCTCCCACCGATTTCGCCTGTGTGAACAGGTACAAATAATCCGGGCCGCCGGATTTGGAATCGGTGCCCGACATGTTGAAGCCGCCGAAGGGATGCGCACCCACCATGGCGCCGGTGCACTTGCGATTGATGTACAGGTTGCCGACCTGGAACTCCTGAATGGCGCGATCGATCTTGTCCCGCGACTTGGTGTAAACCGCACCCGTCAGGCCGAATTCGGTGTCGTTGGCAATTTCGAGCGCCTGGTCGAAGCCGCGAGCCTTGATCACGGCCAGTACGGGGCCGAAGATTTCTTCCTGTTCGAGTTTCGATTTGGGCGGAATGTCGGCGATGATCGTGGGACGAATGAAGTAGCCTTCGCCGGGAGCGCGGTCGCCGCCAGTGATGAGGCGTCCGTCTTTCTTGCCTTGGTCGATGTAGCCCAGAATCGTCTTCATCGAGCCTTCGTTGATCACAGCGCCCATGTTGGCGTTTTCGGCGGGATCGCCGAGCTGAATTTTCTCGACACGCGCTTTGAGCTGTTCGAGGAACTTGTCGTAGATGCGCTCATCGACAATGGCGCGCGAGCACGCTGAACACTTCTGGCCCTGGAAGCCGAATGCGGATTGCGCGATGCCCTCAACGGCGGAATCGATGTCGGCATCGGCATCGACGATGATCGCGTCTTTGCCGCCCATCTCAAGAATGGCGCGCTTGATCCAGACTTGGCCCGGCGCTTGGGTGGCCGCCACTTTGTTGATGTGCAGACCGACTTCGCGAGAACCGGTGAAGGCGATGAATCGAGTCTTGGGATGCGCGACCACCGCATCGCCGAAGCTGGCTCCGGCGCCGGGACAGAAATTCACCACGCCCTCAGGCATCCCCGCTTCTTCGAGCAGTTCGACAAACTTCGCGGCGATGGTAGGCGAGTCGCTCGACGGCTTCAGGATCACCGTGTTGCCGCTCACGATCGACGCCACTGTCATACCCGCCATGATGGCGCAGGGAAAATTCCACGGCGGAATCACGGCGCCCACGCCCAGGGGAAGGTACCTCAGGGTATCGCGCTCCCCGGGCAGCTGAATGGGTGTTTGGGTCTGAGAGAGTCGCAAGGCCTCGCGGGCATAGAACTCGCAGAAATCGATCGTCTCGGAAATGTCGGCGTCGGCCTCAGCCCAGTTCTTGCTGACCTCGAAGACCAGCCACGCCATGAATTCCATCTTGCGCTGGCGCAGCAGATCGCCGACGCGGAATACCAGGCTGGTGCGCTGTTCGATTGAAGTGCGGCTCCAGGATTCGAAGGCGGCGAGCGCGGCCTTCATCGCCGGCTCGACGTGTTCTCTGCCCGCTTTTTGATGGACGCCGACCATCTGCGACGGTTGCGACGGGTTCAACGATTTAATCTTGTCGGTAGTCTTGAGCCGCTGGCCGCCGATGATGAGGTCATACTCGTGGCCCAACTGCCCGCGCACCTTGGCGATGGCTGCACGCATGCGGCGCGCATTCTCTTCATTGCGGAAATTGAAAAAGGGCTCGGTAACAAACGGACCCTGATGCAGCGTCGTGCGCGGCCGTACGGGGGGTTCAGCAATCGCCATTAGGGGCACCTCGGAAGCAGATTCAGGCCCAGAGAGGGACCATTGGTTTTCTCGAAAATCAGCTTTTATTGTAGCATCGGAAACCGAAGCCTCCCTTCGCCCGTCCAATTTGCAGTTGCCAGTCCGCGGTGCAGTGGGTTGGTCAGATCCTGGGGGGGTTCACTTATGAAGCGTGCTCCGGACACGATGTTCTGGTCATATCTGGCCTGGTGGGAATCGGTCGCTTTCTTATTGGTCGTCTTGGCTGCGGCTGCTGCCCCCACGCAGGACGTTGTCACCTGGCACAACGACAATGCGCGGACGGGACAGAACCTGGGGGAGAAAATCCTCACTTTGCAAAATGTGAACCGCCGAACATTTGGCAAGCTATTCGTCATTGCTGTCGATGGAAAAGTCGATGCTGAACCCCTTTATGCCGAGAAGTTGGAAATCGCGAATCAGGGATTGCGGAATGCGCTTGTCGTGGTGACGGAGCACGACAGTGTTTATGCCTTCGACGCGGATACGGGAAAGGAATTCTGGCACGTTCGAGTACTCGGACGCGACGAAACCCCGTCGGACGCTCGCGGCTGTTCCCAGGTGATTCCGGAAATTGGCGTTACCTCGACGCCGGTCATCGATCGCCATCGCGGTCCGCACGGAACAATCTACGTCGTGTCGATGAGTAAAGATCGGAGCGGCCGTTACTTTCAAAGACTGCATGCGCTTGATCTCCGAACCGGAGGCGAACAGTTTGGTGGTCCGGTTGAGATTCAAGCGACCTTCCCTGGAACCGGCGCGGCAAGCCGCCGGGGCACGGAAATTTTCTCCCCCCAACAATATGAAGAGCGCGCCGCCCTTCTGCTGCTGAACGGAGTGATCTATACCAGTTGGGCATCCCACTGCGATATGGACCCCTACAACGGCTGGGTCATTGGTTATGGCGCGGATACGCTCAAACAGACTGCGGTGCTCAATTTCACGCCCAACGGCGAGCAAGGAGCGGTGTGGCAAAGTGGGGCCGGCCCAGCTGCCGATCCTGAAGGCAACGTCTACGTTATGGCCGCGAACGGCACCTTCGATACCACCCTGAACTCCGCCGGATTTCCCTCGCACGGTAACTTTGGAAACGCATTCTTGAAGATCTCTGTGACCGGCGGCAGGCTCTCCATATCCGACTACTTTGCCATGTTCGACATCGTCGCGGAGAATGCCGCTGACGACGATCTGGGAGCGGGCGGTCCGGTAGTGCTGCCCGAAATGAAAGATTCATCGGGAAAGACCCGCCGGCTCGCGGTGGGAATCGGAAAAGACCGAAACATCTATCTTGTGGACCGGGATGCCATGGGGAAATTTGATCCACGAGGAAACGAAAACATTTATCAGGAGCTTTCTAAGGCCTTGAAGGGCGACAGATACCGCGGTGCGCCTGTGTATTTTGACGGCCGGCTGTACGGCGCATCGGTAAACGACGCCATCCTTGAATTCCGCTTCGCCGACGCCCGTCTGCTTCCGGAACCCGTATCGCGCACGACCACAAGGTTTCCCTATCCCGGCGCGATGCCGAGCATTTCGGCGGACGGGTCGCGCGACGGCATCGTCTGGGCCGTTGAAAATGCAAGGCCCGCAGTGCTCCACGCCTACGATGCCAACAACTTAGCGCACGAACTCTATAACAGCACCCAGGCGCCAGCGTGGAAGGACTATTTTGGCGAGGGGAATAAGTTCATCACGCCCATGATCGCCCACGGAAAAGTTTACGTTGGAACCGTCGATGGTGTCGGCGTCTTCGGTCTGCTCCGGCGTTCCGCATCCTCGAAAACGCGAGCCGCCACTCCTTAGAACGGGGCCACCACCACGATCGTTGCCTGCTACGGGCAGCGCGTTCAGTGCCTACCCGCAGTGGTAGACTCAAGCGTTTTAGTACAGCCGCTTCTTTTCTGGCGAGGTCAGCGATGGAAATCAGAAATGTGGGAGTGGTGGGCGCGGGCACGATGGGCAACGGGATTGCACACGTGTTCGCGCGCCGTGGATACAGCGTCGTTTTATGCGATATGGAGCAGAGGTTTCTGGAGCGCGGGATTGCCACCATCCGCAAGAATCTGGAGCGTGAGGTGGCGAAAAACAAGATCACAGCGGAAGACCAGGCTGGGGCCTTGAGCCGCATCCGGCCGGCCACCGATGGAGCCGAACTTTCGGACTGCGACTTCGTCGTTGAGGCCGCGACCGAGAAATTCGAAATCAAAACAGAAATCTTTCGCGACCTCGATCGTCGCACGCGGCCGGAAATTGTGTTGGCTTCGAATACGTCTTCCATCTCCATTACCAAACTGGCGGCGCAGACCAGGCGTCCGGAGAAAGTTATCGGCATGCACTTCTTCAACCCGGTGCCGGTGATGAAGCTGGTGGAGGTAATACGCGGGTTGGCAACGTCCGAGGAAACTTTTGTCACCGTACACGACCTGGCGGTGAAGCTCGGAAAAACGCCGGTGGAGGTGAACGACGCGCCCGGCTTCGTTTCGAACCGCGTGCTGATGCCGCTGTTGAACGAGGCGATGTATGCCGTGATGGAGGGCGTGGCGACCGCCGAGGCCGTCGACGAAGTGTTCAAGCTGGGGATGGCGCATCCCATGGGGCCGCTGACGCTGGCCGACTTCATCGGACTGGATGTTTGCCTCGACATCATGCGGGTTCTGCAAAATGGTTTGGGCGATCCCAAGTACCGTCCCTGTCCTTTGCTGATCAAGATGGTGGACGCAGGGTGGTTGGGGCGGAAGAGCGGGCGAGGGTTTTACGCATATTGATGACTTGGATTGCTGAATGCTGAATGAAAACACTTGAGGCAGGCTCCAGCCGGGAGAGCGATGCCTGGTTTTACCTGCTGGCCGCGCTTTGCGGTATCGGTACGGGCTGGGCCGACGTCATGATCAACGACCTGCTGTTCACGGCGTTGCTGGTGCTGTCCGCCTGCATCCTGCTGGGGATGCTGCGGCCGCGCTGGCCCTGGCGATGGGTGGTGGTGGTGGGAGTATGTATTCCACTCACTGAAATGGCCGCGTATGTGATTCTCACCGTCAAACCGACGCGGGCGCAGGTGTATGGATCCTATCTGGCGTTTCTCCCTGGAATTGCGGGCGCGTACGGTGGTTCGATCATGCGGCGCGTGATGGATAATTTGAGGCAGGGAAAGTAGGAAGGATTTCGGCTGTCGGCTTCCGAGCGGTATGGACCTCGAGGCCAAACTCGAAAGCCGGCAGCCCTAAGCTCGCCCTTCGGTATCGGCTTGCCCAAAAAGTTACTCCCGATCCACAGGGCGGGCGCGTATGCTGCGTGCATGGGTGTGTGTGTCTCCATGCTGGCGAGTGGCAGCCGCGGGAATTGTGCGGTGGTGGCCAGCACCTGCACTAAAATTCTGGTCGATGCCGGCATCTCCTGCCGCGAGACGTTCAAGCGAATGAAGACCCTGGGCGAGGATCCACGCACGCTTTCGGCGATCCTCATCACCCACGAGCACTCCGATCATGTTTATGGACTGGCAACGTTGGCCAAGAAACTGCGCATCCCAGTGTTTATGACCGGTGCAACGCACCAGGCGTGGACGCGTTCGCTGCGCAATGAGAAAGGCGAGCGGCCACATCTCGAAAAGTTTGAGCCGTTCGAGTCTGGCCATCGTTTTCAAGTCGGGGATATTGAGGTGAGACCCTTCACCATTCCACACGATGCGGCCGATCCGGTGGGGTTTAGCTTCCGCGCCGAGGGCATCAAGGTCGGCGTCGCCACCGATCTTGGATATTTGCCGGTCAGCGTGCGCGATCACCTACGGGGCTGTGATGTGCTGGTGATGGAATCGAATCACGATCTGGAGATGCTGCGCGGAGGGCCCTACCCGTGGTCGGTAAAGCAGCGGGTGATGAGCCGCGTGGGACACCTTTCGAACCTCGCTCTCGCCGATTTCCTCACGAACGACTATGATAATAGTGCGACGTTTGTGGTGCTGGCGCATCTGTCAGAGCAGAACAACCATCCGGAAATAGCGCGGCGAGAGGCGGAAACAGCGTTGGCCACGCGAGGGGGATTGTTCCATAACCGCGTTCTTCTAGCGTCGCAAACTGAGGCTATGGAGCCGATTCGGCTGTAGGGCGGTTGTCGGCGGTTTTGTTCCCTCCCATGAGTCAGCAGTGCATTGATCCGATCGTTGGCAAGATTCTGGCGGGCTGGCGCTATGACATTTCCGGCCTGGCGCCAGAGATGTGCGGAGACTACGAAAGCCATTTCGCTGGTTGTGAGCATTGCCGCAGCCGCCAGCAGATTCATCGCATTATCGATGTAGGATTGATTGCGCTGGCCTCGCTTTCTGCGGCGGTCTTCCTGCTTGCGTTCGGAGTGATCTGGCACCTCGGCCCGCGGCATGCCTTTTGGCTCGAAATCGCCGCTCTTGCGGGATTCGGGCTTTCTGCCTTGATCTGGCTGGGTGTGGCAGTGGCCACTCCGGCACCGGTGACGGTTCTCGATGCCGCTAAAGAGGGCGCGCGGCGCGTCCACGACCGCTTACCGGAGGAAATCCGGCAACGCCTTCCGGAAGAACTGCGCATCAAAATTACCGGGACTTAAAACGCGCGTCTGGATTTTGGCGCTTGATCGCGTGGGGGGATGCTGGGTCGCAATGGCCAGTGCCTTGCCCCACGCAACAGCGCCGGCGTTTCCTGAAGCGCAACCAGTACATTCTGCCCATGCCGTCGCCATGGACCCGATGGCGCCGGCCCCGGCGCGCCCACCGGCGACCAGTGTTGGGCGAACGGGCATCATGTTGCCATTCCGAATTCGTCGTTTTCCTCTCTTTCGCTGACGGCGCAGCTCCGTGGAGCGGATGCCGACGCAGGATTCCGCTTGGGCTCGGAACGGTGTCGCCAGTCTGCAATCTTCGTCCTTCCTTCCAACAGTCCGCCTGGCGCCGCCAGGCTGCGAATCTAGCCGCACTTTCAATTCTTTTGCCTGGTTTGTCCCGGGGCGCATTCGCGCCCGCCGGGATCAGATCGTCCTGTCCCCAACCGGGAAAGTTCACCCCCGGTGCATCCTGCCTACCGGATCGGGGGCCTATACTTTTGGCGGCTCCCGCGACTGAATCCCCGATCAGGCTTGGCAACCGGGGCTGAGAGCGGATGTAACGATCTACTCCAAACCAGCCGTGCTCGATCTCGCTTACGGCGACGATCCAATGTGGTTTCACATCTTTCTGCGAATGCGGCCGGGAGCGTCTCGCCATGGTCATCCCTGACACAGACATCGATGGGATACAGATAAAAACGTATTCCGCGCACGGATTCCGCGCGTAGAATCCTGTGTGTAGTCTTTCCTACGTTCAAGATACCCCCCCATGATCAAGGCTCTCAAGACACTGCGGTTGGTGCAGTTGTCGATGCTGGCCAGCATCCTGCTTTATTGGATTGCGGGAGAGGTTGTGGGACCGGTTCAGCATCCGATCGATCCCGGGCTCAGCTACCTGTTCACGACGCTGGGGGTGGCCATCGTCGGAGTGATTTTCGTGGTGCGCAGGACGCTGGTTCTGCGGGCGGCGGAAAGTCTGGCAACGCGGCCCGAGGACGGCCTCAGTCTCCATCCCTGGAGAACGGGCTACATTGCGACGTACGCCTTGTGCGAAGTGCTGGCCTTGTTCGGATTAGTTCTGCGCTTTCGCGGAGGCCCGATGCGGCAGAGTGTGCCTTACTATTTGGGAGGCTTCGTTTTGCTCTGGTTTTTCCGGCCGAAATCTCCGGCTAGAGTCTGATTTTCCGGTCGTGGGGATTATGATGTTTCTGAGGTGATAGGTGTCCATCAATGAACCGGAGGAACTCGCAGGGATGCACGCCGCAGGCCTGGTGGTTCGCCTCATGCTGGAAGCCATGCGGGACGAAGTGCGGCCGGGAATTACCACTGCCGAACTCGACGAAGCGGGAGCCAGCGTAATGCGGCAGCACGGAGCACAGTCGGCGCCGGCGCTGGTCTATAAATTTCCCGGGGTAAGCTGCATCAGTCTCAACGATGAAGCGGTCCACGGCATTCCCGGCAAACGTCGACTGCAGCCAGGTGATCTGGTCAAGCTCGATGTCACTGTCGAGAAAGATGGATTCATGGCGGATGCAGCTATCACCGTTCCGGTCGGTGAAGTAACGCAGGAGCGCCGGAATCTCGTCGCCTGCGCGGAGCGAGCCTTCGCCAAAGCCATGCTGGTAGCGCGAGCCGGTTTTCGAGTTTGGGAAATTGGACGCGCCGTGGAGCGCGAGGTGCGGCGCTGCGGCTTCTCCGTAATTCGCGAGCTGGCCGGACACGGAATTGGCCGCACGATTCACGAAGCCCCGCGCGTGCCGAATTATGCTGATGCGCGGGACAATCAGATTCTCACGGAAGGTTTAGTGATTACGGTGGAGCCGATTATCGCCGCCGGTTCTGGCAGAACATTCGTCGCTCCGGATCAATGGACGATTGTCACGGCCGATCACAGACCCTCGGCGCACTATGAACATACCCTGGTGATCACGAAAGGGGCGCCGATGCTGCTGACGGCGGCCTGATCTTTGTGGCCAGAAAACGTCGCCAGCAGCGTGTCTACGACGTACTAAGGTGGCAGCTCGCCAGGCCGCGCTTTTCCAGATACTGCTGGTGGTAGTCTTCCGCGGGATAAAAAGTCACGGCTGGAACGATCTCGGTCGCGATGGGCTTCGAGTAGCGGTGAGCTTTCTCCAGTGATTCTTTCGAGGCCTGGGCTTGCGTTTGCTGCTCGGGTGAATGGAAGAAAATTGCCGAGCGATACTGCGAGCCCCAGTCTGGACCCTGGCGGTTCACCTGCGTGGGATCATGGTTCTCCCAGAAAACTTTGAGCAGGTCGACATAGGGGACTTTGGCGGGATCGAACTCGACTTCGACGGCTTCGGCGTGGCCCGTGCGATCGGTACAGACTTCCTTATAGGTCGGGTTTCCCGTCTTGCCGCCAGTGTAGCCGACGCGGGTTGAGATGACTCCTGGCATCTGCCGGAAAGTGGCTTCGACTCCCCAAAAGCACCCTGCTGCGAATGTAGCTTTTTCCATACGATTTTGCTCCCTGCGCTGAATCGCTTGCGTTCCGTTTTCTATTTTCCCTCATTGGATGAGCGAACGCCAGAAAAGTCACAGGCTGTGTAAAATCGGGGCATAGGGTTACCCTTGGGAATTGACGCTCCTCCCGAATCACGATAGAGTCCCCGAAGGGTTCTTTAAGGCTCGTCCAGGGGTTCAGTTCCGTGTTTTTTTCCACCCGCCACTTCCAAACCGGGCCTAGAACTGCGCTGAGACTTGCACTCCTGGTTCTGCTGGTTTTGATCAGCACCGAGGCCGCGCTGGGGGTTTCCGGATTTGCGCCGCCGAGACGCGTCGGCTACCAGACGGGCGATCAGTGGGAGCCCGCGATCGCCGCCGATGGTCACGGGCACGTTTACATCCTCTATCCACAGTACGGCGCGGTACCCGATTGCCCGACCTGTACCGCGCCCAGTATTAGCCTAATGGTCAGCAGTGACAACGGACTTTCGTGGCAGTCTTCGCGCCCCCTGCTTCCTTTTTCAACCGGCCAGTTCGATCCGCAGATCGTGGTCGATCCGGTGGACCGGCGGACGGTGTACGCGTCTTGGCTGCAGAACGACAAGCGCGACATCATTGTCGCCCGGTCGCTCGACTTTGGCCGTACCTGGTCGTTTTCCTGGGCGGACCGTAGCCTGGAAGACGCCGATAAGCCGGTATTGGCGGTTCGCGGAGTGGATGTTTACGTCGGATTCAACCACGATGAAAAGTTCTTTGTTTCCGCGTCGCATGATGCCGGACAAACATTCGCTGCGGTACAGGTGAATCCCAACGCCGGATTGGGATCGTCGCTGGCGGGGGGAGCCACCATTGATCCTGCGGGCAACGTTTTCTTCGGCTGGACCGGTTATGCTCGCCACGAGATGCCGACGCAGCCGGTCAGCGTTTTGGTGAGCCGCTCGGGTGATGGTGGACGGACCTGGAACACGTTGCTGTTGGATGTCTCCGGCGCACCTCCGGACTGCGCGGCGCAGAACTGCGAAACCGGTTACCTGGGCCCGCAGATCGCGCTGGCCTCGGACGCCGCGGGTGCGCTCTACGCCCTGTGGAACGCCGGCGGCACGAATGGCGGGCCCGAGCGAATTTACTTTTCGTCTTCGACGACAGGCGGAGCAAGCTGGACGGAACGAGCCAATGTGTCGAGCGCGGTGGCGGGCGTCGAGCACTCGTTTCCTGCAGTGGTCGCGGGCGCGGCGGGCGACGTGCGCATCGCCTGGATGGACGCAAGAGCAACCCAAGTGGGCCTTTTGAATCTTCCGCTCTGGAACACCTACTACCGCAGTTCCACCAACGGCGGCGCCACCTGGAACGCCGAGGGCCAACTCTCCGGGCCGGTGCGAGGCTACGACTACATCTTGCCGGGTGGTTTCCGCTTCCCCTTCGGAGACTACTTCAGCCTCGCCATCGACAGCGAGGGGGCAACGCAAGTGGTCTGGGGCGAGGGCCTCAATTACAAGTCTCCCGGTTCGATCTGGTACGCTCAGGGCCGATAAGCGGCGACCGCGCCGTTTGACCGAGCAAGCTACGTCTCGAGGAAGGAATTCATTCCAGCTGCATTCCGCCGGTGAGCTCGGCAAGCTTTGCGATGTCGTGTTCGCTGCACCACTCCTGCAATTCATCCACGATCTTCTCGGTGGCGCAGGGATCCCAATAACTGGCGGTGCCGATCTGCACGGCGGAGGCGCCAGCCAGCATGAATTCAACGACATCCGCGGCGGTGGAGATTCCGCCCATGCCAATCACGGGGATCTTCACGGCATGGGCGGCGTCATAGACCATGCGCACCGCGATGGGCTTGATCGCCGGACCGGAAAGTCCGGCGGTGACGTTGGCGATGCGTGGTTTGCGCGTCTCCGGGTCAATGGCCATGGCCACGAACGTGTTGATCACCGACAGCGCGTCAGCGCCCGCCTCCTGTGCGACATGCGCCATTTGCGCGATGCTGGTGACGTTGGGCGAGAGCTTGACGATCAGTGGCCGCCGCGCCACGCGTTTGCTGGTGGTCACGATCTCATCGAGCGAGCGCGGATCGGTGCCAAACTGCAATCCTCCCTGCTCGGTGTTCGGACAGGAGACGTTCAACTCATACGCGGCGATACCCTCGCCCTGATTAAGGATCTCGATGGTCCGTTCGTAGTCTTCGCGGGTGTAGCCGAAAACATTCGCCATTACGACGGTGTTCTTGATGCTTCGCAGGTGAGGCAATTTCTCATCGAGAAACGCTTGAGCCCCTATATTTTGCAGGCCGATTGCATTGAGCATGCCCGCCGCAGTTTCCCACAGACGCGGTGGAGGATTGCCGATCATCGGTTCCTTCGACAGCCCCTTCACCACAAAACCGCCCAGCTTACCCAGGTGAACGACATCCTCGAATTCGACCCCGTAGCCGAAGGTACCACTGGCGGCGATTACGGGATTCTTGAGCGGAATACCTGCGATGCTTACGCGGAGATCGGGAGTCGGATTGGCGGATGCAGCGCTCATGGCTGACCTTCTCCCAAGACGCGAGGCGAGGGTGCGAGCGCTTCGGTCAAAACACGACCGACACCGTGAGTCGGAGCATTGATTCCGAGCAGCGATGCGAGTGTGGCCGCCAGGTCAACGGGTTCGGTCTTCGTGTGATAGGTTCCCGGCTGGAACGGCAACCCGTAAAAGGCCAGCGGCACGTGCGTATCGTAGGTGTAAGGCGACGCGTGGTCTGTGCCTTTGGCCGGACCCACGGTGTAAATATCGGGAACGCCCATCACGTACCAACTTCCTTCCGGGGAATAGCTGTTCAGGAATTTTCGTCCCAGGGGAGTGTCCGGGACTGCGCCCTCGGCCAGTTGCGACTTCGTATAGTAGTCGCGCAGCCCGGCCTGCTTCATGGCCTCGCCCACCGCTGCTTCGGCATCGTGTTCGCGCACGTGAGCGGCGGCAAAGGCATCCTGATCGAGCCAGGCTAGCGGATAGTCCAGCTTCACGAATGCGGGGGGATGGCCCGAAGCAAATTTTGCGGCGAGCGCGCTGTTAATCTGCCCCTCGAGTTTTGCTCCGCCGACATTCGCGGCCGGTATGCGCAGCTTTTTCGCTGCGTCGGGCAGCGAGGAAACGCCGTGATCGGCGGAAAGAGCGACCCATACGTTGGCCAGGCCGATCTGATGTCCGAGGAAACCGAAGAAATCGGCCAACTCGCGGTCGAGATCGAGAGCCATCTGCCGCATCTCCGGAGAATCTGGCCCAACCTGGTGACCAAGAATGTCGTTGGGCGAGAGGCTGATGGAAAGCAGGTCCGTGGCCGGACCGCGGCCCACGTTCTCATACTGCATCAATTCCTTGGCGAACTCGAATTCGTACTCGTTGGCGTACGCAGTCGGACCGACTACGTCGTAGAATCCGGATTCGGAGCCGTCTTTACTCTGGCGGTGCGCAGTCGAGCGCAGAACGGTTCCTTGCGCGTCCTTCCACTCCCGATTCCAATATTTCGCGGGGCGCGTGGAGTTGAAATCCTGTACCCACTGGGGAAGGTCTTCGCGATAGTAAGTGGAAGTCACCCATGCGCCACTGGACGGATCAATCCAGTAGGCCGCATCTCCGGCGAAGCCGGCAGGAAGAACGGCGGCACGGTCCTTCAATGAAATTCCGAATACCCGGGCGTTGCCCTGCGTTGCCAGTTTTAGTTCATCCCCTAAAGTGTCGGCCAGCAGATTGTGCGGCGAGGCGCCAGTTTTCCCTCCGTTGACGCCCACCAGCTTGGTGGCGTCGTCTTCGACGGAACTGACCATGTGCTTTTTCTTCGGGTCCCACCATTCGTTGGCGGCAATGCCGTGGCCGTTGCTGTAGGCGCCGGTAAACAATGTGGCGTGTCCGGGAGCGGTGCGCGTATTGGCGTAGTTGTAGTTACAGTTCGGGAAGTAGGCGCCGCGATCGATGAGCAGGCGAAAGCCGCCGTCTCCGAACTGGTTGCGGTAGCGCTCCAGATAATCGCCGCGGAACTGGTCAATCACGATTACCACCACCAGCTTGGGATGGCCATCGTAAGCGGAGGCGAAGCTCGAAACCGGCGGGGCGAGAACCGGCATCAGCCAGGCTAAGAGGAAGCAGAAGTTTACGGCGGCAGATCTGGGAAACGACCTCATCGCGAAGGTAGTTTACACAGTCGGGCTGTATCCACCAAAACTGCTTCGGCGCTTGACCTTACGGACATCTTTCGAAGGCGTCATCCTGAAGCCCGGCGCAGTTCAGCCGGGGGAGGATCTCGCGTGGAGAGTTGCCGGCCGGCGCGCGAGATCCTTCCCATCGCCGTAAAGGCGGCTTCGTTCAGGATGACTCCGTCGCCGACTGGCGGGCGCCTTTGCTCGCGGGTACACGTGCATTCGCCGACACTTTTCCGATACATTAGAGTTCCCATGCTTGATCTGAATTTCGTTCGCGGCAATCTGCCCTTGGTGGAAGAAAAGCTGCGGCAGCGCGGCCTGGACCCGGCTGCCGTGCTGAAAGATTTTCGCGAAGTTGACACGCAGCGCCGGCAGGCCATCACCGAGGCTGAAACCAGCAAAGCCGGGCGCAACAAAGCTTCGGAAGAGATCGCAAAATTGAAGAAGAGCGGCGAGGACGCCAGCGCCGCAATGGCCCAGACCAAGGACCTGCGAGAGAAGGTTCAGACGCTGGAAAAAACTGCCGCGGATCTCGATGCGCGGCTGCACGATATTCTCGCGGGCCTTCCCAACTTGCCGCACGCGAGCGTGCCGATTGGCCAGAGCGCCGAGCAGAATGTCGAAGTTCGCCGCTGGGGCGCACCCGCTAAGTTTGAGTTCACTCCCAAAGCGCACTGGGACCTGGGCGCCGAACTCGGCATTCTTGATTTGGAACGCGCGGTGAAACTGACCGGGGCGCGCTTCGCCGTCTACTGGGATCTGGGCGCGAAGCTGGAGCGGGCGCTGATGAACTTCATGCTCGACCTGCACACGCGCCAGCATGGCTACACCGAGGTTCTGCCGCCCTATCTGGTGAACTCAGATTCGATGTATGGCACCGGGCAGCTGCCGAAATTTGCTGCGGATCTGTTTCGCGTGCCCCATGGCGACAAGGATCTCTGGCTGATTCCCACGGCGGAGGTTCCGGTCACAAATCTTTATCGCGATGAAGTTCTTGAGCCGGCGCGGTTGCCAATCTCGCTTACCGCCTACACCCCATGTTTCCGCAGCGAGGCGGGATCGTACGGCAAAGATGTGCGCGGGATCATCCGGCAGCATCAGTTTCAGAAAGTTGAACTGGTAAAGTTCACGCGGCCGGAGAACTCCTACGAAGAACACGAAAAACTGACGCATGACGCCGAGGAGGTTCTCGAGAAACTGGGCCTTCCTTATCGGACCATGGCGTTGTGCGCCGGCGATATGGGACCATCCTCGGCGAAGACCTATGACATTGAAGTCTGGCTGCCGGGACAGCAACTGTACCGCGAAATTTCGTCGTGCTCGAATTTTGAATCCTATCAAGCCCGCCGGGCGAACATCCGCTACCGCCCCGAAGGCAAGAACAAGACCGAATTTGTGCATACCCTGAACGGCAGCGGACTGGCCGTAGGCCGCACCTGGGTTGCGATTGTGGAGAATTACCAGCAGGCCGACGGGAGCGTAGTGATTCCCGAGGCGCTGCGGCCTTACATCGGAGCAGAACGCATTACAGCGAAGAGCTTTTAGCTCTTGGCTCTTGGCTTGGACTGAAGGGTACGAGCCAAGAGCTCAAGACCAAGAGCCAAAAGCCGCCCAGCACCTGGCTACGATCCCATGGCTAAGCTCAGATTGCTAAGATAAGGAGCGGTCACTAGACTTGCAAAAAGCAGAACTCACGACCGCCGAGCCCAGCGCGTCCCTGCCCATGAACGCCATCTGGCGAACAATTCGCGGATACATTCTGTGGCAATACGAGCGTGGCACGCTGCACTACGACATCATGGTCACGCTGATTCTGATCTTTATTCTGTTCTCGCCGCGCGTGATCAACTTCAATGACAAACCCATCGCGCGGAATCCGCATCCGACTGAAGTGGTGGTGTCGGCCGATGCTGAAGGTCGTCTCGTCTATCAGGTCGCGGCCAGCGCCGTCGCGCCCGGGGACGACAATTCGGTACGCGATCAGTTGCTGCGCATCATCGAACCGATCTCGGGGGCGGTCTCGATCGTGAGTTACGAGCCGGTTTCCGACGGCAAAGGCAAGGTTCAGAGCTACAAAGTCTTGGCCAAGCGCGACTAACGGTGGATAACGCGGCGGCTCGAAGTTTACGATTGAAATGACACCTTTCTCGCTCATCGTTACCGTCGCCCTGACTTGGAACCTATTCGTATTCGCAGCCCGGCCGCAGGGAAAGCCCGCCGACTCCAGCAGCCTGGATGCAGTCCTGAAGAAAATGGACACCGCCGCCGCCAGCTTTCGCAATACGCAGGCCGAGTTTGAGTGGGACAGTTACGAAAAAGTTATCGATGAAGTCGACGAGATTCAAACCGGCACGATCTATTTCCGCCGCAACGGGAAAGACATTGAGATGATGGCCGACGTCAAGATGGCCGGAAGCGACGCAACCAAGCTGAAGCCCGAGCCGAAATACGTTCTCTACAGTGCCGGCAAGATCTCCGTGTATCAACCAAAGCTAGACCAGGTGACCGCATACGACCTCGGCAAGAACCGCGTTGATCTCGAAAGCTACGTGGTCCTGGGCTTCGGAGGCAGCGGACAGGATCTGGTGAAGGCCTTCGATGTGACCTATGTGGGCCCGCAGACGGTCAATGGCATCGCCACGGCGGAACTGCAACTCATCCCCAAGTCCGACAAGGTGAAAAATACTTACAACAAAATTCTTCTTTGGATTGATCTCGACAAAGGTATTTCGGTGCAGCAGCAATTCTTTACTCCGCAAGGGGATTACCGCTTGACTAAATATTCGTCGATTCAGCTAAACGAAAAGAAGATTTCTGACGAGGTTTTCAAGCTAAAGACCACGGGCAAGACACAAACGATTTCACCTAAGGGCTAAGTTGTTGAATTTAAAGAACAAGAAGGTGCGCTGAGATTTGCACTTTGGGAGCTATACTGGCCCCACCTTCAGTTGGGTTCATTCATGGCCAAAGTCTTTACGATTACTGTCCCGCCTAAGCTGGGAAACAAGCGCCGGGAGCGCTCTTCCGATCCTCGTTACGTGGACGGGCAACGTCTGCTGGTCGAAGCCATGAAATATCTGGCGCAGGTCGACCCAGTGCAAAACCGTCCCGCGATCGAGCTGATTTCCGAACATGTCCGCACACGCTTCCGCATGAGCGACTCGCCGCTGGCGTAGCCCTACACCCACGCGAGATTGCCCCCATACATTCTAGGACGAAAAAAAAGGACGGCTTTCGCCGTCCTTTTTCGCTAGCTTTCAAACCTAGAACCCCCAGACCTAGAACGAGTACCGCAGCGCGAACTGCATGACGCGCGGTGTGGTCATGGTCTTCGAATACTCCCCGAAGGTTGACCCGCTGGCCACGCTGTTGTTCCCGATGTTTTGCATGCTGCCTACATCAAAGCGCGGCGTATTGGTGGTATTGAAGACCTCCCAGCTGAAGCGCACGTTCTGGTGCTCGGTGATCGCCCAAGCCTTGGCGAGCCCGGAGTCGATGCCGAAATAACCGGGGCCTCGCAAGTTGTTTCGTTGCCCAGACTCTCCGGGATAGGCGTGACGAAACACCGTTCCCACCTGGTTGGGATCGCCTTGAAAGACGTTCGGGTTTCCGCTCGGATCGGTGAACACGCCGGTCTTCGGCTTGGGACCGACGAGGACATCGGCGGAAGTCAGCTGCCAGTTCGTCGCCCAGAAACCGAGTCCCGGCTCGACGGTAAAGGGATAGCCGCTCGTCCAGCGATAAATCCCGGTCAAAGTCCAGCCGCCTACAATAGCTTGGCCCACTCCATGCATATTGCCCGCGAAATGCTTGCCGCGGCCCACGGGGATATCCCAAACCCAGTTGGCGTTCAGTTGGTGGGTCGTGTCAAAGTCCGAGACCGATCTCAACGCGCCTGGGGCCCAGGAGTTGATGACCTGACTGGCAAATCCGCCGCCTTGAAATTCATTGATGCGCTCCGCATTCGATCCCGCGTCCATCGCTTTCGAATACGTGTAGTTGACGTCGAAATCGAGTCCGTGACCCTTATGCCGCAGCATCAGTTGCAGGCCGTTGTAAGCTGCGCTGCCAATGCTGCGCCATCCGTATAGCGACGAATACTGAGAGTCGAAGTACGCATAGGGACCCAGCACCGAACAGGATGGCACGCAGAGGTCAGGTACATCAAGATTGAACAAAGCAGAGGTCTCATTACCGACGTAGCAGGAGGTCATGTCGTATACCGCTTGGGTGGCAGTATAGTTCGTGGCGCTGGCGCTATCTCCCGGGGCGCAGCCCAGGTTTGCTGTGCTTCCCGGGGGACCGAAGCCCAACTGCCCCGCCGCGCCGGGGAAAAGATTTTCCCAGTACGGGATCGGGGCGAGGCTACTGATATCCGTGCCTGCGTTGTAGGCCTTCGAAAGTTGAGTCATCGCCGAGAAATAGTCCGTCTTCGACTTGGGGTCGACGAGGTCCAGCGGCATTGCCAGGTCTTCTTCCTGCAGCAGGTGGTGCGAGAGCCGTCCGATGTAGGATGCCTCGACCACAAATCCGTTTTGCAGTTCACGAGTCAGCGAAAAATCGAACACTTCGGAATATGGCGTTTGCATCTTGTTGTCCATGCCCCAAGTGATTTCGAACCCCCCAGTGCCGAGAGTGCTGGGTGGGACCAGAGGAAATGACCCAGCAGGTGCCGGAAGGACCAGCGGCGGCGGAATGGTGTTAAGGCCGGTGAAACGCGGCGCTGTATCCGGCGACAAGACGCTGGCAGGATTCGATAGTTGTGTGCTCAAGCCAAACGAACCGTTCTTGTCGAACGAGTTGACAATGCCCTCGCCAAAGTGATCGTAGTAAATACCGAATCCACCGCGAACTGAGGTTTTGCCGCTGCTGCCCAGCAAGTGGCTGAGCCATCCGGTACCGCTTGAATTCGGAGACCACGCAAACGCAATGCGAGGTGCAATGTTTTTGTAATCCATCGCCCAATACGGACTCCCGTTGTTCGCCTTGCCATCAAGGCCGATTTGGAGTAGCGGAGCATAGGGTTGTCCCTGCAGCATGCCTTGCGCTCGCTGGTTGAACCAGTCGTGAATGCTGGTGGTTGGCGCAACTTGAAGTCCTGTAGTTTCATAGGGCGGTTGCAGCAGGGTGTAGCGCGCTCCGAAAGTGAAGGTGAAGTTAGGTTTTATCCGCCAGGCATCCTGCAAATAGGTTTCAAACTCGTTGGATTTGAAGTGCCTCTGCGCCGGCACGCCTTGAGCCAGCACAGAGCCGGTTTTTGTGCGGTTATAGTTCGAGAAGCCTTCCGAAACTATTCCCGCCAAGGTTGCCATCGCCAGGTCGTAGGCTTGTCCGTTCGCGACTGCCGAATAACCGAATGCGGCCGGATCAAGGCTCTGCCCCGTGTTGGCAAAGCCTGACAGCGTAAGCCACGAAGGGTTGGTTTCAGCTCCCAGGAAAGAAAGATCGTTGGCGGAGCGAATGTCGTTGATGATCCGCCAGTTTCCACCTAACTGAAGAGTATGGTTGCCTTTCCTCCAACTCAGGTCATCCACAAAATTATGCGTGGGCTCAATGACGATGTCGGTGCTGCTTTCGCCCTGGGGGAAATCCAAGCCGCGAAAGGTAACGACTGGCAGTGTCTGCAGGCCCGAGCCACTGACGTTGGGACGAACATAACCGTAGCGCGCGTTGTTAATCACGTTGTTGTTGATCGTCCAGACATAGCCGATCGCCAATCCCTTGGCATTGTCTTTATCCGTAACGTTGGCAGGGGCTCCGGGAAATTGCGGGGCGCTGGTGGTATCGGTCGGAACGAGTTTGTCATTCTGCAGATTGCCGCGAACGTACGCGGTCTGTTTGGAAGTTATGTTCGCATCGAACTTGACGATGTAGGTGTCCAGTTTCGAGGGAACTGCTGCAGGGAACGTGTAGCCAACGAAGTTCAGGCCGTCTCCCGCAGCGGTGCTGTTTGGGATGGGATAGCTGCCCAGAATGGGCAACACCGCTGGATTTACACCGGGGCCTAAGGGACAGGTTCCGGTCGACGTGCAATTGGGATCCATCCCTGCAATCTGCGCGGGACCGAGCTGGACCAGGCTTCCGTCTGTAGCTATGTATTGGATCGTCCCCGCCCTCAGCAACATACTGGGTACGGTGCGGGTGACCTGCAGATTTTCGTGGGTCCGTTGGCCCTCGTAGGCCGCGAAAAAGAACAGCTTGTCCTTAATGATGGGTCCACCCACGGCAGCGCCGAAAGTATTGCGGATTAGTTGTCCCGGTCGATTGGGCAGACCGGAAATATCCTGCGCCTGCTCGTTAAACCAGTCGTTGGCTTCGCCGAGATTCGAGCGGTTGTACTCATAGAAACTGCCGTGGACGCTATTGGTTCCACTCTTGGTGATCAGCGAGACCTGGGCCCCTGAGGAGCGCCCCTGGTCGGCATTGGAGTTACTGGTAGCGACCCGGAACTCCTCCAGGGAGTCCAGAGTGGTGCGCAGTGCACCCTGGAACGCGTCTCCAGTGTTCGCATCGTTGTTGTCCACACCGTCCAAGGTTACGTTCGTCTGATCGCTGCGCGCGCCGTTGACCGAACCGCCGCGGCTGTCATAAGACTGATCCACTTCCTTGCCGCCAACGTAGGAAACACCCGGCTGCAGGCTCAAGATCCACACTGCATCGCGCCCTTCCGACGGCAGATTGAGAAGTTGCTTCGACTCAAAGGCGTTGCCGATCGAGGCGTCTTGGGTGTTCACGAGTTCTGTTTGCCCCTGGACCTCCACCACCTCAGCCGCTGCAGCTACGTTCAAATTGAAGTTCTGCGTAGCTGGCGTATCGACCAGCAGCTGCACGTTGGTCACCTTCGCCGTACCAAAACCTGCTGAAGTGGCAGAGATGGTATACGTTGCCGGAGGGATCTGAACAAACTCATATCCTCCCTGGCCGTTCGTTTTCGTGGATCGGGAGAATCCAGTGGAGGGATTCTGCAATGTCACAGTCGCCTCGGTGACAACCGCCCCCTTAGAGTCATAAACCGTTCCCTTCACCGAAGTGGTCGCGACCTGTGACCAAGCCAAGCTGCCGAGGAGGACAAACAGACCGGCAGCCAGAGTAACCGCACGTGAGCCAGAACGCATAAAAAGCTCCCTTCACCCCGGAGGGGCGTCGATTTCTGATTTACGTCTTGCCCAGGAACTTTATGACGGAAAGGCGACCTGGGGACCTGATGGGGCGCTATTGTGCGCCGTTGCGATCACAACATTCAAGCTGAATTTGTAACATTTGTGTCTCTTGTGAAACGTTTGAATACGCCACATAACAGGCAGCGCCTCGCGCAACGCTTCCAAACGTGGAAGTTATGCCTGCCGGTGAAACAGCGCCGACGCCAGAACAATTGCTAGGGGATAGCATTCCAGAGTGTAGCGGGGCTCGGGATTTTCCAGGGTCCCGAGAAAGGCCGAACGCAGCAGCAGAAATAAAACAAATAGGCCAATGCCGAAAAATTCGTGGGCGCGGACCAGTCCGGCCAGGGCCATGACGATGTAGACCAGATTCACCAGGCCCAACGCCAGGCTGACCGCGAGCCAACGAGGGTCGTCGTTGAACTCCCACCAGCGTGGGTCCGAAGGAAACAATTCGGTGCGCGGACGCAGCCACATATCCGCGATGCGGGCGGTCGGAAGCCAAAGGTAATACCGAAACGGAGTTGCCCGGACTCGCTGCGCGGCCAAGGCTGCGAAGCGGGCATCAAGTTCTGGAGTCATGTCGTGATCGCGATTGTAATCGGCAAATAGTTCAGCGGTTCGTTCGCGCTGGGATTGCGAATCGAACGCGCGACTCGGCAACTTGGCGAGGTCAATTTCCGTTCCGGGCACGCTCCAATAAACCTCCTGTACGGAAACGTAGTCTTCGATCCAGGTCTTGACCCAGCGATTGAAGCCGTTCATCACCACGTCATCGGAGTCGGTCGCATAGCGCGGAGCCAGGGGCTGGAAGCGATGCAGGGTATCGAGATTTCGCAGCGTCCAGGGAATCAGGGGCGCGATGGCTCCGAGGGCGACCAGAACTCCCGCCCAAATAATCGATCGCGGGCTAAAACGCGCTGCTCCTTCTCCTCGCCCCGTCCGCAAACTGTGTACAAGCAGCCACAGCAGATAGCCGCCTATAGCTGCCAGTAATATGCCTCCGTCCGGCCGGAGCAGGATCGCTCCCCCGACCGAGAGTCCGCACCCGACCCAAACCAGATGTGGCCACAGCCGGCGTCGGGAAATTATGGGCGCTGCGGTCTCGCCCACGCCCAGCCCGCGGAAAGCCAAGTCGAGAGCCAGCACGGTAAAGAAAATCTCCAGCGTCTCGGTCAGAGCTGCTGCGGCGTAGTTCGCCAGAAATGGGCAGAGCGCAGCCAGCAGAAACGCCACCTGTGCGGATCGTCCGGAAAAGAGGCGCCGGGCGAGGTCGGCGATCAGAAAGCAAGTCGCCAAGTCGAACAACACTTGAACCAGGAGGACGGCGCGAAAATTGCCGACTCCAAACAGCGCGAAGATCACGGCCAGGAACGCCGGATATCCCGGCAAGCGGGCGAGTGTGGGAGTGATGACGCCCGAGTTAGTTATGCCATAAACGCCATGCTGAAGCCAGTTCTGCGCGATGTTGGCGTAAAACCGGGAATCGTCCACGATCGCCGGAAAATAAATAACCAACAGAAACCGCAAGCCCAGCGCTGCCAGGCTGGCCGCAACCAAGAACCTCGCCTTCCTCTGCACGAGTTCCCGCAACGATTCCAGCACGCTGCGAATCATACGCGTTTGGGGTAACCTCCGAGCCGGGAAAATGCATCTTATGACCCAGAGCGGCGAATCTCACCCTGCCTCGTCTAGAATTGACCGTGTGCCGTCCACGGCATACGATGAACATCGCTTCCCATGGCTGAGCCAGTCTTTTATGATCCGCGACGCGCCCGCTGGAAACGCCTGCGGCGCCTGGTCGACGTTACCGCCGTTGTCGTTTCCATATTGGTCATCTTCTTCGTTTACACGGCGCTGCGCGATGAGCCTCTGCCCGAGCTCCTTTTTTCTCCGCAGAAGCGCGCCTTCAAAGCCCTGAAGGAGAGCGAAAGAGAAAAAGCCCGCGACCGCCAAAAGAAGCTTGTTGCCCGCTCGCATCGCAAGTCCAAACTGGCCGCTTCGCAAGTCAAGTTGAATCAAGAAGAAGGGATTCGCGCGGCTTTCTATGTGCCCTGGGACGCAGCCAGTTTTTCGTCGCTGCGCGCTTACGCCCACCAGATCGACATTCTTTATCCCGACTGGCTGCATGTGCTCACCCCCGATGGACGACTCCAAGGCGTCGACGATCAAACCAATAAGTATTTTGACGTGGTGCAGGGCGGTAGCGTCCTTCCGGTCGACGATCACGTCATGCCGTTCTTGAAAACGGAAGACCCGGCGATGGAAGTCTTTCCCATGGTGAACAATTTCGATGGCAAGGACTGGCTGGGGAACGTCGTCGGTTTCCTGAACAACCCCACTGCCCGCGCGCTTTTTCGCCGCCAAACCGCACAATTTCTTGCCTCCGGACGCTACCGGGGCCTGATCGTCGACTTTGAGGCCTTCGATCCAAAAGGCCAGCCCGGCTATGTCGCCCTTCTGGAAGAATTGTCAGCAGATTTGCACGCTCGCGGGATGAAGCTGTATGTCGCGGTGCCGCCGCACAGCAACGAATACGATTATCCTGCGGTCGCGGCTGCAGCCGACGGCGTCGTCCTCATGAATTACGACGAGCATTATCCCGGCGCCGCGTCGGGGCCGGTGGCATCGCAGGACTGGTTTGTGCAGAACTTGAATTTTGCCAGGAAGGTCATCCCGCAGGAGAAAATCATCTGCGCCATCGCCAACTACGGCTACGACTGGGCGCTGAAACCGAAGAAAGGGACCCTGCCGCCGGGCGAGCACGACTCTACCAAGAGCGTTCAGGACGCGTGGCTGGCGGCGCGGGATTCCGACGAAGACGTCAACTTTGACGATGACGCGATGAATCCCCACTTCAGCTACCTCGATGAACACAGTTTTCGCCATGACATCTGGTTCCTCGACGCGGTGACGGCACTCAATCACATGCGGTCCGCGCAAACGCTTGGCATCCAAACCTTCGCTCTGTGGCGGCTTGGCTTCGAGGACCGATCGCTGTGGAGAGTGTGGGACGTGCCCGGGGATGCCGGGGCGACCGACAAACTGAAGGACGTACCGCCCGGAGCTGATGTGGATATGGAAGGCCAGGGCGAAATCCTGCGTATCGAAGACAAACCGGCTCATGGGACTCGCGACCTGACCATTGACTCGAATAGCCACCTCGTCACCGACGAGGTCTTTCAAACCCTGCCCGAGCCCTACCGGGTCGGACGCTATGGCTACAGTCCGAACAAGGTTGCGCTGACCTTTGATGACGGCCCGGACCCTGACTGGACGCCGAAGATTCTCGATGTGCTCAAACAAAAGCACGCTACGGCAACTTTTTTCCTGATCGGCATTCAGACCGACAAGTTCTCCAGCATCGCGAAACGGATTTATCGCGAAGGCAACACTATCGGGAACCATACCTTCACCCATCCCGACGTCAGCAACATCTCCACCGCGTATATGAAGGTGGAGTTGAATCTCACAGAGCGCCTTTTTGCCAGCCTGGTGGGAATCCGCGCCACGCTCATGCGCCCGCCCTATGCCATCGATGAGGAGCCCGACACCGCTGACCAGGTGCGCCCGCTCGATGTTTCGCAGGAAATGGGTTATATCACCGTGGGCAATCGGATCGATCCTGATGACTGGAGCGGAAATCCTTCGGCCGAAAAGATCTCATCCTACGTACTGTCGCATCTGCCGCCCTGCCGCGAAGAAAATCTGCGCTGCGGCAATATCGTGCTGCTGCATGATGGCGGTGGGAATCGCGCCGAAACCGTTCGGGCCCTGCCCATGATCATCGATGGCATCCGGGCACGAGGGTATGAGGTTGCCCCAGTTTACGAACTGCTGGGCAAAACCCGGGCGGACGTGATGGCTCCTTTGCCTGCCGAGGAGCTTTGGGCAGCGCGGCTCGACCGCTTCGGCTTCTGGCTTTTCGATGCGGCGATCGTCATCATCACCTGGATTTTTCTGATCGGCGACCTGCTGATGACTGGGCGCCTCATTTTTATCGGCACGGCGGCAGTTTACGACCGCGTGCATGAGAAGATTTTCGGAAAGCCAGCGGAAGTTGCCTCCTACAGGCCGAAGGTTGCAGTGCTGATTCCGGCCTACAACGAAGACAAAGTCATTGAGCGAACGGTGCGAGCGGCGCTCAACTCCAACTATCCAAATCTGCGTGTCATTGTGATTGACGATGGTTCCAAAGACCGCACGCTCGAAGTGGCCCGCAAGGCCTTCGCCCGCGAAGCTGCCGGCGGAAGAGTTCTGATCCTCACCAAGCCCAACTCGGGCAAGGCCGACGCGCTTAACTACGGCATCGAGCACATTGGCGACGCGGAACTCTTTGTGGGCATCGACGCCGATACCATCATCGCTCCGGATGCCATCGCCCGTCTGGTCCCGCACTTCATCAACCCCAAAGTCGGCGCCATTGCGGGCAATGCCAAGGTTGGCAACCGGGTCAATCTCTGGACGCGCTGGCAGGCTCTCGAATACATCACCAGCCAAAACTTTGAGCGGCGGGCGCTCGACGTTCTTGGCGCCGTCAGCGTCGTACCCGGCGCAATCGGCGCTTGGCGAGTCGCTGCCGTGCGCGAGGCTGGTGGATATCACATCGACACCGTCGCCGAAGACGCCGATCTCACCATGGCCTTGCTACGCCGCGGCTATCGCGTCGAATATGAAGACATGGCACTGGCTTATACCGAAGCTCCGACCAACGCGAACGGCTTGATGCGCCAGCGTTTCCGCTGGTCCTTTGGCGTCCTGCAGGCCGTTTATAAACATCGCGGAGTGTTCGCTCGCAAGGGCGCATTGGGTTGGGTGGCGCTGCCCAACATTGTAATCTTCCAGATTCTGCTGCCGCTGGTATCGCCGCTCATCGACATCATGTTCGCTCTGGGCACGATCTGGTATTACGTCCAGAAACATTTTCATCCCGACTCCACCGATCCCAGCAGCTTCCATAAGTTAGTCGCGTTCTTTTTTGCCTTCCTGGTGATTGATTTCGTCGCATCGGCGATTGCCTTCGCGCTCGAACGTCGCGGCCCCGATGACAAGGAAGACGCCTGGCTTTTGAGCCAAGTGTGGCTGCAGCGCTTCGCCTACCGCCAGTTATTTTCAGTCGTGCTCTTCCGGACGCTGAAGCGGGCACTGGAAGGCCGCAGGTTCGCCTGGGACAAACTGGAGCGCACGGCCGCTGTGAACTACGTGCCGGCGGACAGTCGGGACCACGTCAACGTGGAGTAGTGATCAAAGTCTTGCAGCTCTGCATCCTGAGCGAGTCGAAGAATCACTGACCCACACCCAGCACGCTGAGCGCATCGGGACTTCCTGGTGATGTTGAGTTCCTTCTAGCGAAACAACAATGGCGCGAACTCCGCCAGATTCCGCCGCCACACCATCCAGGCATGCATTCCGGGCGTCTCGATATCGGTGTGCTGCACTCCCTTCGTCTTCAACCATTCTCGCAGGTTGCGATTCACGGTGAGGAGCCCGTCCTCGGTGCCACACGCAATCCACAGCAAACGAATCTGCTGGCTGGCCTTCGCGTCGAGCCCGGGAAAATCCTTTTCAAACTCGTCGGGCATGCCGCCCGAACTGAACGCGCCAATCCAGGCAAACTTGTCGAGATTGTTCAGTCCGGTCAGCAATGACTCTGCCCCGCCCATCGAAAGCCCGGCAATCGCGCGCGAATCGCGGCCCTTTGCGACCCGGTATTCGCTCTCCACTTTCGGCATGACTTCGGTGAGCAGCGCTTCGCGGAACCTGGAAAAGTTCTTGTCACGCACGTCAGTATGGCTCCACGCTCCCCATCCTAGGGTAATGATCTCCATGGTGCCGTAGCCGAGCGGCATTACCACGATCATCGGTTTCGCTTTGCCCTGCGCAATCAGGTTGTCGAGAATCACATTGGCGCGTCCGACCGCCGTCCATCCGCTCGCGTCGTCGCTGTATCCATGCAGCAGATACAGCACGGGATATGTCTTCTTCGAAGTAGGGTCGTAGCCGGGCGGCGTATACACGTAGAAGTCCCGCTGATCGGCGGCCACGCTGGAGACATAGAAGTGATGATGGATTTCCCCGCGCGGCACGTCATTCGTCTCCCAGGGCAGAGACGGCGGCCCCTGAACATGAACCATACTTTCGGTAGAGAGCAAGTTCGGTTTCAGCAGGTGGTTGAAAGGATCGATCGAGCGCACTCCGTCGACCATAATGGAGTATCCGTAATAGTCCGGGGGCAAGGGGGAGGTGTTCACGGTCCATACGCCCTTGTCGTCTTTCTGCATGGCGACCTGCTCGGCGCCTTCGAGCGCGAGTTTCACTTCCTGCGCATTGGGCGCGAGGAAGCGAAAGGTCACGCTATTGTCGGAGTGCACTTCAGGAGTGTCCAGCCGGGGCGGCCGGGGCGGAGATTGAGGCGGCGCAGGCTCGGCTTGCTGCGCCGACAACATAGTGCAAAGCATCATAATAAAGAAAGAGCAGAGAGAGAAAGAGCAGAAAAAGAAACGAAACTTCACGGTATCGCCTCCACGAGTGAACAACCCAATTGTATAAGGCGATCACCGCCCGTACCAGTTTGAGGGGCCTTGGGTGCAAAAGCGAAGAGCGCGTTACTTACCTTTTGCCGCAACCTCCAGCCGGGACTCTGCCCGATGCAGAGCGTCCAGGGCGCGCTCCACGTCCACCTCTGTGTTGCCGCTGACCAAGCGTTGCTCGGCGCGCTCTTTGGCTTTGCGCGCGCGTTCTACGTCAATCTCCGAGGGACGCTCCGCCGACTCCGCCAGAATCGTCACCTTGTCGGGCAGCACTTCGGCAAATCCCCATGCTACGGCCAGCCGTAACTCCTGAGCATTTTGGCAGTAGGTAATCTCACCCACCGCGAGTTCGGTGATCAGCGGCGCATGCCCGGGGAGCACGCCAAGATATCCATCCTTGCCGGGAATCTGCACTTCCTCGGCCGCCGTGTCGACGACTTTCTTTTCCGGCGTCACGATTTCGAGTTTGAATGTGTCAGCCATTTCGCCAATGTTTCATCGAGAGAACATTTCGCAAGAGACCTAGCTTGCTAGGTCCTGTCTGCTCCGGCGTTGGCGTTGCCAGCAACATCTCTACGCCGCTGCCTTCATTTTCTCCGCTGCTTCCAGCACTTCCTCGATCGGCCCCTTCATATAGAAGGCCTGCTCGGGGATATCGTCGTACTTGCCTTCCACAATGGCCTTGAAGCCCTTCACCGTGTCGGCAACCTTCACGTAGCGTCCCGCCGCCCCGGTGAACTGTTCGGCCACGTGGAATGGCTGCGACAGAAAGCGCTGAATCTTCCGCGCCCGGGCTACGCTAACTTTCTGATCTTCGGTCAATTCGTCGATGCCAAGAATCGCAATGATGTCCTGCAGATCCTTGTAGGTCTGCAGCGTTCGCTTTACCGATTGGGCCACATCGTAGTGCTCCTGGCCGACGATGCGCGGATCGAGAATGCGCGAGGTCGAAGCCAGCGGATCCACCGCGGGATAAATTCCAATCTCCGTCAACGCGCGCGAAAGCACGGTGGTGGCATCGAGGTGAGCGAAGGTGGTCGCCGGCGCCGGATCGGTCAAGTCGTCGGCAGGCACATAAATCGCCTGCACCGATGTAACCGAACCCTTCTTTGTCGAGGTGATGCGCTCCTGCAGTTCGCCCATTTCCGTGGCCAGGTTCGGCTGGTAACCTACGGCGCTGGGCATGCGGCCCAGTAGCGCGGACACTTCCGAGCCGGCCTGCGTGAAACGAAAAATGTTGTCGATGAACAGCAGCGTGTCGGCGCCCTCGGCGTCGCGGAAATATTCCGCAACCGTCAGCCCGGTCAGCGCCACCCGCAGACGCGCCCCCGGAGGCTCCGTCATCTGGCCGTAAATCAGCGCAGCTTTCGAGTGCGCCGGATCTCCGGGCTTGATCACGCCCGATTCCGTCATTTCTAGCCACAGGTCGTTGCCTTCGCGCGTGCGTTCGCCAACTCCGGCGAAAACGGAAAAGCCGCCGTGGTTCTTAGCGACGTTGTTGATCAATTCCATGATGACGACAGTCTTGCCCACGCCCGCGCCGCCGAACAATCCGATCTTGCCGCCCTTCAAAAACGGCTGGATTAGGTCGACCACCTTCACCCCGGTTTCGAACATTTCCGCGCTGGTCGCCTGCTCGTCGAAAGCCGGCGCGAGACGGTGAATCGGCATTCTCTTTTTGAATTCGATCGGGCCCAGCTGATCGACAGGCTCACCAATCACGTTCATCACGCGCCCCAGCGTCCCGCGGCCGACTGGCACCGAGATCGGTCCGTCCTGGTCAATGGCCTTCATGCCGCGCACCATGCCGTCCGTGGGTTGCATGGCGATGCAGCGCACGCGGCCCTCCCCCAGGTGCTGTTGCACTTCGAGAATCACGTTGATCGGGTTGGGCACAGTAAAACCATCGCTCACCACTTTGACGGCCTCATAGATCGGCGGCAGCTTCCCCTCGGGAAACTGAACGTCCACCGCCGGACCCGCGATTTGAATGACATGTCCTACGTTTTCAGGCATAACACCTCAGCTCTTGACTGTTGGCTCTTGGCTTTTGGCTTACGGCCGTTGCTTAAGCCGTTACCGCAAAATCTAACGCGCACGCCAAAGCACGACCGTCTGAAGAATTTGAAGAAGCTAAAAGCCGAGAGCTTAGAGCCTCTTCTCACATTGCCGCCGCGCCGCTCACGATCTCGATAATCTCTTTGGTAATCTTCGCCTGCCGCGCTCGGTTCATGACCAGGGTCAGCGAATCGATCATGTCGGTCGCGTTGTTGGTCGCCGAATCCATCGCCGTCATGCGAGCAGCGTGTTCCGCGGCTACCGACTCCAGCAGCGCGCGGAAAATTTGGATGCTCACATACTTCGGCAACAGCGCGCGAAATAATTCCTCCGGCGGCTGCTCGTAAATGTAATCCACTTGCGCGGTGCCAAACTGCGATGCCGTTTCTTCCACTTGGCGGTCCGGACCGCGCAGGCCCACGCCCGCTCTCACGGCCGCTTCTTTGGCCTTCTTCTTGTCTTCCTCCGACATCTCTTCGACCTGCCGCACCGTCTGCTGGCCGATCTTTTCGATGGGAAGAACCTGCTCCACAATCAAGCGCTGCGCAATCACCGACTTAAATTCGTTGAACACAACGTAGAGGGAATCGATTTCTTCACGTCGATATCGCTCAATCACGTTCTCCGCCAAAGCCGAAGCCTGCGCGAACTCGACCTTCCCCAGAACACCGACATGTTCGCCGGTGATCTGAGTAGAGGCGGCGCGTTCGACCACTTGGGGCTCGGCCTGGCCCGACTCCGAAAGTTCCGCGAGACTCTGCGTCTGCACCCTGGCGGCCGGATAGCGGCGGCGCAAGAAGTCGCGCCCCTTGCGGCCGACCGCTTCGATGTCGATATTCTTGCCGTGCTTGGACTCGAGAAACCGGGCGGCCGCTTTCGTAATGTTCGCATTGAACGCGCCCGCCAGTCCTTTATCGCCAGTCACAATGATCAGCAGAATATTTTTTTCCTCGCGATGCGCCAGCAGAGGATGCTTGGGCTCCCCGGTCTCCGCATCGTAGATTTCCGCCCGCGCCACCAAAGATTTGAGCACATTGGTCAGCATCTGCGCGTAGGGACGCGCCGCCAGAGCGCGCTCCTGCGCGCGACGCAACTTCGCCGCCGAGACCACCTTCATGGCCTTGGTGATCTGCCGGGTATTGATCACGCTGCGAATCCGCCGCCGAATATCGAGAATGTTTGCCATGGAAAACCGCTCTTGGCTCCTAGCCCTTAGCTTTTGCCTTCCAACTCTCTGGGCTCCGCTTCCACCAACTATTTCGCTGCTGCTTCCCTGCTGGTCACAAACTGTTGCTTGGCTTCTTTGATCACGTTCTGTAACTGGCCTTTCAACGGGTCATCGAGAATCTTCTTTTCCATGATCGCGCGCAGCAGGCCGGGATGGGTCGAATCCACATACTTGTAAAGTTCCGCCTCGAAGTCGCGCACCTGCACCACCGGCAGGTCGTCGAGGAATCCGCCTGTGCCCGCCATGATGATCAAAATTTGTTTGGAGAATGGCAGGGGCGAAAATTGATTCTGCTTTAGCAGTTCCACCAGCCGTTGTCCGCGATTCAGCTGCGCCTGCGTGGCCTTGTCAAGATCGCTGCCGAAGGCGGCAAAGGCTGCCAGTTCGCGATACTGTGCCAGTTCCAGTTTCAGCGTGCCCGCAACCTGCCGCATGGCTTTGATCTGCGCGCTGCCGCCCACGCGGCTCACCGATAAACCTACGTTCACCGCCGGTCGTACCCCCTGGTTGAACAAATCCGTTTCCAGATAAATTTGCCCATCAGTAATGGAAATGACATTCGTCGGGATGTAGGCCGAAACATCGCCCGCCTGGGTTTCGATAATCGGCAGCGCTGTCAGCGATCCTGCCCCCATCTTGTCGCTCAGTTTCGACGCACGCTCCAGCAGCCGCGAGTGAAGATAAAAGACGTCTCCCGGATAGGCCTCGCGTCCCGGAGGCCGCCGCAGCAGCAGCGAAATCTCACGATAGGATGCCGCATGCTTGGACAGATCGTCATAGATGACCAGCGCATGCCGCTTCGTGTCGCGAAAATATTCGCCCATGGCACACGCCGCGTACGGCGAAATATATTGCATGGGAGCCGGCTCCGACGCCGAGGCTGCCACGACGATGGTGTACTCCATCGCTCCGGCGTCTTCCAGAATCTTCACGACCTGCGCAATCGACGAACGCTTCTGCCCGATCGCGTTGTAGATGCAGATCAGATCGTTGCCCTTGCTGTTAATGATGGTGTCGAGCGCAACTGCAGTTTTACCGGTCTGCCGGTCGCCAATGATCAATTCGCGCTGGCCGCGGCCCACCGGAATCATGCTGTCGATGGCCTTCAACCCGGTTGCCATCGGCTCGCGCACCGGTTGCCGGTCAATCACCCCGGGAGCAATGCGCTCCAGCGCGATAAACTGATTGCTGGCGATCGGTCCCTTATCGTCGATGGGCTCGCCGAGCGAATTCACCACCCGGCCGATCATGGCATCGCCCACCGGGACGCTCATGATGCGCCCGGTGCGCTTTACCTCGTCGCCTTCCTTGATCTCGGTGTACTCGCCCAGCAGCACCACGCCTACCTGATCTTCTTCCAAATTCATGGCGATGCCGGCCACGCCGTGGGGAAAGGCAAGCAGTTCGCCAGCCATGACCTTATCGAGCCCGTAGACTCGCGCGATGCCGTCGCCGAGCGTGATGACGGTGCCGGTCTCGTCCACCGAGATCTGAGTTTCGTAGTTCTCGATCTGCTCGCGGATCAGTTTTGTAATTTCGTCTGCTTTGATTTGTGCCATAGAATCAGCTCTTAGCCTTTAGCTCTTAAGATACCGCCCATTTTGATACAGCCCATTTTCTGAATCCTTCATTCTGCGCTCGATCTGCCGCCTGTCGTCCTCCCCCATCGCCCGATTGTTCTTGACGGCCAGCGGCGCGGCTAGGAGTCTCCGCCGATCGACGCTCCTGCATACTGGCGTTTGTTGGCTGCAAGCCAAAAGCCAGAGGCCAAGAACTAAGAGCTCATCGCCTCCCGAATCTTCTCCAGTTGGCCCTTCACCGAACCGTCGTAGATCGTACTGCCCACGCGGACCATTGCCCCGCCCAGCAGCGACGGGTCCAACGCATATCGCGCACGAACTTTCTTGCCCGTGGTCTTTTCAATCTCCACTTCCAGCGCTCGCTTCTCCGCCTCGGACAGCTCGCGGGCACTGGAAATCTGAGCCTCGGCAAATCCCATGCGCGCATCGAGTTCCTTTTCCAGTTGCTCGATGATTCTCTCGAGAAACTGCACTCGCCGGTGATCCATCAACACGGCCACCAGGTTGCGCACCGGCTTGTCGATGTCTTCCCGCTGCACAATCGCATCCAGCAACCTGCGCTTCTGCTCCGCGGGCACCGCGGGATTTTCCCAGACTCGCCTCAAATCTGCACTCTCGGCCAGCAGCCTTGCGATCTCGCGCAATCCAGCTACGGCTCGATTCGCGTCCAGGTGCGCGCTGAAGACTACGTCCGCGAAAGCCCGCGCATACGTGCTGGCGACGGAAGCCACAATTTAGTTCCTTTCCTCTCCGGGATCATTCGCTGCCCCGAGCTGACCGGCAAAATTGCGCACCAAAGCCTGATCGGTAGCGGCATCGACGTGAATTTGCTTCCGGGCGAGTGCAACCGCAAGGTCGGCCGCGTAGGCAGTCAACTGCCGCCGCGCCGCCTTCGCCGCTGCGGCGATTTCCTGCTCGGCTAAAACGACAATCTTGCGAGTATCTTCTTCCGCGGCGGCCTTGATGCGGGCCTCCTCCGCCGCAGCCTCTTTCTCCGCAGCATTGCGCATCGCGCCAATCTCGGCATCCAGTTTCATCAGGCGCGACTCGATTTCAGCCAACCTGCGCCGCGCTTCTTGACTGGCCTTCTGCGCCTCCTGCATCGCCTTCTGAATCGCAGCGCTGCGGTCGCGAAACATTCCCGGCAAATACTTCCGCGCAGCCCAGAGAATGACGGCGGCAATCACCACAAAGTTCAGCACCAGGCTCAGCCAGTACGATTGCTGCAGGTTCAAGCCGGTGAGCCGGCCAATCATTCGCACCGACGCCGATTCCTTGAACTCGGCCATCTCGTCTTTGCCCTCGCCGGCAGCTTCGTTGCTCTCATGGGCCAGTTGCCTGCCAGGGCCGTAGGATCGGTGCTCCGAATTCCCGCCGGGCCGCCTTTTCTGCTCGGGAGCCGCGGGTTGCTTCTGCACGGGAGGCGAGGGTGGTTCCTGCGCGCCGAGCGAAACCACGCTAACGCAACTCACCATCATCACCGCAACGACATATGCACGAAGGATCCGGCTGATTGACGGCATCGTGGTGGAGGACATTTTCTTGGGAAACATCAACGCCCCGCTCCGGCCGGCTGCAGCACGCGCCGCACGATTGCCTGCGCCAGCGCCACCGCCTCGGCCGGCAAACCCTTCTCCGCGGCGGCCCGATCGTTCTCGATATCTTTTTTGGCAGCCTGCACCTGGGCTTGCGCTTTGCTGCGGGCTTCGTTCAGCGCGTTGGTTCGAGCCTGCAGCACCGCCTGCCGCCGCGCTTCTTGCGCACGGAATACCGCGGCCCGCGCCTCCCGCAACTTCTGTTCGTATTCAGACGTGCGCGCCTCGGCCGCGGCAATGTCGGCGCGGGACTGTTCGACCGCACCCTCGGTCTTGCTGCGCCGCTCGGCCAGCACACGTTGCAGCGGCTTGTGGACAATCGTGGTATAGAGCGCATAGAGCAGCGCCAGCAAAATCACCGTCGGCACCGATCCGAGCAGTAATTCGCCTAGTTGTTTAAGCGTGTCATCCATGTGGTGATGATGTAGACCGGAAAATGAGGGCTATGAAAACTGTTAAGTCTAACGTCCGAGGCAGTTTATGTCAACGCGAAGAGCACCCCTTTTAAGCCCCCGATTGGGCTCCGCTGAATCCCGTCCTGGAGGCCAAGGGCACGGTTCAGGCCTTCCACAAACCTATGGAAATAAGTCGCTTAGGCCAGTGTCCCAGCGTTTGCCAAGCCACATTGCAAATTTCTGCACATAGCCCTTGACTTCGGCCAAAAGAGGATTAGCATTGATGTATCACCTCCGATCCAATTCAGGATCGAGTGGGCCGGTAGCCAAGGACTGTCACCGCTTCTTGGTTGTCGGCCCATTTAAATTGTTGGGGAGGGTTGGCCGCCCCATCGTCTCTCCTGTCCCGTCCCCCTGGCTAGCCCGGTTGAACCGCATCGCGAAGTCGCGTTCTGCTTGTACAAGCGATGGATCCTACGTGATGAATTCCCTCACTCTCCTTACCACTGACGCCGGCGCCTCTACTTCCAACTCCACCGCCCCCTCCCTATACTTCCGTGAATAAATCCGCGACTTATCTTCCAGCATCGCCAGCATCTTCCCCTCTTTTTGCGGGACGCGCAGACGTACCCGGCTTACGGGATCTTCCTCGATCATCGCGTCAATCCGAACCAGCAGCCGATCCAAGCCTGTGCCTTGCGCCGCGGATACGTAGACTGTTTTCGAATCCTCGCGGAGGGCATCCGCCTGCAACGACTGCGCCACTTCCTCATCCAGCAGATCGATCTTGTTCATCACCCGCAGGCGCGGCTTCCGTTCCGCCTCCAGTTCTTTCAGCACGATCTCCACCTGGGCGTCCTGCTCGGCTGAGAGCCGGCTGCTGGCGTCGGATACATGCACAATCAGCGACGCTCGCTGCACTTCCTCGAGGGTGGCGCGGAACGCCGACACTAGCGTATGCGGCAGGTTGCGAATGAATCCTACAGTGTCCGACATCAGCACTTTGCGTTTCGAAGGCAGTTGCACCCCGCGAATGGTCGGATCCAGGGTGGCGAACATGCGCGGCGATTCCAGCACCTTGGCCTCGGTCAGCGCGTTGAACAGCGTCGACTTTCCAGCATTGGTGTAGCCGACCAGCGCAACCGTCGCAACCGGCGCCGACTCGCGCCGCTGCCGCTGCTGCCGGCGTGTGCGCCGGACATTCTCTAATTGCTGCTCCACGTGCCGGACGCGCCGCGCAATCTTGCGCCGGTCGGTTTCCAATTGCGTTTCACCGGGACCGCGCGTGCCGATGCCGCCGCCGAGCTGCGACATCTCAACGCCATGGCCGGCCAGCCGGGGCATCATGTATTGCAACTGCGCCAGTTCGACCTGCAACTGGCCTTCTCGGGTGCGGGCATGCCTGGCAAAAATATCGAGAATGAGCTGGGTACGGTCGATCACCCGCCGCTGGATTATTTTTTCAATATTGCGCTGCTGCGAGGGACTGAGATCGTGATCGAAAAGCAGGACGTCGGCATTCACCGAAGCCGCCGCGCCCGCAATCTCCTCGAGCTTGCCCTTGCCAATCAAAGTCGCGGCATCGGGCCGGTCGCGCCGCTGCAGAATCTCGCCAACCACCTCGGCCCCGGCGCTCTCCGCCAGGCTACGAAGTTCGGCGATGGACTCATCCGCATCGAACTCGGGAATCCTGGGCTTGCCGTTGGACTTACCTGCGGCTCCAAGCGCTGCCCCGGTCATCGCCGGTTGCATCGCAGCCGCTTCGCGGGCCACAGCCGCTTGCGCGGGCACCGTACCCTGGGCGCCGCTGCGGCCTCGGGTGCGGACCTCGATCCCGACTAGAAACGCGCGCTCCCGATCCGCCTCGTGGCGCACGCCTTCAGAACCCAGAGGCACACGTTTCCCCAGACGCGCCGTGCCGCGGGATTTCTTGGTGTGAGAACTTCCCAAACTGAAAACGCCTTGTCCTGGTTCTTATTCTTGTCCCTATCCTTCGGTGCCGGTGCCCGCAGGGCTTGGCGCCGAACCTGGCCCTGCCCCCGATCCCGCGCCCATCGCTTTGTCGGGATGCGCCACGTGGGCGACATGCGTGGCCGCTAACCGCCCCATCACTATGGTGGATATCGCGTGCTTGAAGATGAGTTGCTCCTGACCGTTCGCCTCCAGCACCACGGAGTACTTGTCGAAAGAGCGGATTCGGCCCGTTAACTTTACTCCGCTCAGCAGATAAATCGTGATGCTGAGCCTCTCCTTGCGGGCCGTGTTGAGGAAGGAATCCTGAATGTTCTGCGCCGGCTTATTGCTGTCCATAGCCGATCTCCTTGGGTTGTAGACTGCCAACGACCCGCCCACGAGTTCGTACGTGGGCCGGCTCAAAGCAACAGCATGTTCCCGGAAGCCTTCCGCTGCCACAGGAACAAGGGGGGACATCCCGCTGGATCGACGATCCTACTCCGCAGGGACCGCGCCTTCCAGCGGATGTGAGTACCATACGGCGATCTCCCCCGCTTTTCAACTGGAACTTGCGGCGGTCCGCCCGCAAGTTGACACGAACCGCCGCAAAGTGGAGACTTTCCTCGACTCGCGGGCCAATCGTTGCGAACCAGTTGACGACCGCGTTGGCGGAGGAAATCCGAATGCATCATTTGGTTGAAGTGGCAGTAGCGGTCATGCCCACCATTACCGGCCAGGAAGCCACTCAGCTCATTCTGCGCTGGTTCCACTTCATCGCGGGCATTACCTGGGTCGGACTTCTGTATTTTTTCAATCTGGTCAACGTCCCCTTCATGAAGCAAGTGGACGCCGGCATGAAAGCAAAAATCTTTCAGAACATGACCTTGCCCGCGCTGAACTGGTTCCGCTGGAGTGCGCTGGTCACGGTGTTCATAGGCTTCTGGTATTGGGCGCAGTTCTACGTCGGTCCTGACGGACAACGCCAGGGCGGCGGCGCGGGCGCCACCATCGGATTCTTCCTGCTTCTGTGGATCGCCGTCTGGTTCATGCTTTTCCTGGTGATTAAGAAAATGCCTTCCAGCGGAGTCATCCTCGGCGTGATTACCGCCGTGCTGGTGTACGCTGCAGGCTGGCTGTTTGTGCACTACACTCCGGTCGGCGGGGACGACGTCCACGTCATTTCGATTGGCGTCGGTGGCGGCATGGGCATCGTGATGCTGTTCAATGTCTGGGGCATCATCTGGCCCAACAATAAGAAAATCATCCGGGGAACGCTGGCAGGAACGCCGCCCGCCAACGCGGCCACTATGGCGCGCCAGGCATTCCTGGCCTCGCGCACCAACTTTTTTCTCTCGGTACCGCTGCTGTTCTACATGGCAGCCAGTTCCCACTTCTCCAGCACCGTGATCTTCGGGAAGTAGTTCAACGCCGTGCTCGTCCCTTAGCCCCACTCCACGAGGTGGGGCTGATTTTTTGCCCCGCAAAAAAAGGAGCCGGAAACCCGGCTCCCTGAAAAAGTGGCCGCAAACCTATTTAGAAGGTGAACTTCACCGCCATAAACAGGTTGCGGGCAAGTTGGTGGTACAAGGGCTGACCGTAAAGGCTGTTGACAGTCATCGCACCACTGGTGCCCGTGACTCCTCCAGCGCTGTTGAACATCGCCTTGTAGTTGTACGGCGACATCGCCGCCGAGTAGAACTGATAGCCGTTCCCGGACTGGGTGCAGCCTGCGCTCGGTTGAGGCACCGCGAGCATCGCGCCGCACGCCGCTGAAGGCGGCGCTAGGAATTGCGCGTAGTAGTCTGAATCGATGTTCGACCAGTACGCAACCGTCGAACGCTGATTCAGCGCATTGGGCACAGTCACCGAGAAGCTGAGGCTCTTGCTCTCGTTGATCTTGTAGCCCTGCGTTAGCTGGAGGTCACTCTGGATGAACCAAGGTGTGCGCCGTTGGATAGGATTGCCCACGGTAATCGCGCCGGTGGTTGGGTCCTGCGAAACTGGCAGGAAGTTGCTGCGGCCCACGATGTAGGTCGGGAATGCCCCCCCTTCTGCGTTGGGCACGTTATAGGCGCCGAAGGTGGGAGCGAACGATTGACCTACGTCCACATAGCTGCTGATGGGCGTTCCTTGGTACAGGTACTGAAAGATACCGACATTTGTAGAGAAGTTGTGGAGCCATGGCCGCTCATAGTAGGCATACCCCTTGAAGACGTTTGGCCGGTCCGTCGGAAGTAGACCGTTGTTGCTTTGGCCTTTGTAGTCGTAGTAGAAGAAGGGCTCGTCGAAGGCCCGGCTGTTATTCGGAGCGTTGCGGCCACCGCCACCGTCAGAGGGGTCGGTGTTGGTCAAGCCGGTGTAGTTGCCGCGGAAGTGGCTGTAGGTATAGGAGAACATCCCGGCCCAGTGCTGGCTCGCCGATTTCGTTAAACGGAATTCCACTGCGTCATAGCTTCGAGCGGCGGTCGGAGGTGGACCCGGGCAGTTCGCGGCCGGCGGCACCGCAGTCTGTCCAGCAGGAACGCACCCGCTGGGGGCCCCGTACAGGAAGTTCCAGAAACCGTCGAAGGTCGAGTTCACTCCCTGTCCTGGATTCACAATCACAAAGGTCTCGCCGACGGCTGGGTTATATAAAGCCGCGTCTTCGATAACATGGTCGAGACGACGACGGTCATAGCGGGCTTCGAAGGCCATGTCTTTGCTAAGCTGATGGTCGAGGCCAAAAACGCTCTCGTGCTGCGTGTAGGGTTTCAGGTTCGGTGCGACACCCTCTTCGGTGGTCGTACACGTCGAACAGGTGGTGGGGAAGGTGCGGAAATTCTGGTCTTCTATGAAGGTAAGGCCTGCGGGCGTTGTTCCTCCGGCGAAGTTTGCGGGGGTTGTGGCCGTAGCAGTGGGGCCTCCGCAGTATCGGCCGCCGCTATTGAAGGCGGGAACGACGGAACTCAGATCCTGAGTGCCTAAGGCATAGTAGCAGTTATTCCAATATTGGCCGCCAAATGAGCTGATGGCCAAATTCAGCTTCATAATGTCGTAGAACTTACCGTAGCTGCCGAACACCTTCCATTTGCCGTCCTTAAACACATCCCAAGCGGCTCCCACGCGGGGGGCGATTTTGGAACCCCAACCAAATTGAATGGGTTTACTGATGCCGCCCTGGGGCTGTTCCTCGGCCGGCAGGTATTCGTGTTCAAGACGCACGCCGGCATTGATGGTTATGCCGTGCCCAATCGTCCAGGCGTCTTGAACGAAGAAAGCATTGTTCACACTAGTCGCCGTACCCAACGAGCCGTAGTCTTCCGTGAAGATGTAACCGTACTGGCCAGCGCAGCCGCCATAAGGCCCTCCAGTCCAAGCCCCAGATACGGGATTAACAGATCCGCCGGGATCAACTGTGGCGCAATTGGAGGCATAGGGTCCGCCGAAATCGGGCACGTATTGTCCCTGACCAGGAAACACGGTGACGTTCGGTTCGTTGTAGTGTTGTTCAACTGCATTGGAAAGCCGCATCAACTGGTAGCCGAACTTGAAGTTATGTGTGCCTGCCCATCCACTCTTGAACCAGGCAAGGTCCCCATCGATCTGGTTGCGATGCGTAACGTCGTAAGTTGTGTTGTTGACATTGTTGGGGGCGCTAAAGAAGCCGGCACCTTGAGACAGTGGGGAGGTGGCCGGTATTGGATTGCCGAGGTTATCGGTCGCTCCTACACCGCTCGCGTCGAACTGATCAAAGGCACCGCCAGTTGGCATGCCGGCGTCGTGATAGTTCTGGAAGTTGTACCCCCAGCGGAACGTCGCAACCAATTGAGGCGTAAGAGTGAAATCTAAGCCCGTGTTCGTGGTCACATTGGGCGCACCAAATCCGAGAGTGTGGCCATATACGCTTGGCGGAGTCGTGGCAGTGGCGTTGGGCAGTCCAGTGGTTGAGTCCTGAGCGGGCAAAAACTCGCCGCTCTCCTTCTGGTATTGGTAGAGCCAGGAACCGAACACGCGAACCTTCTGCGAGAGAGCGTAATCGATGCGAGCGTTCGTGTAATAGGTCTGCTGATTGGCGCTGAACGGCGTGGGGCCAAGTTGCGCTGGAAACACGGCGTTTCCGGTAAAATCCCAATTCACGGTGCGTTCGCGATCTCTAAACTCGGGATTGAACGAGGCGAAAAACCACAGCTTATCTTTAATGATCGGGCCCCCGATCGAGAACCCGGGGAAAATATCTGTGAGCTTGTCCTTCTTGGGCTGGTACGCCTGATAATTAGGATCGGGGAGAAATGCAACAGAACTGGGTGAAGGGGCAAGGAACGTTGGATCATACCGAGGATAATCGTCTGGCGAACCGTCCCACCCTCCACTCTCGAACTGCGAAAACACCGATCCGTGAAATCGGTTGCTCCCTTTCTGCATGACCACGTTGACCACGCCACCCAGCGCCCCGCCGTATTCGGCTTCAATGCCCGAACTCTTCACCTGCATTTCCTGAATGAAAGCAAAGGGCACATTCGTATGGGAGAAGCCACCGATGGCGTCCGCCGTCTCCTGGCCTTCCACAAGATAAGCGTTCTCGGAATCGGCGCCACCACCAATCGAGAAACCAAAGGCCTGTCCATTGGTGCCGCTACCCGCAGATTGCCCGCCGGTTCCGGTACCCATGGCGGCATTCGGTCCCACCTGCCCGCCTGCCAGGGGTTCGTTGCGGGCCCCGGGAGCAAACTGAATCACGGATTGGAACGAATATCCATGCGGAACGTCCTGTATCACGTCTTCCGTGACGTTGGTTTGGTTGTGAGTTGTGGTGACGTCAACCAGCGGCGCCTGACCGCTAACTTCAACTACTTCGGCAGCCGTCCCCACATCTAACGTCATATCAACCGTGGGGAGATGGCCGACTTCCAGTGTCAAGCCATCACGCTTTGAGGTCTTGAATCCCTTTGCCGACACCGTGATCGAATAGACTCCGGGAGGCAAGTTGGCGAATCGATAGTAGCCGCTCGGTTCGGTATCCAACGCTTTGTCGCCAGCGAGGGTTGTGCCTTTTACCACAACGTGGGCGCCGCCCACCACCGCTCCGGTCGCGTCCTTCACGGTGCCTTGCAGGCCGCCGGTCGTTTCCTGTGCAAACAGTGCGGCACTGGTTACTAACAAAACGGACACTGCCAAAAGCCAATCGCAAACTCTAGGAAAACGTTCGTACCGCATTTCCTGCCTCCTTGAAATTTTTCGCCACTCCGAATCGGATCCAAGCGCTTTGGCCGGTTTCCGGGAAACAATTGCGCAATCCGATGGATTTGTAAACCTGTTGAAACTCTTGAATCGTCGCGAGAGCTGGCGCTCAAAATCTAAAACTGCTGAACTCAACCGTCTGCCGCAGGCTTCGTTGTCGCGAGACAAAACTTAGAAATAACATTCGAACCGGCTATTGAATGCAACTCACGATCCAAATGCAATCGTGAATAAACAATTTGTTTTCATTGCGTTAGTCCTTGGGGCGTCTACCGCGAATACCGAAATCAGAATAATCACGCGCAGAATACTATGACATTTGGAAGGAGTCTCCAGAGCTGGAGATTTGCAGGACGAGCTTTACCGGCGCCGCGGCTTTTTACCCGTTCTTGACGGCTTTGTGGGAACTTCTCCAGGCGCCAATACTCTTCTCACGATCGGCGTGTTCAGCTTGTACTTTCGCGTGCTGACGTTCCCGGCCTCATCCTTGACGCGCAGGGTGAAGACCGGCAGAGTTCCCTCCTTGTCGAAGGTCTCCTTGGTGATCGTAACGGGCAGCGTCCCGGCTAGACCGTGTTCGCGGTATGCGGTCTCGTAGCGATGCTTGCGGGCGTTCCAGGTGAAAACGCGGATCTGATCGTAGTCGAAGGGCAGGCCGTCGTGGGGGTCGGTCAGCACGCAAAGATATTGCGGAACCTGTTTCTGCACACCTTTGTCGTCATCCGGTACCTCATCCAACACAAAAAACGCCACGAAGCGCTGGCCCTCGGCGTATTGAGCGACATCGAGTGGGACGTCTACATCCACCATCCGCTCGAGCACCCATCCCACGCGTCCCTGATCGTCACGCACCAACCACCAATCCTCGAGTGCAGACCCAGCTGGAGCTCGCGTCCTGGGCTTGGTTGCCATCCTCGGCAGAGGCGCCGCACCCGGCTGCTTTTCGGCCGTAGCCCGCTTCAGGATCGCGACCTTCGCGCCGGACGCGAGCTGATACAAATGTTCCGTATCCCGGCCAGGAGTCACGTGCAAGTTGGTCTCATTGCGCAGTACTCCGGGAGCCTGCACGGGATCGCTCTGATTATCTTGTGTGAGTTTCTGGAGGGTATCGAATGTCGCCTGATCGACCAAATATCGCTGCTCGATCCAGCCCTCGATTCCGCTAGCGGTGCGCACCCGCGCGAAACGCTTCTCGTGCTCCAGGACTTCCACGCGCTCGCCATTTTTCACATTGCCGACGCGGTTATAAATGGCCGCAACCTGGTCGCGCAGCCCCACCTGCGGCGCCGACACGTAAGCCACCTCAAGGACGCGATGACCCCCTCGGCCACAGGCCGGGAACAAGAGAATGCCCGCCACCATCACCGCAACAACCCAGCCAGCGCGAGATGTGCTCAGCAGTCTCACCAGTAAGCACGGGGAAGAGAACTTTCTACTATAGCGCGTCGCGCCGCTGCGCTTGCCGGCAACGGAAGTTTATGATTCCTGAACCTGCGGGGTGGATGTTGCCAGTCGAGACATGGCCAACCCGCCTCGGTTACCATTTGAAGTAGACTTTTGAATATCCTCAACGGAATGTCTAAACTGAATGTCGGAAAGCTGGATGTGAAATTCACAGAACGCAGGTTGCCGGATCGGGGTTCCCTGCTTCTAAAATGATGTGAACTGTTTTTCGAACTACAACCAACACTGATGAAAAACACATCCCACAATTGTTTCGTTATTCTCTCTGTCGCATTTCTTGGAGCATTGGCCTGCACCATATACGCCTTCGCGCAGGACACGGTAGATTCGGTGCTGCGTCCTCCCAAGGGAGCGCAAGTCGCCATTATCGTCTTCGAGGATTTGCAGTGTCCCATGTGCAGTCGCACCGCGCCACTGCTGGAACAGGCCTCGAAGACCTATAAGATCCCGGTTGTGCGTCACGATTTCCCGCTGCCGATGCACAACTGGTCGTACCAAGCGGCGGTGATGGCACGCTACTTCGACATCCATTCCAAGGCCCTGGGCAACGAGTTCCGCGACTACATTTTCGCAAACCAACTGGAGATCACTCCCCAGAACTTGCGCGCCTATGCCGAAAAATTCGCCAGCGAGCAAAAGGTCGAGCTGCCTTTCGTACTCGACCCTGGCGGAAAACTGGCCGCGCTGGTCAATGCCGACCGCGACTTGGGCAAGGCCATCAAGCTCGACCACACGCCCACGGTTTACATCGTGAGCAGCCGCAATCCCAATAAGCCGTATGTCGAAGTGAAAGACAATAGCCAGCTCTACCTGACCATCGACACCATGATGAAGGAATAGAAATCATTCCGCCGACACGCGGACTTAATCCCCAAACGCGATTCCGATCGCGCGGGCCGTGCGCACCAATTCGCCATCGGGTCGCACCGATTTCAACTGGCCGATGGCGTGGACGATGTCGACTGCGACCACCGAGTCGGCATGTATGGCGACCATTTTTCCGAACTGCCCCTTGGCAATCAGGTCAACGGCCGCGACGCCGAAACGCGTGGCCAGCACACGATCGAACGGCGAGGGCGATCCCCCACGCTGGATGTGTCCGAGCACGCTCACACGGACTTCCTTGTTCGATCCGGCCGCGATGGCGTCGCCAATCAGGTTGCCGACCGGGCTGGCTCGCCGATTTTCTTTCAGCTCGGGCGGAGTTTTCACCCCTTCCGCCACCACCACAATCGTGAAGTCCCTGCCACTGAGTTCGCGTTTCGCGATGAAATCGCACACTCCCTTTATGGTGAACGGAATTTCAGGAATGAGGATCACGTGCGCGCCACCCGCCACACCCCCGGCCAGCGCGATCCAACCGCAATCGCGCCCCATGACTTCGACGACCATGACCCGGTGATGCGATGCTGCCGTTGTGTGGATCTTGTCGATGGCATCGGTAACCGTGTGCAGGGCGGTATCGAAGCCGAATGTGATTTCCGTGGCCGACAAATCGTTGTCGATCGTCTTGGGCACGCCCACAATCTTCATGCCCCTCTTGAAAAGTTCGTACCCGATCTTTTGCGAACCATCACCCCCGATGGTGATGATCGCGTCGATGCCCAGTTTCTTCGAATTGGCGATGACCTGATCGGAAATATCACGCACCACCGCCGGCTCGTTGCCTTTTGCCTTGAAGCTGAAAGGATTGCCGCGATTGGTGGTGCCCAGAATCGTTCCGCCGCGCGGAAGAATCCCGCTCACCCGGTCGAGCGTAAGCTCAAAGGATCTTTCCGGCCGAATGAGCCCGTCAAAGCCATCGGGAATTCCAATGACTTTCCATTTGTGTTCCAGAATTGCAGCTTTGGTAGCGGCGCGAATCACCGCGTTGAGGCCGGGAGCGTCCCCTCCTCCGGTAGCAATGCCAATACAGCGTATGTCAGACATAGAATTCGTCGTGAGTCGTTGGCCAGGCCCGGTAGGGCCACCTGCCTCTACGATCATACTGTGATTGCCTCAGGGGATGGCAACTTACGAGCGGGCGGAGCGAACGAGGTTGTGTCGACGACAGACTTGGCGGCGGCCGATTTGGATCGCGGGGGATTGCTGACGCAGAGATGGAAGAGATTTTTCTGCCCCAAGGCGAAAGCAAAAGCCCCACTTCTCGCAACCGAACGCGAGAAACGGGGCGCCCCGGCACCCTCTTGAGTAGGAATGCAGACCTCGGATGGACCAGCCAGGGCTCTACGGAGTTACCGTTACGGTTATCGAATTCGAGGTGATTGTGCTAGTGCCGCTGATATAGGTTGCAAAAACAGTCGTACTACCGGCCGTGGTCGAGGATTGCACGCACATCGGATTTATTTGATTTTGCACTGTGACAATTCCTGCCGTGCCCGTCTGCCAAGTCACGCTGGTGGTGACGTCGATCTGCTGCCCCCCAGCGGTCGCCGTAGCAGTCAAGCAATCAGATCCGGATGCGATCGAACTCTCGGGGATGCTAAAGGAGGTGGTCCCGTTCGGACCAAGAACAATGCTGGTGACATTTCCCAAGGTTACGGTTGCTGTGGTGGTCGCGCTGGCGGTGCCAGACGCCGCCGTTATGGTGCTGGTTCCGGCTGAAACGCCGGTTAGCAGCCCACCCGTGGAGATCGTCGCCACGCTCGGCGTGGCGCTGGACCAACACACCGTCGTCCCGGTACAACTGCTACCGCCGGACAAGGTCAGCTGATTTCCGTTGCTATCAGTTCCTGCCGCCGTCAGTTCCTCAGTGAGCCCGACGCTAACCGTCGGATTTGGTGGATCAATTACGACACTGGAGACAGTCGGGTTCACGAAAAATCCCGTGCAGCTTACGGCCAGGGCTAACGTCGCGAGCGTGGCGAGGGCGCCGGCCAGCCGGAGTTTTTGCTTCGTGGATGACATACTCGTTAAGACTCCTTGGGCGCGCCTGCTCCGTTTCCCGTTTAATTTTCTCTGCTGATCAGTATGCAAAAATTGTAGCAGAGAAGATTTCGTCCGTGCGTACACTCCAGTACCTGAACTGCAGGCGAGGAACCATCTCCGCCATCCAGCGGACGCAATCTGCTCCTTGTCTAGAACGCCGTCCCCAGCCAAGCTTGCAGAAAAAGCATGAACCGGAGTGCGGACATCGGACCTCGGGCGTCAGGGTTCGCAGTCCGAAGTTCGAGGTCCGAAGTCTGCTTCTCATTTAGTTGCGTAGTTGCGCTCTTTCTTACTTACTTGCTTACTTGCGCTCTTCCTTCGGCGGGCTCTGCTTTTTGGGCGGTGCAATGGGCTTAGAGAAGTTCTGCTTCGGCGCGGTCTCCGGCTGTGGACGAGCTGCGTTCGGGCGACTCTCGTTCGGACGCGCCGGGTTTGCGCCCGCCCCCGCCGTTTTCGCTGGTGGCGTAAAAGGGCGGAATCCTTCGTTCGATCTTGCCCGGTTCCCCGGCGTTGAATTTACCCGCGATTCTTTCGGCGACATGGCCGGCGCGTGATATTCCCCGCCCGCGGACCGTGCCGGAACCGCAGAACGGCTGCTGAAATCTCCGGGCCTGGCGGTCGCCGCGATTGCCGGACGCCCGTGATTCTCCGAGGCGAAGTTTTCGCGGTTTTGGCCGGCAATTCGCTCGTGCTGGGCCTGCTCTGCCAGCGGGGCGATATGGCGCTCATGCGCCGCCTCTTCTTCTTGCGGCGTGGGACGCGCCTCGAGGCCACCTGCTCCCCCGTTATAGCTCACGGTCCTCGTGTTCACCACCACGCTTCGACTATAGACATGGGTCACGCTCGTAACGCTGACGTTGGTGACAGCGCGGTTGTAGTAGAACGCTCCTCCGCGCCACTCCCCGCCGACAAAGCCCACACCCGTATAGCCGAAGCCGTAGTTAATTCCGCCATAGAAGCCAATGTGCGGTCCCCAGTATCCCGCGTGCCAGGCATAGAAACCTCCTCCCCATCCCCAATATCCGGGCGTCCATAGCATGCCGACAGGCGCCACCACCCAGGTGCCAGGCACCCAGTAGTAGCCGGCGTCATCGTTCCAAGCCCAATAGCCGGGTGTCCAGAAGTAGCCTGGTCCGGGGCAGATCGGCTGTGCGTAAACCGGCAACGCTGGCGGCCCGATTCGAACCGAGATGCCCACCGCGATCTGCGAAAACGACGCGGTCGAAAAAGATAAAAGAAGGATTGCCAACCATAGCCAGCGTACTGCGCCCTGGTTCCTGTTCATCGCCTGTCCCCTGAATTTGTCGGTCTTGCGTACTTTGAAACGGGAAGGCGCACAAGGGCCTTGTGCGGCAGAAACCTGCCCTCGTCGTGATTCCGTTCCTACCCTGTAAACACCGAACCTTGGAGTATGTTGCTGGGAGGAGAAATTATTTGGAATGAGGGGCTTGTGCAGGAGAAGATGCTCTGTCTGATTCCGACGCGCAAAATTGAAAGGCGTCGATCCAAGGTGGGCCGCGCATCGCCGGCCCAAAAATAAAACCAGACTCGAACTGACAACTCTGAACTAATTCGCCTTCTTGCCGCGTGCGATCCGCTCGTTAATAAGCTTGCGACTGGCGAATCCCTCCTGCGTTCCGTGCCAGTGAGTGATGGATGCTTCCCCCAGCTTCCAACACAGCAAAATGACCTCGCCTTCAACTTCGCAGGGAAAATCGAGCAGGCCGATGTCGATATCTTTTACTTGCACGCCAATGGAGTCAATCTCCGCCAGAGCGTCTTTGGCTCGTTGCTCCGCCTTGATCCGCTCTGCTTTGCGCCGCGCCACCTGCACCACATTCAGAAACATACCACCGTTCAGAAAAATTCTGTGTCTCAAGGCGTGTTGCTCGGCTTCAACTTCCTCGATTACCTTCTTGCCCGCGATAGCGGTGCGGAGCAGTGACTCCAGCACGGGCAACAAAGAGTGCGCTTCATCGAGGCTAAAAGTACGATCCGACATTGGGATGCATCCATTCTAACGCACCCGCGATCACCCTGCTCCAGGGTTCGCTGAAAACCGGAACGCGGGCATGACCCTGGAACAGAGGCGCTGGCTGCGCCGGGGGAGGGAGCGGAATCATTGGTTGGGTTCTGCCCGATGGTTGCCGTGCACCGCCACCTCAGTTAGCGGCTTCTCCCCTGTGAGGGATCCCTCGACGTCGCTGTGTTCAGATCAATCGCAAGGCCCTCCCCGATTCCCGGCGAATTGCAATTTCCGTGGCTGTAATTGGTGCAAAGCGCGGCAACATCTTTCCGCTGCGGGGATTGCGCAAACTGCCAGACCTCGGCGAATCCAACTCCGCTCGCCGCCGGGCTGGGCGGATGCTGCGGAAACGCGCATCCGGGAGCGGGCGGGCACGCGTCATTAATCGCCCAGTAGATGATTTCGCGGGTTCCGGCGCCCTGCCGAATGTCTTCTGCTGTAACCACGTTGCCGTCGTCGCTCGCAGGAATGCCGGAACAGTAGATACCCGCACGAAATCCCGCGGCCGTGATGCCGTCAATCCAGGCATAAATGTAGGCCTTCTGCTCGGGCAGCATGCGGCCGCCCTGCTCCTGGTCGAGGAAGAGAACAGTTGCGTCGGGAAACCCCTCCCGCCGTGCGGCCGCGGCAGCGACGCGGGCGTCCGAGCGTCCGAGGCCAGTGGCTTTCGCCACGGTTTTCAACTGAGCGTAGAGCCGTCCATTGAAGAGGACAAGAAATCCGAACCCTGCAGATTCGACGGCCACCCGGTGGCCAATCCAGCTGTTCAATTTCTCGCCGGGGGGATTGTTCAGCCAGTATCCGGTATAAGAAAAAGTCTGGTGCAGAGTCCTGAGATTGGCATCGCCGGGGTAATCGTTGCGGTCGAAGCCGAGGTAGGCGGCCCCCTGTGCCACCGCGAGGCTGGCCTGCAGGCAAACCATTGCGAAGAGTGTGCACTTTCGTGGACGCATCCTTTTCACCGCGAGCCTCAAAAGTGACCGCCGTGTTGCGGAGTTGGCGATTGCAGAGTTAGAGCTTTAGAGCTAAGGACTGACTCTATCCCCCGATATGTACCATGGTCCGCGATGCCGGCACAAAGTCCGCCTCGCCAATATGGTGGCGCTCTTCCTTCTTCGCTACCACGCCGCGGATGAACTCCGCCAATGCTTCGTCGCTCGCGCCGCGCCGCATCTCGGCGTGCAGATCGGGATCCCAGACCGAGAACAGGCAGGTGCGAATCTTTCCGTCGCTTGTAATTCGAATGCGGCTGCAGTGTCCGCAGAAAGGATGCGATACCGGCGCGATGATGCCGATCTCGCCGATCCCATCTTCGAAACGGTAGCGCCGCGCCGTCTCCGAGCGCGCGCGCGGAATTTCGACGAGCGGCCGATATTCCGCCATGCGCGACAGGATTTCGTCCAGCGTAACCACGGTCGAGGGCGCCCAGGTTCGTCCTTCTTCGAGCGGCATGAATTCGATAAACCGCACCGTGACGCCTTCTTCGCGCGCGAACATACCAAAGGGAATGATCTGATCTTCGTTGAAGCCGCGCATCAGCACGCAATTCACCTTCAACGGCCAAAGCCCAACCCGCCGCGCCGCGCGAATACCCGCCAGCACGTGATCATATCCGTTGGGAACGCGCGTGATCCGCGCAAAGCGCTCCGGATCCACCGCATCCATTGAAACCGTAACCCGCGTAAGCCCTGCGTCTTTCAGCGGTCGCGCCAACTCCGCCAGCATGTGCCCGTTGGTGGTGAGTGCAATATCGAGCGGATCGAGGTCTGGGAAACGCGAAGCTTGAACGGGCTCGGCTTTCGCCGTGTCTCGAGCGTTCAACAGAGATCGGAGCTTCAGTTCCTGAGGGCGCAGTTTCGCCAACTCGCGCACGAATTCAACCACGCCTTTGCGGAGCAGGGGCTCGCCTCCCGTGAGACGAACCTTCGTAATCCCCATGCCCACTAGCACCCGCGCCATGCGCAGATAGTCTTCGAATGGCAGATCGCCGTAGAGCGCCCCTTCGTTTCCCGTCCGGCAGTACACACACTTGTAGTTGCAGCGGTCGGTAATGGAAATCCGCAGATCGGTGATGACGCGTCCGAATTTGTCGTGGAGAGGCAAATGTCCAGCTCTTTGGCTTTTAGCTCTTGGCTTCGAGCTCGGCGGCCTGGCTGAGGTTGAGCCAAAAGCCGACGGCTAGGAGCCGAAAGCGGTTTAAAGGAAAACAAACAGGCGGGAATCCCGCCGGCTGTCTCCTTTCCAATGCGTTCCCTCAGCGCCACCCTCGGGTTGTAGCGCTGCCCTTTAGAACAGCCGGCAAGATATCGGCGCTCCGTGCTTCGCCGCCACAGCCAGGGTATGCCCGAAGGCCAAGGCGGTCGGAAACCTCAGTTCGCATTATAGGACGCGCGCGGGGCAAAGAGGGTTCAAGGTTTTAAATTGGAGAGCGTTTTCTCAATCGCCGACTCCGCCAGGGGCGCCATGATTTTGAATCCCGCAGCGTTCGGATGTAGGCCATCGTCGGCCAGATCTTTCTTCATCAGTCCTTTGTCATCGATCATGGCGCTGAAATAGTCCAGGTACAGGCACCCGTTCGATGCCGTCGTGCAGTACTCCCTCAGCCAGCGATTGAGCGCCAGAATCTTCTCCGGCGACCGCTGGGCAAAAAAATCCTTGGAGCGTTCGGTATAGTTGTGCACCGGTAGTACGGAACAGTAAATCACCTTGATGCCGCTCGCGTGCGCAAGTTCCGCGAGAGACGCGTAATCGGCCTCGATATCCTCCAGCCGCATCGGCCCGGTATTGCCCGCAATGTCGTTGGTTCCCCCGAGAATGACGACCACCTTCGCTTGCAGATCAATCACATCCTGCCGAAAGCGCACCAGCATCTGCGGCGTGGTCTGCCCGCCAATGCCGCGATTGACATATGGCTTGCCCGGAAAATATTCCTCGAGGTGCCAGATGTCGGTAATCGAGTCGCCGAAAAACACAACGCGATTTTCTCCCGGCCCGGGCGGCTTGAGGGCAGCATTCGCGGCCCGATAGCGGGCCAGTTGCCCATAATCGTCGGCGAACACGGCAATGCGCGAAGCGCGATATTGGTCCAGACCAGGAAAGCCGCTGGATGGAATACTGGGCGGCGCCGGTTGCTGTGCCAGCGCGGAGACGGCGACGAACAGGATGAATGTGATTCTCTGATACTGCAGCGAGGATTTCATATGGTTGTGCCTAAAATCATGGATACTCCTGTGCATCGGCCCTTTTATCACGGCCGAGAAGTGCGTCGTAATCCCAATTAGGGCCCCTTCGCAATCGCCTTTTCCGCCAGCGGTGCCATGATCTTGTACCCGGCTGCATTCGGATGCAGGCCCTCATCCGACAGATCGCGCTTCAGCATGCCCTTGTCATCGACCAGCGCCGAGAAGTAGTCAAGATACACGAGTTTGTTCTTCGCGCAGTAGTCCTGGAGCCAGCGGTTCAGCGCCAAAATTCTTTCGTGCGGGCGCAGTGCAAACGACTCCTTTGCGTCCTCTGTGTAATTGTTCACCGGAAGCAATGAGGAAAAAATCACACGAATATGATGCAAACGCGCCAGCTCCGCCATGGACGCGAAGTTGGCTTCGATGTCCTCGTTGCGCGTGGGTCCGGTCACCCCGGCGACGTCGTTGGTTCCGGCCAACACGACCAGCACTCGGGGATCGAGCTCAATCACATCCTGGCGAAAGCGCACCAGCATCTGGGAAGTGGTTTGCCCGTCGATGCCGCGGTTGAGGTAAGGCTTAGCGGGAAAATAATCTGCCAGCTTCCAGTAGTCGGTGATGGAGTCGCCCATGAACACCACACGGTTCTCACCCGCCGCAGGCGGGCCGAGCGCCGCATCGGCACCACGATAGCGCGCCAGTTCGCCGAAATCATCGGTATATATGGCAATCCGCGATGCACGATATTGGTCGAGGCCGGGGAAGCCGGTGGACGGGATGGCCGGCATGGGTGGCGCAGCCTGTCCGAGAGCAGAGAGCGAGAGGATGGCTATTGATACCGGGTATGTGGCCAGGTTGCGAGGTCGTCTCACTTGCATCATTTGCCTCGGGGACAGCATAGCGCAACCCGCAATCCTGAAAGTAGCGTGCGGAATCTCTTGCGGATTTCTCTCTTGTGAATCCGTCGGCAAAAAATTCTCGGGCGAGAGGCCATGTCGCGCCATGCTGTCGAGCTTCGCTCGCCCGGACCGCCGCGGGCGGCTGCCCCCACACGAGTATCTGGCTCACATCCCATCGTAATTTGGGCCACCGCCGCCCTCCGGCGGAACCCATGTAATGATCTGATAGGGGTCGGCGATGTCGCAGGTTTTGCAATGCACGCAGTTGGACGGATTCAGGCTGATGCGCTTGCCGTTCGGTTGACTGGCGTCCTCGACCATTTCGTAGACGTTCGCCGGACAGAAATTCTGGCACGGGCTGCCAAATTCCTTCACGCAGCGCGTGTTGCAGATGTTGGTATCGTGGATGACAAGATGCGACGGCTGGTCTTCTTCATGTTTGGTGCCGGAGTGGTAGAGATCGGTGAGCTTATCGAACGTGAGCTTGCCGTCGCCCTTGGCCGGGCCAAGCAGATGCGCTTCCGCGCCTCCGTTCGCCGGCAGATCAGCCAATTTGCACATGTGCTCGTATCCGGCTGTCGCCGAATAACGGTTGCGCAGGCCTCGTCCGCCGGTCATCAGCTGCAGTCCGGTGTGCAACATTCCGGCATACATTCCGTGTGCGAACCCCTGATGCAGGTTGCGCACTTTCCACAGTTCTTCTTTGACCCAGCTTGATTCGATCTTCTTCTGAAACGCTCCCAGCGACGAGGCCGACGAATCGTCTCTTATGAATGCATCGAAAGCGGTCTCGGCGGCGAGCATGCCGCTCTTGATCGCGAGATGAATCCCCTTGAGCCGCGCCGAGTTGAGGAAGCCGGCCGAGTCGCCCAGCACCATCCAACCGTTGCCTGCGACCGGCGGAATCGCCCACCAGCCGCCGTAAGGCATCGACTTTGCGCCGTAGCGAATCATCTTTCCGCTTTCGAGGAGTTGTGCGACGAAGGGATGCCGCTTGAACTCCTGCAACACGCGTTGCGGATCAAGCCGCGGATCGGCGTAGTCGAGCCCGGTGACGAAGCCGAGCGAGACGACGTTGTCCTTCGATCCATAAATCCATGCCCCGCCGTACTCCTTCGTGGTGAGCGGCCATCCCATGGTGTAAACCACTTCGCCCGCCGCGATGCGGCCCGCGGGGACCTCCCAGAGTTCTTTCACGCCGACGCCGTAGGTTTGCGGGTTGGCGTCTTTGGCAAGATCGAATTTCTGAATGAGTTGCTGGGTAAGCGATCCGCGCGGGCCTTCGGCCAGAATGACGATTTTGGCCTGCAGATCGTATCCGGGCTCGAAGTTGGATTTCTGATGGCCTTCTTTATCGACGCCCTTGTCGTCAGTGCGGACGCCAATCACGCGATCGCCGTCGTAGAGCAGTTCCGATCCAGCGAAGCCGGTGAAGACGGTGATGCCCGCCTCTTCCACCTTGCCGCCCAGCCACTTCACGAATCGGTTCAGCGAGATCACATAGTTGCCGTGATCGCGCAGGAACGGCGGCGTAATCGGCAACTTGAACTTGCTCTTCTCGGTGAGAAAGTAGACCGCTTCCTTCGTGACTTTGGCGTCGAGTGGCGCCTCCTGTTCAAATCCGGGAAGCAATTCGCGCATCGAGCGCGGGTCGAGCAGCGCGCCGGAAAGGCAGTGCTGCCCGATCTCGCGAGCTTTTTCGAGGACGTAGATGTTCTCTTTGCTGAACTGCGAGTCAGGGTGCGCGGCATTGTGCGCGTCGATCAGTTGTGCCAGCCGTAAAGCACACGCCATGCCCGCAGGCCCGCCACCGACGATAACTACATCCGCTGGCATCTGCGGTCGTTCGACACCTTCGATAGGTTTACGGAAAACGAGCACTCAGCCGTTGCCCCTTAGCATTCAGACTCACAACTTCTTTGCAGCCCAAGAGCTGCGGTCTCTCAGTTCAGTTCCCCGCTTTCGCCTTCTTTACTTCCTCAATCAGCGGCGGGACGATGTCGAACAAATTCCCCACAATCGCGTAATCCGCAATTTCAAAGATGGGCGCCTCCGAATCCTTATTCACCGCGATGATCGTCCGCGAGCCCTTCATTCCCACGATATGCTGAATCGCCCCGCTGATGCCGAGCGCCAGGTAGAGCTTGGGGGCAACCGTCTGTCCCGACGAGCCGATCTGTCGATCCATCGGCAGCCAGCCCGAATCGCAGATGGGGCGCGACGCCGCCAGATCTCCACCAAGCGCGTCGGCCAGTTGCTTGGCGATCTCAATATTTTTCTGCTCTTTAATCCCGCGACCTACCGACACAATGATTTCGGCCTGCGTGAGATCCACCGCCTGCTTGGCTTCCTTGAAAACTTCCTGCGGGTTGGTCCGAATGACACCCTCAGCGATCTCGATACTCACGGTCTCGACGGGCGCCGCGTTCGCTCCCGCCTCCGCTTTGTCTCCGCGGAACGCGCCATTTTGAAACGTCGCAAACCACGGAGCGTCGCAGGTAAAGCTGACATCAGCGGCCAGCTTGCCTTGAAACATTTGCCGAGTGAAAACGAGTTTCGCGCCTTCGTATTTGAAGCCGATGCAGTCGCTGACGACGGTGCGCCCCATCGCGGTAGCCAGCTTGGGCACAAAGTCGCGCACCTGATAGGTGTGCGGCATCAACACCAGTTTGGGCTGCTTGGCTGTCAGGAATTGCTGCAGCGCCGCGGCGAAGGCATCGGGGGTATAAGGCTCGATCTTGGCGGACTCGACGGCATAGACCTTCGCGACTTTCTTCGCTGCAACCTCCGCGGCGGTGGGCGCGGCACTGCCACCGAGGACAGCCGCTTCTAGCGCCCAGCCGGTGGCCGCCGCGATCGCCTGCCCGGCCGTAATGGTTTCCCAAGAGACGCGATTCAGTTTTCCTTCGCGCTGTTCGACGACGACTAGGATCGTATCAGCCATAATGAGTTCTCAGTTCTCGGTTCTCGGTTCTCGGCAAAAACGTGGTGATCGCCAAAGCCAGGAGGGGACAGCCGTCGTCCCCGGCTGTCCGGCCAGCTCGGCAGCTCCTCTACAGCACCCGCAACTCATTTCGCAGCTTATCGACCAGCTGCTTCGCAATCTCTCCCGGCGACCCTTCGATATGCTCCGTCTTCTTCGTCTTCTGCGGAACATACAGGCGCTCAATCTTCTGCAGATTGTCGCCGATCGCTGACTGCACATCTGCCAGCGTCACCTTCCGCAACGGCTTGTTCTTCGCTTGCTTGATGCCGTTCAACGTGGCGTAGCGCAGCTTATTGATACCCGACTGAATGGTCAACACGGAGGGCGTCGGCATGTCGACGAACTGAAAGTATCCAGCTTCCAGCTCACGCTTCACCCGGATCCCGCCGTCGGTTTTTTCAATTTGCATGATGATGGTGGCGTGCGGTAATCCCAACAACTCTGCCAGTATCACCCCGGTCTGCGCGTACCCGTAGTCATCCGACTGCAATCCGGTGAAGATGAGGTCGAACGATTCATCTTTGATCGCGACCGCAAAGGCCTTGGCAGTGTTTAACGCGTCCAGACCGACGAACCTGGAATCTTCCAGGTGGATGGCGCGATCCGCGCCTTTGGCCAGGGCTTCGCGCAGCACCTGCTGGGCGCGGGCTGGCCCGCTGGTGATGACCACGACTTCACCCTTATGCTTTTCCCTTTGCCGCAGAGCCTCTTCCAGCGCATAGGCATCCGGCTCGTTGACTTCGTAAGAGACATCTTCGCGGATCCACGTGCCCCCTTCATTGAGCTTGAGCGGTGCGTCTTTCTGCGGCACCTGCTTTATGCAGACCAGAATTTTCAAGAGTAGGACTCCTCGCCCCCAATGGCTTTGGCAAGTCACGGGAAAACCAGTCAGTATAGAAAACCAGTCAGTATAAATGACCGCCCAGCGCAGCGGGAAATCTATGCCCAGCGGGTCGACAAGAATACTCCTGTGGGGACAGCCGCTGTCGGCTGTCCGTCGAGCGAAGATCGAGCCGCTCCAGCGGGCGGCAAGACTATTCCGCCTCTAGATTGGAATTGAATCTGAGGCCGCTATTCCGTGAACACTACCGACTGCACACCGGAAATATCGAACCGTTTCCGGCAGCGCATGTTCTTGCATGCCATCATGTCGTCTTTGCGCAGCATGTAAGACCGGGCCTTGGCGAAGCGGGCACGGTCACGCTCGTCGGCGCGGCCGGAAAGCTGGCGTTTCTTGGTGCGGACCACCCAGGTCACTTCATACTCCGCCGCCTGGTGGCAGTGAGGACAATTCAGCGAAGCCGGTTTTTTCTCCTGCTTCTCGTCAAAAAAATCGCGCTCTTCCATAAGTTTGGGGTTCCCAGCGTCGGGTTTCCCACCAACCATGAATTATTGCACATTTGACGACGGGATCGATTCTTAAACATCGTCCACCGGGCGCACGGGGTACACTCATTTCCAGCCCCTCGGCCGGCGGAAATTGGCATGGCGAAAAAGAAAAAAGCGACGCGCTTTCGCGCCGTGACCGCGGTCAAAGAATTAGCCCGCGAACGCGTCGGCGCGCCCCCTGCAGGGCAGATCGTGGTCGAGAAAAAGAAGAAGCCGGAGAAGCATAAGCCCACGCTGGGCAAACTTCTAGAACCCGACTAGCCAATGCGGTTGACCGAAAACCTCGCTGATGCGGAAGCTTCGCTGCCACGCCGGCATCTTCTAGTCAAACGTTGCGGTCACGGTAACGCTGTTTTGAAGAAAGACCGTGCAAGTGGCGCCGTTCGTGGTGTTGCAGTTACTCCAGCTCTGAAAGTTGGCTGCAGGAGCAGCGGTCAACACAACAGCCGTACCCGTGGCGAACTGCGAACTGCAGGACGACCCTACCGTGCAAGTGATTCCGGCCGGAGAGCTTGTCACCGTGCCACTGAGGGTGCCGGCCACCGTTACCGTAAGAATCGGCAAGGGCCCAGCCGGCGTACAGCCGAGACTCGCTGGGCCATCCACCGTAATCGTGGCCGAATTGCTCACAACATCGCTGTCGCCGCTGTGCAACTCCGCAAAAACCTGGGCTACGCCGCAGTCGAGGTTCGGCGAGGCGACTCCCGTGCTGGTGATTTGAATGACTTGTGGATTATTAGACTGCCAGTTCACCTGATCGGTGATGTCGACCGTCTTGGGAGGATGGATATAAGAGCCGAGGGCTTTGAATCCAAAATTAGCGCTGGGATCGACGGCTCCAAATGTGCCGCTCGACGGCTGGATCGCGATCGAAATCAGCCGTGTACTCCGTGCACAACTGGACAGGGTGAGCAGCCAAATGCCCGCGCTAACCAGGACGAAGATGCTGATCCACTTGCCGTGTGTGTTGCGGTTCATGCCGACTCCTGAGCAGTATGTTCTTCCAAGAACGTTGCGCCACGAGGTTTCGGCCAATTTAGCCAAAGGCCAATCAAAAAGCAAATAGTCCCCGGCGGGGCAGAGGGGTTAGACCTTCACTGCCTCCGCCACTACCTTGGCGAAGTCCTTCACATCTTCTTCAGTTGTGTCGAAAGAACACATCCAGCGCACGATGCATTCCTCTTCGATCCACATATAGAAAAAATATCGATCCATGATTTTCTGGATGGCGTGCCGCGGAATCTGCGCGAAAACACCGTTCGCCTCCACCTTCCAGACGATTTTTACCTGCGGAATCTGGCGCAGTTCAGCCTCCAACCGGCGCGCCATGCGATTGGCGTGTTCCGCGCTGCGCTGCCACAACTCATTGCTGAGCAGAGCCTCGAACTGCGCCGCGATGAAGCGCATCTTCGAAGCCAGTTGCATCCCCTGCTTGCGCAGGTAGAGAAAATCCGCGCTGAGGGCGCGATTGAAAAATACAACTGCTTCCCCGCCCATGATTCCGTTCTTGGTGCCGCCGAATGAGAGCACGTCCACGCCGAGTTCGCGGGTGGCCTGCCGCAGAGTGTGTCCGAGCGCAGCGGCCGCATTCGCGATGCGAGCGCCGTCCATGTGGAGAAACATTTCGTGCTCATGGGCAAATCGGGCCAGCGATTGAATCTCTTCCGGGCGGTAGACCGTCCCCATCTCGGTCGATTGCGTAATGGAGATGACGCGAGCCTGCACGTGATGCTGGTCGCCGATCCCATGGTAGGCGTGGCGCACGGAATCAAGGGTGATCTTGCCCTCCTGATGCGCCAGTGGGATGAGCTTACACCCGGTATGTTTTTCCGGGGCGCCGCACTCGTCGCTATAGATGTGGGCGAAGTTGCTACACAGCACGGCATGGTAGGGCCGGTTCACAGACTGCAAGCCCAGCACGTTCGCGCCCGTCCCATTGAAGGTAAAGAACACGTCGATCCCCCCGCCGAAATGTTCTTCAAACTTGGCAATGGCCGAACGCGTGAAAGGGTCCGCACCGTACGCAACGACGTGGCCGTGGTTAGCTCGCGCGATCGCTTCCAGAACCTCAGGATGCACCCCGGCATTGTTGTCGCTGGCAAAATTGCGAGTGGGCTTATGCAAAGCCTGCGCCATACCGAAATAATGTAGCAGAGTAGCTTATTGCGGAGCGGAGTATAAGCGCCGACCGCCCTTGTTTCTCGTAACATCAGGCTTCCTGCGGCCGTTTTTTCGGGTACAGGGAAAGAGTTTGACGTATCGTTGTGCGCTTCCAGAATTGGCGCGCATCGCGGCGTAGGAATTACAATGCTTTTCCTGCTCGTGAGGAGTGAAGCAGTGTTCGTGAACCTGACGATGAGGTCATTGCTTCGTCGCTGTCTGACTGTCGTTCTCTTCTCTGCTCTGGCTACGGCACAAACCGCCGAGCAGAGGACAGCCCGCTATCTCGACACGATCCGCGCCCAGCCCTCGCTCCTGCTGGCGTTCCTGCGCGAGATGCCGAAGGGCGGAGATCTGCACAATCACCTCGACGGCGCGATCTACGCCGAAGATCTCGTCGATTTTGCCGCCAACGACAACTTTTGCATCGACCGCACTACTTCGCGCCTGATGGGCGCACCCTGCGATTCGTGCGAAGGTTACACGCCCAAGCCCGCGATCCGCTGCGCCTATGACGATCACATCCTCTATAACCAGATCATCGACGCCTGGTCCATGCGCAACTGGCGTCCCGGGGATGAGTCCGGTCACGATCACTTTTTCGCCGCCTTCGACAAGTTCGGGCTGGCGTCCCACAACCATGTCGCGGAAGGCGTCGCCACCATCCTCAACCGCGCCGCCCGCGAGCAGGTACAGTACATCGAATTCATGCATACCGCCGACGGCCGCGAGGCGGCTCAGTTGGGAATGAAGTTGGGCTGGAACAGCGATTTTGCCAGGATGCGCGACCAACTTCTAGCGGGCGGCCTGAGAGAAATCGCGGCCGCCACCAGCCAGACTCTGACCAAAGACGACGCCCGCGCACGCTCCGAACTGAAATGCGGAACGCCTGAAGCCGAGCCGGGATGCACCGTCAGCGTGCGTTATCTGTATCAGGTGTTGCGGGGCCTCCCGCAAGCCGCCGTCTTCGCGCAAATCGTACTCGGCTTCGAACTCGCGTCGTCCGATCCGCATTTTGTAGGCTTGAATCTCGTCATGCCAGAAGACTGGTACGTTCCCATTCACGATTTCAACGCGCATATGGCGATGCTCGATTACCTGCACGGCGTCTATCCCAAGGTGCACATCAGCCTGCATGCCGGCGAACTCGCAATGGGACTAGTGAAGCCCGAGGATCTCGCGTTTCACATCCGCGCCTCCATTGAGCGTGGCCATGCCGAGCGTATCGGTCACGGCGTCGACGTGATGCTGGAAAAAGATCCCATCGGCCTGATGAAAGCAATGGCCGCACGCAACGTGCTGGTCGAAATCAATCTGACTTCGAACGATCAGATTCTCGGCCTTAGCGGTGACGATCATCCCCTACCCGTGTATGTGAAATACGGCGTCCCGGTCGCGATCTCAACCGACGATGAAGGCGTAGCCCGCTCCGACATGACGCACGAATATCTGCGAGCCGTCGAGGGATATCGCCTGTCGTACACCCAACTAAAGCGCATGACGCGGCAGAGCCTGGAGCACAGCTTCCTGCCCGGGCAAAGTCTGTGGACGGAAACAAAAAGCGCATTTCGACCGGTTGCTGTCTGCTTGTCCGATCTCGCGGGCAAGCCAACCCATGCCTGCTCCGAGTTTCTTGCCGGGAATGAACGAGCGCGCGAACAACAAAAGCTTGAGACCGAGTTCGCGAACTTCGAAAGGAAATTCTGAACATGCCGCGCAAGCAAACCCTAATTCCGACGCCACTCGCCTGGACCCGGCAGTCCACGCCGATCCCGCATCCCGCGCTTCCCGTGCGGGCCGAGCGCGGCGGCACGCAACTTCGCACTCCGCTGCCGGTGGCCATCATCGACACTCGCGAGCAGAATCCCCTTTCGTTCCGTCGCTTTCGCGGATGGTTCGCCGACATCGAAGAACGTGCGCTGCCGTTGGGCGACTATTCCGTCGGCGGCATGGAAAACTCCTGTGTCGTGGAGCGCAAAGATCTCGCCGACCTGATCTGCTCCTTCACGTCGAATCGCGCCGTCTTCATTAACCGTCTGCGCCGCATGAGCGATCGTCCGCATAGCCTGCTGGTCATAACGGCATCGCTCGCTGAGATCAAATCCGAATATCCTTATCGCGCCGCGAATCCCAACCGCATCACGCAGTCGCTCATCGCCGTGCTCGCCGGTCTGCGCCTGCCTTTCATCTGCACCGAGAACCACGAACTCGGCGAAGAGATTGTCGCGTCGTATCTCTACCAAACATTTTTGTATGATTGGCTGGAACGCAACGGTTACGGCCGCCATCTGGCCGACGGCGACCTATAACTTCAGAGTGTCGATCGCAAAATGCTCGACCGGGAATGCTCGGTCTAGCATCGATCGAGGACGAATGACGGACCAGTTTCAACTCGCCGATGCAGCCGCGCAATTCATCCTGGCGCGTACGCCCCTGCGCCCAAAGATCGGCCTCGTTCTCGGCTCCGGCCTGGGTGCCTTTGCCGACTCGCTCACCGAAGCAACCCGCGTTCCCTACGCCGACATTCCCACATTCCCGCGTTCCACTGCCATGGGCCACGCCGGTCAAATGGTCCTGGGCCATTCGGGCGGTGTGCCGGTCGCCACCATGCAGGGCCGCGCACATCTCTACGAAGGATATTCCGCACGGGAAGTCACCTTCCCCATGCGCGTCTTCGGCCGCATGGGAATTCGCGCAGTGATTCTCACCAACGCCGCCGGCGGCATCAATCCCAGCTACTCGCAAGGCGCGCTGGTGCTGATCCGCGACCATATCAATCTGCAGGGAACCAATCCTCTGGTCGGTGCCAATGACGACCGCTTCGGCGTCCGCTTCCCCGACATGACCCACGCCTACGCGCGCGACTATCGCCAGATCGCGCGCGAAGAAGCCGGCAAGCTCGCTATCGCGCTCGAGGAAGGCGTTTACACCGGCCTGCTCGGCCCCAGCTACGAAACGCCCGCAGAGATTGAATATCTGCGCCGCGTCGGCGCCGACCTAGTAGGCATGTCGACAGTAGCCGAGGTCATCGCGGCACGTCACCTGGAAATGAAAGTCCTCGCCATCTCGTGCGTCACGAACATGGCCGCGGGAATCCTCGACCAGCCGCTCTCGCACGCAGAAGTAATGGAAACCGGCGAGCGCGTCAAAACCACTTTCACAGCATTACTGCGGGCCGTGCTGCCGCGCGTAGCACAAGACATGCAGTGTCCCGGATGATGTAGAGACAGCCGCCTCGGCTGTCCTGCGGGGGCGAAGCCCGCGAATCGCGTGCCGGCCGGGCGAAGACGCCATGCTCACTTCGCCCGGGCAATAAAGAGCTCCCTCGGCGGCTTGATCCCATACGTCGCCGCAAAACTATTCTGATTCACCGCCAGCGCCAGATGGCCCCGCGAGTCGATGTAGAGCAACGGCTCATTCACCGGCACGTCGCTAAACGTCTTCACAAACTTCATCTTCATCGAGCGACCTCCCACCTGGACCGGAACTTCCTGCCCCCGCTGATATCCCAGCTTCAGAAAATCGTCCGCATCAACGTTCGTCACCAGATTCCCGAACGGCCCGTCGGTCGCGATCACGGTGGCATTCAGCCCGCGCTCATCAAGCGTAGCCGCCTTCAACTCCAGCTGCACCAGATCCTTCACCGCCATCCCCGGTCCCGCATTCGTCCAATCATCGCCACGCGCTACGTGCGCGCCTGCGGGAGAAAAAATATCGCGTCCATGAAAGGTCGACGAGAGTTTGCTCCCGATCATCCACTCCGGATTGGTAATTTCACGAACCGCTTCAATGCCATCGCGCTGCTCCACCAGCGTCAGCAGTCCGTTATCCGGCAGCACAAAAAATTGCCCGCGCTTCGATCGTGCCACGATCGCCTTGCGTGTGCTGCCCACCCCGGGATCGATTACGACGACAAACACGGTGCCCGCGGGAAAATACGGCGTCGCACCGTACAAAAAGCGCGCTCCATCCAGAATCGAAAACGGCGTGACCTGGTGCGTCAGGTCGACGATCCGCACGCCGGGCATGATGCCGTACATCACTCCGCGGCAGAGCGCCACCGAATCGTCGATCACGCCAAAATCCGTCATAAACACAATCGTCGGCGGATACGTCTGGGCAGCATCAGTCGCCGCGCGCAACGGCGCTGCCACAATCACAATCACCGTCACCGCAAGCCCAATCATTTCCGAAGGCGAGAAACTACGTTTACGGAGCCGCGCTGTCATAGGTCCAGTTCCTATCGTCGAAATTGTTTGCATCCCTGCCAGACCACTATAATGCTGGAATCTAAATCCGGAGGCTCTTATGTCGCAAGTTATCCCCGAGAAGTACCGCGATCTGTTTCAGAAGCGGGCCTTTGCCAGCCTGGGGACGTTAATGCCCGACGGCCGCCCGCAGGTCACGCCCGTGTGGTGCGACTTTGATGGCGAACACGTCATCTTCAATTCCGCCAAAGGACGTCAGAAGGATCGCAACGTGCGCCGCGATCCTCGCGTCTCGCTCGCCATCATCGATCCCGAGAATCCGTACCGCTATCTCGAAATTCGCGGCCGCGTGGTCGAGATCACGGAAGATGGCGCCGAGGAGAGCATCAACAAGCTGGCCAAGAAATATCTGGGCGTAGATAAGTATCCCTACGCGAAGCCCGGCGAAGTCCGCGTGCTCTACAAGATCAAGCCCGAGCACACCACCGTGATGGGCTAGTCGATACTCCAGAAACAGTCATCGATCGACGTAGAGAGCTAACTTGCTCGAGTCTCTCGACAGCACCAGAGAATCGAGCTTGGGCGCGGCGTCGCAGACAGAGAGGTTGCAAACAACGTCTCTACAACTGCAAGGTGCATAGCCGCCGAAGTCAAAAAATAGCCGGGGCTTCCCCCCGGCTGTCACGAGGGCATCTGGCCCTCGCTCCGAGTCCACAAGATTCAATCGAGGAGACCGCATCCGCATTCATAACCTCTGTTTCCTTGGCTTCGGCAACGTCAACCGCACGCTCGTTGGTCTGCTAGCAGACTGCGAAGCCGAGCTGAGGGATCGTTATGGAATCGCGTACCGGATCACCGGAATCGCCTCGCGCCGGCTGGGATGGAGAGTGGGCGCCAACGGATTGGATTCGGCGTCACTGGTCACTCTGCATTCGGATTCGATTGCCGGTGGTTGGCGGACAGGAGTGTCTGCCCCGCATACCAGCAACGTCCGCGACTGGCTGGCAGCGGCCCACGCCGATGTCCTGTTCGAAGCCACATCGCTCAACGTCCAAACCGGACAGCCCGCCCTCGACCATATCCGCGCCGCACTCGAGCACGGAGCCCACGCCATCACCGCCAACAAAGGCCCCATCGTTCATGCCTACCGCGAGCTGCGCGACCTCGCTGCCGCGCGTGGCAAGCGGTTCCTCTTCGAATCCACGGTGATGGATGGCGTCCCAATTTTTTCTCTTTTCGACCAGCTTCCGGCGATTCGTCTGCAGGGCTTTCACGGAATTCTTAACTCGACGACAAATGTGATTCTGGGTGAGATGGAGCAAGGTCTCGCGCTCGACGAAGCCCTGAAGAAGGCGCAAGCTCTCGGCATCGCCGAAACCGACGCCACAAACGACATCGACGGCTGGGATGCTGCCGTAAAAACCGCCGCGCTGATCACCGTGCTGATGGACGTGTCGATACGACTCGAAGATATCGCCCGCGATGGCATCCGCGACCTCACCCCGCAAGCGCTGCGCAACGCCCGCCGCGACGGCTGGCCATTCAAACTAGTTTGCCGAGCGAAGCGCGAAGGCGGCGGCGTAAAGGCCAGCGTAGCGCCAGAGAAAGTGCTGGCCAGCTCGCCAATGGCCAAGATTTCCGGAAGCTCATCCTACCTCTATTTCGAAACCGACATCTTCCCCGGCCTTGCCCTCACCGAGGAAAATCCCGGGTTGTATGCGACCGCCTACGGAATGTTAGCGGATTTCGTCCGCAGCGTCCGGAACGATGCAGGCGACTCATAGCTTTGCGTGACGTCGCACGGCTTCTATCACCTGGCGAATCGCGGCGGTAACGTCATCGGGTGCCTCCAACTCCATATTGTGCTCAGACTGAACGACCACCTGCTTGCTGTTGGTGGAAAGCAACGTTCCGTAGCAGCATCAGTTGCAACCACCACACCCATGATCATGGTTACCCAACAAACACACGCAAACATTGTGTCGATCGTTTTTCCCTGATCTCATCCCTTCCTCCGGCCCCCGCTAAGACGGCCCATCTCCATGAATGTAACCGGCGGCGGAGAGCTTCCCGTGAACGTGGTAAAAATAGAAGACTATGCCGATTAGTGAACATGCAGTTGCACCGGCCCTCGACCTCACCTGGGTCCGTTCCCAATTCCCCTCGCTCGCGCAATCCGTGAACGGACACCCCGCCGCCTTCTTCGACGGCCCCGGAGGAACGCAAGTCCCGCAGCGCGTCATGGACGCCATCGCCAACTACCTGCGCTGCGACAATGCCAACACCGGGGGAGCCTACGCCACCAGCCGCCGCACCGACGCCATGATCGCCGAGGCCCGCGGCGCCATGGCCGACTTCCTGCACTGCGCCGCTGACGAAGTGGTTTTCGGTCCCAATATGACGACGCTGACCTATGCAATGTCCCGCGCGATTGGCCGAGCAATAAAAGATCGCGCTCTGAAACCGGGCGACGAAATCGTAGTCACGCGCCTCGATCACGACGCCAACGTTTCTCCGTGGCTGCAAATGGCCGAAGACTTTGGCCTCAGGGTCCGCTGGGCCGAAATCCGCGACGAAGACTGCACCCTCGACATGGCCGACCTCGCGTCAAAAATAAATCCCAACACCAAGCTCGTCGCTGTCGGATATGCGTCGAACGCCGTAGGAACCGTCAATCCCGTAAGGGAGATCGTCCGCCTCGCGCACACCGCTGGCGCTCTCGCCTACATCGACGCCGTGCACTACAGCCCCCATGGCCTGATCGACGTAGCCGCCCTCGATTGCGATTTTCTGGTGTGCTCGACCTACAAATTCTTCGGACCGCACATGGGCGTGCTCTTTGGCAAGCGCGAGCACCTGAAGCGCCTGCGACCGTATAAGGTTCGTCCCAACACCGACGCGATTCCCAATTGCTGGGAGTGGGGCACTCTGAACCATGAGTGCATTGCCGGCATCGCTGCCTGCGTGGAATATATCGCCGGCCTCGGCCGCCACGCCGCAGGTACGGGTGGGGACCGCCGCCTTGGCGGTCCGTCGAGTGAAGCACGACCATTGCCGGCGTCGGAGCGCCGCGCCGCCATCGAAGCCGCCTACGAAGCCATCCACGAGCACGAACGCGCCCTGCTGGAAAGAATGATCGCCGGCATGCGCAACGTTTCCGGCCTCAAAATCTACGGCATCACCAATCCCGCGCGCTTCCAAGAACGATGTGGGACTCTCGCCGTAAGGATCGCCAATCACACGCCGCTCGAACTCGCCGTCAAACTCGGCGAGCGCGGGTTCTTCACCTGGGACGGCAACTATTACGCCCTGAACCTGACTGAGCATCTCGACGTCGAGAAATCCGGCGGATTCCTCCGCATTGGCCTGGTGCACTACAACACCCATGACGAGGTCGACCGCCTGTTGGCAGCGCTGCGTGAAATTGTGGGGATTTAGAGGAAGACTTCGATGACAATACGGGGGAGTTCGCCCTTCCAGAATGCAAGGGCAAGTGCAGTGGAGAGACCTGCTCGCCCGCCAATGCGGCACCGGCTTCCACAAACACGGCAGCCCGGGAAGCGTCCCGGGCTCGAAAAAGTCAATCCTCACGCCGCTAGCGTGGGAGTCAGCGACAGTTCTATTCCATCCCTTACGGCCAGCGCTTGGAGGTGTCTTCCCATCCGGCAGCGCGCACGGGTTGAGGCGCGGGAATCGACGGCGACGACGGAACTGGAATCCGAGGGGCAGCCTGCGGTCCGTTGACAGCAGTGGCCAAAGCAGGTTTGGCCATGTCCGCCATCTCTTTTTCCTCGGAGAGCAGTGGGGCCACCAACCGCAGGGCCTCGACTTCCTTCTCCAGGCGAGTCAGCTCCATCTCTTTCTGCCGCAGTACTTCATAGACATTCTTCATGACCATGGCACCCCCTACGGGTTGTGTCGGAGTTTGCAAAGCTTTCTTCGCACTTTACCAGACCTGCCTGTGTTGTCAAGGGTTTCAGCCTGCCTGCCAGCGATTCCGCAACCCAACAGGTAAATCTCGGAAACGCATAGATCTCAAAGCGTTATCGAGGTCAAAAGGGTAGAGGGAAGATTCGCAAAGCGAAAAAGGGCAGGGACGGGGAGGTTTTCGGCAATGGTTCGCGAGAAGAGACCGCTGAGGTCCAGCAAATTAAGAAGCAGCAGCAGCCTGCACTGCCTGCACCGCCTGCGCCCTGCACGGCGCCTCCGCGGGGGGGCACGGCCGGGCAAACTGTGGCGCGGACCGACCGGACTAGCGCAGAAGGACGAAAGCAGCAATCGCCGCAACCACCACCAGAAGCACTCCAATCACATATTTGTTCCCCGAGAGCCAGGATTGCGAGGGCCGCAATCCTGCGCTCAAAACGAAGTCGGGGGATGGGAATTCCGAAGTTTGCACCGATGAAGCGGAGTCTTTCTGCACGGAAGGATCCAAGGCCAGTGCTGCAGGGACCGCTGGTGGCGCCGTCGGTTTGGATTCTGTGCTCTGCACACGCGCAGGCGTCTGCACGACCGCAGAAGTGGCGAGCCCGGACGGTGTTGAGAGCAAGGGAGGGCGAACGGTATCCGATTGAGCCGCAGCCGCGAACGCCCGCGCTTCCTCTAGCCCTAGAGGTTTAGCCGTAGCAGCGGTGGGAGGAACTGCGCCCGGTATTCCAATCTGAGGCGCGTCCGCTGGCCGGACCTTCAGTTGGCCACGCAGTGGCCCGCGCCACTTCTTCTCCTCACAATCCACGCAAAGCACCCGTCCGGCGGAAACCGGAAAACCACAAGCGTCGCATTTGCGCAGGTTCCGAAGCACCGGTGGGACGTGGCTCTGATCTGCCTCTTCGGGCTTCTCCGCAGCGGCGGCAGGATTCAGCGCAGCTGACCAGAACAACCCCTTTCTTGGCCTCCCAGCTTCAGTCGATGGCGTCGGCACGGGTTCCGCCTGGGGCGAGGTGGCCGGAGCGCCGGAGGAGACATTTTGAGGAACCAGTTCAGGAACCACGACCTGCGGCGTAGCGACCAGGGGGATTGCGGTCGCCGACTCGGCGATCCTATCTTTCAGCTCATTCGGAGTTTTCGATGGCGTCGCGGCGGTTGTGTCGACCGCGGACTCATCCACTCGCGCCTTTTGCGGAAGAGCCTGCCCCGAACTTGTCGAAGGGGCTGCGAGTTTTTCTTTGACGGGTTCGGCTGCCGCTGGTCCTCGAACGTTTTCGGCGCGGCCTTCAGTCCTGGGGGCGACGGACTCTGCTTTTTCAGCACTGGTGTCGGCCGCAACCGCCGCCAGCAGCTCGGGCTTGTCGAGAACGACATCCTCTAGAACCAGTTCCTCGGCAGCCAGCTTTTCCGGAATGGACTCCGGAATCGGACCTTTCAGGGCCAACTCTTCCACCTGCCCGCCCAGAACGTTATCTTCCTCCTCCACCTCCATCGGCGCGGAAATATCGGTGATCCGAAGCCTCTGTGGCAGATTTTCTACGGCCTCGGCCAGGCGAACCGCAGTTTCGACCATTTCACTAAGCCGCTGCACGGCCGAGAGATCGCGTTCGCCGAAGGCGTTCACTTTCCCGGAAAAAAGTTCGAAGACGCCCAGCACTTCGTCGTCATTCACCACCGGCATCACCACCACCGAAGCAATTCCCAGTTGGCGGCACACCTCTCGATTCACCCGAGCGTCGCGCTCGGCATCGTCACAGCGCAACGGCTGGCGAGTGCGCACGCTTTCGCCCGAAAGCCCGAATTCGGTGGACAGCAGTGCTCCCAGTTCCGGAGCGTTCGATCCCGAACTGGCGCGGCACAGCATATCCTTCTTGCCACGGCGACGCAGGGCGATTGCCGCGCCGCTGGCGCCAGTGATATATTGCGCCCGGTCGGCCAGCAATTGCAGGGCTGCGTCAAGATCGCGTCGCGCTATTTCGGCCAAAGAATGACCTCCATCCTCGCCGGGGAAAGGCACATTGGACTGCAGACCGGGAGCGCTCGACGACGCCTGATCTCGACTAGGGGAAGGTTCCATGAAGAATGCCATCATCCCTTAGAAGGTGACCAACGAGGACGCGATACCGCGCCTCGAACTCATCTAGGTTATAAAGGATGCAGTAAGGTGAGTCTCGCTCGGGGCGCGCGGGGTGTCAAGAAATTCCCCACGCGGAAGTACTACGCCGTACGTGCGGAAAGCAGCATTCGGTATCCCCCACGAGCGGAGGCTGAATGTCTACTTCCGCCGCCGCAACGCCGTCTGCGCCAGCCCGTTCGCCTCAGCGTTGTTTTCACGCGGCACGTGCGAGATGGAAAACTTCAAAGCGCGCGCCAGCTTGCGGCAGGTCCAGTGCAAAGAATAGAGCCGCGGGCTGCGGCAGGTATACTGCCCCGTCATCTGCCTCACTACTACTTCCGAGTCGGAATACACATGCAGCTTTTGCGCCTTGAGCGATACGGCGTATTGCAGAGCTTCCATCAGCGCGGCGTATTCCGCGACGTTGTTGTCCTGATTGCCGATCCACTTCGCGATATGTACCGGACCATCGACGCACCCGTTGATCACCACTCCAATGCCCGAAGGGCCCGGATTTCCCAGGCAACCGCCGTCGACGTAGGCCACTAGTTCTGACATCGGACCAGCTCCTTCCCGTACTCTTGCGCCTGCTGACTGTAAAATTGAAGATGCGCTTATCCAACTCCGTCGTCAAGATGATTATCAGGTTCCCTTTCAGCGTTTTGCAGTTCATCCTCTCTCTGTGCACACAATGTGCAAAAATGGAAATGATTTCAAACCTCTTTGGCTAACTTTCAGTCTGGCAAGCATTTCCAATTTTGGTTATGCACAGCTCTCGAAGAAGCTATTGCACCAAAAGTTTGCGTTGACTTTTCATAGTGCTCTGTTAAGGTGAGTGGCGTCGACGGTCGAAAGGGTTGGCACAATAAAATGAGCCAGTCCAAAGTAGACTGAGTGATCAGCAGGGCGAGGCGACTCGCCCGGTGACCGGACCTGAAAAAACCGACGGCTCTGCGAGGGGCAGTTGGGGTTCGGAACTGCGAAAGCAGTGATCGCATCAAGGGGTCGTGACGGTACATGCCTCCACGCTGTTAGCTCCCTCGCAAGAGCTGGCGGCTAGAGCATAACCAATGTCACGGCCCTTTCAATTTTTCCCGCGTTTGCAGCACTCCAGATCGACTCAATCCTCCCAACCGGTCACATGAGCCTCAGCGATTCCTGCATGAGTTCCGGCTTTCGCAACAAGATCCAAAAGTCTGCCAAAAATGGCCAGCTCGGGAACTAGGGTCGTGTTCTATCTTAGCGACCCGTCCGGATCGAGCGTGGTCTCAGCTTCTCAGATCGCAAAAGATGGCCCAAACCTTCTTCTCTTCCGCTCTTCCGCTCTTCCGCCCCACGAACAGTCCCCTATTCTCGATCTCTCGCGCCGGCGAAGTGAGGGGTCCGCGGACTGAAAGTGGAGGCTGCACACGGTCAAAGCAGCCCAAAATTCGTGGACTGTGGAATTCTTGCATGACGCTCCTCACAGGATGCCCAGGAGTTCTCGACCTATGCCTTCGACCCTGAAACCGGAGCTCCACCCCGCTTGCCGGCAAAGCTCGGATGGGGAGCAGCCTGCACGGAGGGCGCCGGATTTCGCTTTCTCAGGACCAACGAAAAGACCCATACCCTAGAATTGGTCGAGCTTGCACCCGCAGCCAAGCCAAACTAGAACAAAAGACACTCCGGGGGAGACGCAAGCATATATTTAGGCAATTCTTTTAGAAAATCGTTTTACTAGCTTGCCCGCTCCTGTGGCATAATTCCTCCCCGTAAGTCTTCCGCGTCGGCGCCCGCGCTGTCACGGACGCAGTGAAATTAAAAGTGGAGAATCTCATGGCTAAAAATCCCCTGACTCGTCGTCAATTCATCCACATCGGCACCGGCGCCATCGCCGCCACCACGGTCACAAAAAGTGTTCTGCAGCCCCGCATGCTTTCCGCCACGGCACGACCGGTCGCCCCCAGCGACACCGTGCGTTTCGCCTCCATCGGCACCGGCATTCGCGGATGCGAACACCTCCAGAGCTCTCTCGACGTCCCCGGCATTCAGTGCGTCGCCGTGTGCGACCTGTATGACAGCCGACACTCTGCCGCGCAGGAAGCGGTCAAAAATCCCAGCGTGCCAGCCAGCAGAGACTATCGCTCCATTCTCGATCGCAAAGACGTGGACTCCGTTCTCATCGCCACGATGGACCACCAGCATCGCCATATCTTCGAAGACGCCTGCGCCGCAGGCAAAGACGTCTACTGTGAAAAACCCATGTCGCACACCGTCGAAGACGGATTCTCTATGGTCGAAGCCGCACACAAAGCAAATCGCATGGTGGCTGTCGGCAGCCAGCGCGTTAGTTCCATCCTGTATGCCAAAGCCAAAGAGATTTATGATTCCGGCAAACTCGGTGAGGTCTTCTCCATCAATGCCTACTGGGACCGCAATACTCCCAGCGGCGCCTGGGTCTACCCCATTCCGCCGGACGCCAGCGAAAAAACCATCGACTGGAATACCTTCCTCGGCAATGCGCCCAAGCGTGCCTTCGATCCCGTCCGCTTCTTCCGCTGGCGCTGCTTTACCGACTATGGCGAAGGCCTGGGCGGTGATCTCTTCGTCCATCTGATTTCCGGGATTCACTTCATCACCAGCACAAAAGAACCGGCGCAGCGCGCGCAATCCTCCGGAGGTCTTTACCATTTCAAGGATGGCCGCGAATTCCCCGACCTCATCGAAACGCTCTACGACTATCCTAACTTCCGCGTCACCCTGCGCTGCAACCTGAACAATGACGGCGGCGAGTTCATCGGCTTCTACGGCACCAAAGGCACCATGATCATCAAGGACTCCACCCTGACCTACACGCCCCAGGACACGCGTCCCGAGCCCGAAGGCTACTCGATTTACGGCTGGCCTAAGTCCCTGCGCGACCAGTATCTTCAGAAGTGGCACGAAGATCACCCGCAACCCAAGGCCCTGGAGTGGATGGCGGACAACGAAGGCGAGTCCTACTCCAACCCTCCCGGATACAGCGACACCGTCGATCACCAGGCGAATTTCTACAACGCCGTCCGCACCCGTAAGCCGGTAGTCGAGAACGAGGTGTTCGGCAACTACGCCGCCATCGGCTGCCACCTGGCAAACTTCGCCTACTTCAATAAAGCAGTAGCGGTGTGGGATCCATCCGCAAAGAAGATTGTGAAAGGCTAAGATGCTCGCCTAGGGACAGCCGCCTCGGCTGTCCCTTTTTTTCAATTAGAGCTTCTTTTTCGCCGGCAAATACTTCTTCTCGATCGAAGCCACCACCACATAGTTCGGATCCACCATTTCGTTCAGGTGAATTTTCGCCACCTTTGACAGGAGTTCATAGGCATCCAGCTCGGACAGCCCGTAGTCCTTGTGAATCCAGTGCACCAGTTCGGTCATGGCAATCCGCACCGCATCGTCGAGGGGACGATACGCGCCCACCGTCATGATGGCGTCGTCGTTTTCGAACTCCGGCCAGCTGATCGTGCGTCCTTTAATCACGCTGAGCTGCACCCGTGCTTTCAGCGGAACCTCAATCGCAGTTCCCGCAATCTCGCCGTCACCCATCGCGGCGTGCCCATCGCCGATGTAAAAGAGCCCGCCCTTCACGTTCACCGGAAAGTACACCGTGTTACCCACACTGGCCTCAGGTGAATCCATGTTTCCCCCGAACTCCGCCGGCACCACCGAACTGCGGGCCTCGCCGTTGGCTGGCGCGACGCCAATACACCCAAAGAAAGGATGCATCGGAATCTTCACTGAAAAATCCGAATCCAGTGCCTTGAACGTGGCCGTATTTCCTGCGTGATCGATGTGATAAAACCACACCCGCTCCGGCAACGGCGCATGCAGCATAGGCGTGTAATTGGTCTCATTGATCGCCCCGAATCCCGGCGCGAACGCGCCCACGCCGGTCTCCCCGTCCACCTGCAAGTCAAGAATCTTCACCGCCAGCGTGTCCCCCGGTTCCGCGCCCTCCACATAAAAGGGCCCCGCCAGCGGATTGTCCCCGGTCGCCATGCTGAGCGTGTCGCCCGGCTTCTTCAGCCCGTTGCCAAAACAATCCAGCGTATTGGTGTCCAAAATATCGCCCGACTGCAGTCGCAAAACCGGCTCCGCCGTAGCAAAGAGATATTTCACATTGGCGTTGGTCGTGGTGTAGTGCACCAGGTTCTGCGCCAGAACAGCGCGGGATAGCAACAAAACCGCAAGCAGACGTAAGATCACAAAATCCTCCGGTATCGGCGCGACAGCACTGCCGATTGTAGTGGGTCGATTCCGAAAAAAGAAAAGCTGGCAGCCAAACTGAAGTGGGTTTTTCGGCTGGCGCCGCGATGTGTTTAGTGCTCCTTCTTCCTTCGCGCATAGAAGCGCTGCACCTTGGCCCGATTACCGCAGCGCGTCATGTCGCACCAGCGCCTATGATGATTCTTGCTGGTATCGAGAAAAAACCACTCGCAAACTTTCGATGAGCAGGCGCGAACATACGCCAACCGATCTGAAACCAGCAGATCCGCCGCCGAACGTGCAATCGGCCAGAGGACGCTGTCGAAGTCCGCTACTTCGTCGAACCTCCACTCGAATCCACTCTTTGCCGGAATCAGACGCGTGTGCCTCGAGGCGGTCTGAACGTAATCATTGAGTCTCGCTAGCGCGACCGCCGGCACGGGCCGCTGATGGATGATCGCCCAAAAAACGTCGTGGAGGACCTCGCGTAATTCTCGGCCGCGGAGCAGCGCCTCCTGCGCGCGTTCCGGCTCGGCATCGCTGCGCTCGTAGAGCTGGTCCAGCTGGCTTGGTTGGAGCAGCCCGGTGTCCTCGCCGAAGCGGGCGAGATCCACATAAGTCTCCAGCAATTCTTTGGGCTTGAAGTGACGGTCGTCGAGCGTGTTCACGAAATCGAGGCAGACATTGCCGGCAATCAAATCGAATCGCGGAGGACGTCGGCGCTCAATGTTTCTGGCTTCGTGGACCTGCGTCAAAGGTCTCCTTCCAACGTTGCTGTCTAACCATTAAAACATGCTTGACAAGTTAGCAATAGGACCCTTTATGATGTGTCTAACCTGTTAACATACTTTAAGCGGTTAGATGATCCTGAATCAGAAAGCGTCGCAAATCATGGCCCCAATCCGCAGCCGCCCGATGTCAAACGAAAATCAGATCGCCAACGTAAAGATGATAAACATTGGAGGCAGACCCGCGCTCGTGTCCACGCCATACCAATCCGCAAACCATCACGGCCGGGCTTCGATCCAACTGGCGCTCGCCTTCGCCGCAATCTACCTGGTCTGGGGTTCGACGTATCTTGCGATCCGCTATGCGGTTGAGACCATTCCGCCACTGGTTGCCGCAGGCCTCCGGCACTCGATTGCCGGCAGTATCCTTCTGGCGTGGGCGTGGGCGCGCGGCTTTCGTCCCACCCGAGCCCATTGGATTTCCGGATCCATCGTCGGAGCACTATTTTTTCTCATCGGTCACGGATCGCTGCACTGGGCTGAACAATACGTGGGATCAGGGCTGGCCGCGCTGCTGATCGCAACCGAACCGATGTTCATTCTGGTTTTAGCCTGGTCAACGGGCCAGCAGAAGATCAGCCGGCTTAGCGCGCTGGGCTTGGCTTTGGGCGTGGTTGGTGTGGCCCTGCTCACCGGCGCCGAGTTGACCGTCAAGGGCTCGAGTTTGCTGGCGCTCTTGGCCGTGCTCGCGGGTTCGTTGGCGTGGTCGGCAGGAGTGGTTGTCTCCCCCAAGCTTAAGTTGCCTTCCGACGCGTTGGGGCGGACCGCGCTCCCGACGATTTGCGGCGCAGTGATGTTGCTTGCTGCCGCTGGACTTACGGGCGAGTTTCACGCCACGCACTGGGCGAGTATTTCTTTGAAGTCAATTCTAGGATTGGCCTATCTGATTGTTTTTGGATCCGTGATCGCATTCACTGCGTACACATGGTTGCTGCAGCGGTGTCCTCCGGCACTTGTGGCCACGCACACGTACGCGAATCCCGTCGTGGCTGTGTTTCTGGGATGGCTGCTGGCTTCTGAACCGCTGACCATGCGGGTCGTGCTGGCCTCAGGGACTATCCTGGGAGCGATCGTGCTAATCCGCAAAGGCGAGCGCACAACCGAGTCGGCCGTCGTTGCTGCCGGGTCTGGCAGACCGATCAAGGAATGCGTCTAACGCTGCGGATCAGTTTACGGGCTTCTGCAATGAGTCTGTGGACGACCGGTTCTGGAGAACTCGGCCAAGAGCGATCAAAAGGAAGATCGCGATGAGATCGAACACAGTTTTGCCCATCCGGTCGGTACGCGGCCATGATCCGCTGCCAGCGAATCCACCGACGATCGGGACCATCATCGCGCCGAATATCAATGCGTATCGATGAGCGTCCCCCCAGCCAGAGGCGGAGGACCAGCGCCGAATAATGAGGAATACCATGGCGGCCCAGGCAATTCCGCCGGTCATTGGAATCCAGAACGGAAGAGCGCGGAATTTAGGATCTGACGTGAAGGCCAGCATGATGATTCCGTACCAGGGCAAACCGAGGGCAAGGGTGATCACACCCAGCAGCCCGGGTGCCGGAGGACGTGGCAAGACCTGCGGTCGGCGAGGGCGCCGATCAGTATCGTAATTGGAGGAGGTTGGTAGGGTGGCGCGTGGAACACCATGGGCCGAACTCGCTTCACCCACCCGTACCAAGCGACAAACGCGCCCAAGATGAAGATTACGGCGGTTGCGAGGCTTTTGGAGTCGGCCGTGAACTTGTCCGATGCGGCTTCGTAGTTGAACAGAGCGTATCCCCACCCACCGCTTTTCAGAAATCTCTTGCTGTCCTTTTCCATAACGAAAGCCTGGGTAAAGACGTCTGGCACATCCACGACAAACGGGGCCTCCGTGCTCTTCTTTGGCTTCCACTGAAGCTTCGCGATCTTGGAGCCGTCCGGGAAAGGCTGGCCGTTGCCTGGAACGCCGGCCTTGAATGCCTTAATCATGATCGGATTGGCGACGATCACCTTGAGCACTTCGTCGGTCCGGGCGGAAGAGACGACAGCCCAGTCCTCGTATCCCCTGAAGTTGGAGAAAGCGATTCCGCCCGGCGATTTCAGCGAGTACTTGTCTTGTGCGTAAACGGTCGTGGCGACGAGGACGGCAAGCAATGCGACGGCGGTCGCAACCATTGTAAAGCCGGCTATACGTTCCAAGGCGGTGCGTGTTTCTAACCTCTGTTCTTGTTGTTCGTGCGCCAAAGATTTTGTCATAAGTTCAGACATGGTGTGTTCTCCTTCACAAAAGCGCTCTCTAAGCTCAATCGGCGTGCATCTCGAACCATTACGATTAAGCCAGACTTGAGAGAGTAAGACAATTGGACAATGGTATCGCCGATACCTTTGTATCGAGTACGCGGGAGG
>DATBYA010000183.1:0-25990 GCA_036514015.1 Candidatus Sulfotelmatobacter sp.
GGAGCAGCACGCCCGAGACTCGACCTTCCTCATTCTTTAAATATTCAAAGTCCTTACCCTGGGAAAATGTGAACGACTCCGACACGGGAGCGTGAATCAGCGCATCGAGATTGAAGACGGGCAAAACTACTTCGCGTTCCACTGCTTCTTGCCAGGGTTGATACAGGCGGCCATTCACGGTAAGGCTGTCGACGACCCGAAACTCTGGTGCCTCGTCTGGTGATTGTTCGCCAACCGGTACAGTCAACTCGCCCACCGATCGCGCTACCAGCTGAAGAAACCGCACGCGCACTTCGATTCCAGTCAGCGAGCCGCCTTCGACCAGGCATTCGGTCTGCATGGTCCAGGCCTCGGTGCCGTTCTGCGCGTCGCTGTACGATTCCGAGCAGAGCACGCCGAAATTCCAGCGCTGCTGATTTTTCACCGACGACGGGCGATAGGGATAGAGCATGTATCCCTCGTACAGCACCGCCTTCGCGATTTTGTCCACCACCGCGAGATTCATCACATCACCGTCTCTTCCACGGGGAGAATGCTCTCCAGAACTTCTTCCCACGAGGGAATTCCGCGCCGAACTTTGTACTGGTACAGGCGGTCGAAAGCATCCTTGTGCAGGCACAGCCAGGCGCTGTTGGGATAATAAGACTCCATCATGTCGCGCCAGACTCTTACCGGAAGCTTGAAGCGCGCTTCCTTGTCCCATGAAATGGGGGCGACTTGCAGGCCGCCTTCCGGTGCGGCATAAAAAACCGTGCCGCTGAATTGCAGGCAGATGGGAACCTCGCCATCCGCCAGGCCGTAAAAATATTTCGTCGCAGCCACGTTGAAATCGAAGGTACAGGGCACGGGAACGTCGGCCACCGTCGCGCCCCGAAACGAAGGCACGACGATGCTGGCATGCGTCCACAGCAAATTCTTCAAAGTCTGTCCCCAGCGACTGGGTTCGTCAAAAAGGTCGCGCAGCCGCGCTTGATCGTCCGAGGTGTACTGGCGGCGCGCGACTTCGAGCTGAATCTGGCAGCGGAGAGCGACCGTGTGAATGATCTCAGCCGGATCGGAATTTGTCAGGCGGAGTTTAAAGGCCAGCAGCGGCGAGGCAGCGTGCTGGACCACCTCGACGGCCTCGACCTGGAAGCTCAGATTAGGCATGCGGTCCTTTTTCCACGGTGGACGGTTGGGTGAGATCAACGGCTCGCGCCTTCAAACTGTGAAAGAACTGACCCAGTTCCTGCCATACTTCCGTTCCCCCCGACAGGCCCTTCCAATGCATGCGAATCAAACCGACCAGTTTGTAGCATTCGTCAATGGGAAGCAGATAATACTCCGGGGCCGAGTGTCCGCGCGAATATCCCAGTCGATTCGCGAGCAGCGCTTCCACGTCCGCTTCCATTCCCTCTAGAACCGGGTTGCGGGCGGCAATGTCACTCCACGACTCCAGTGCCAGCAGCGATTCCATGGCTCCTGCCGGACTGGGATACATTGCAACCACGCGATCCTCGAGGCTGTTCTTGAAGAAAAAGGCCATGTTAATCGGGACCATGAGGCCGTCCCACTCGGCATCGCTCAGAGTGAAATCGGGAAGCGAGCTTACTCGCCGCGGTACCCGCTTGAACTTCACTCCCTGACCACTGAACAGAATCGCACACGCTTCACAGGTACAGAGGAGCCGGCGCTGCGCCAATTCGATCAGGTGAGGATGGTCCGTTCGAAGTTCCAAGCTGCACAACTCGCAACGCTCAACAATTCGTCGCTCGCGCCGCGCAAACTGCCGCAGCGCGCCAAAGCCATCGCCGGATTGCGTGAATTGCCCCGCACTCATAGATTCTGCTTCCCACCGTCTCCAGGCATCGTCTTATTCGTCGCCGATCTGTGAATCGCCTAATCGCCGGCGTGTGGTTCTGAAACCGCAGGCGAATGCGGAGCTGGTCCGCCGGCCATTAATTTATCCAAAGCCACAAATCCAGAGGCCGGCTTGTCTTCCAAGCCTTCAATTACCAGAGCAGTCATATCCGGCGCCGCGTCGTAGATCACTCCCTCCAACGTAGCCTGCAAGGTTTTCGCGGTTGATCCGCAAGCATGCGAACCAGTTTCGACGCGCAGCCGGACTAGACCGTCGTTCACGTCGATTGCTTGTACCTCGCAACCCTGCTTTCGCAAATGCGGCCGCATCCGCTCTACCGCCTTCACCACTCGGTCCTGAATACCGTCTGGATGCAAACCGTAAAGAATGAGAACGCTACTGACCAGCGAATCGCGGCCCAGCTGGTCGATGATATTCATGCCCGGTTCTCCGGCCTGGGCAACAATGTCGAGCGCTTTTTCCAGAGCCGAACCGTGCAAGTCCATGAGGGATTGAACCAGGTTCTTTGTGGCGGCTCGTGTCGCGGGATCGGCGATCGATTCGATTTCCTCAACCAGTCCGCCAATTCGCTGCAGGTCCTCTCGGAAATCTTTGTCGGCCACAATGCTCCTCGTCAAACTTCGGTTTAATTTCCCTTCAAACCACGACCGTTGAAGGGACGACCGTCTAAAAAAAGGAGCGAGAGCAGCGGTTCGAAACGCCAGTTTCGTCACTCACTTCCCTCACTGGCGATCACAGGCGCTATGCTCACTCCCCCTTCAACCACCATGCAGGTTCAAGGTTGTACCCCAAACATCGGAGAATGATGTGTCTCCAGCACTTTGCCGTTTCCTAAGTACATATGCACGCCGCACGGCAAACACGGATCGAAGCTCCGTACAGCGCGCATGATGTCAATGCCCTTGAACTTCTCGGGGCCATTTTCCTCAAAGATCGGAGTGTTCTGTACAGCATCCTCATACGGTCCCGGCGTACCGTAGATATCCCGAGGATTCGCGTTCCAGGGTGTGGGAGGATAGGGATGGTAATTGGCGATTTTGCCTTTGCGAATCACCACGTGGTGCGAGAGCACACCTCGTACGGCCTCGTGGAAGCCGCAACCGATAGCCTCCTCGGGAACCTTGAAGTCGGTCCAGGTTCTGGTCCTGCCGGCGTGCAACTCCTGCAGCGCCCTCTCAGCAAAATAGAGAGCCGCCGACGCTGCGTAGACCTGGAAGTAAGTTCGGGCGCGATCACGCTCGATGGCATTGCTCCACTTCGGAATCTTCCATTCAAACTCAACCTCAGGCTTGGAGGCAGTCTTGGGCAAGTACATCTTCACGCTGTGACCCGTGGCTTTGATGTAACCGATATCCACGAGCCCGGCGAGCGCCGTCGCCCAAAGTCTGGCAATCGGTCCGCCACCGGTGTCCAATGCGAGATGGTCATTTGTACGCTTATCTAACCAACGCGGCGACATCACCCAGGTATATTTGCCGTCAAAGTTGCGCTTTTGCGGACGAGGGATGGTCGTTTGATTCCAGGGATGGTTTTTGTCGACAGGATTTCCCAGCGGATCCGTCTTGACGAACGTCTCGGAGTTCTTCCAATCGTCGTAATAGGAACTGCCCAACAAAATCCGCATGTTCAGGTTGATATCGACCAAGTCAGTTGTGACCAGCTTGCCGTCCACCACGACGCCGGGAGTCACGTACATCGCCCGGCCCCATTCCGTCATGGTCTCGTATTTGTAGTCGCAGACCTTTGGATTTTGAAACGATCCCCAACACCCGAGCAAGATGCGCCGGCGCCCAACTTCTTCGTAGCCCGGCAGTGCCTGGTAGAAAAAGTCGAACAAGTCGTCATGCAACGGGACCACCTTTTTCATGAATTCCACATATTTCATGAGCCGGACGATGTAGTCCGTGAACAGCTGGACTGTGGGCACAGTACCGACGCCGCCCGGATAAAGGGTTGAAGGATGCACGTGACGCCCTTCCATCAGACAAAACATTTCGCGGGTCATGCGGCTCATCTGCAGAGCTTCAAGGTAAAACGCTCCGGTAAATGGATTGAGCGCCGTCATGATATCTGCGATAGTGCGGTGCCCGTGAAGATTGGAGTTTGGCGCCAGCGTTGACTGCGCTTTCGTCCAGACCTTGGGGTTCGTTTCCTTGACCATCTGCTCGCAGAAATCCACGCCGACCAGATTGTCCTGGAAGATGTTGTGATCGAACATATACTCGGCGGCCTCGCCGAGGTTGACGATCCATTCCGCCATGTCCGGCGGGCGCACGCCGAAGGCCATGTTTTGAGCGTAGGTGGCGCAGGTGGCGTGGTTGTCGCCGCATATTCCGCAGATGCGGCTGGTGATGAAGTGGGCGTCGCGCGGGTCCTTGCCCTTCATAAAAATACTGTAACCGCGAAAGATGGACGAGGTGCTGTGACACTCCGCCACGTGGCGATTCTCGAAGTCGATCTTGGTGAAGATGCCCAGGCTGCCCACGATCCGGGTGATGGGGTCCCAATTCATTTCCACCAGATTCCTTTTCTTGCTGGAAACATTCTGGGTCGGTGCGGTAACAGTGCTCATTGGATCGCTCCTTTGAATTTCTCAGTAGCTGGCTTTCTCAGTAGCCTCTGGGGTGGTAGCCGGTGGTCAGCTCCGCACGCGGATGGCGCCACTTGGGTTCTTTGTTGACAGTATTTTGGGTGATGGATCGCAGAGCGCGGATGGCGCGGCCATACGCGCCGATGGCGCTGCTGGAAACGTGAGCGCCCGGTGGCTCATCCATAAAGGGCATGAATTTATCGGGGAACCCGGGCATGGTGCAGCCAATACAAATACCGCCCACGTTGGGGCAACCGCCAATTCCAGCCATCCAGCCGCGTTTGGGGACGTTGCAGTTCACTACCGGACCCCAGCATCCCAGCTTCACGATGCATTTGGGAGAGCCGTATACTTCGGCGAAGTCGCCCTGTTCGTAGTAGCCCGCTCGATCGCAGCCTTCATGGACCGTCTTGCCGAACAGCCAGGTCGGACGCAGTTGATCATCCAGCGGAATCATGGGCGCCAGTCCGGCTACCTGGTAGAGCAGGTAGAGCACGGTTTCCATGAAATTGTCGGGCTGCACCGGGCATCCTGGAACGTTGACGATGGGCAGGCCCGCCTTGGAACGCCAATCCCAGCCGAGGTAATCCGCCAGACCCATGCAACCGGTGGGATTGCCTTCCATGGCATGAATGCCGCCGTAGGTGGCGCAGGTGCCGCAGGCGATCACGGCTAAGGCTTTGGGCGCAATGCGATCAATCCACTCGTTCGTGGTGATTGGCTGTTTGGTATTAGGATCGGTCCCCAAGGCCGCCCAATAACCTTCCTTCTTGATGCTCTCATTCGGGATGGAGCCTTCCACCACAAGAACAAAAGGATCGAGCTTGCCTTCCTCGGCCTGGTACCAATACTTCATAAAGTCGTCGCCAACTTCATAGGCCAGCACAGGATTGTGCAAGTGCACTTTAGGAAGCCCGGGAATTGCTCCTAAAAGGACGTCTTCGATGCTGGGCTGGGTGGCCGCTGTGATCGAAACTGAGTCTCCGTCACAGCCCAGACCGGCGGTAATCCACAGGATGTGCACCTCGGCGACGGGCGAGGGCTTCTGTGTGACCCGACCGTAGGGGACTGTTTCCGCTGCCATGACTGGTTTCTCCCTTCTTCAATATCGCGTTCAAGATAAAAAACGGCGAACGACCAATTCATCGACAAAAGAGGAATTGGCAGAGCAAAGAAATAGCAACACCAGGGAGGGATTGGCTCCGTTTCCAATCGAAAACCTGAGGTGTACGAGGGGTAGGATCAACAATATGCAGAAACCCAACAAGCGGGAGCACCACTTTTTCTCGACGGAGGGAAATCCTAAGAAGACTACCGGGGATTTCCCTATAGTAATTTCCCTACAGTGGTTCCGGTACCAGCTGTGAATCGGTGCCAGCGAAGAAGAAGCAGCAACGCCACCAAACTGCTACGCCGTCTTTTCGCTCATATTCCACTGAATGGCGTGTTGCATCAGTTCACGGGCGCTGCGCAGCGAAAGCTTATCCTTGATATGCGCCTGGTAGGATTCCACGGTCTTTATGCTCAGGTGCAATTCTTTGGCGATCTGCCGGGTTCCGTGACCCTCTCCAATCAGGCGAAACACTTCCAACTCACGGTCGCTGAGATCGGAGATAGAGGAGCTTCGCAAACTTCCTGATCCGGTGATGTAGTGCTGGAGCATCTTGTTGGCGATGCGATCACTCACATAGATCTCACCATTTAAAATGCGGCGGACGGCGATCAGCACTCTTTCCGTGGCTTCCTGTTTCATGATGTAACCGTTGGCGCCGGCACGCAGAGCGCGTTCGGCGTAGATCGATTCATCGTGCATGGAGAGGATCAGAACCGGCAGAGAGGGATGAGTGGTGCGAATGTTCTTCAGCAGATCGAGGCCGTCGGGTCCATTCAGCGAGATGTCCACGATGAGAACATCGGGCCGGGACGAGGCCATCACGAGCATAGCCCCGGTCGCGTCTTCCGCTTCACCGCAAACTACCAGATCGGCCTCGCGATTGACCATGAGCGCCAGGCCTTGACGGATGATGGGATGGTCATCGACAACCAGGATTCTTCTCTTGACGCGAGCCTGGGTCTGCGATTTGTAAGTCGTGCTCATGCTTTCGTTATTCGTATTGGTCGCGATTCGTCGGCATTATTGTTGATCATCAAGCGGGAACAAGCAGGTGACCGCGGTTCCACCGCCCCCGACGCGCTGCACTTCGAGCGAACCTCCGACCATCCGGGAACGATAATTCATCAGGTGAAGACCCACCCCCTTATTGCCGGGAACAATGTTGCCGATTCCGCATCCGTCATCCTGGATGGTAAGCGCTCCCTGATGCCGCACGGCGGCCAGACGAATTACGATCTGGCGTGCGTGCCCGTGCTTGATCGCGTTGTTCACTGCCTCCTGGGCAATATAATAGAGATGCGTAGCCACCGTGTCATCATGGATCAGCACCGGAGCCAGACACTGAAACCGGCAGCTGACGGCGAATAGATCTTGCACTTCTCCCGCCCATTGTTCTAACGCAGACATTAATCCCTCAGCATCCGACACGACCGGGAGCAGACCTCGGGCCAATTCCCGAGTTTTGTAGATGGCCTGATTGACCAGGTTCACAATTTTGGCGGCATCGCCCGCCTCGGGCAGATTTTTCTCCATCAGCTTTTGTTCTTGCACCTTGCTCATGAAAGCGATGCCGGTCAGATGCTGGCCGAGGCCATCATGCAAGTCCTGTCCGATACGACGCTGCTCGCGGGTGCTGATCTCGAGAATTGTCTTCTCCAGGCGCTTGCGTTCGGTGATGTCGCGAATCGCGCTTGAAACCAATACGCCTTCTTCGGTCTCCAGAGGACTAAGGCTGATTTCAACTGGAAATTCGTGGCCGTTCTTATGCAATCCATAGAGTTCGTTGCCGGCTCCCATGGGACGGACGCGCGGCTCTTCGAAAAAACGAGTGCGGTGTTGGGCGTGTCTCTCCCCCAATCGTGCCGGCACCAGCAGCTCTAGCGGTTGTCCGAGTAACTCGGCGCGGCAGTAGCCGAACAATTTTTCGACTTGAGCATTTACCAGAACAATCCTGCCCTCGCGATTGACCACCACGACCGCGTCGGGCGCCGCTTCCAGCAGACCGCGGAATTTTGCCTCCGCTCGTTTCCGTTCCGTAATGTCAATTCCCGAAGCAATGACGTTTGAGGCCCCTTCACCGGCCCCGGGAAGCACGGTTGTGGACCAGGCAATCAATCTCTGGCGGCCGTCGCGGCTAACCCAACAGCTCTCGTCCTCCTGCGGACTCTGGTCGTCACAGGTTTTCTGAACCAACGTTCTGAAGCGGTGCGCCTCTTCTGGAATCAGGAACAACTCCCAAATCGGCTTTCCCTGAACCTCCGCGAAGGTGTATCCCGTCATCTGTTCGCAGGCACGATTGAAGCGAAGGATGCGGCCGTCCGGGTCCAGCACCATAACCAGCGCGCTTACAGTGTCGAGAATCGCGGACACGACGTTGCGCTCCTTCTGCAGCGCCTCTTCCGTCCGCTTCAGGTCGGTGATGTCAAAGCCTACGCCATGAATAAACCAGGGCTCGCCATTTTCCTTGCGGATCATTTTGGCTTCGCAATGGAACCAAATGACGCGCTCCTCGCGCGACAGCACGCGATAAGCCGAACGCAAAGGTTTGCCGGTAAGAAACATTTCCGCCGCTTCAGTGCTCCAGCGCTGCTTGTCTTCGGGATGGATGTGGCTGTACCAGCGCACGGGATCTTCCAGCCATTCTTCCTGGGAAAAACCCAGCGCGGCTTCGATCTGGGGGCTCACGTAGGCCTCACCGATGCCGCGATCAAGATAAGCCATGAAAACTACCGCGGGAATCTGCTCGACCAGGGCACGGTACCTGGCTTCCAGGTTCGGGAGCTGCGCGGTGCCCGACGCGCCGTTATCTGGCGGTTCCGGCTGATATACGATGTGTCTTGCCCTGGCCGGATTGTGGCGGCGAAAAACCCCCGCCAGGTCTTGAAGAATTTCTTCGGCCTGCGACGGATTCAGCTCCGGCTCAGCCACCGCAGGAACTTGATCTGTGGGATGGCTGTTTCTCTCGTTCGGCCACGAAAACGAAACCATTTTCACCCTTGAAGAACCGTAACCCTGTCCTCGCGCGAGCCAGTCGGGCTCAGGTTCCTATGCTTGGTTGCGGCCTGTTGCTCGTCGGTTTCCGCCAGCTGGGTTCTTTATTTAGCGACGACTGCGTGAAGCGGCGCAACGCATGAATGGCGCGTCCATAAGTTTGAACCGCTGCGGAAGACAAAAGAGACCCCGGCGGTTGGTCCATGAAGGGCATGAATTTGTCGGGAAAGCCGGGCATCGTACATCCAATGCAAATGCCGCCCACATTCGGGCATCCGCCGATTCCACCCATCCAGCCGCGCTTTCCCACATTGCACTGAACCACGGGACCCCAGCATCCCAGCTTCACAATGCAAAGCGGAGACCCGTATACTTCGGCAAACTGAGCCTGTTCATAGAAGCCACCGCGGTCGCAACCTTCGTGCACGGTGTTGCCAAAAAGCCAGGTCGGCCGCAACCCCTCATCGAGCGGAATCATGGGCGCACGGCCCGAGGCCATGTAGAGCAAATACAAAAGCGTTTCCATGAAATTATCGGGTTGCACCGGGCAGCCGGGTACGCACACGATGGGAATCTCCGCTTTCGATTTCCATTTCCAGCCCAGATAGTCGGGAAGGCCCATACATCCGGTGGGGTTCCCTTCCATGGCGTGAATCCCCCCGTAGGTGGCACAGGTTCCCGCCGCAACCACTGCCCAAGCATGGGGGGCGAGACGATCGATCCATTCACAGGTGGTGATCGGCTGACCCGTCTTAGGATCAGTTCCCAGGGAAGCCCAGTAGCCTTCATCCTTATTGTGTTCGTTCGGGATCGACCCTTCGACCACCAGAATGAAATTTTCAATCTTTCCTTCCGCGGCATGGTGGAAGGCTCTCAGAAAATCGTCTCCGTTCGCCAAGGCGAGGAAGGGATTATGTAGATTGATTTTTGGAATCCAGGGAACTTGCCCAAGGAGGACATCTTCGATGCTGGGCTGGGTGGCGGCGGTCATGGCAATCGTATCGCCATCGCAGCCCAAGCCGGCCGTAATCCACAGGACGTCGAACTCGCGAACCGCGTCCTTACTTATCGCTGCGAACGCCATTCCTGCTCCGTGGCCGACATCATAATCCTTTCCCTGCCTTAAGAAAAAGCGCGGGGGGGAAAGAAAGACCTTCTGATCGCGTCCACGGAATACTGAAGCTCAACTTACGGCAGGGGAAAGGCGGCTCTATTTGCGAACGGCCCAGGCCAATCCGTCGGGTTGTTTTCCTACTGAGAATTGTCCGACAACATCCAGAGTGTTCAAATCCACCACTGCAATCTTGTCGCCGGTGCTGACAGCCACGTAGGCTCGTGAACCGTCGGGAGCGATCAAGATACCGGCCGCGCCACCACCCAGGTTCAGTTGCTTTACTTCTTGGCGAGTAGACGCGTCCATCACCTCTAAGCTGACGCCTCCAGCGCCAGGGCCTGCGCCCAGACCGGAGATCAGAACCCGCTTGCCGTCCGGCGTGAACTTCAAACGGTTGGCGCCTTTCACCGGGATGGGAAAAGTTTGGATCGCGTTCTTGGGAGCAACGTCAATGATCGTGACGGTTCCGTCTCGCGCATTGGCGGCCCATATTTCTTTTCCGTCCGGGGTTATGTCAAAGCCTTCCACTCCATTACCAGACGGAATGCTCGTCACTTTCCAGGTCATGCGCGGGCCGCCCGGCGGCTGACCCGGTCCTTGAGGCGGAGGGCCCGTTGCTGGACCGCCGGGGGGCGGACCGAAGCCTCCGGGCGGCGGAGAGACATGTTCGATGATGCTGATCGTGCCGGAGTTGACGTTTGACGTAACGATCTGGTCAAGGCTGCTGGAAACAAGGATCATGTGGGTCCGATCCTGGCCGGTGCCGAGTATCCACTCCACCTGCCGGCTCGCAGGGTCGTAACGGCCAATGACTTTGTTGGTCTCCGCCGTGAAATAAAGCTTGCCCCCCGCGAACGCCAGCCCGTGGGCGGAGCGTAACGCACCGAGATCGATTGGAGGCAAGGCCTTGCGGGCAACTAAATCAACTACCGAAATGGTATGCAGATCGCTATCCAGACCGCCATAGTTTGAGATGAAGGCGAGTTTGCCGTCGTCGGATGCGATGATTTCGTGGGGATCGGGACCAGCGGGAACGCGGGCCAGAACTTGAAATGTTGCCGGGTCAACAATGGCGAGGGTATGGTCGCTCTTTGCCAGCGCCAGAATCGTGGACGATGGCGCCTGCGCGAACGCGGCGCTTGCGCTGAATAGCACCACGACCACTCGACCCATGCTCCGCAGGAACCGTATTGTTCCCCTCATGCGTGCCCTCCCGGATTCCGGAAACCAGTTTACACGGCCCTCCCTGCGGCCGCGCCTGAGGCCCATGCCCACTGAAAGTTAAGTCCGCCAAGTTGTCCGGTCACGTCCACCACCTCGCCGATAAAAAACAGGCCCGGAAGCTTACGGGTTTCCATGGTTTTGGCCGAAAGCTCGTCGGTATCGACGCCACCGGCGGTCACTTCCGCCTTCGCCAAGCCTTCGGTTCCGGTCGGAATGATTGTCCACGCATGCACCCGCTGCTCGAGGTCCGCCAGCGCTGTGTTCGTCCATGATGCAGGCCCGTGCAGGTCAAGCCAGCGGTCGGCGAAGCGAACTGGCATTTTGTTGCGGAATTCTGACCGCAGTGTCGTTAGAGTTCTCGGCGTCTTCGCATCGTGAAAGATCGCCGTCAACTCGCTCCCCGGCGCGATGTCGAGCCGAATTTCCTGCGGCTTGTTCCAGTAAGACGAAATCTGGAGAATCGCGGGACCGCTCAGGCCGCGATGAGTGATAAGCATCTTTTCGCGGAACTGCTGCCCGTTGCACGAGGCGATCACGTCCACAGAAACACCGCTCAGATCGCCGTAACGGGATTGATCCTCGGGATGCAGCACCAAGGGTACCAGGCCCGGCCAAGGTTCGCGGATTTTTATCCCGAACTGTCGCGCCAGCTCGTAACCAAATGAGGTCGCGCCCATTTTCGGAATGGATAAGCCCCCGGTCGCGACGACCAGCGCGGGCGCGCGAAATTCTGTGCTGGCGGTGTGCAATACAAACTCTGTAGTCCGCTTTACTTCGTGAATCTTAGCGTTCAGGAAAATGGCCACGCCAACTGACTGACACTCTTGTTCGAGCATTCCCAGGATGTCGCGAGCCGAACGGTCGCAAAACAATTGCCCCAGCGTCTTTTCGTGATAAGCAATCTGGTGCTTTTCGACCAGCGCGATGAAATCTGCGGGCGTGAAACGCGCCAGCGCCGACTTGGCGAAGTGCGGATTGGCGGAGAGGAAATTCTCGGACTGGCAGTGGATGTTGGTGAAGTTACAGCGCCCGCCGCCAGAGATGAGAATCTTTTTGCCCAGACGCTCGTTGTGTTCCAGAACCGCGACGCGGCGTCCGCGCTTTCCGGCCTCAATGGCGCACATCAGGCCTGCTGCGCCACCACCGAGAATCAGTGCGTCGAATGAATAAATCAAAGGCGGTCACATGTAAAACAAACTGAGCCGCGGCAAACGATACTTTTCTAGCAGGCGCTTGTGAATGTACTGCTTCTGCAGTTGATCGATCTGTGCTGCGGACATCTTGCGGCGATAAGGGGCGAGGTCGCGGTCGGCTGCGGCTCGGACCATGACGATCTCATCGTCGGGGCTTGAGGCGAGCAGCAGCGCAAAAAGTTTTTCCTCCAGCACGGTGAGGCGGCGCTCCAGATCCTCCAGCCGTGTCTGGGGCCTGTTTTCCACTTCTTCCGCAAGATGGCGCAGAGTCTTCGCAGTGTTTAGAGCAAGCTTGGAGATACCGTCTGCCTGAGGCAACGTCGCCGCTTCTAACAAACCTGCGTTGCGGCGCAGGAAGAGGGCGACCACCTCGGGTTCAAAACCTTGTTCCCCCGTGGATTTCGCCGGAGGCGCGGGTTCTCCGGCAGTTGCACCGACGGCAGCCTCCTTCATGTCTTCCGCCGCCGCCAAGACTTCCTGTGAACAGAATGCCAGGCCGTTTACCTTTCGCGTTCTGGAAGGACGCCGTTCGTAGTGCTCGAAAGTCACGTCAATACCGCGCCGCACGGCTTCCAACGGAATTCCCGCATCCCTCCAGGTCTCCATCAGCACCCAATCGAGTGGCGACAGGCGCAGGATTCCGCCCCAGCGAAGCTGAAAGTGCTCCTCAATCTCGGTGAAGTAATTGAAATAATTTTCCACGGCAGGTCAGCGGGCAGAGCGCGAGGAGGCAGGCGTCGACGTCCCGCCATTCGGTGATTTAAGCTGCGATTTTGCCTGCGTCGCTCTTGGCTGCGCTTCTTTGGAGGATGCCTTCGACCCGGAGTTGGGTGCCGCTTTCGCCGGAGCCGAATCCTTGCGCCAAGATGCATTTCGTTCCCAGATGATGCGCAAGCCTTCGAGCGTCAAAGAGTCATCTACGTTCTTGATGTATTTCGATCCCGTGCCAATCATGGGCCCGAGACCTCCGGTCGCGATCACGCGCGTTTCCGGGCCCAACTCTGCCAGCAGAAGTTCGAGGATGCCATCGACCAGTCCGAGATATCCGTAATAGAGGCCAGACTGCAAACTGGCAACGGTGTTCGAGCCGATGACGCGAGTGGGCTTGCGGATTTCGACGCGGGGCAGCCGCGCCGTGCGTTCAAAGAGCGCGTCCGCAGAGATTCCGATTCCCGGGCAGATCACTCCGCCTAAATACTCGCCCTTCGCCGACACGCAGTCGAACGTGGTGGCCGTGCCGAAATCGACGATCACACACGGCCCGCCATATTTCGCGAATGCCGCCACTCCATTGACGATGCGATCAGCGCCCACCTCCGCCGGATTGTCGTAGTGCACCGGCATGCCGGTCTTGACACCCGGCTCAATGGAGAGAGGGAGCAAATTGAAATAGCGCTCGCATACTTGGCGCAGCACAGGATCGAGTGGCGGAACGACCGACGAGATCACGATGCCGTGTATACCTTTCGATTCGAGACCGGCCATGGAAAATAAATTACGGAACAACACTCCGTATTCATCCACCGTGCTGGTGCGAGAGGTGGCGACCCGCCAGTTGGCTACAAGCCGCTCGTAGCGTTGAGTCTCGTTCGCCGAGCCGGGCGCATGGCCCTCCCCGGCGCCAGCAAAGACGCCCAGGACGGTGTTCGTGTTTCCGACATCGATAACGAGAAGCATGGTTAGCCTAAGAGTAGCGCCCTGGCGACCGCCGGCAGCGAGCCTGCCCGGAGCGAAGTCGCGGGATGCTCGCCGCTACAGTTCCCTTACGGTTCCGCTTAACACCGTTTGCATTCCTTTCGAAGTTCGCACTCTCAAGAAACCCCGCTGATCCAGACCGTCGGTCGTTCCCTCAAAGGCCGAACCATTCTCATCGATGCGAACGGCTCTGCCCTGCACCCACGAGGAATTCTCGGCGAAGCGCCGGAGAATCGATTCCCGCGCGTCTGGATGCTCGACCAAGTGCCGATATTCGCGGTCGAGTGATTTTAGCAAAGCGGCAACTAACTCGACCCGCGACCACTCTCTGCCCGTCACCAGGCGCAGCGAGGTCGCCGACAACTCTTTGGGGAAACTTGCCTGGTTCACGTTGATGCCCACGCCGACTACGATGTAGCGAACGCGGGTGGCCTCGGCATTCATTTCCGTGAGAATTCCGCTGACTTTCTCTCCGCTGATCAGAACGTCGTTGGGCCACTTCAGGTCGGGAATGACCTGTGAGTCGACTTGTTGGATGGCCGCGCGCACCGCCAATCCGGCGGCCAGCGACAGTACCAGGACCTCCGAGGGCGGCAGCCTGGGCCGCACGATCAGCGAGCAATAAATTCCCGTGGATCGCGGAGACTGCCATGAGTTAGCTCCGCGACCTCGGCCCGCGGTTTGCTCTTCGGCAAGAAACACACTGCCTTCCGGAGCGCCCTCCAGCGCGGCGGCCATGGCTGCCGTGTTGGTCGATCCGATTTTGTAGAAGTGATGAAGATGCGCGTCGCAGATGGTGCCGCGCAGAAGCGGCCGCAGAATTTCTGGCAACAGCAAATCTGGCACCGAGCGCAGTTGATAGCCCGAGGCAAGATGGCCCGCCACATCCACACCCAGGCCGCGCAATTGCTGAATCAGACGCCATACTTCGGAGCCGCTGCAGGAAATTTCCTGAGCAATCTTGGTTCCGCTCACGACCACGGTAGCGTGCTCCATCAGCAAACGCACGATGCGTCCGAGTCGGAGATCGGTGGGCTGTGGCTCGTGCCCTGCGGGCACTCTGGCCCGTGAAGGCTGTTTCCGAATTGTGCCGGGCTTGAGGATGCCAAGATTATGCGCGAATCGCGGCCAGACAACAATCGTTCCTTCAGGCTGGCACAACTCTCATGCTCATGTCAGCGGCCTGCGGAGAGTGCGTTAGCAGGCCCACCGAGATGAAATCCACGCCGGTTTCGGCATAGGCGCGAACATTCTCCAGACGAATTCCGCCCGAGCATTCCACGGGAATGCGGCGTCCATCTTTCGGCACATCAGTCTGCACGTTCGTGTGAACATCGGGCTGCGCACAGCGCTCGACGGCCCGGCGCACATCGTCCACCGACATATTGTCAAGCAGGATGGCTTCGCCGCCATGGGCCAGCGCCAGTTCCAACTCCGCCAGCGTGCGCACTTCCACTTCAATGATCTGCGAGCCGCGGCGGTTGTGCACGGCGCGCTCCAGAGCGGGAACGATGCCGCCTGCGAGGGCGATGTGATTATTCTTGATGAGTACCCCGTCCGATAAATCGAGCCGATGATTCTGTCCGCCGCCGCATCGCACCGCGTTCTTATCGATCACCCGCAGGCCGGGCGCAGTCTTGCGCGTATCCAGAATGCGCGCCTTGGTGCCCGATACGGCTTCCACGAACTTGCGAGTCAACGTCGCAATCCCGCTCATGCGCTGCAGAAAGTTGAGGATCACGCGTTCACAGGAAAGAATCACGCGCGCGTTGTGGCGGATCACCGCGACCGATTGTCCCTTGTGCAGGCGCACCCCGTCGAAAATCTCAGGATGCGTGGTCACCTCGTAGTGGGCGGTAACGGCACCGTCGAGCGCGGCATACACATCGAGAATGCGCGCCACGCACCCGATGCCGGCCAGAATGCAGTCCTGCTTGGACACAATCGTCGCCGACGCCCGCTGGTTGGGGTCGATGCAGGCATAGCTGGTGGCATCGCGCGTCGCCCGATCTTCGACCAGCGCGTTCTCCAGCATTGCGGTAAGGCGTCTTGAGTTCCAATCCATATACAGTCGGTTACGAAAGCTGCGGGGACAGCCGACCTCCGCTGTCCTCACAGCCCAATTCCTTCAGCTTATTCTGCGTTTTCCCTTGCAGAACGAAAAGTTCCTGCCCGCGCCGGCGCAGCCCTTCCACTACTTTCTCCGGGGCCTTGGCGAGAAACTGTTCGTTGCCTAACTGCTTCTGATTGTTGGCTAACTCTTTTTCAATTTTCTCCAACTCCTTGGTAAGCCGGTCGCACTCGGCGGCCGCATCGATTTTTCTCTCGTAGATTACGTGCACATCGAAGCGCGCCGTGCCCCGTGCGCCCGGCCGGCTGGCCAAAGAGCCTTCAACAAATGCGATCTTCTCGACATGGCCCAACCGTTCGACCGCGCCATGATTCTGCTCGATCATCTTACGAATTCCGAGCTCTTGCGCAAACACTTCGATCGGTACCTTTACCTTGGGTTCGACTTTCAGTTCGGCCCGCAGGTTGCGCACGCTGACGATCAGATCCTGCAGGATTGCCATCTCAGTCTCGGCGGCAAGATTGGATTGCTTCTCATCCGCCTGGGGATATTCTGCCAGTGCGATTGACTTGTAAGGAGCCTTGCCTTCATAGATCGCCTGCCAGATTTCTTCCGTGATAAAGGGCATGATCGGATGCAGCAAGCGCAGCGATGCATCGAACAAATTGACCAGGTTCGAGGAAGCCTTCAGCGCAACGCTCTTATCGGCGCCCTCTTCGAAAGTCAGTCGCGGTTTAATCAGTTCCAGGTACCAGTCGCAGAATTCCCCCCAGAAAAAATCGTAAATGCGATTGGCCGCTTCATGAAAGCGATAAGTAGCGAGCGCGTCATTCACCTCGGACACAGCGCGATTGAATCGCGAAAGAATCCAGCGGTCCTCAAGAGTAGAGGCTTGAAATCCAGCAACGCCCATGTGAGGACGGTCGCCCTCGGACATCCGGCCGGGCCGCAGGCCCGGCTCGATTCTGTCCACATTCATGAACATAAACCGTGCCGCATTCCAGATCTTATTCGCGAATGCCCGATAACCATCGGTACGGCTTTCGCTGAAAGCAATGTCTGTGCCCGGCGCGGCCATTGCCGCCAGCGTAAATCGCGTCGCGTCCGTGCCGAAGCGCTCGATAATCTCCAGCGGATCGATCACGTTGCCCTTGGTCTTCGACATCTTTTGCCGGTCAGCATCGCGTACCAGTGCGTGGATGTACACGTGCCGGAAGGGCACGCTGTCGTCCTGCTTGTCTGACCACCCGTTGGCCTTCTTGATCGCCGCATCCTGCTCGTGTCCCTGCATGAAGTGGCAGCCGAACATGATCATGCGCGCCACCCAGAAGAACAGAATTTCGTACGCCGTAATGAGCAGTGTAGTGGGATAGAAAACGGCTTGATCCCGTGTCTTATCCGGCCATCCCAGCGTCGTAAACGGCAATAAGCCGGACGAAAACCAGGTATCGAGCACGTCGGAAACCTGCTCCAGCTTGCCGCCGCCACACTTTGTGCATTTGGGCGGAGCCTCGCGCGCGACAATCAGATCCTTGCAACTTTCACACGTCCACGCCGGAATCCGATGGCCCCACCACAATTGGCGCGATATGCACCAGTCATAGATGTTCTTCATCCAGTTCAAATAAATCTGGCGGTAGTTATCCGGAACAATCGTGATCTCGCCGCCCTCTACAGCTTGGATGGCGCGATCGGCCAGCGGTTTGATTTTGATGAACCACTGCTCCGACAGGCGAGGCTCGACGACGGTTCCACAGCGGTCGCATTTGCCAATGGAGAGAGCGTGGTCTTTCTCCGAGACCAGAAACCCCTGCTCCTGCAAGTCGGCCAGCACGCGTTTGCGCGCCTCGAAACGGTCGAGGCCGGCGTAGGCGCCAGCATTCTGGTTCATGCGAGCGTGCTCGTCCATCACGTCAATCTGGGGCAGCTTGTGGCGCACGCCCGCCTGAAAATCGTTGGGATCGTGCGCCGGAGTCACTTTAACAGCGCCCGTACCAAACTCGGGCTGCGCCAGTTCGTCGGTGATAATCGGAATTTCGCGATTCATCAGCGGCACCAGTACATGCTTCCCCTGCAGTTGCGTATAGCGCTCATCCTTCGCATTCACCGCGATGGCGGTATCGCCCAGCATCGTCTCAGGCCGCGTGGTGGCGACGGTGATGAATTCATTCGTCCCGAGTATCGGATAGCGAATCTCCCACAACTTCCCGGCAACTTCTTCGTGCTTTACTTCGAGGTCCGAAATCGCGGTTTCACAGCGCGGGCACCAGTTCACGATGTATTTCCCGCGATAGATCAGTCCTTCCTCATACAGCCGGACGAACACTTCGCGCACCGCATGCGAAAGATTCTCGTCCATGGTGAAGTACTCGCGGTCCCAGTCGACGGACGCGCCTAGCCGCCTCATCTGGTCGAAGATGGCGCCGCCGTAAAGTTTTTTCCATTCCCAGACGCGCGCAACGAATTTGTCACGGCCCAGGTCGCGACGCTTCTTGCCCTCCTTGGCCAGGTCTCGTTCCACCATCATCTGCGTAGCAATCCCGGCATGGTCGGTGCCCGGCAGCCAAAGCGCGATGAAACCGCGCATGCGATGCCAGCGCACAACGATGTCCATTTGCGTCTGGTTGAGCATGTGGCCCATGTGCAGTCGCCCAGTCACGTTCGGCGGCGGCAGGAGCAGCGCAAATACCGGGCGAGTCTCCCCCAGGGGGGGCGTCTTCACGGAGAACAGCTTCTCTTTGACCCAATACTCAGCCCAGCGCGTTTCAATCGCGCCCGGCTCGTAGGCTTTGGGCAGTTCGTGCGGCATCGGAGTTTGGGTGGATCGGCCTCTGGTCCCCGTCTGGCCGAGCAACGCCTGGAGATTGCGGGACAGAAGGCTGAACCCCTGATCTTACAGGCGGGAGAAAAGAAGGGTCAAACAAGATGGGGAGGGTATAGGGGGATATACGCATTGAGATGAAAATGCCACGCCCCCCGGGGGGTATGCGAGCGGGGCGGTGGGGGGCACGCGTCGTGAAGAGCGCGGGCGGGGCCATGACTCCTGTTTTCTTGGCGCCGCTTCGATTTCGGCTCTGTGCCTGTATTGGGAGGAAAGCAAGGCCGTGGGCTACTGGCGAAATATCGCGCCATCACACTCATTTACCTGGCGACCGGGATTTTGAGCGTAAACGCCTGATCAGTTGCTGCGACGCTCTGATAATGTGTGGCCTAATGTCCCGCGAAATAATAAGGCTGCTGCCATTCGTAAGGGAAGAGCGCGGCGGCGTCTTTGGGAGAGAGCGTGGCACCAGCGATTTCAGCGGCGTGTGCAAGGACAGTATCAAGGTCATTCGCAATGTCGTCGACTGTAGGCAGTACCAGTTCGTCGGGAGTGACGCCGACATGCTCGAGGCTGTTGCCGTCGGACATAACGAGGTTTGCCACAGTGATGGAGACGCTGGAGGAATAGCCAGTGGAAGCGAGGCCGTACCATTGCGATTCCATCACCATGCCAAGCGTGCGGTCGCCCATGATGGTGCCTCGTTTTTCGAGCTGAACGATACGGGCAAACAGTTCAGCGGCGGACGTCGACCGGCTGTCCACCAGCACAATGAGCTTGCCTGAAAAAGTATGGCGATCCGGTTTGGCGGATCGGTGTTTCGTGCCGTTGCGCGCCACCGCGTCTGCGATCTTCACTTCGTGATCGAAGAACCCGCTTACTAGCAGACCGAGCGACTCTTCTGTTCCGCCCGGATTGCCCCGCAGGTCGAGGACTACCGACTTGTGCTCCCGCGCCGCGCTAACGAGTTTGTTTACCTCAGCCTCGTCGAACGCGAATATGGGAATCTTTGCCACCAGCACATCGCTATTGAGCGAAATGACTCGCGGGCGGATGTATTTGTGTTCGACTTCCCAATACGCTCGCAGGTCGCCCAACGTCGGCAAAATAAGTTGGCGCTCAAAGGTCTTAGGAACAATTTCGAATTGCCGTTCCTGCCCTGCGGTTGATCGGACGGCGACTTTGATCTTGGTCTGGGGGCGGAGAACGTTGAGGATGTATTCGATGCGGACAAGGTTCGCACGCACAGGTTTGTAGTCGTTAATGGCCAAAACTTCGTCTCCGGGGTGGATCTTGGTCGCAGCGTCGGATTGGGGCCGAACGCGCGTCACGAAGCATCGCTCGCCGATTGTCTGGATGCGCCAGCCGTAATCAAGACTGAAGGAACGCCTTGGGACGAAGGCGGTGTGAGAATCATTTAGGCTGTCAAGCATGGCCGCGATATTAGCAAACGCAAGATTGCGCGACGTGGCGTTTTCGATTTTGTTCTTGGCCTCACGGAGCTGAGCATCCCAATCGATGCCGTGCAGCTTGGGGTCGTAGTAGCGCTTTACAACGTCACCTGCCACCTCGTCGGCGATAAGCTCTGCCTCCTCTCTCTTAAAAGTGAGGTTCTGAGCTGCGGCGCCAAGCAGGGCGCATCCGGCAACTATGGTTACGATTGCAATGCGGGGGAAATGACCGCTGGCACTCATAAGCACGATAAACTCAAAACGAAGACTGAGTGACCATAGCCGAACAACGGGGCGTTGACAAGACTTGGAGTCACGATCCCGCGAAACAGCGACGAAAGAGGAGCAGGTGCAAATGCAGCGAAATTCGGCTTCCGAAACAGTTGTTGGCGAAACAGTGCGCCGTGAAAGGCGCTGGACTACAGCGGGTGCAACTCCCGCCCGGGAACTGGTTCGCTCCACCCGGTAGCAATCGAGGCGGCAGCGGAGGCAACAAAGCTGTCGGAGCTCTCGGTGTAAAGGGTGCTTGGCGACTCCGCGAGCCTGCAGGCCGTAACGTGGGTGAACGCTGAGCAGGCCTCGAAAAAACAATTGCAGGAGCCGACCTTACTGTTTCACGGGGAAGGCCGCTGGCAATGGAGGTAGACGAGGAACAAGCTCCATTGAACCTGTCCGGGGTAATGGCGATGGCATGTACGCATAGGAGACCAGACGTAACAGGGAAAGCCCCAGCGGTGATCAGGGTATCGATCAACTGGCAACTCGCGAGAGACAGGCCGGGCCGTATGGGGTGGCGGAGAGGCTCGTACGACCGATGAAGCCGGGTAATTCCGGTGGAGGGAAGGGGGTGCGCCGGGATAAACCGATAGGAAGTAGAAGATGAAAGAGCTTCACGAGTAAGGAGTAGCGATCCGCTCGGCCCCGAGTTTTGCGCGGCACATCGTGAGGTGTGCCACGAAGCATAAACAGGGGTATAGGTGGGCTGGGTACTGAGCTTCGAAAACTCCCAACCAGGACGCCGACGACTTCCCCTTGTGCGGAAGGCAACATGCTCAGGAGCGATAAGCGCGAGTTCCTGAACAGTCCTGCGTAGTCGTGAGACCCCAGTGCACGCCTAGAAACTTCCTATACGAGAACCGGGAGACCTCGGAGACACCTGTTGGCGCAGCACTACGTTGAGATTCTCGAGGCGTACCTCCAGAATCTCTCCCATAGACTGCGGGGTGACCGGCAGGACTGCGGGCGAAGGCTATGGCCGCAAGGCCCGGGGGCAAGTCCTCGAGGAGTCACACATTGGCATAAACAGAAAAGGAGAGTACCGATGAATCACCCGAACAAAGACGGGAAACCATCAGCGGAGGGTGAGGAGGGAAGGCCAGTGATCAAGGAGAACACTCATCAACCTAACACGCTCTCGACACAGGGCGAGGCAGGCGTGTCACAAGGGCTGATGCGTGTGCGGAAGGCAGCAAGGGAACATAAGGAAACGAAGTTCACCGCCCTACTGCATCACATGACGATTGATCTGCTGCGGGAAAGCTTTTACGCCCTAAAGCGAAAAGCGGCCCCTGGAGTAGACGGAGTCACGTGGTACGAATACGAGACTGGGTTGGAAGGGCGGCTTGCCGATCTTCACGGCCGAGTCCATCGCGGCGACTACCGAGCGCAACCCTCGAGAAGAACCTATATACCGAAAAGTGATGGGCGGAAACGCCCATTAGGAATCGCGGCGCTGGAAGACAAGATCGTTCAGCAGGCCACGGTTACCATCCTCAACCAGATCTATGAGGAAGACTTTCTCGGTTTCTCTTACGGGTTCCGGCCGGGGCGCAGTCAGCACGATGCGCTGGATGCGCTGGCCGTCGCAATCGAGCAGAAGAGAGTGAACTACATTCTTGACGCAGATATCCGCAACTTTTTCGATGAACTCGATAAAAGTTGGCTGCTTAAGTTTGTGGAGCATCGCGTCGCCGACCGACGAATCCTGCGGCTGATTCGGAAATGGCTGAAAGCCGGGGTGATGGAGGAAGGCAAGTGGTCGGAACCGTACACAGGCACGCCGCAGGGCGCGGTGGCTTCACCACTCCTTGCAAACGTATATCTGCATTACAGTTTCGACCTTTGGGTGCACGCCTGGCGCCAGAAATGGGCGCAAGGCGAGGTGGTGATCATCCGCTATGCAGATGACACCGTCTTGGGTTTCCAATATCAGGCAGACGCAGACCGCTTCCTGGAAAACTTCCGAGAGCGACTGAAGAAGTTTGGTTTGGAACTTCATCCAGACAAAACGCGCCGGATCGAGTTCGGACGCTTTGCCGAACAAAACCGGGAAAAGAGAGGAGAGGGAAAACCCGAGACGTTCGACTTTCTGGGCTTCTCGCATATCAGCGGGAAGGACAGAAACGGAAAGTTTGCCCTAAAACGCAAGACGATCGCCAAGCGCTTGCGGGCCAAGCTGCAGGAAATTAAGCAGGAGCTCCGCCGGCGCATGCACGATCCTGTCCCGCAAACGGGCAAGTGGCTCCGGTCGGTCGTCCAAGGGTACTTCAACTACTATGCGGTTCCAGGAAACATGCAACGTTTGAACGTATTTCGCGAAAGGGTGACACGATTCTGGCGGCGGGCACTCCGTCGCCGGAGCCAAAAGCACCGGCTCACTTGGGCCCGAATGCATCGACTCGTTGAGATCTGGCTTCCCAGACCACATGCGCTCCACCCTTATCCCAATGCACGCTTTGCCGCTACCCATCCAAGATAAGAACCGTATGCGCTAGTGAGCGCCCGTACGGCTCTGTGCGGGGGGTACCGGGAGAGCCCGGTATCCCTACCGCGATCCTTAGTTAAAGACGAACGCAAGAAGCGACAAAGGGCCGAGCGCTCTACGCAAGGTGTACCGGAAAGATGTCTTGGCATTCGCCTATGAACGCTGCAAAGCCAATGGCGGAGCAGCCGGAGTCGACGCCAAACCTTCGAGGACATCGATGCGTAAGCCGAACCTATCAACCACTTCCCGTGCGGCGGGTGTACATACCCAAAGCGGACGGGAAAACAGCGGCCGTTAGGAGTACCCGCTATCCGCGATCGACCAGCGGAAATGGCGGCAGTTGTGGTTCTCGAACCCATATTCGAGTCCCGATCTGCAGCCGGAACAGTACGCCTATCGGCGAGACCGCAGCGCACTGGACGCAGTACAGCACGTCCACAAGCTGATTAACACTGGTCATGGAGAAATTGTCGACGCAGATCTCAGCAGCTACTTTGATACTCTTCCACGTTCCGCTAGCTGCACCCGCGCTTTTCAATAGGACGGCGTCAGTCCCAGTTTTCCTACCAGCGCGTGGTAGCGGGGGTCGGAATGGACAAAGTCAAAGATCGGTTCATTCTGTATCAGCACCATCCAAGGGGAACGCTCATGGCAAGCAAGATCGAGGAACTTTAGTGTCGCGTTCTTGTCGCCGAGGTACGCGTATTGTCTGGCCCACTCGTAAGGTGAAATAAACTCTTTGCGGGCGCGGATTTTATAATTCTCGACTCTCCACTGTGCGAGGCCTTTTCGCCCGCCTCGCTGGAACGCCCGATGAATGCCCTCTGCCTTTTCCGGATCGCCCAACACTATGAGAGCCTTCTCTAACACTTCTGCAGATTCCCTCCCCATGCCTTTCAGCCAGTAAGCTTCAGCAAGATAAATAAGTGTATAGAATTCCTCGGGGTAAGCTTGGTCCCGCATTCGCAGGTCGTTAATTGCAGCATCAACCTGGCGCGTTTGTATGTAGGCGTACCCTAGGCCCCAAGGGCGCCTGAAAGGATCCAGATCAATGGCTCGCTTGGCCTCCTGAAGAGACTGTTCGGGCCGATTCATAGCGGCCAGAACATAGGAGCGAAGATGGTGGGCCTCGGAATAGTTGGGGTTCAGTTCTGCCGCCCGTCTTGATTCCGCATCGGCGCGCGGCAGATCCCACGCGAAAAAGAAATACCAAGCCGCGAGTGAGCAGTGAGCCTCGGACGAGGAATCATCGAGTTCCACGGCTTTGCGGGCGGCGGCTTCGAACTCGGCCGTGACTTCCTGAACCGGACGTTCGCTACCGCTCGGGTCGTTGTCGTAAGAATCGGCGACGCCGCTCCAGGCAGCGGCGTAATCGGGCTGAAGCTGAATAGCTTTCCGGAAGTAAAAAAGGCTGTGCGTGTGTTCGCCGGCAAACCAGAAGACACGGCCGCGGAGGTAAGCATCGTGAGCTTCGGGATTAATGTAGCGTTGGTTTGGAGCGGGCAGCGTCGCGGTCTTTACTTCTCTAGCGACGGTCTGGGAAAGCTCCTCGGGGAGCGAGAACGCCTGATTGAAGTCGCGGTCGTAACTCTCGGCCCAGACGTGAGTGTCGGTGGGAGCGTAGATCAGTTGCACCGTCATGTGTACACGATTGGCATTGCGGGAGATTGAACCTTCGAGGATGCCGTCGACTCCGAGTTCACGGGCGATCTCGCGAACCGGGCGTTGAGCTCCTTTATATCGCATGGCGGATGTCCGGGAGACGAGGCGCAGCGAGCGGTTTTTGGCAAGCGCAGTAATAAGTTCGTCAGTCATGCCGTCGGCAAAATAGTCCTGCGAAGAATCGCCGGAGAGATTGGCTAGCGGGATCACAGCTATGGAGTGGATCTGGGCGGCCTGGGTGCTGGGGAATAGGCGGGCGCGCATTCCACCGGGGTTGACGGCGATCGGGATTCCCGCCACAGCCAGAAGGATGAGAGCCGTGACGGCTGCCAGGCGGAGGCGGGGCTTCGGCGCGGGAGCTAAATCGGTTACGGCCGTGGCAGGAGGCAGGAGCGGGACCGCGGCTTCGGTTGCGGGCGCGGCGATGGGGGAGCTTCCATTGGTTGAGCTCCTCTCCGCGACGAAGCGATAACCTTTGCCGGTGACGGTTTGGACGAAGCGTGGACGCTCGGGGTCGTCGCGCAGCGCTTGCCGGATTTTGCGGATGGCAGTGTTGATGCCGTGTTCGGTATCGACGAAGACATCCTTGCCCCAGAGACGGTCGATGATTTCCTGGCGGGTGACGACGCTACCTTGCCGCTCCAGAAGAAGAATCAGCAGCTCCATGGGGATGCGCTCGAGGGAAATGCGTTCGCTTTTCTGGGCGCGTCCCTGGCGGCGCAACTCGAAGCTGGCGCAATCGAGGTGAAATTCGGCGAATCTGTACTGCGACTCAGACATACCGCCCCAAAGCTGAGGCACAAAACTATAGCACTGCCGGGGGCTGCGCGGGTAAGGGCTTTTGGCGTCAATTGGTTAGGGCTTCAGGTTTCTTCACCCAATCTTCACCTTGCCGTCCTTGTGCTTTTTGGGCATCCGCGACAGGATGCGGCCCGGAGTTTCAAAGGAGAGATGGACATGGAAGCGACATTCAAGAAGAGGCACCCACGTTTTGTGGCCCTGCTCGCTGTGGGAATTGTCACGGCGATAGGAGCCGCCCATGCAGGTGCTTGGCGAGGCGATGACGATCAACTGGCCCAACTGGCCGAATTGGAACAGCAAATTCACGTGACCTTTCACGCGGCAGTCAGCGTGCACGATCCGATAAATGGCGATTCGCCGGAAGTGATTACCCAGCGAATCCGCGAGGCACTCTCGATCTGGACTAAAGACGCCGAACTCACGGTTGTCAGCACTGCTGCCACGGCAGGAAACTATATCGGCAACGGCGATCCGGATGATCCCGCAAGTTGCCCTCTACCCACGGGCGACACGTCCGCCAGTGGTCAACAGGGCACGCTGTGCACGTTCTTCAAGTATGTTGCCGGCGGGTTGCAGCCAACCAACAAGTTTGTGTCGCTTTCCCCGGCGTACAAAACGAAGTATGACCCGGTAAGGGA
>DATBYA010000184.1:0-35678 GCA_036514015.1 Candidatus Sulfotelmatobacter sp.
GAACAATTAGATCGGGTTTGTGTTGCATCGCGAGCGCGATTGCTTCCTCGCCATTGACGGCCTCTGCGCAAATGTCGTAGTCCTCTTCGGTTTCGAAGATCCTACAAAGGCATTTGCGAATCACAGCGCTGTCGTCAGCGACCAAGATCGTCTTCGGCATCGCTCTCCAGGCCCTTGACCCGTTAAACACGAGCTCAACAGGAACGGCCGATGAAAGCGATACATCGAAGCATGTATTTAGAAGATCGGGAGTGATCGGTGCGGTGCCGTACGGATGATTCTGAAACCCCGCGGATTGCGAGTTGGTTAAGAGAACAGAGTGCGCCGCGTGCCGTGTTAGGGCTAACCGGATTGCCGCATCCCTGTTCGCCGTGCTTAACTTCAGCAGCCGATGCGTCACAATAAAATTCCTTTCTAAGACCCATCGTGTTCGGGTGGTCCCTTCCGCCATTTTACCGACGACGTAACCGCGCAATCGAGTCGCTGAGGAGCAAAGGGTGCCGACAGATATTCTGCTCGTCGAAGACAATCAGGGTGACATCAGGCTGATGCGCGAGATTTTGGGTGAAATCAATCCCACTGCGCGTCTTCACGTAGTCACTGACGGAGTTGAAGCAATGGAGTTTTTGGGTTACCAACGACGCTGTCGTGATGCACTTCGTCCTGACGTCATCCTGCTGGACCTGAATCTGCCAAAACTACATGGCCGTGAGGTTCTGGCGCGTATTAAGGCTAATCCCCGCCTGGAAACGATTCCGGTCATCGTCTTGACCAGTTCCGACGCCGAATCTGATGTTGTGAGCAGCTACGAACTGAAGGTGAACTCCTATCTCAAAAAGCCGGGGGATTTGAGCGAGTTCGAGGGGCTGGTAAAGCGCCTCAATGACTTCTGGCTGACGAGGGTCAAGTTGCCGAAGCACAAGCAAACGGTGGGGCCGCTCTGAACAGAGAGGCCCATGCGATTTCACTTCCTCTCGATAGCCTCAATGGCGGCAAATTCGCGGTTCAAATGTGGTTTTGAACGCAGAGCACCGGAGAGCAGTTCGCAAGGCTGCCCGACGGGAGCACCACACGTAGGACAGGGGACCGAAGATACCTGTCGAGGCGTGAGTTCTCTCCTCTTCATTTGCGCAAAAATACCTTACGATCAGCTGTAAGTCTGTCCCATGCCGTACACTGGCGGCAGCATTGAATAGCTTCCGTTTCGCCCGATCCCAACTTAGTTCCTAAGGAAAATGCGTCCGTTTTGGCAGCGTACAGCGTATATTTGCGGCGTACAGTAACCTCGGCTGATTCGAGACACAAGAATGCGAGACGAAGCGTGGATTAAGACACTTGAAGACGGCAGAAAAGTTAAGTTTATCTACCTAGAACTGCCGGACCATGGGGCGTTTATCACCGCTCAGCTTGCAGGTAATGAGGTCGTGTATTCGGTCGTATTGACAAAGACAAGAATCCCGCTTAGCCATGAAGATGTTGAAAGCCATTTCAACGGCGAGCTTTCGAAGAAGTAATACTACTCTCTTCTGTGCTTCCAATCGAACGCGATTTACCACGATTTCACGATCAATTGCGAGGCAGCAATCGTTTCCAAAGTCAGGACTCTTTGGAATCGGTGCCAACGAGTGCCAGTTTGGATTCTTGTACGATCCGCTGAAGCTCATTTAACAGTGCCAATTTTTCTTCGGGCTTCTGCGCTAATTGAAGACGTGTAGAAGTTGCAAAAAACTCGTCTTGCAATTCGCGAAATCGTTTGCTGGACACGGAATGATTATATCCTGCGCGCCGCATGCTCTGGATAAGTCAATGGCGCAGACCATCGACTCAGTTACCAGAATCCAACCGAAAGCATTCGGGTTGATCGGTGCGGCGGCGAGCAGACGCCGCACCACCGAAAGCGTGATAGTACGGGTCAGTTTGAATTGAACTGCTCGGCGTTGATCGGAGCTTTGCGATGAGAAGGTATGTCAGTCGATTCCCGAACGAACGACCCGGAGAAGCTCTAATTGACTGGGAGGAGCGCGACTTGGTGAAGAAGGCCAAGAAATTAGGCGTGAGAACAAGGCCAATAAGGAAGAAAGCCAGCCGTCCCTGAACGTTCAGCACCTGAGGTTCCTCGCCCCGAGACTAAGAAGTTGTTGTTTAATCGTGCAGGACAACACTCAGAAGTGACGTGTTGATCTGCAGGCCGCCGTTGCATTTGATGAATCCAAGCTTTCTGAATTTGTTCATGAAGAAATTCACGCGTGACCGCGTGGTTCCCACCATTTCCGCCAGCGTCTCTTGCGGTATTTTCGGGAGCAGCGTTTGGGGTTTATCCTCTCTGCCGTAGCGGGCTAGCAGCAACAGCGTGCGAGCGAGGCGCTTCTCGCTGGAGTTGAATAACTGATCGACCAAATCCTCTTCAATGCGGATGTTGCGCGAAAGCCTATAAGTGATGAATCGATCGGAAAATACATGCTCACTGTGCAGGACGCGGATCATCCCCTTCTTTTCGATGACGAGCACGGTAGTCGGCGTAACCGCTGTCGCGGTCCCTATGCGGATCGGCTGACCGGCGAGGCAACCTTCGCCGAAAAAATCGCCCGGTGCCAAGATCGCTACCACCGCTTCCTTGCCGGCTTCATTTATGACGGAGAGCCTCACGCCTCCGGTTTGGATGTACAACACATTGTTGGCGGAATCGCCCTGCGAGAAGATGGTTTCCTTTTTCCGAAACTCTACGACCTTCCGAGCCAGTCCCGCCGAATCGAGAAAAACTTGGGGATCGAAAGCGGGCTTCTGCGTGGATTTTGTTTTGGATTTAATCTTGGCCGAAGTCTTGGTCGCTTGCATCAAACGAGCCCTGCCGCATCGACCTACCATAGTCACGAGGCTCGAAACAATCCTGTCGGTAGGAACACGCGCGTGTGCGTAAAGGACTTGCCAACTATCAAAACTCACAAGCTTGGCTGTTTTAGTTAATTGCGACGCCGGTCGTCGTTGGCAGTGACGGTAATCTCAACATGGGCGCCCTTCTTGAGCTTCACATCGTCGCCGTGTTCGTCTGTTAACGTATTTTCGATGCGGAGATCTCGATACGGGCCGGGCGCCCCGGCGACGGCAATCTGTGCTTTTTCCGGTAGGTTCGTACGGGGCGACGGAATGATTTTCTTGACAGTCCCAGGCATGGTCGTGCTTGGCTGCTCGATAATTCGCGTAGTGTCCAGATTAAGTTCCGCTATCCTTGCCGACCTCGTTATTCGCGGTTTCGCCATTTCCTTCCTGACGTCGGCGCGTGTCGCGTTCCTTAGTTCATTCTTACTTTTCTTATGCGGCATCCACTCATGATGACATCGAGGCGGGAGCCATGCAGTCGCATTTAGCACAGTTGCGAAATATCCGGCCGATTCACGCCAGCAGATCGATACGGAGTCTTTGACTTGGACCTGGCGGCCGGCACAGCGTCTCAGCGGCCGACCGCAAAGGTCCGCGCGGACCGCGATTCGCTTTAGGAGCAAAAATCTTCTTCGCAAACCTGAATCACGCATCGCCCAGCCTTAATCACGGCTACTTTTCAGAGGGCACGGCAATCGATCACATTGATGCTGAGGAGGAGGCAGCCCAAAGATGGCTCCTCTGTCTGAGCATCCGGCTTATGAATGGTCAGTGCCCAGCGGGATCCATAGCGTTCCTCTCGTCGCTACTGCTTCTTCGCTATATTTATTTCTGGGAATTTTCGTCTGACTGCAGCGACCACAGCCGCGCGCTCTGGCTTTCCGGAGCTTCTTGCCAGAGCATCCCGTGCGTGCGTAGCGTCAGGGATCGGATATTTTCTGGCGCCTTTCTCAACGAACTCCGAAGTCGGAAGTTTTTTTCTCTTAGCAGACGTTAATTTGGCCACGATTGATTATTCTCCTCTCGAATGGCGATGGAGGCCGGCGGCAAGGGCAGCTTCCAGGCAGTCAAACTGCAAAGGCCTGCCCGGACTACCGTGTGCAGTCACTCCACAAGGGACATGGCCGCCGTGTATTCCATCGAATCAGAGTTTGATCATAAGAATGCACATCGCGAGCGTCTGTGCAGTTGTGAACAGTTATCCGTGTCCGTCTCTCCTAAGATAGCGGGTCGAGGGAAGCAGGGCGGCTCTTCTGCGGACGAGTCAACTACCTCCGCCTATCTTGGGAGAATTCAGATGGAAACTCTAATGACCCTCGCGCTTCGGTTTAATGTCTCGCCGCAGTTGATCGTCGCGTCGGCGGTCTCCGTTACGGCGTACCTCGCGCTTCTTGGTTCCCTTCTCACCTTTCGTTCCATCGCAAACGGTCTATACGCAAGCGCGAAGCGAGTTCGAGTGTAGTCGGCGCTTGGAGTTCAGATCCTTTCGGAGAAGGAATACTCGCAAGCTACCGGACAGGCTTGGTGATCACGAGCAGTCGTGAGAAAAAAGCTTAAACAGGAGGTAGTTATGCAACAGCCGGCGGCCTTTTTCGTCTGCGGTCCGTGCGACGCTGGGTACGATTCAGCTAGTGCGCTGAACGCGCACAAGAGCAGAGCTCATCGTGGTAGCTGCTCAGATCGGCGATTACACCCGCAGAATGGTGCGTCGGGAGAGATCTCCAAATCTCAATCCACACAGCGGACCTCGCCCGCTGACGACACTGACGCAAGCGATTTATTCCGATGAGGACTCTACAGTTCCGTGATTGCGCGCGCGAAAGCGGAACGTAAGACTGCGAGTGGCAGGTTCGGATGCTTTACCTGGGCCACTTAGTCAACACAATGACAGACACCTTTGCAGAAAGTCACAGAGCGACGGCCCTCATGATGGCTGCGATACTGGTCATGGCCGCCGGCGTTTTCGATTTGGTAGACGGAGCGGTGTCGGAGAACCCTCTGCTTTTCATCGCAGGTGTCCTGTTCTCTTGCTTTGGGGTCTTTTTGTTCGATCTCCGGAAACAAAATCTACTCTGACTGGTTTGAACAATTATGGAAAACGACGACGAAACGCTCCAGGACATCTGTGGGAAGTGCGATGCTGAGGTCGATCGAAGCCGTCGAGTCGATTTCACGCTCAAAGACGGCACGAGAGTTTGCGATGCGTGCTTCGTGAAAGAAACTCCACGGCCGACCCAACCCAGTAACGATTAGTCGAACTGATATCGCTTCGGGTGTTCAGACCTTACGGCGCCGAAGAAAGGAAGTCAGGGTTTGGGTGTTTCGGCATCATGAGGAAATCTTGCCAGAGGTGCACAGCTCTGGCTTGATCGCTGTAACGATAGGTCGGTCACCGGCGGGGCATGCGTGGCCATCGTGTCCCAAGAGCAGATGGACAATGAGGGCGCAAATTCTTCTGTGCCCCTCACGACACCTCTCGGCATCTTCATAAATTGATACGTCTCGGGAAAGGTGAATCCTCTTTGCCGCCAGGAGTGCTGAGGCGGCCTGGCATCTCAATCGGTCGAGTTCGTCACACATAAGTCTCGCCGCCATCAAGGCCGCAATTCTACAATCCCGTCGAGCCGAATAATGGTACTTCCGTACTAGACCACTAGCTGTTGGACGGGGAGAGTGTGACTATGGTCGTTCACCCGTCGGCACACGCAAATTCTTGATGCCGTCGTTTGGGTGGCGAAGCGCGGTTGACCGCTGATCGGGTGATATTGTCGCGCGGAGCTTCGGGACGATTTTCATTGCGGTCATGTTGGATGATCGGGGAACGCTGTGCCGTTGTGAACAGCTAGCCACGGGTCGAATCTGGTTGAATGGGGCGCGTCGCGGCACTGGCGAATGGCGAAGCCTTGGGAACGGTTTGCAATACCGGCGTGTGGCGCCGGATACATCGTGCTCGCAGCGGTTTTGTGAGGTATCGGCATGCGCAGGAGATCCAGACGAACTGAAACTAGACCAGAGCGTCGACGCCATTTTCGATGGTTCATATCGGCGGCAGCAACGCTTGCGGCGATCGCGTGCGGCGTGGTGATTTTGGTGGCGATCAAGTCACCATTCACGCAGGCGACAGTGGCGCAAGGCTTGGAGAGTATCGCTCACTCGAAGGTGACGATCGGGAAGTTTCATAAAGCTTATTTCCCGCACGTTGGTTGCGTGGCTGAAAATATTAACTTCGCGGGAACAGCAAGCGCGGGAGATAGCACTACGCTCGGGACAATCCAGAAGATGGCTATCGAGACGCATTACGCAGATCTGATCGCGCGGCCGGGTTATATCGCACGGATCGTGCTGGACGGACTGCACGTTAAGGTGCCGGCACCGGGCACGGGAGGCAGCAGCTCATCCACGCAACCCAGCACAGTGCGAGTTGGGGAGATCGTTGCGGACGGCGCAGTGCTGGAAGTGACACGCTCGGACGACAAGCCGCCGCTGAGGTTTGAGATTCGTTCGTTGACGGTACGATCGTTCGGCCCCAACAGCGCCTGGTCCTACCGCGTGAACATGCAGAATGCGGAACCGCCGGGAGAAATTATTTCGGACGGGCAATTCGGCCCTTTGAGCTTGGAGGATTTGGGTACAGTTCCGTTTTCGGGTTCGTACAAATTTCAAAACGCAAACCTGAGTGTATTTCGCGGCATCGCCGGGATGCTGTCGTCCACGGGCGAGTTCGCGGGGCCGCTGGGAGAAATCGGCATTCGCGGCGCGATTGATGTACCAGACTTTGAGGCCGCCAAAAGCGGTCACCTGGTGCACCTGACGTCGCGATTTAGCGCGAAGGTGAACGGGACCAACGGCGATGTCTTCTTGACGCAAGTACAAACGTCATTTCTGCAAACATCGGTAACAAGTTCAGGCAGCGTAGCGGGCAAACCGGGGCAGAAGGGCAAAACGACGTCGCTGGAAGTGCAGGTTGATAAGGGGCGCCTGCAAGATTTGTTGCAGTTGTTTGTGATGACGAAACATCCGCCCATGAACGGCGCGATGAATTTCAAGGCGCATATTTCAGTACTACCGCAAGGGCGGCCGTTTCTAACGGAGCTTATCCTTCTCGGGGATTTCGGAGTCGGCGAAGGAACCTTTACGAAGCCCAGCATGCAAACGCGCGTTGATACGCTGAGCCAGAGCGCGCGAGGCGAAAAGAAAGATCAGGGTAAGGCGAAGCCAGACGCCGACGCGGATGCTCCGGAAAATGTGGTCTTGAATTTGCGAGGCCACGTGGAGGTGCGGGACGGAGTCGCGAAGTTTACAACGCTATCTTTCGACGTGCCCGGAGCATCGGCCCACATGGACGGCAGTTATAATTTGCTGAACCAACAGATTGATTTCCATGGAATGCTGAAGACCGACGCGCAGCTGTCGCAAGAAACCACCGGGATCAAATCGGCACTATTGAAACCGCTCGATCCATTATTCAAGAGGAAAAAGGCCGGGGCAGCTGTCCCCGTAAAGATGACCGGCACATACCGGGATCCTCACTTCGGCTTCGATGCCGTTGGAGAAATTAAACCAAAATAGAGCGAATACCAGATCTAGGTTCGTCCCGGTTCGGCGTGCATCGCATCAGCCAGACTGAATAGAACTATCGGTTAAGCGCGCCTGCGAATCCCGCCTAGCGGGTGACTAAGCCGGGTGGCGCACCTTTTCGCACCACTCAAGCGAACCTATTAAGGTTTTGCGGGTGCCGAAAGCTCGTTGCAGGCGAAGGTGCGGATTTTGAAGTAATGTTATGAAAGGCGCCCTAGCGTTTCATTCTTCGATGGTCTTGGCGGTGATTTTAGGATTGCCACGTCATTTCTCCTTTCGTCCTTGCAGGTTCTGCGAAATCCTCCCTGTTATCGGAACTCCGAGTCACATGCGCTAGCCAACCAGACCCATCAATTCTTTCTCCTCACCGAATTTAGGAGGCCGGAAGTGGGGCTACCTCATTGATGGGCTTGGGCGAGTCCATAAAACCCCACGCCAGCCGGCAGGCGACCACTGGGGATCGGTTGAGAGTTGATAGCGCGGGCTCCATTACAGCTCCCGCGAAGAAAGAGACTGAGGCAAGCTCTCTTTCCCTACTTACCTATTCAGTGTTGGGAAAGAAAATTGTGTCGCTGAGAACTGAAAATAATTTCGCCCTGAGGTCTGCCAGCTCTGGCATCGTCCCGTCGCTATGTGCGCCTTACTTCGGTTCGGCACTTTCGCCTGTGGACGCGACAGTTCAACTGTCGCGTCTTGTTGACGAGGGCGGGCGCGACCCCACGAACTTTTTTGGGCGGCTGAAAGCCGAAAAAGTGGGGTCGCCCCCCCTCCCGCCCGTTCTTGTAGTTTGAATTCGACTGCTTTTGCTGTTTCGGTTCATGCATCGCCTTCTCTTTCAGGAAAGTGCGGGACCACAAGGTGAGGACCTTGGTGAAGAAGGATATGAAGAACGAAAATATTGCATTCTTCACCGCTCGGACTCCTGCGGTATCTTAGCCGTCGCTGGGGAACAAAACGTGAGCCGAGCCGCAAAGCGGTTACACGTTTTGCAGCCTCCGCTGAGCCGGCAAATCCGCGATTTGGAAACGGAAATGGGCGGCGCGCTCTTCGAGCGCAGCTTCAAGGCGATACGCTTAACCGAAGCAGGCAAGATTTTCCTTTTGGAGGCTCGTGAGGCGCTGCAGCGGGCGGACGATGCAGTTGCTCTGGCAAAGTCCGTCGCGAATCAGAAGCGAAATCAGGTCCACGTGGGCTACTCGGTCCCCCCGCTGTTGAGATCCTTCCCCGCGCTCTTCGGGCATTCCAGCGCACAAATCCGCAGGTGAGCGTCGACCTTCGCATGATGTCGGAACAGCAGATGCTTCGTGCACTTCACAGCGGGGACTTGGACGTTTCCCTCACGGTGTATCATGAGCCGACGCACTTTGAAGGATTGTCGGTAGAGGAGCTGGGCACATATCCGCTCATGGTCGCGGCTCACAAAAAACACCGGTTCGCGCGGCTACGCGAGGTTCCGATGAGTGAGGTTGCCAGGCAGCCGATACTCGCATATCAAGGTGAGGAATTTCCCGCGTACCAGGCGCTGCTCGGGAAGCTATTCTCGCCTTACACGCCCGCTCTCAAAATCGTGGCGGAATACGATAACTTGGAAAGCATTATTGCAGGGGTGGAAGCGGGGCGTGGAGTGGCGGTTCTTTATCAAAGCTTGGGCCGTATCGCTTGCAAGCGCGCCGTGCTGCGTCCTCTGAAGCCGGAACCCCAGCCTCCGCCGATCGTGATCGCCTACCGCAAAGAACGCGTTTCAGCCACGGTCGCTAGGTTTGTGGAGGCTGCGAAAACAGCAAAATTGAAATAATGTTTGTGTCAGCCGTTTGTACCGGCGTCTTCAACCCCTCACCGATCGCCTCGTGTGATGTCGCGCAGCACAACACTGTCGGTAGATTATATCTACGCATATTACGTTTTTCGTCGAAGTGAAATGCGCACCATGGCGTCCGGTGCCTCGCAAGATCTATGCAGTCCGCTGGAGGGAATTGGTTAGCATTGCGCTCTTCCTCGGATTGAGCTTACGGGCGTAGTGCTCGAGCCGAACCTGCCCGTCGCTGCGTGATTGGATTGCCAGCCCCTGTTCAACCTGGGCACAGGTTATTCGCGAAGAAGTTGATGGACCAAGGGAATCGCGATTGAACCTTCGCCTACTGCCGACGCAACACGCTTGACGTTCCCGCCGCGCACATCACCGGCGGCGAACACACCCGGCAGACTGGTTTCGAGTAGGTACGGCCGGCGCGCGAGTGGCCAGTTCGCGGCGCGCAGCTCATCCGCGGAAAGATCAAAACCAGTCTTGATGAATCCTTTCGCATCCAGCACAACACAGTCCTCAAGCCACGTGGTGTTCGGAATAGCTCCCGTCATTACGAATAGATGAGCAATGCTCTTCTCGATGGTCTCGCCACTCTGCCCGTTCCGCCAAGTCACACGCCCAAGGTGTTCGGTGCCATCGAGCGCGACAATTTCAGTATGTGGAAGGACCGTGATGTTCGGAGTTTCTTCGATCCGCCGAATCAGATAGCGCGACATAGTGTCTGCCAACCCGTCTGATCTAACCACCACGAAAACATGCTTTGCGCCTTCAGCCAAAAACACTGCCGCTTGACCGGCCGAATTTCCACCGCCAACGACGCTGACCTCCTCGTCCTTGCATAGCTGAGCCTCGATAAACGTTGCACCGTAATAGACTCCAACACCTTCAAACCGTGAAAGATTCTCGACGGCCAGTTTTCGGTATTTCGCACCGGTAGCGATCATGACGGCGCGCGCCGGGACTCGAGCGCCATCCGCTAATTCGACGACATAAGGCTTATGCTCGCAGATGAGCCGCGTCCCTTTCGCGAGGAGCATTTGCGCGCCGAACTTCTGCGCTTGTGCGTAGGCTCGGGACGCCAGGCTATTTCCCGAAATACCTGAAGGAAAGCCAAGATAGTTCTCGATTCGCGAACTGGAGCCAGCTTGACCTCCCGGCGAGTACGTTTCCAGCAGCAGGACATTGAGGCCTTCAGATGCACCATAAACTGCGGCAGCTAGGCCCGCTGGTCCTGCACCCACTATAACCAGATCACGCACCTCGGATTGGTCCACAGCCTGGTTAAAACCGAGACAGTCGGCAACCTCCTGGTTGGTAGGATTACGCAACACAGTTTCGCCTCGGCATATCACCACTGGGATGTCGGACGCAGAAACGTGGAAGTGATCGAGCAGGCTCTGTACGTCAGCATCGCGATCGAGATCGATGTAGGCACAAGGGTGGCCATTGCGAGCCAGGAATTCCTTAATGCGGAGCGTGTCAGCTGAGTGGCTGGACCCCACAACGGTGACGTCGCCCAGGCCCTGCGCGAACAATTCTGCCCGGCGAAGAATGAAAGCACGCATCAGGATCTGGCTCAACTCTCCATCGGTCTGCACTAGTGCCAACACATTTTCGCGGCTGACTTCGATGACCTCACTGGCTATACGGGCCCGGATGCGGTTCAGAGCACGCCGTCCGGAAAGCGTGTTTACTTCGCCAGTGAACTGCCCCGGCGGTACACGTGCGATCAGTGTTTCATGAGCACCAGAAGGGCGCACCGTCTCCAGTTCGCCGGAAATTACGACGAAAATCGGTATGTTCTTGTCGCCTTGCTCGAGCAAGACATCTCCCGCTTTGGTTGAACGAGCGTAACCGTGACTTGCGATTCGGCCGATTTGCGCCGACGTCAGCGTCGGGAATACCTGATCAGCCCGCGAAGCAGTCAGCGGAAGGTGAATCGTTGGTTCGGTCATAATGCGCAACAAAACAGAGCGAAATCCTCAGTTTGGAAGTATATGCCTGTCAGTTTTTTGCTCAAAATCCACAGCTCGGGGTCAAATTCTCGAGCCCGCCGATTGCGCGTGGTCGTGCGTGACAATGGCTGCGGGATGGATCCGCAGGTAGTTCGGTCAAGCCGGCATCCGCACTGGGGTCTTCTGGGGATGCGTGAACGGGCAGCAAGAATAGGAGCGCAACTCCGGGTATGGAGCAGGCTAGGAGGCGGGACGGAGGTGGAATTCTCGTGTTCCGATCCATATCATCAACGTTGCCGATGTCCATAGATAATTCCATCCGAAAGATGATCCTTCGTAGCTACGTCTAATTGCACGATCGGAGCTTCGGGGTCTCCAACCCGAATGCCAACCCTTCTGCCGCATAGAGGATGTCCGAATTTTAGTTGATTGCGGCGACTCGTGTTGTTCGGCACTGTAAACTTACCTCGAATCAAGTTCAAGCCACTTCTACGGTTCGGACCTCCTGCTGCTGAAGGCGCGATGGATTCAGGCGTTCCTTCAGCAACAGGATTTCTTGATAGCCTTTGATGCGTCGAAACTTCTTCTCTGCGTCCAGTAGCCCTGTGACGGTCCAGCGTAGCGGCTGATTTCCTTCGCGCCAACGTTTTACGTTGCGCGCTACCCGTTGCACCGTCGACAAGCACGATTCGATCGGATTGGTGGTGGCTAGTTTCCGACGTAACACCGCTCCGACACCCAAGCGATGCACCGTCAGTGTTTCTTCCAGCCCTTCCTCCAAGCTCCGGGCCGCGCTCGGATTGATCCGTTTCAGTTGGCGGAAGATTTTCTGCAACGCCTCTTTGGCTTCCGCGTAGTTGTTCATCGCGCACGCCTTGCGCATGCGCCGATCGTAGTCTTGCTGGCAGTTCTCCGGCAGGTACTCCTTTCCATTCCGCCGCTTGTGAATCTGGCAACGCTGCACTTCCACTGGGGCACCGAAAACCCGTTCCCCATCGGCGCGCAGTGCTTTCGATCCAGCGATCACCACCAGATACCGCGCCGCTGCACATCCAGTCCGCGCTCCACCAGATCTACTAAAAGCCCTTGGACCACCGCAGTGTTCTCCGTGGCTCCTTGCCATACTCCCAAAACGTGCTTTTCTCCACTTTCCGCGATCCCCAAAGCTACCACCAGCACCTGGCCGCCAAAGTGAATACCATCGATCATCAGCACTACCAGATTCGGATCCTCCCAGCGTCGCTCGCACAGCGCCCGCAACTGATTGCTACTGGCCTGGACGAATTGCCGACTCACACTGCTCTTTTCGATCCCGTAGCCTTCCACAACACCCTGCACCGCTCGCCGATAATTCCGCGTGGACAACCCGGCCACCATGCGTTCCCGCACCGCTCTTTGCAGTTTCCCGTCTTGCCGCAACTGACCGTAGCTCTGCAATTCCACTTCCTGGCCTGCGCGGGTTCGTACGCGCGGCCGTTGCAGCGGAATTTTTTGTCCCGCAAAAACCACATAACCCTCCTGCTTCCCCAGCGCACACAGCCGGCGCTGGGATGCGGCCGATGCGGAGGTCCTACGCGGCCAGTTACTTCGTTTTCCAGGATAGCGCGTAGGATCTGCAGCCCGGCTTGCCCGGTCAGTTCTTCCACCTGCGTTTGCAGTTCGCTCCACACCTCGGCGATCGGCAACGGCACCTGCACCCTTCACTCTTGCCCTCGCACGATCTCGAACTTCCGACTGGACTTGCGCTGTTTCCTCGGGTATTTCTTTCTCACGGCGGCTCTCTCTTTTAAAAGGGAATCGCAACCCAAACTCTATCCGAGTTCGGGCGAGAGCCGCTGCTTCCTTTTCTCAGGTTTCAACTAAAGGTGGGGCATCCTCCCGATCGCCCGCTGCGCGTCTGAACTGCCTCGGGATTGCCGACGATACAGGAGTAATTCGGCTGCCATTGACTTCTCCTGTCTCGGGACGGTGGTGATCACGACTGGTTTCATTGGGTACTTGGTTGCAGCAGCGGCCGGCGTTGCCAGGGCACCGATCACTTTTTTGGACCGCCATGTCTGGTTGTGACTGCGGGCAGCCTGCACTATCGCCGCTTCGCAAAAAAATTTGCAGGTGAAGGCGTTCGTTCAGGGCGTGACGGCGGCAACGGTGGGAGCGATCGCGGGAGTTGTGTTGATTCTTGCAGGCGTTCGTTAATTGATCTACAAACGGTCTCAATCGGTGTGACGACTTTCGGGCTGCTCAGTTTCAAGAAAATCCCGAATCCATTCTTGATTCTTGCGGCCGAAATGGTGGGTCTGTTGCTTTGCAAAGGGCACGGTATCGCGCCGTTACTTTAGCTGCGTGCGCATACTCCGACTAATTTTCGAAAAGCGTTTGACAAACTGTTTACATTCTCCCGCCGCTGTTTGAGCGTCCTACTTGTGTAGGGCGAAGTTGGATTCATAGAGAAGAGTGGTACTCGAGGAGCGGTTGTGAACGAAGGTCCCATCGTCAAGCCAACTACCCTCCCTGGGTCCGATGGAGAGCATGAGCTTCAAGAAAAGTGGAATACAGCGCCGCGCGCAAATGCCTTCTATCGGAATCAGGTACTCGGTTATCTCAACTCCTTAATGCAGGCTTTCGTCAGCAAGCAGGAAATGATGTTTATTGGGACTGCCGACAAGCACGGAGAAACGGACACTTCTTTTCGCGCGGGATTGCCTGGATTCGTTCGCGTGCTTGACGAGAAAACTCTTGCGTATCCTGAGTATCGAGGTAACGGAGTGATGTCGAGTCTCGGCAATATTTCCGAGAATCCGCACGTGGGGATTCTCTTCGTGGATTTCACCGAAGCCAAGATCGGGCTCCATGTGAATGGACGCGCCCGCATCGTTGAGAATGATGAGTTCCTGCGAGATGCGGCTGCGTCTGAACCGCTCCGAGAGGACAACCCTTCCGCGGCGGGTCGTGGAGCGGAGCTGTGGGTGGTGGTATCCGTCTTGGAAGCGTACATCCATTGCTCCAAGCACATTCCACGCATGCAGAAGATCAATGAGGAAGTCCAGTGGGGAACAGATGATGTACGAGCCAAAGGCGGCGACTGCTTCAGAGCGAAAACCTCTCCGCGAACACGGTAGCGAAGATACCTATCAGCCAAACTTGCAGCTAGCCCTGGGGACATTCTCCTTCACGGTTTGCTTTGCCGCATGGGGCCTGATCAGCGCATTCGCTCCGCGTTTCCGAGAAGAGTTTCACTTGAGCGCGACGCAGACGGCCTTCCTGATAGCAGTCCCTGTTCTTCTCGGGGCGCTGCTGAGGATTGCAACCGGGATGCTCGCAGACCGCTTTGGCGGTAGGGCAGTTTTTGCGCTGCTGATGATTGTGGTGGCCGCGCCCGCCTATATCGTGCCCGCAGTTCCCAACTATCGGATGCTCCTGTACGCCGCGCTTTTCTTAGGCGCGGCTGGAAGCTCGTTTGCTGTCGGAACGGGATTTGTCTCGCGTTGGTTTCCAGCGGAAAGACAGGGAGGCGCGCTCGGCATTTACGGCCTCGGCAACATCGGTCAGTCGGCTGCGGTATTCCTCGGGCCAGTTCTAGCGGTAGCCGTGGGCTGGCAAAACATTTTTCGAGGTGTAGCGGTGCTGCTGGTGATCTGGGGAATCGCATTCTTTTTATTTGCCCGCAATTCCCCAAAGACAGTGCGGCCTTCGAGTGTGGGCGCAATGCTGCAACTTCTCTCGCGCGAACGGTTATCGTGGGTGCTTTCCCTTTTTTACTTCCTGACTTTCGGTGGATTTGTTGCATTTTCGATCTACTTGCCGGTGTTGCTCAAGGACCAGTTCGGGCTGAAACCTTCGGACGCGGGGTTTCGTACTGCCGGTTTTGTGGTGCTGGCAACCGTGGCTCGCCCGCTGGGCGGTAGGTTAGCGGACAAAATCGGCGGTGCTCGCGTGCTCCAAGTTGTTTTCCTCGGGATCATTCCATTGGCCCTGTTGATGGCGTGGAGTTCGATGTTGCCGTTTACTGTGGGCGCGCTTGGGTGCGCCTTCTTGCTGGGAAATGGTAACGGCGCAGTCTTCAAGCTGGTGCCGCAACACTTTCCCAGGCAGGTGGGAACGGTTGCCGGCCTCGTTGGAGCAATGGGCGGCCTGGGCGGATTTTTCCCACCCTTGCTGCTGGGCTTTTCTCGAGACTATTTGCACATTATTTGGCCCAGCTTCGCGCTGCTTTCTTTTTTTTCCGCGGCTCTCTGGCGTACCAACGCAGTGGTTTTCTTGGCCCAACCGCAAACCACGGAACTGAGACTGCTGCCGTGGTTCACCCGGACGGCGGACCGTATGCGAGCTGGTGTTACAGCCACATTCTTCAGCGGCTTGCTAGTGGCCGCGATTGTAATCGGATCGCGTAACCTGCAGAATTTCGATGCAGCGCTGGTGATTTACACGTTTGCCGTGGTCTTTGCCACCTGGGGAGTCGTCTATCACTTCCGCGTGTGGCTCGATAAACCGGCGACGCGCGTTTATTGGGAACGGGGCTGGGAGCTTTTCCGCAAGGAAGGCATGTTTCGCGGGATTGCGCGGCTGGTGGGCCTGGCAACAATCAACCTGGCGGCTCAAACTTTCATCAGGCGCCGATCGGTGTTGCGCTGGTGGATGCACCAACTGCTTTTCTGGGGATGCATCCTCGCCGTTCTGATTACTTTTCCGCTGGTCTTTGGCTGGATCTCATTCCAGACACTGCCGACGGATCAAGAAACTTATGTGGTGTTGGTCTATGGGTTTCCGGCTCTGACTTTCCGCTTGCACACGCTGTTTGCAGCGCTGCTGTTTCATGGACTTGATATCGCCGCAATTCTAGTACTCGGGGGAATCGCTCTCGCTTTGTGGAGGCGCTTCCGGGACCGGGGCGAACAAGCAGTGCAGTCGTTCGCGCAGGATTTTTTGCCGCTCATTCTGCTATTCGCGATTTCGGTGACAGGACTCGCGCTCACAGTTTCGCAGAAGTGGCTGCGTGGAGAGTTCTACGGTTTTCTCGCGATTCTGCATGCGATCACGGTGATCGCCGCGCTGCTCTATCTCCCGTTCGGGAAGTTTTTCCATATTTTTCAGCGTCCCGCTCAGCTCGGCGTGAAGTTCTATCAAGCGGCGGGAGCAGCGGGCGACCCTGCAGTCTGCAAGCGCTGCGGTAAGCGTTTCGCTTCGCGAATGCATATAGACGATTTGAACCGTGTCCTCCCGGAAGTTGGATTCGACTACCGTCTCGGAGAGAGTCGACTCACGTGGCAGGAGATTTGCCCGGCATGCAAGCGGAAGTCACTGTCGCTTGCGCACATGCACTTGAGAGAGGAAGCGCGTGGCTGAGCTGCCCATTTCATTGGAGTCGTTGCTGGAGCGTTTTGGTCCACGCCCGGCATACGTCCCCCCAGGTGGCTGGCACGACGAATCACGCAACGCGCCTGAGCGTCTGGTGAAAACGCATTGCTGTTTTTGCGGCCAGCAGTGCGGAATACAGCTCAAGGTCCGCGGCAATCAAGTGACTGGCTTTGAGCCCTGGGAAGAGTTCCCTTTCAACCGCGGAATGCTCTGTCCAAAGGGTGTAAAGCGCTACATGCAAGGTGGCCATCCTGACCGGTTGCTCGATCCTTTGATGCGCACGCCGCAAGGATTTCGGGCTTCTTCGTGGGATGAAGCATTGGATTTTACGGCGAGACGCTTGCGGGAGATTCAAGAGAAATATGGAAAGGATTCCGTGGCCATCTACGGCGGAGCTTCCCTGATTTCCGAGAAATCCTACCTGCTGGGAAAATTCGCTCGCGTTGCACTGGGTACCCGCCACATCGATTACAACGGAAGACTGTGCATGGTTTCGGCGGGTGCGGCTTACAAACTTGCGTTTGGCGTGGACCGCAGTCCCTTTCCGTGGAGCGATATCCCTAAAGCACAAGTGGTGCTGGTGGCAGGCGCGAATGTTGCGGAGTGCGCCCCGATCACCACCGATTATCTGTGGCGGTGCCGCGACGCCGGCGGAAAACTGATCATCGTCGATCCGCGGATGACGCCGATTTGCCGCAATGCGGACATGTATCTTCCCGTTCGGCCGGGCACCGACTTAGCTTTGTACATGGGATTGCTGCACGTCATCCTGCGCGACGGTCTAGAGTGCCGAGACTTCATTTCGGCTCATACGACCGGTTTCGAACAAGTTGCCGAATCGGCTCGCGCCTGGGACCCGCGCACTGTTGCGGAAAAGACCGGCGTGCCGCCTGAGTCCATCGAGCGCGCGGCGAGCCTATTTGCAAAGGCCGATCGTGCCATCGTTCTTCATGCGCGTGGTGTGGAGCACCAATCCAAAGGCGTCGAAAATTGTTCGGCGCTGATTAACCTGTGCCTTGCAACCGGAAATATTGGGCGAGAAGGCGCGGGCTGCGCGATGATCACCGGGCAAGGAAATGGGCAAGGGGGCCGCGAACACGGCCAGAAATGTGACCAACTTCCCGGTCAGAGATCCATCAGCGATCTGGAAGCCCGCGCACACACGGCAAAGGTCTGGCGCATCTCCCCGGAAGACATTCCGCAAGCCGGCTATTCCGCCGTAGAGATCATGGAAGCGATTCATCGTGGAGAGATCAAGGCATTGCTATCCGCCTGCTTCAATCCACTCGTTTCCCTTCCCGATGCCAAGTTCACTAAGGAAGCCTTGGAGAGGCTCGAATTCTTCGGCGTCGTTGATTTCTTCATGTCTGAGACGGCGCATCACGCGGATGTGGTCCTGGCGGGAAGCCTGCAGGAAGAAGAGGAAGGCGTCGGCTGCACGGCCGAAGGCCGCGTCATCCATATCCAGAAGGCAGTGGACCCGCCCGGCAACGCTAAAGGCGATAGCTGGATCTATTGCGAACTCGCGAAACGGCTAGGGAAGGGGCAATACTTTCCGTACGCTTCGACGAGAGAAATTTACGATGAGCTGCGCGAAGCTTCTCGCGGTGGGGCAGCGGACTATTTCGGTATCACCTACGAAAAGATCGACAAGAACATGGGCATTTTCTGGCCGTGTCCTTCGCTGGATCATCCCGGGACGCCCCGGTTGTTCGAAGATGGACGCTCGTTTCATGCGGATGGCAAACACCACTTCGTGGTCACCGAATGGCGCGATAGTGGAGATCCGGTCGCGCCCGAGTTTCCAATTTATCTCACGACTGGGCGCGTCGTGAGTCAGTATCTCTCCGGCACGCAGACGCGCCGAATCGGCAGTCTCGTCGAGCAGTATCCAAATCCACGACTGGAAATCCATCCCCAGCTCGCCGAGCAATGCAAGATAAATGACGGAGACTGGGTCAACGTGACCACGCGTCGAAACGAGATCACCTTGCAAGCCATGGTGGTGAAGACGATTCGCCCGGATACGGTGTTCATCCCCTACCATTGGCCCGGTGGGCGAAGCGCGAACCGGCTGACGCATCGCACGCTCGACCCACGCAGCAAGATTCCCGAGTACAAAGTATCCGCGTGCCAGCTGCGACGTGCGGACGGACCGCCCGACTGGGCGCTCTCGTCGCTGGAGCACCCATCCGAGTCAAGAAACGGTAAAGGCTGATGCACGGTTACGAATTCTACGTTGATCCTTCTCGCTGCATCGGCTGCCAGTCGTGCGTAAAAGCCTGCGAGGAATGCGACACCCATCGCGGCACATCCATGGTCAATTTTGATTTCATTGATCGAGGTGGAACGACGGCGAGCGCGGCTTATGTCTGCTGGCACTGCGAAGAGCCGACGTGTGCCATGGCATGCCCCACGGATGCAATCAAGAAAGGCGATGACGGAATTGTCCAGTCATCGTTAAAGTCGCGTTGCATCGGCTGCTCGAACTGCGTCCTCGCCTGTCCCTTCGGCATCCCCAAGATCTTTCCGGAATACGAGCAGATGATGAAATGCGATATGTGCTACGACCGCACGTCCGAAGGTAAACGGCCGATGTGTGCAACGGTTTGCCCCAGCCAGGCTCTTGCCTATGTTCGCCCCGAGGAAATTGCCGGACGGCGGGAAAAACCAACCAACGCGTTTCAGTTCGGAAACCAGAAGGTCATCACGCGCGTGCACATGATGGTTCCCGCGGGGACGGATTCGGTTTCCCTCGACGTATTGGACTACATGTGGGAGGAGTCCGATGTCGCTTTTGCGCAGCCCCAGTAGGGAGCCTCTCTGGAAAGAGGAATTCTCCGTATTCACCAGCGACGAGCGCTACGTGACACGCCGCCAGTTCGCTAAGTTTCTTACGCTCGCGAGCCTCGGGATGTTCGTAGGCAGTCTTTGGGTTCTGGCGAAGGCATATTTTGCTAAGACGCCTTCGTTTCCTTCCGTCGAGGTTGGCGAGGCGGGTGAAATCCCGGTTCGTGGCGTGAAACTCTTCACTTACCCAACTCCAAAGGATCATTGCATCCTGATCCGCACCGGCGAAGACGAATATGTGGCGTACAGCCAGAAGTGCACACACCTTTCATGTGCTGTGTACTTTTCGGCAAAAGACGACCGGCTCGAATGTCCCTGTCACCAAGGATTCTTCTCGGTAAGGGACGGCTCGGTTTTGCAGGGACCTCCGCCGCGTCCACTCCCGAAAATCACTCTCGAAAGCAATGGTGCAACGCTCCTTGCGGTGGGCGTAATGGAAAGCTGATATGACCAATCTCGAACGCTCCAAGCAGCGACGCGGATTCGTGGCTATCGATGGTGCGATGGTGCTCACTATCATTCTGTTAATCATTCAAATCTGGCTTCTGAGCGCTACCTTGGAAACTTTCCTTGCCGGTCACACAGGGGCAGTTCTCCAGGCCGCGATTTTCTCCGGACTCCTCTTCTTGGGATGCCTGGCTCTTAACCTCTTTGCGACGCGAGTCGATTAAGAGTCACGCAGACCTTAACAAGCCTGAGATGGAAAGCGGCTGCCATCATAGTTGATACGAATCACGGCGTAGCGTGGCAAATTGCGAACAAATGGTGAAAGGCGAAGATATTTCTCTCTCCTCGGTCGCACCTGACATTCCATGACCGTCGTTATTGGATGAAACGGCAGAAGCCAAGTTTGGACATGGCCATCTCTTTAGTTTCTGCTCGTGTAAAATTGAATATGGAGACTTGGGGCAGGAACTTATAACCAGAGCTATGAAGCGTATGAAAGTGCTGGGGACGGGCGGGCTGTGTTTCTAGTTTTTTGCGCAACCTAAAAATGTGGTTATCGACAGTCCTGGTACAAGGATAGTTCTCATATCCCCACACGTCATTGAGTAGTTTGCCCCGTGAGATCACTCTCCCCGAGTTTTTAATCAGATAGGCGAGCGGTTTGAATTCCTTACATGGGAGAATAACGGGCCGACCATTGCGATGAATTTCCATCCTTGAAAAACATCCTGTCACTCTCCCAAACTGAAACATGTCTATGGCGTTGGGATTTCTCAACCAGGCCTTCGCTGCATCCAGCGGTAAGCAGATATCGCTGGTATTGATCAGGCCAGTGACGGTCTTATTGGGTCCCGGCTTTTTCTGGGTCGTCTGATCATGAGCAACCGATATTGGAACAAGCACGATCACCGGCAAGTAACGCGATAGCTTGCGAAAATCTTCCGGAATGCCAGAAGCTGGCACCAAAGCCACATTCTCATCGAGGAAGTGAAACGAGTTGGCATTGGGCTCCGCTTTAGGTTGCCTAAACTGAGAAATTGCGGTCTTCATTGTTGGTGCCATTGAGATGCCTCTTTATCTTCCTGGCGCTTAGCCGATTGGACCTGGCGACACTCTGCAGCAGGGGCATCCGATGCAGAGCAACTCTCGCGTGAAAGACCTGGGCTTTTACTGCTGCGATCGAGATCCCCAGAATCTGTGCGGTTTCCCTGAGTGAGTGTTCCTGTAATTGGTGGAGCTCCATGACCCTTCTAGCTCGTGGCCGTGGCCCCAAAATGGCCGAATTCAGAATCTCTCTCCGTTCACGAAGGCGGTAAGTCTGTTCTGGATCGGGAGAGTCATCTTGAATCTCACTGTGTAGTTCGAGTTCGCCGGACGGGTTTGGTTCATTCATGGGAATTTCTCGTTTCCAATGGTTGTTTCGCAGCTTCATCAAGGCGGCGTTAATCGCGATGCGGGTCAGCCAGGTTGCAAATTGGGATCTTCCATCAAAATCCTTGAGATGGGCGTAAGCATTCAGAAGACAATTTTGCACTGCGTCTTCCGCGTCTTGGCGATTTCGCATAATCCGATGAATGACACCGAAGACTTTTTTGACCTGGCGTTCGCAAAGCTCTCCGAACGGGCCTGGTCTTCCAGTCTTGGCGGCCACTATCAACTGCTCCTGGCTCCAAGCTCGAAGATCGCCAACCGCTGAGGTATCGCTCTGCACCGAGAAAAATGTAGTCATCGCCACAATGGACTTCCTCCTTCAAACCTGAGCCGGAGCAGTGCCACGTCCCTCAGCGGTCACCCCGATCCGGCCGATGCTGGTCACCTACAAAGCGGCCAATGAAAACGACCAGTTCCAGCCGGAAATTGGCTTTTCGAAAACACTCGTACTGCCAATTCTTCGGAACTTGCTTCCTCATTCCCATCTCCCCTGCATCCCTAGCTTCTGTCACAACTTAGCGAGAGAGTCCGCCTCTCAACACAACCGCAAAAGACCCTGGTTAGAGAAAACGAAAAACGTCAGGAAGCAGCACGGATTCCATGGGAATCCGTTGGCCGGATTTTACCTGACCGCCATTGGCCGTTCTCGAGGTGACCACTGAGGCCACGTCGTTCCCTCAACTTTCTGCCCTGTGCATCCACTCGCGGACGTACGCCGGACAGTTCTCAAGCTTCATCCCTTCCCTCTCGCAACTCCTTACCCTCGAGAGGCGGAGATAGTAGGAAGGGTCACGGGAGTAACCATGCGACTCGCCGGGTCGCACGCGTAAGCCTGGCTACTCTCGGAAGGAGTACTGCGATAACCTTTCGCGGGGGGAACGCTTCGGTGCCCAAACGCAGACCAACTGACTACCAGAAGGATCGCCGCCGCAAACACCATCACTGGCTGGTAACCCTGACTTACGCAGACGGCGAAAAGTTCAGTCGCGTTTATCTTGACAGGCAAAGGGCAGAAAAGTTCGCAGAACGCCAGAAGAAATCGCCCTTGGTCAAGAAGACGCGGGTTACGCGATTGAGTTAAGGAGGCTAGGCGTAATAATGGGTTCAGACAGCGGGGAAAATGGAGCTATGCCCGAACACGTAGCCTTATGAATGAGCCCACCATAGAATCCCTCACCTTTCTTGGCGGTCCGGAATCGCGCCGTTTGCGAGGCTAGAGCTTCCGCCCCTGCTCGGTGAGTGTTTTGGCCTCACGGCGAACGTCTGCCCACTTGATCGGGAGATCCAGTATCGTGCCCGGTTGTTCGCTCGACTCAAGCAAACCCAACGCGGCGAGCACAACGCAGCGCTGCAGATCGCGATGGAAGGGCACGCCAAAGTGATGACCCATCGGCCAGGGAAGAAACAATGCGCGCGGAACTTTGATGGCCTCCGTCACGTCGCGCGCTACAGTGACCGAAATTGTGGGCACACCGCGCGCTTCGATGGCTCTCTGGATCAGTCCGACGGACTGATGACAGATCGGTCAAGCGGGCGCCAATAACGCACAATCGTCACGCTCCTCTCCGACGACCGCTTCCGCAATTCCCTCAGCAACGGTTCGCTCAAACTTCTCGGGGTCCATGTTGTAGCCGATAAAACTGAAGAAATTCGGAGTCAACCCGCCCAGGCGCCCTTCTTCCACGAGTTCCTGAAGACGTTCGATCGGAAAGATTATGCTAATGTCGAGGTCTGCATCGTCGTGAGGGTATTTCAACTGATGAATAATCAGGTCATCGTGCTTCGCTCTTGAAGGCACGCGCATAAAACGGAACTCACCGAAGGGATGGCAGACATCCAGAGGCTGGTCGGTTTTCGAATGCACGCCGCAGGAGCTGACCAACGTCAAGCGGGATGCGCCGAGCGGCTTTCTCAAGCGTGCCTGAGGCTCGAAGCTCTCGTTGCGAATCATCGAACCGGGGTAGCGCTCGTTGATGGTGTGCCAGAGGCCCGGCCGGAGCTGCGTCCCAACCTCGCGGGGATCGGCTGCGGATGAAGTGTCCTTATCGGCTGCCGTCATGGATCGACCTCCCGGACCTGCGGATGATATAAAAATGCAGTTGAAAGAAAAGGAGGGCCAGAGTCGATTCGTTCGTCTCGAGAACCCAGACGATGAATTCACGGTCCACCGGTTCGTCGCGAAGCAGGATTTTGATGGCCTCAGCCCACGACCGGTCGATCTCTTCCTTGCCCACGGCTTCGTCGCCGTCGCCGAGGTGCAAACGAACGAATCGAACGAGCTTTCCGAGATCGTCCTGGGCAGCGGCCTCTCGCAGATAAGGAACCGACATGGATCTCCCCGTCTAATTCACACAGAACATTGTGCAGTAGCAACCAGTAGAGATACGCACGGGAGGAAATCTCCACAGTTCTGTCTCTCTTCCGCCCGGTCCCAGGAGCAGAAAACAGCAAGCATCGGCTAAGAAGCTTTCGCGAATCTCATCGCCACAGAATTCATGCAGTAACGCAAACCGGTCGGGGGAGGACCATCATCGAACACGTGCCCTAGATGCGCGTCACAGCGCCGGCAAGAAACTGCCGTTCGCACCATACCGAAGCTGTTATCGGTGCTTTCCAAAATATTCTCTTTTGCAATCGGCGCCCAAAAACTTGGCCAGCCGGTACCAGACTCGAACTTGGTGCTGGAATCGAACAAGGCCGTGTCACAGCAAATGCAGCGAAACACGCCTTTCGCGTGTTCGTTTGGATTTTCATTGGTGTAGGGGCTCTCGGTAGCAGCACGTCGCGTGACTTCAAACGAATCGGGGGAGAGCTGCTTTCGCCATTCGTCTTCGGTTTTTATGACGGTGGGAAGAGACACCACTGTTTTGCGCTGGCCGGAATGTGAAAACTCTACGATCGAGACGTTTTTCGGAAGATCCGAGGCCGGTTCCGCCGCGCGTGCTGGCTCACTTCTCTGAAGGTATCCGCAGGCAAGCGCGGCGGCCGTTGCGCCGGCACCGATCAAGAATGAGCGACGGCCGATCGCTCTTGGAACCTGGTCCTCTTTTCGATTCAATGAAAACATATTCACCTCTAGGGATTCGACTTTATCCCGCTGCGACGGCAAGCGCAGCAGGGTGCGCACAAAGTCGCGAAGATTCAGCAACATGCTACGGTCACCCGCCATCTTAGAGTCGCGATCTGAGAATTCGTTACACAGTTCCCGAATTCAACCCGAAAGCTCTCATTTCTAGTACGCTCTGGACCCTCTGTTTGGATGAGGCCGACCTGTCCCGCTGCATTCAATGGATCAGTTTGCGAAGCAATTGGGCCATAACGCTGCTCGACGGGCCGTGGCCCGAAACATCGGCGAGAGCGAATCGCGAAATAATGCCGTTCGAACAGACAGAAATGTAATGAACGTCGCCGCCGAGCTCAGCCGGTGCGACAGGATCGGAATAAATCCAGCCAGTCAAACCGGGAAGCTCGACGGCGTGATTCACGCGCCGATTTCCGCCCCACACTTCCAAGCACGCCAATTGGACGATGTCTTTGAACTCCTGGGAGCGGTATTGGGCGACTGTTTGGTCATGACCTTCTTTGTGTTGTGCGCGAAGTCTGTTTCACCGAAATGAAAGAAGTTTCGGTAAATGAGGCCGGGAAATATTTTCCGTCTCGTGAAACCTCGGGGGAGGGATCGAATCACACTGCAGGCCAGCGCCGTGGCATTCCTCGCTCGGGCCTGCTGGGACTGGCCGCACAAAGCTCGATATACCGCTGGTATCTGTTTTTTCCTCGGGCCTGGGCGGGCCGATATATCTCGATCTCGACAGGCCAGACTTCCGCGCGCGATCCTCGCGCGCTCCTGGACCTCCAGGGGAAACGTAACGGAAGCAACATAAGGAATTGAGGGCCGAATCGGTCCGCGCCATGTCCGGAGCCAGATGGCTGTCGAAGGCGGCGGGACGGATGGACGGAAGAAATTTCTCGACTGTGAAACCTTTCCGGAAATCTTGAATCACACCGCACGAAGTTCAGTCCGTCTCGTGATTGAGCCCACGTCGTCCGCGCGAAGAACGAACTTCGACCTGGGAAGGTGGAGCCGATGCAGCCTTCTGCCCTCTTTAAGGTTCAAACTCAGCCCGAAAAGGTGTTGTAGACAATAACTTTCGAACGGGAGGAAATTCAGAAAAATGACAAAGTCAAAGAAGGCCTTAGTGGCAGGCGCCGCACTTGCAGGCTTGCTTGCAGGTACCGCCGGGACGATTCAGGCATCGAACACTCTTTCCGGGGTGCGCGCGTCGCTTCTCGGACAGGATCAAGGGCAGGACTCCGGCAAGACTGTGAAGGAAAAGCACGCTTGCAAGGGCCAGAACTCCTGTAAAGGCAAGGGCGGTTGCAAGGCAAGCGACAATGGCTGCAAGGGCAAAAACTCGTGCAAGGGCAAGGGCGGTTGCGCCACCGACGGTTCAAAGCCGCCGGCTGACGACTCGTCCCCCAAGTAAGGTCGACCTACACCGAACTCCTCCGGGGCGGCTGAACAGGGTCTGCCCGCCCTGGAGAGGGTGTGCCGGACATGCCTCCCAACGCATACAACAATTTTACTGACTACGGAATAGGGATCGGATTGCGCGCTTCGCACTACGATCACATTGTGAGCCAGAAGCCGGTCGTGGACTGGTTTGAAATCATCTCCGAGAATTTCATGATTGATGGCGGACGCCCGCTGCGGATTCTCGACCAAATCCTGGAGCAGTACAAAGTCGTGCAGCACGGAGTTTCGATGTATTTCGGATCGGCGCAGCGAGCTGATCGTGAGCATCTGCGTCGCCTGAAAACTCTCACCCGGCGCACGAACGCGCCGTGGCTCTCAGATCATCTTTGCTGGGGCAGCGTTGATGGCCGCTATACGCATGACCTGCTACCAATGCCCTACACCTTCGAGGCAGCTCGAATCACTGCGCGAAAGATCCGCGAAGTCCGGGACTTCCTGGAAATCCCGGTGGCGGTCGAAAACGTGAGCAGCTATGCAGAGTTTCACGTCTCCGAAATGACCGAGTGGGAGTTCCTCAATGAAGTGGTCGAGCGCGCCGATTGCGGCATCCTTCTGGACGTGAACAACATTTACGTGTCATCGCAGAATCATGGTTTCGATCCGTTCACCTACGTGAACAGTGTTCCCGCCGAGCGCGTGGCGCAAATTCATATCGCCGGACATTCGAAGTATCGGAAATACATTCTGGACACTCACGATCACCCCGTGATTGATCCCGTATGGAAACTGTACGCGCGCGCCATTGAACGCGCCGGACTCACGGCCACGCTTCTGGAATGGGACGACAACATTCCCTCGTTTGATGAAGTGCGTGATGAAGCCCTGAAGGCCAACCGCCACTTGGCGACCGCTTCGCTCGCTGCCTCCGTATGAAGCTACTGACGCTTCAACGCAAGATGGTTCGCGCAGTAATGACTCCGCTAACTGAGTCCGAACGTATGCGCCAGGTTGCGCCTGACGGCCGCTCCTTACGACGTGTTTCATCCCAAATCATCAAGCCCAATCCCCGGCTCGCTGCCTTCGAGCGACTCGAGATCTACAACCGTCAGTATTGGTTCCGTGTGCTGTCCGCTTTGGCCGAGGATTTTCCCGGATTAGAGGCGGTCTTGGGTAGGCGCCGGTTCGATGCCATGGCGAAGGCATATCTGGCCGACCGGCCATCGCAGTCGTTCACGTTACGCAATCTAGGCGCACGGTTGGTCGGATGGCTGGAAAAGCATCCAGCCTGGGGAGGCTCTCGGCAGGGGCTGGCTCTGGACATGGCTCGGCTGGAATGGATGGAGATTGAGGCCTTCGACGGCAAAAAAGAACCGGCCCTCGAGATCGGAGATCTTGCGGGTAGAAATCCTTCCGCCCTGCGTCTCCGTCTGCAGCCTTGTATGAGCCTGCTCGCACTGGGTTATCCGGTGGATGAATTGCTTCTCGCGGTTCGCAAGGACGTAGACCCCTCCGCCGCGGCAAGTAACGGAGTCGCCGAGCGCAAAAAACGCAGGCACGCAACGAGAGTTGCACAGTTGAAGCCCACTCCCATCTTTCTCGCCGTGCATCGCGTGGACGATGAAGTCTATTTTCGCCGGCTCGATCGGAGTCAATTCGCCGTCCTCTCGGCGCTGGCTGGTGGGAAGTCCTTAAGCGACGCACTGACATTCGCGCTGGACGGGACCCGTGGCGGCTTTGAGCCAACGACTGCAATTGAAGAATGGTTTTACAACTGGGCGGCGCTTGGCTGGTTTTGCGCCGCGGAAAAACGTTCAAAAGGAAAACGCCGACCGCATCTGCGGTCAGCCGAATGAGGTCACTAGCCTATGAACGACGCTGCCGAAAGACAAGTGCTGCGACTGTACGACAAATTCGCGACAGCGGTTTCGAGCCTGCAATCTCCGTTTCTTTTGGCAGTGCGATGGTATTGGGGATGGCAAATTAGTCAGAACGGGTGGGGCAAATTGCACAACCTTCCGCACGTAGTGGAATTTTTCGCGAGCCTCGGATTGCCGGCACCAGGAGCGACTGCAGTGTTTGTTTCGACGTTTGAATTCCTGTGTGGAATTCTGCTGGCACTTGGCCTTCTTTCGCGGATCGCGGCACTGGGCCTCGTGATCGATATGTCTGTGGCGTTCTGGACGGCAGATCGCGAGGCGCTTTTGTCATTCTTTTCCGATCCGAGCAAATTCTATAACGCCGATCCGTTCATTTTTCATTTTGTGGCAATGCTGATCCTCCTATTTGGCCCGGGCAAGCTGGCACTGGACAGGGTATTGGATAAGGTCATTCGGAAGAAGTACCCGGTGAACGCAAATCCGGCCGCGTCATAGAGCGATCGATAATCGCGAGCGAAAATATTCGATGAATCTTTTCAGGAGAAGCTTGGTTGGGATGGTCGCGGGAGGAGCGGCCAGCGTAATGCTCCTCACGGTTCCCGACCATCGATTCCTGAACTTTCTGTTTGGCATAGTAATCGGAGCCCTCTTTTCGGTTGGGCTCGATCCTACGGGTGGCGCGTACGTCGATAACTTGATGACGGGAGCCGCACTGGGGATACCTCTCTGGGGCCTGATCAGCATTATCGGAATCCCGCTCCTTTCCAGACAGATGCCGCAGTGGACCTCCGGGGAGATGCGAATGCATTTGCCGGCTCTGATTGCGTGGGTATCTTACGGGGCATTTCTGGGGCTGTTCATTCAGGGATTGACCGATATCGCAGAGAGCACACTCGAACCGGAGAGGGCGGACGCGTCGCCGTCAACGTCCCGGAACGAGAAACAAATCGTGATCCTCGGAGGCGGCTTTGCTGGAATGCGCACGGCGGAGTGCTTGGAGAAAGAACTCCAAGCGATTCCCTTGGTTCGAGTAACGCTTGTAAGCGACACGAACGCACTGCTGTTCACACCGATGCTGGCAGAAGTCGCGGGAAGCAGCCTCGAACCCAGTCACATCAGCACACCGTTGCGCAGCAGCCTTCCACAAACGCAGTTTATTCGCGGTTTGGCGATCGGGGTCGATCTAGAAGCACGCAACGTTTTGATAGCTAGTGGATCTGAATCAGGAGTCGAAAACCAGCGTTCCGTCCCGTTCGATCATCTGGTATTTGCGTTGGGTTCGGTCTCGAATCACTTCGGGATGTTGAATGTTGAGAAATTCGCATTCAATTTCAAAAGCTTGGTTGATGCGATACGAATTCGAAACCAGGTCATTGACGTGTTCGAGCGTGCCGATCACGAGAGGGAGCATTCCATTCGAGTGCCTCTATTGACGTTTGTGATTGCAGGCGGAGGGTTTGCGGGAGTTGAGCTTGCCGGCTCGATCAATGATTTCGCGCACGGCATCCTTGCGGACTATCCAAATCTATTGAGTGAGGAGTTGAGCGTTGTCCTGGTCCATTCCGGCCATCGAATCCTCCCCGAACTGAGTGAATCGCTCGGGAATTTCGCGCGGCTGCAGATGGAAGTACGAGGCGTCAAATTTCGGATGAACACGCGGGTAACCGACGTGCAGCCGGGCGTCGTTACACTCAGCGATGGCGAAATCCCCTGCCACACTCTGATTTGGACTGCGGGAACAGCACCCCATCCGCTATTGAAATCACTGCCGCTCGAAAAGGATAAGCGGGGAACGATCGTGGTCGACGATTCGCTCAATCTGGCAGGCCATGCGCAGTTGTGGGCGCTCGGAGATTGTGCGGCGGTGGTCGATTCAGTGTCGGGAAAGTCCTGTCCTCCGACCGCACAATTTGCTCGGCGCGAGGCTGAAGTTCTCGCCAGGAACATTCGGGCTCATTTGGAGAACCGTCCCAAAGAACGGTTCCATTTCGAATCGCTGGGGGCACTGTGCGTGATAGGCCATCAGACCGCATGTGCCGAACTGAAAGTGCCACTTCTGCGAAAGTCGCTTCGGTTTTCCGGGTTATTCGCTTGGCTGTTGTGGCGGGGCATATATCTCTCGAAGTTGCCAGGGCTCGAAAGGAAGATACGAGTTCTGGTGGATTGGACAATCGAACTTTTTTTTCCGCGCGATATTGTGCAGACGATCGACTTGCGGTGAGGAGTATTGATGGTTGAAGGCAAGTTGTCACTCCAGAATGCCGCACAGAGAGGTGCCGGTAGTTCCAGAAAACGGGAACTTGGGACCGCTCTTGCTGTCGGTGGACTGGGCGGCATGCTCGGAAGTTTACTTCTCGCTACGTCTCTCATTCAGGGGCTGCTGCTCGGAGGATTGTTCGGGCTCGTTTTCGGCCTCCTGTTTGCAAGGAGGGCCAGCAGTGGGGGCGCTGGATTGATTTGGGGGATCTCATGCGCTTTGCTTCTATGGATCGTTTTTCCAGCGGGATTGATGCCACTGTTTACACATGCAGGCCACTCGATGGCGCGCATCAGCGATGCGCGTAGTCGTTTTCCGGAGCTTGTGGCATATCTTCTTTGCCTCGGAATGCCGGTGGGCCTGGTGTTGGGAATTCGCGGGGGTCTGCAAAAGACGACCGGCCGAGTGCCATTCCACTTGGGCCGTGCCCTGGTCGTCGGAGGATTTGCCGGAGTGCTGGGTGGCATGATTTTTGGTCACTGGTCTTCTGTCGGAGATTTCTTTCCTTTGATTGCGGGGCTGGGAGAATTCAATTCGCGGTTCGCGAATACGACGCTTCAGTTTGCGGTCGCGATGCTGATCGGTTCCAGCTTCGGTCTGTTATTTCAGTGGGACGTGCGTGGCTACGGATCGTCGATGGGCTGGGGCCTGGGCTTTGGCATCTTCTGGTGGTTTCTGGGGCCGCTTACGATCTTTCCGCTGGCTTCCAGGATGTCGCTCGACTGGTCGGCCGACCGTGGAAACGAAGTTTTCGGGTCGCTGGTCGGACATATACTTTACGGCCTTGTCCTTGGGATCGCGTACGCGACGATTGATCGGCTTTGGGTGAAGTTATTCATTGAGTCCGATCCCTTGAATCGGGAGCCCGGGGGGCCGGGATTGCTGGTGTTACGCTCGCTTGGCTGGGGTGCTCTGGCTGGTTTCGCGGGCGGAATCGTTTCGAGCCCAGTCATGTTTGCTACCGGGATACTGCCTCAAATCGCGGGTCTCGATACCCCCCTCACAATCGTGCGGGCACTAATGATCCATCTTGTGGTGAGCATGATCGTGGGGATGACGTTCGGGCTCTTATTTCGGCGCGAGTCTCCGAGCCTCGGACTTGGCGTAATGTGGGGTTGGCTGTTCGGCTTGATCTGGTGGTATCTCGGACCCATAACGCTACTCCCACTTTTGCTCACAGGTGAGACCGACTGGCGCGCGAGCGCTGTCTCTGCGCTGCTTCCGTCTCTTATGGGGCATTTGATATTCGGAGCTACAACGGCGTTTGTGTTCCTCTCGCTGGAGTGCCGCCACCGACACAAATTACTGTTAAGTCCACGAATGGCAGCTTATGAAATCCGTCGTATTCGTCCGGTCGGGACGCCAGCTCCGGCGCTTTGGATTTTCGCGCTAGGGATGGGTGTGTTGCTACCCATCATTCTCGGATGACTCTGACCGGTGCGGCGAAGAGTTCAAAACCTTGACACCGTCGTCCATCGCGAAATGAGGGAATTGGCAGCCAACTCGTATCATTGGATGGAAGGCTACTCGCGGATTTGGACTCGTAGTGTAACTTTCCCCGAAAAGTTGAATCTACCCCACAGTCGCGACGCGGTAGCGGTTGGATGTTTCGGAACAAAGCCAGGGGCCCGCGCAGTGAGTTTCGCTTCAATTCTGCAGCGGATCTCGGCGTTACGGATATGGGCGGTTTCGGGACTGAAGGATTTTTGTGGTTCTTAATCGATGGATGTGACCGAGCCTGAACTGAGTTCGAAAGAGGCGCAGCTGATCAAGCGCGTGTGCGGGGGAGAGCCGCAGGCATTTGAGGAGCTCGTCCGCCCTTATGAACGCTTGGTCTACGCGACGGCGATTTCGATATTAAGAAACCCGCAAGATGCTGAGGAGGTTTCTCAGGAGGCCGTGTTCAAGGCATTCGCACACCTTTCGAGTTTCCGCAGCGAATCGAAGTTCAGTACCTGGCTCGTGCAAATCACTTATAACGAAGCCCGCATGAAGCTACGAAAAGACCGGCCCCATCTGTATGAGTCGATCGATACACAGCAGCAGGACGCCGAAGGGGACTACTGGCCGAGAGACTTCGCGGACTGGCGGCCGATCCCTTCGGAGGTGCTGGAAACTGACGAAGCACGGCGGGCGCTCGAAAACGCAATTAGTTCTCTCAGTCCTCGTTACAGGGACGTCGTCGTCTTAAGGGACGTCGAGAATCTCAGCATCAAGGAGGCTGCACTTATTCTCGGAATTCCGGAAGGGAGCGTGAAAACCCGTCTACACCGTGGCAGGTTGATCCTTCGAGATTTGCTTTCTCCGGGGATGGACGGCAAATGGAGAACAGAAAATCGGTAATGGCATGGATCGTAAAAGGGGAAGGATGCAATGAGCATCATTGAGATCAGTTGCGTCGAAGTCTGGCGGGAGATTTCGAACTACCTGGATGGCGAGATCTCAGCTGAACTCCGCGAGCGGATGCGGGCGCACTTCGAAGCCTGCGCTCACTGCTCGGCGGTGCTGGATGGAACACGGAATGTCGTACAGCTGGTCGGTGACGGAAGAACCTTCCCGATGCCGGAGGGATTTAGCGCGCGATTATACAAGAAGATTCATGCTTCGCGATAGTCGCGCACATCGGGTAAGGTCGCAGCGATTCTAAGTCCCGTCGGCGACATCTTGGTTGTCGATATACATCCACAACTTCCAACTTCCCTCCGGAGTCTTGCGCCAGACCTCCATGAAGCGGAATCGATGACGAACCGGGTCGCTTCCTTGTTTCGGCGTGAGCGTCAATTCGTGCCAGCCGTACGCGTGAGCCACCGGGCCTTCGACTCGGATTTCCACTTCAATCACCACGAACTTTGCTGTAAATCGGGTGAACAAACGGTGCAAGCGCGTCTTCAGTGCATCCAGTCCGGGCCGCCCGAATTCGCTGGGCTGACCTTCGGAGAAGCTCACGAGGTCGAGGTCCGCTATTGCCAAAATACGGTCCACATCACCGTCGTTGAAGGCATCTCGGAAATTGCTCTTGGCGGTATTGATCGCGAGTAAGTCGTCCATGGCAATTACCGGGCGTCCGCAGAGCGCAGATGCGGAATGGTTGAACCAAAGATGTTATCACACCGAATCGAAACGGGTCAGCGCGTGGCGAACGACATTCGGAAGCGAGCGTCGCTAGGCCGTACAAACTCGAGCCCGTCAAAAGTAAACAAGCTGTTGGAGCGGGGCACTCGCGAGTCGTCTAGCAACCGCGATTCGGGGTCTGAACAGGAAACTTTGTAACCTTGCAACGGAAGCTTCATCTCACTAGGGTGTGGCGGAATTTTCTCGGAATTCCGCTATGGAGGAGAAACTGTGAAAACGCTCAGGTTCGCCGTACCTGCGCTTCTCGGGCTGCTGATGTGCGGGGTGTTATTAATGCCGCGATTGGGGGAAGCTAAGGGAAAGGATCGTGAGATGGGCCCGGAAGCTCGCGTCCCTGTACTGGTTGAGTTATTTACGTCGGAAGGATGCTCGGACTGCCCGCCTGCTGATGCGCTGTTGGAAAGATTGGATCGGGCGCAAGCGATAAGCGGCGCCGAAGTAATTGCTCTCAGCGAACACGTCGATTATTGGAACAGCTTGGGCTGGAGAGACCCGTACTCTTCACACGAGTACAGTGTGCGACAAGGCGCTTATGGCCGTCAGTTTGGATTAGACAGCGTTTACACGCCACAAATGGTGGTGGACGGGCGAGTGCAGTTGGTCGGGAGCGATGAGAGCGGAGCCCTGCGCGCGATTGAAAGCGAGGGCCGCATCGACAAGACGCCAATACATCTGTCATGGCTTCATTTCGAAGGTTCTCACCGGATTGTCGTTCGGGTGGAGGCCGGTGCTTCACTCCCCACGAGGTCGTCAGCAGGTGCGGAGATATTCGTGGCCATCGCCGACGATAGCGACGTATCGACTGTAACCCGGGGGGAGAATGCAGGAAGGACGCTCAAACACGTCGCCGTCGTGCGTTCGCTTGTGCCCGTGGGAAAACTGGACAGCACAGGCAAATTTTCACAGGAAGTAACGCTCAATTTCAATGGCGGAAACACCAAGAACTTGAGGATCGTTGCCATTCTGCAAGAGCCGGCCGCGGGAGTGGTATTGGGAGTCGGGTCAGCTTCGCTATCAAATTAACGAGGCTCCCATTTCGCGCGGCTGTTGTTCGTGCCTCATTGAACGGGACCTTTGGGTCATAGCCGATTTGAGGGGAAAAATGAGAGTGAGCGTCATCGTGTCGTTGTTTCTTGCCCTGCTCTATTCCGTCGACGGCCGACAGCAGGCAGCGCGCCCCGTGGTTGGATTAGAGATCGGACAGCAAGCGCCGGCGTTTACCTTTCGCGACCAGTTTGGTCGGGAGGGGTCAAGCGAGACGTTGCGCGGACCGAAGGGAACTGTTCTTCTGTTCTTTCGATCTGCCGATTGGTGACCCTTTTGCAAAGCGCAGCTGGTTCAGCTGCAAAGCGCCAAACAGAGATTTGCCGAGTCCGGCGTCGGAATCGCCGCCATAAGCTACGACAGCGACGCAATCCTGAAGGACTTCGCCCGGCGACACAACATTGATTTCCCGCTTTTGGCCGACCCGAATTCGGAGATTATTCTAGAGTTCAAGGTGTTGAACGTCGAAGCGGCCGGAAAAGACAAAGGAATGGCGCATCCCGGTTTTTTCTATCTGGATGCAAACGGTATTATCCGCGAGAAATATTTCCAGGAAAAGGACACCGAACGGTTTACGGCTAACAATGTTGTCGGCAAACTGTTTCCGGAACTCAGTGACGAAGTAACGAAGACCGTCGATGCGCCGCACGTGAAGCTTACTCTGGAGCAATCAGACAGCGAGGTAATCTCCGGCAACCGGATAAGCCTAGCGGCCGAGATCGAGCTTCCCAAAGGGGTTCATGTCTATGCACCGGGAGTGCAGGGCTATCGGCCGATCGAGCTAAGGCTAAATCCGGCCTCCGGTGTCGAGTTTAGGCCGGTAACCTACCCGAGTCCGAGAGTGCTTTACTTGGAAGCGATCCAAGAGCATGTCCCCGTCTTTGAAGGCAAATTCCGAATATCTCAGGATGCAACGGTAAAAGAATCGACGACGCGGGAGGTTGTCCGATCTCTAGTGGCAGCTGACAGGGTGGTCGTGATTACCGGTGAACTCGCTTACCAAGCGTGCGACGATAAGGTGTGCTATCCGCCCGCGACTGTCCCCGTGGAGTGGCGCGTGAAGGTCAATCCGCTGGACCTGAAGCGATCGCCCGAAGATATTCAGCACCGTTAGTTCGCCGGAGACATTCGAGTGCTCGAGCCCATCTTCTCTGAAGACAGGCCGCGTGGAATTGCGTGTCGGTCAATCTGTCGTGTGATGCTGGGCGCGGAAACCGCCGCCTGAGATCCATCCAGGTGCGTAGGCATGTCCGCGTGAGCTAGATTGCAAGGCGAGATCGAGTTGCATATCTCGCCCGAACTGGGAGGATGAGTCCCTTCCGGGACCAAGCATGATGAGCTGTTCATTCATCAGTTGAAATGCCCTCCAGTGCGGCGTCTGATTTCCTTAACGCCGTGTCCGAGATGGCGCCGCAGCAGTAACCGGAGAGTTACGCCATCCGAGTATCCGACGCGCGCAGCAATTTCCTCCACACCTTCCTGCGTCGTTTTCAGAAGATGCACGGCGCGTTCGACACGAAGTTCCTGGAAATAAGATAACGGCGTTTTTCCCAAGACGGTCTGCAACCGCCTTGCTAGTGTTCTCTTGCTGCAT